>CANRTU010000001.1 GCA_947642745.1 uncultured Eubacterium sp.
AAAAGAATAAGCCTGTAAGCTGTTTTTCTTGCTTACAAACTTATTATACGAGGAAGTATTTATGAGAAAAAAAAAGAAACCGTTTTCCATGCTCCTGGAAGATCTGCGCAGGGACCTGGAAACATTCAGATCTCTCCGTGGCGGAGCCAGAATACAGTTTGTATGGGATTATTACCGGTGGCGCATCCTTGCCTGTCTCTTCGCCATTATAACGGTCTGTACATTCGCCCATATGTTCTGGGAAGGCCAGCGGCCCTGCCGGCTCCGGGTATGCGTCGTATTAAACACGGAAGATGACTGCGGCCAGTGGTTTGACGCATTTACAGAAAAGCTGCAGAAAGACGGAAAACCGGGTCTTGTGGATATCAACCAGGACCAGCCCTTTGATTACGATAACCAGTATTACTATGTCCAGGAACTGGAGGTCATGACCACTGTTTCCTCCGGACGTATGGACGTGGCCATCTGCGGGGAAGATATGTACAGTTATCTGCTGGCCCTGAACGCCTGCCTGCCCCTGGACCAGTCGCTTTCTGAAGATCTTTCGAATGCGCTGTCACAGCAGGGAAGGCTTGTATATGATACCGCAAATCTTAAATTAGATAAAAACGGACAGGTAAACCCCGCAGACGGCATCGACGGTTTTTATGCCGCTGACCTGACGGGAACAGCGTTTGAACAGACTTATAACCAGACGGAACAGGCGGACGAGCCGCTCTATGCCGTTGTGATTTCCAATACCAGTCACCTGGAAGACAGCGAGGCGCTGCTTTGGGAGCTGCTGGAACTTTCAGACAACTAATAATGTAAAAAAGACAATTTTTCCTATTATAAAAAGTATCCGGCTTTGCCGGATACGCCGCCTGCGGCGGGCTGCCCCCGGCAGCATTTTCTTTTCCGGCGCATGGCGATCCTGCCCGGAGGGCTTTTATCTTACAGGGCGATCTTTCCTGTAAAATAAAAAGAGCGCTCTGGCCGCCGCACAAGGCCTGCCAGGCGCTTACTGTTTTTTGTTCATGTGGATTCCCGCTCGACCAGATATACCGGCATCACCGTTCTGCGTGGCACCATTTTTCCGGCAATGGAATCGCTTAGCAGATTAAGGGCTATCTCCGCCATCTCTTCCACCGGCTGGTGTATGGACGTCAGCTGCGGCGTGGTCAGTACCGCAACATTCACATCATCAAAACCGATAATTTTCATCTGCTCCGGCACCGCAATCTGCAGTTTGCGGCATACCTGCAGCGTCTGTGCCGCAATTACGTCGCTATTGGCAAAGATTCCGTCCGTTTCCGGATTTTCCCGCAGCACCCGCTCCAGTTTCTCACCGTAATGCATACTGGAATATTCACTGTGATCTGTCAGCACTTCCACAAAAGGGATATTCTCCCGTTCGCATACTTCCCGGAATCCTTCTGTACGCAGATCCGCCGGCATGGAAAATATACCGATATTTCCCACATGCAGCAGATTCTTACAGCCGCACGCAATCAGTTTTTCAGCAGCCAGCGCCCCGCCCTGCCTGTTATCGCATTCTACCGATGCGGTTCCGTTATCCAGAAAACGTTCGATTGTAATGACCGGAATATCTATACCATCAAAAACCTCCAGTGCTACAGAACCACTGCATAGCACAATACCCGCCACATTATTATTGATACACATTTTAATATATTCTTCTTCTCTTTCATGTGTACACTGCGAATTACTCAGCAGAACCTTATAACCCTTTCCATAAGCCTGGGCTTCCAGGCAGCTGATCATTTTTCCAAAGTATGGATGATAAATATGCGGAACAATCAGCCCGATCGTATTTGTGCTTTTGTTATGGAGGGACCTTGCCGCCTCATTCGGCTGATAGTTTAACTTTTTCATGGCATCATCTACCTTTTTGCGTGCATTATCGCTGATGTAGCCACGGTTATTTAACACTCTGGATACCGTGCTGGTAGTCAGTCCAGCTTCCTTTGCGACATCCTTTAAGGTTGCCATTTAACTTTTCCCCATTTCTTTCTATTGATTTTACAACTGTTACCTTCTTTTGTTTGTTTTTTTCAGCTTTTACATTTTCTTTTCAGACGATCCAGAACTTTTGTTCACAAAATCTGTAACGTCAGTTGACACTTAACCGGACATTGTTATACCCGACAGGGACTGGCATACCCTATCGGGCATAACCGCAATGCCCCGGCCCATGGCCGCCGGATTGCAAATTATGATACAGAAGTAAGAAACTTCTCTACTTCTTCTTTTTGTGGCATTACCCGCAGCGCTCCTTTGCGTGTCGTTATAATAGAAGCGGCCGCATTGGCGAAAGCCAGCATTTCTTTTAATTCCTCCTGCGTATATTCCCTCCATCCATGCTCCAGCACATAATGGAGGATACATGCGCAGAACGTATCTCCGGCTCCGGTGGTTTCTATCGTGTGTTCCTGTACGAATCCGGACTGCTGTACACAGGCGTCCTTCGTATAAGCCCGGCTGCCTTCTTTTCCCATGGATAAGAGAATCAGCGGAATGTTATATTCCTGCTGCAGCTTTCTGATCCCGGCGTCAAAATCCTGCTCTCCGGTAAACCACTGGATCTCATTATCTGATATTTTTAAAATCTGGCAGTGGGCCATACCGTAAGCCACCTGCTCCTTCGCCTGTTCCAGGGATTCCCACAACGGTTCCCGCAGATTCGGGTCAAAGGAACATACCGCTCCTGCTTCTTCCGCCAGGGCAATGGCCTTGTAAGTGGCTTTGCGGCAGGTCTCATGGGTCATGGACAGTGTGCCAAAATGAAAGATCCGGCTGTCTTTAATCAGTTCTTCATCCAGGTCCGTTTCCGAGAGCATCATATCCGCTCCCGGATTTCTATAAAACGAAAACTCCCGGTCTCCATCCGGCTGTGTATGTACAAAAGCGAGCGTGGTATGCACTGCCTGGTCTTTTTTCAGGCCTGAGGTGTGGATACCCACTTCCCGGACCGCCTGTTCGAGCTGTGCGCCGAACATATCATTCCCGACTTTGCCAATAAACGCACTCTGATGACCCAGTCTGCACAGCATTGCCAGCACATTGCACGGCGCTCCGCCGGGATTTGCCTCAAGGATGGGATTTCCCTGCCCGCTGGTGCCATTTTCTGTAAAATCAATCAGTAATTCCCCTAAAGCTGTAACATCATATCTGCTCATTTTAAATCCTCCTCATCTGACCCACGGTATATCAATCGTTTGTCATTATGTTACTACTTACGAGTCTAACACACTTTTATAAAATTGACTATATCATATGTCAATTTTATAAATTATTTACATACTTTTTGTTCCTGTTCATGAAAGGGTATGCCATACCGGCAGGCTCCATGGGCCGGACGATACCGGACCCGGTTATGGATATCCGCTCTTTAAAAGCACAAAGTGCGGATGATGGATGTTTCAGATACGCTCCGGCTAAAATAAATTTCCCGGAATAAAGATAATAAAAATATAAATATCCTGCCCGGTAAAGCAAAACATGCCTGGTATATGTCCTGCGTCCAGCACTATTATCCACAAAACATATACCAGTAAATACTTACCACGCCCGAAAAGGAGATTTTGGAAGAGTTATGCCCAGACGGGTATTGCATGCCCTGCTTTACCGGGCAGGATAAAACTATGTACTATAAAACAATATGCTATAAAGCTCTGCGCTTTATAAACTATTTAACCGCTCCATTTACCACACCGTTTAAGATCTGTTTCTGGCAGACGATATAGAATACCAGAATCGGCAGCAGCGCCAGCAGATAGGACGCAAACGCCAGGTTGTAATTCGTACCGAACTGTGTCTGGAATGTCATCTGTGCCAGCGGAAGTGTGTTAATACCACTGCCTGACATAATAACTAACGGAGTCATGACGTCGTTCCATACGCTTAACGCTGTAATAACCGCTGCGGTAGCGTGCATTGGCTTCATAATCGGAAAAATGATTTTCCAGTATGTGGTCCATGTAGTAGCGCCGTCAATACGTGCCGCTTCTTCCAGCGCCAGCGGGATATTGGTCAGATATCCGGAATAAAGCATCAGGTTCATCGGCATATAAAATACTACGTAACAGAGAATAACACCTACGATATTGGCAATTCCCATCTGTGCGGTCTGTTTTACCAGAGGCATCATCAGAATCGCAAACGGTACAAACATACCGCTGACAATATACAGGTATACGAAATTATAAAATTTACTCTTTGCCTTACTTCTGCCCACCGCATAACCGATCATGGAATGGAGCACGATGGAAAGTACTACGGTTACGCCGGAAATCAGGATACTGTTACGCAGGGAATTCCAGAAATCCGTAACCCTCATGGCTTCCGCAAAGTTGGCAAGGCTCCAGTGTTTTGGCAGGGAAAGGATGCCGGAAACCGTAGTGCTCATTTCCGACGGCTGTTTGAACGCAATGACTATCGTTAAATATAACGGAAACGCCACCGTGATCAGTCCCAGAAACAGAAGGATTGTCACCGGCCAGTTGACCTTTTCGTTTACATTTTCTTTCATTATAACTGTTCCTCCTTTTTACTGGTAATAGTAAGCTGCGTAACTGAGAACACAACAATAATTACAAAGAACAATACAGCATTGGCGCTCTGGAAACCAAACTGTCCGCCGGACATACCATTATTATAAATCAGGTAGGAAATAGATTCCGTACTCTGCGCCGGACCACCTTTTGTCAACGCCATGATCTGGTCGAATACCATCAGGAAGTTTTTCACACACAGTACCATGTTGATACTGAAAAACGGAATGATTAACGGGAACGTAAGATGTTTAAACTGGGCCCATCCGGTTGCCCCGTCAATGGAACCTGCCTCGTAGACGTCTTCCGGCACGGTCTGGAGACCCGAAATGTATATGATGGTATTCATGGCAATCGCCTGCCAGGCACATACGATCATAATACCGAACCAGGCCCATTTCTCACTGGCCAGAATACTGGTAGCCTGCCCGCCCATCATATTGATCAGCGCCGGTACAATATATGTAAAGAAATAGTTAAAGATATAGCCAACTACCAGTGCGCCCAGAATGTTCGGCACAAAATACAGGCCTCTTAATGTGCTTTTGAATTTAATCTTACTGTTTAATCCCAGCGCAAGGATCAGGCTGATCACGTTAACTACAACAGTTGTTACAAGCGCCAGTTTGATTGTAAACAGATAGGATTTTCCTACACGGCCGTCTGTAAACAGATCCGCATAGTTTCGCAGTCCCACCCAGTCATAATCGCCATAACCACGGAAATTGGTAAAACTGAACATAAAACCTTTGATCAAAGGCAGCGTATTAAATACAAAGAACAAAATCAGAATCGGTATTGTCATCAGCGCATATGTCCGCTGTTTGTCATTCATATTTTTCATCTCTCTTATCCTCTCCTTTCCGGCTGTTACTGTTTCGCCGCATATTCTTCCACCATGCGGATGATATCCCTGTTATACCGCTTCCAGTCTTTGTCAAATTTGGCCAGAAACGCATCCACATCCTGTTTGATTAAGAATGTCTGGATCTGTGCGTCCACTGCCATTTCTGATGGATAATAGTGATCCTGGTAATCCGTCATGTTTCCTTCTTTTATGTAACTGGTCATACCGTCCAGATTGTCAGCCAGCTTAAAATCGCCGCTCTTGCATGGCACCGCTTTCTGGTCGTCCAGGTACATCTGTACATTTTCATCCTGCAGCAGGAAATCCAGTACTTCATAGGCCGCTTCTTTCTGTGCGCAGTCCTCTGTCACGCAAAACTGCAGGTCCACGCCGGAGTTTAATGTATTCTGATCTGCGCTGTCTGCTCCAGGCATTACAAAAGAGTCGATATCCATATCCGGATTGGCTGATTTGATCTGCGGCACAGCGTAGCTTCCGATGGCATACATGGCGGATTCCCCGTTTGCGAATGCGGTACACGCATCGTTGTAGCTGTAGGCAAATGGTCCTTCTTCACCGTATTTGATAAGCTCCAGCATCTTTTCCGCAACGCCCCTGTAATTGTCTGTAAATGTGGTCTCTCCACGGTTTACCTGCTGGCATACGTCTGACGGCGCAAGATCCACGGCCAGTGAGTTCCATGGCGCAAGACAGGTCCAGGTATCTTTAAATCCAAAGTAAAACGGCAGAATTCCCTCAGACTGGATGTCTTCACACAGCTGCGTCAGTTCATCCCAGGTCGCAGGAATTTCCCATCCATGCTCCTGAAACATGGCCCGGTTGTACAGTATGCCCGCAGCATTTGCCACATACGGCACGCCGTAGGTTCCGTCCACCGGCACAAATTCCAGCGCCTCAAGAATGTCCACATACCCCGGATTGATATCCGCAAGGCCTGCGTAATCTGAAACGTCCGCCAGAATATTGGAATCAATAAAATAAGAATAATTAATGTCCCCACCGATTCCAATTATGTCCGGATAATCCTCACGCACAAACCTGGTCTTTAAAATTGTCATTGCATCATTTGGTGAGTCAATGGTCAGATGAATATCGTCGTGGGTGCTGTTGAACTTTTCTTCCAGCTGCTCGAACACTTCTACTGCCTCCGGCTTATACTGTACCAGCTCAATTTCAATCTTTCCGGTGTCTTTTTCACCACAGCCGGACAGAACTGCCGCTGCCGGCAGCGCCGTGACAGCCGCCAGAAGAAATCCTGGCATTTTCCTCCTTTTTTTCATCCCATTCTGCTCCTTTCTTCATTCGATAAATACTTATCGTTAACTTGTAATATGATTATAACATTGCAAAATGCTAGTTTAAATAGCACGTTTTTTCTTGTTTTATGCCATTATGCCGCTTTTTTGCCATATTTAAAAAGTCATATAGCATTTTGGCATATCTTCGTGTATACTATCAGGGAATCCATGTACTATTTTTGTTTATCGTGCGGACCTGGCAAATATTCAGACGCACCAGAACCGGGGAGTGATTGATTTGATAGAAATGAGTGATGAAAATGGATGATTTTTTATTTTCCATATTTCCTAATGAGAATTTTGTAGATCTGAACATGTACCAGTACGGCTGGCAGCGCTGTACCCCGTCTCATTCC
This sequence comes from uncultured Eubacterium sp., assembly GCA_947642745.1. GTDB lineage: Bacteria > Bacillota > Clostridia > Lachnospirales > Lachnospiraceae > Eubacterium_J. Next base: position 7,076 of record CANRTU010000001.1, read on the forward strand.
TACGGGCCCGCCACCAGGACCCATTACCTGTTTCATTTTGTCTTATCCGGTACAGGCACGCTATACGCTGATGACTGTTCCGGACACACCAGCATTCACCAGATAAAAAGCGGGCAGGGATTTCTGATTTTTCCAAACCAGATAACCACATATATCGCTGACAAAAAACTACCCTGGGAGTATATCTGGATAGAATTTGACGGGCTGCGGGTCAAAGAAATCATGGAGATTGCGGGCCTTTCTCCTGATATGCCTATCTACCGCACCCATTCCCACGACCTTAGGGATGCCATGAAACAGGAAATGTTTTACATTGTTCAGCATCCGGATATGTCCGCTTTTCACCTGATCGGGCATCTGTATCTGTTTCTGGATGCTTTTTTGAATTCCATTGCTTCCAGAAAAGTACAAAAAAGCGGCACCATCAAAGATTTTCACATCCGGGAGGCGCTTGTATTTATTGAAAGGAACTTTCAGAATGACATCTCTGTGGAAGATATCGCAGACAACTGTGGATTAAACCGCAGCTATTTCGGAAAGATTTTCCGGGAATATATCGGAAGAACCCCCCAGGCATTTCTGTTAAACTACCGCATGACGAAAGCGGCGGAACTGCTGAAACTGACGGTTCTGCCTGTAGGAGATATCAGCAAGGCGGTAGGATATGACAATCCCCTGCATTTTTCAAGAGCGTTTAAAAACGTGTACGGAGTTTCGCCAAGAGGATGGCGCAATGAGAATCAGATTCAGGTGTAAGCTGCCTTTGCGGGCAACCGCCAGGAACACCGGTTTCCACGGACTGGAGATGAGAACGACATAACAGGGGCGGATAATAAAAAGTATCCGGCATAGCCGGATACTCCGCCTGCGGCGGCTCTTTTTTAATTCGCCTTTCTTAGATATAAGGGACGCCGTGCGCTTTGATATCTTTTAACAGCGAATCGTCACATTCCTGCCGTATCCGGTAATCAGCGCCAGGGGTTCATCCTTTTGCCAGCAGATAATGTTCCCCGTCATCCTGTTCCGCAAAAATATCTATGTCACTGACCGGGGAAAATAGCGATGTCACACTGCTGTCAAAAACTATAATCCGCTTCACCGCCGGGATATCAAAAGCATTACGGACGATCCTGGCAACTGATGTCCGGGCAGCCGGAAATATTCAATTCTGGTTCAGAAAATGATCTTCTGTCACTATGTTCCTCATGATATTTCCTTTGGGATACCAGCTGTCATTGATCAGACGTGGCACATTATCTTATTTTGAAGCGTTTACTGTTGTTATTTTAACATACATACTGCGGAGAGGCAGACACTATTATGAGCCTGCTGCGTGTATCCCGAAAACGGTCAGATCCCATTATCAGGCTGACGCATGATTGTATGAGAAGACAGAATGTAATGTATATCAGATATAATTACAGTTTTACCAGTGGTTTATTCAGATATCGTTTCTCGCCAGCCAGCATTACCCCGGCTGTTCTTATAAAAATCCTCATATCCAGCCAGAGACTGAAATGCTCCGTATAATACACGTCCAGCCTGTACCGGCTGGCCAGTGACAGATAAATATTCCCGCTTACCTGCGCCAGTCCTGTCATACCCGGAAGCATACGCAGACGCTTCGCTATTTCCCTGTCGTAATCCACAAGTGACTCCATGCGTTCAGGTCTTGGTCCTGCCAGGCTCATATCGCCACACAATACATTCAGAAGTTGTGGTATCTCATCAATTTTACTCCTTCTCAGAATTCTGCCTACAGCGGTAACCCGTGGGTCGCCCGGCATGACTTCTTTCCCCTTTATCATTTTTCCGGAACCTTCGTACATTGTCCGGAATTTAAGAATTTTAAATGGCTTTGCGCCATATCCTGGCCGCTCCTGGACAAAAAATACCGGGCCCGGGGATGTCAGCCTGACTGCCAGGGCTGCCAGACACCACAAAGGCAGAAACAGTACAAGAATTGCCAGGGAGACAGACACGTCAAACATTCGTTTTATGGCAAGCTGTATTTTGAGCCGCTTTGGTATCCCGGCCGTCCCTTCTTTCTTCTTTTGATTTACTCTCCGTCCCATTATTTTCACCCTGTTCTATATGATATTCTACTGGTACCAGATATCCGTCCCTGCAGCGAAAGGAAATGTTTCCCTGTGGCGTATCTGATATTTTTGCTTTCCAGATGACAATCCGTATCCCATCCTTTTCATAAAAAGCTCCGGGATACGGATGAGTAACCGCACGGACAAGCCGCTCTGCGAAAGCCACTGTCATATCCGCTTTCAGCCTGCCGTCCTCCGGTCGCCTGGCCGGCCATTCTGTAGCGGTATCGTCATCCTGCTTTGTCATTACAAGTGTATCATTTACCAGATCCTGCCAATACTTTCCGATCAGCTTTCTGTGTGCCTCTTCCACGGCGCTGTACAGCTCTGTGGCCGTAATATCCGGCCGCAGCGGTATAACTTCCTGACCAAGTATGTCTCCGGTATCCACACCGTCATCCAGCCGGAACATGGTAACCCCGGTCTTGTCCAGTCCCTTCAGAATCGCCCAGGGAACCGGAGCCCTGCCCCGTCCCACGGGAAGCAGTGTGGGATGCATCCCGATACAGCCCCTGCCGGGGGCGCATAGCAGTTCCTTTTTTACAATCTGGGACCATCCGATAATAAACAGCCAGTCTATTTCGTATTTTTCTACTGTTTCCACAACTATATGCTCATTTACACTGTTTACTTTCAACAGTGGAATCCTGTGGGCTGCGGCAGTCTCATCCAGATATATACGGCCGGACTTGTTTTTTGCAAGCCCGTCTTTAAGCGTCACAAAAAACTCAAATCTGCCTCCTGCTTCATACACTTTTTCAATTACGCCAAGTCCCAGCCGGACACAGGTAATAAATGCAAATTTCATCTTAATACTAGCTCCATACAATCAATAACTGGTTATATGCGCCGGAACGCACTTTCAAAAGCTTCTGCGTAACTGCTGCCTGACTGACTGCCACGCCAGGCCGCAAGACCTGTCAGCGCTTCTCTGCTGCGGGGATGCGGATACTCACGCATGACGCCCCGGTACATGGAAAGCGCTTCTATTTTTTTATGTATGCCTTCTTTGCCGATTTCCACAAACGTATTGGGACAAAATCCCCTGGATGAACTGTCCATTCCCCATTCTGTAGCGGAGGGCACTTCCATATAAAGCAATTCCCTGAATGGTTTCATTCCGCTTTTACGCTGAAACAGACGGACAGCGGCCTGACATGCGAAGGATGTGTGTACATGATCGTTATTCAGATCTGCCGGATGATGGGTAAAAACTGTATCTGCGCCAGTATCCATAATAGCCTGTTCAATAAACTGTACAAGTTCCAGATGCGGAACCGTATTGAACTGTATATTTGGAAAATCGCCAGAAATCTGGCGCTTTACTCCCAGCAGAGCCAGACACTTTCCAGTATCCACAGCCAGTTCCTGATCAGAAGGACGATACGCCCTTGCGTCAGCTTTACCTGAAAGAATACATACACTGACTTCTTTTTGTTGCCTGGCCAGTATATGTATGGTCCCTCCCGCACCCAGCACTTCATCATCCGGATGTGCGGCTACAATTAAAAAGGACATATTCCCGCTCCTTTCAAAACAACACCATAATACCTGTCAGCTCCAGATACTGACAGCCTGCCGGAAGCAACATACATACACTGATTTATATCACTTCCTGCAGAGTTTTCTTACTTTTTTATGTATTCTGCCGCCACGTGTTTCGTTATCTGTATGTACATGTCCTGCTCCGCTGTCTGTTACAATCCAGCCGTCACATGAAAATAACTCTGCGGTTCCTGTATACGGCAGATTAGGACAAATAACTACTTTGTCCGGACCAGTATTCAGATATGCTCCCCAGAAACTAAACGTACTGTTTGTTATAATATTATGTCTGCACAGGCTCATTAACTGCATATCCCGGAAACTGTTCTTTCCCCTGTTGCCTTTCACAAACGTAATATTTTTATAACCCCGCAGCTCTTTCTCCGCATATTCCATGTCATCTGTAAACACAAAAAACTGTGCGTCCGGATTACCATGCCTGATAATATAATCCATTGCCCGCCGGTAATAATCCATACCCGGCGTACGTATCCCGGCAGTCAGGTAATCGCCTCTGCGAATATGCAGGGAAACTGAATTTTCCTGCTGTATCCGCCCGGCATATACCAGATTATGCTCTTCACACACAGGTGGAAACCGGAACGTCTTTAATATTTCTTCTCTCATATCATCAAAATACCTGTAATTCGCAAATACACCATACAGATAATAAGAATTTTCAGGTACCAGCGAAAAGAAACGTTCTTCGTATTTTGTAAAATCTGTCTGGGCCAGAAAAGTATTCCGGTATTTTCCCGACAGAGCACCCAGCTTTCTGTAACACCGTCTGGCCAGACGCCAGTTTTCTCCCGGAAGACACAAACCGGTCAGTTTTTTTATCTCCCGTGCGGAAGCCTGCTTTTCCTTTATTCCGAAAACAGCTTCTAATTCATACCCGTTATGGGCCGGTTCAGACACGTTGCTGATATCCAGTTTCAGTTCACAACCCGGATATACACTTTTTATTTTTGACGCAAAGGCATATTCAAACATCTGATTGCCCAGACCGCCGCCTATGCTGATAATAATCACCGCTTACCTCCCCTGAACCGTTTAGTTATTCTCAAAAATCCCACCCATACTTTTCTGATCACAGGACATATATCTGACATAAATATCTCATACCGGCATACCCATAAAACACCTGCGTATAATAAAGCTCCGCCGGCACACGACAGAACAAATCCCAGCCAGAAAGACATATGTATCTGCCTTAATAATATGCACCAGACCACAATCAGGAAACATCCTGCCACCGGAGGTCCCAGATTTTCTTTCATACTCCCGATATTTATTTCCTTTCTGACCCTGAGATACAGCATCAGAAAAATAATAAAGTGGGAAATCAGGGTAGTAACTGCTGCCAGCGCAGCTCCATACCCGGGAATCAGAAACAGGTTGAGGAAAAAATTTACAACTGCCGCCGCCATACATGCCTGTAAAAAATATTTTTCTCTTTGGGAAGGCAGCATAATTATATTTCCCAGAAACTGTCCTCCGGCCAGCCCGATCAGATGAGCTGCCATAAGAATGACAAGATACCGGGATGCACAGACATACTCTTTTCCGCCAGCAATATACATAATCTCTTCTGACATAACGATTGTTCCTGTGATACATGGCATTCCCAGACCCATTGTATATTGAAAATTCATCCGCAACAGACTGCTGAGCGCCGGACCATCTTTTCCGGCAAAAGCCCTGGATACTTCCGGCAGCATTACCCACATGATAGAACAGACCAGCTGCATAATTGTACTGCTGATCTTTACAGCTGTGCTGTACAGTCCGGCTTCATAGTCGCCACGCATCATGCCAAGCATTGTGATATCCGTATTCCCAAAAATCGTCTGGGCCAGCAGCATTGCAAACATTGTAAAAACTGGTACCCTGTGTTTTTTCCACTTCATGTCCCATGTAAATCTTACCCTGCAGTATTTTTTGCGGTAAAACAGATTCATGATATTTGCGCCACCGCCAGATACCAGGGTAAGAACCACAGACCTGATATAATCCTGCGGCTGTCTTACAATCAGAAAAAGAGCCATAAATGAAAACAGCTGGAATATAAAGGTACGTATCGTAATATACCGGAAGTCTCCCATTGCGTTATTCATCCAGTCCGCTCCCAGCGTCGTCAGCAAAATCCCGGCACTCTGGATTAATATAAGCGTCTGGTACGGCCTCAGACTTTTAAACACGAAAAGCGAAGCCCACAAAAGCAGATATGAAACGGCCGTAGTACAGATATTAATGGAAAAGAGCTGCCCCGCAACAGTGCCAAACCTGTCGGGATCACCACGGACTGCCGCACATTCACGGATCGCATATGCCGGAAGACCAAGGGAAGCCACCAGCGAAAAGTAGCTGACAAAAGTACTGCTGAAATGGCATTTTCCGACATATTCCGGAGTAAGCACACGGGATAAATATGGAAATGTAAGCAGAGGAAACACAATTCCCGAACAGGTCTTAATCATATTGTACACGGTATTTTTCCTGATATGGTTGTTCACATGGACTGATTTCATGGACTGACCTGCCTTTTCACTTCAGGCATATGCCTGGCTGCGCCACTCATATATCCATTCCAGCCACTGATACTCATGTATTTCATCCGGTTCCAGCATCATCCCTTCTGTCCATTCATTCCAGGCATTGACCAGCACATACTCACATGCCCTGATCTGATCCATATATTCAAAGAACGTGTCTTTGCATGGCGGGGAGATTACATGTCCCCGTACGGCATAGCGGGGAGTATTGTCCCAGCTGAAAAAGACTCCTGGTATCTCATTCCCGGCATAGCTACGGGATCTCATGTACTTATAACATCTCTCACCATCAAATCTGACCAGAAACCTGGTATATCCTGCGTTTGCCAGCGTCTGTCTGACATTTCTGACCAGACGTTCCAGTGAATACATCGTGTCCTGCCTTATCTGCCGCATACATAAATCCGGCTCCCTGTAATGAAGACAGGATTCCACACCGGGAATTTCCTCAGACGGACGGATCCCCTGTTTACATATCTGAGCCGTTTCAATCAGATAAATACCGTCAAACCCGCTTTCCCTGCACCTTAAGTTAAAATACCCCATCATGGCTTTATAACAGGCAAAATCAGTACGAAACATCATAAATAACGGTTTATTATTTCTTTTCTCATAACGCCTGTCTTTAAAAAATGGCAGCAGATACTGAAAGTGAGCCTCCCAGTCACTGCTATCCCCATATTCCTGTTTCATCAGTATATCGTTTTTTCCATTCCAGGTCCTGGCCCAGGAATGATTTGCCCAGCAGAAAAAGAAAGGCTGGTCTATTTCTTTCCAGTTTAATAAATTTTCCGCAGGTTTTTGCAGTAACAGACGTCCGGTAAAATAATAGTGATAATATACAAGCCCGTCAATCCGGAACCGTTTCATCAGATCCGTCTGCCATTGCACTACTTTTTTATCCAGCAGATTATAATAATTATCATGTAATGGTTTTACCGGCTGTCTGTGTCCGGCATAATAAGAACGGGCATTTTTTGCCGTGGTCCATTCGGTAAACCCCTTTCCCCACCACAGATCGTTTTCTTTTATTGTATGAAATTGTGGCAGAAACATCGCAAATATTCTCAACCAGAAATCACCTCTTTCTTTTTCTCCAAATCTTTGCGGGATGATGCTGTCCGCAAAGTAAAAAACGACTGTATATTTTTTGATACTGTCCATATATTTTCTCAGGTGCGAATCTCCCTGCGTTTCTTACACCTTCTTCAACTAATCGCTGTCTCAGATCCCTGTCCTTTTCAAGTGTCACAATCGCATTCCTGATACTCTTTATATCATAAGGATCAGCATAAAAGACTGCCCGGCCCCCGATTTCCCGGATAATTCCAATATCTCCCGCTATCACAGGCCTTTTCATTACATTCGCTTCCAGTACCGGCAGCCCGTATCCTTCATAAAACGTCGGAAAACATACCACATCACAATCCCTGTAGGCTTTTACAACGTCTTCATATGGTATGTCCGTCCGGTTACTATAATCAATATGATACGCTTCCAGTTTCTGAATGTGTTTCTCTTTCAGTTTACCGATAATATTTAACTTCACATCCAGTCCCCGGACCGCTTCAATAGTACCCATAATATTTTTCCGGTCTGCGGTACCGATCTGCAGCACTGTAAACTTATTCCGCCCCGTTTTTTCTGCCGGCACCAGACGGTCGTCATAGGAATTATAAATTATTTTCATCCCGCCGGATCTGCATGTCCCAACATGTTCTGTATATTCCCTGCATGTCTGTCCGGACACAAACGTAATATAATCCGCAAAATATTTAGACGGGGTAATGCCTGTGGCAATACGCACAAACCGGTATAAAGCGTTACGACTGGCATATCTGGTCCCAAGATCGTGATAAGTAATTATCCGCTTACCGCCAGACAGAAACGGTAACAGATAGGCTTCTCCCGGAGATACAATATGATAGACAGGCGCCCTTAATGTTCTGGCAAACCTGATATTCTCCCACAGTCCTTTGATTGTTACAGACGCACAGGGACATGTTACAATATCCACATCCAAATATCGCTTAATCCGGTTCGCAAATTCTTCAATCGAATTTTCTCCCTCAGGTTTTTTCCTGATAATCAGCAGTGGTTTATGAAACACATTTTTCATCATAACCCCTTTCAATAAAAGAGTATCCGGCAAAACAGATACTCTGCCTGCCAGAAGGCAATTGCTTTATAGAACATAATTTCCTAATTAAGTAAAAAAGATTAATAAATAAGGTTAATAGAATTGCCCGCATTAAAAAATACATGCCTCATAAAAATATAAGTACAAAGCAGCAGAAAAACAATCAGGCAGGCAAATCTGTTTATTTTTATATTCTGGTCTTCCAGATTCAGGGAAGCTGACAGAATAACGGACGCCAGCAGCATGGAATTAAATCTGGAAAGAACTGTCATGGAACTGAACGCTATGATGCAAAAATAGCCTGAAATAATATAACTGTAGACAGTCAGACGGATTCTCAGATTTGTATGTTCCGTATTCCCCAAAGCTTTTATTCTGTCAATCCCCCGCAAAGACAGCCACAAAAATGGCGCATACAGTATTAAACGGCGCAATCCTGCCGGTGTACTGCCAGCATAGCTGGATGTCATTTTTAACACCCTGCCCTGCAGGGAAGGTATAATCACAGCCACAGATTCCGCCAGTCTCACCGGACCGATAACAGATACGATACAGGATAACAAAACCGCTGTTAAAAGAAATATTTTCGTATAACGTTTTCTTCCTTTGCCTGACCAGCAGATTATCAGTGGCAAAAATCCAATGCATCCGGCAGCATGAAACACAGAAGCGGCCAGCAGTGTAATAACTGAGCGGACTATTTTTTTATTTACAATATTTCTGATATTATAAAATACCAGGGCGCAGGCCGTACCATGTCTGATGATGCATATTTCATTCAGAAAAAAATAGCATGACACATAGACAAACAGTGATAAAAACCTGTACCGTGCATACTGTAAAATCACAGACCGGTATAATACAATCGCTAATGACGCCAGAACCGCAAACATCACATGATAGGACAAATGAAATGTTTTCACAATACTCCCGATAAGAATCATACCAGGCTCATACCAGGCGTTTAGTATCTGATGGGGGCTGATTTCCCTTAGTCCTGGAATTGTTTTAAAATACTGTATGTAATTATTAGTATCAAATGTGGTCTGTTCAGTTTTCATTGCGGCAGTCAGAATCAGAAATATACAGATAAAATTAAACCATCTTATTTTATTTTTTTCTGAAACTCTGTCCGTAAAATCCAGACGGACCGATCCCATGGATAGTAAAAAAATAAATACAATCAAATATACCGACATATATCCGCTCTCCGATTTTTCAGGTTTCAGCAGCTCCGGTCAGTGGCCAGCCGCATCCGGTTCCCTGCCATACTTAGTCTTATCACAGAATAAAAACTCAAATAACCCGATATTACTTAATTCTATCCTGTCTTCACTGATCCGCTGCGCTATCCGCAATCTGTCCCGGTACCTGCTCCGTTCCACCGGATCTGTCATCAGATTCATTCCCCGGACAATTGAGTCTTTGGAAAACGGATTCACATAACAGGCGCATCCTCCCAGTACCTCCGGAACAGATGTCCCATACGCAGCTACAGACGGGCATAGCCGGAGCGCCGCCTCTAAAACAGGCAGGCCAAATCCTTCACTTTTTGAAGTATATAATAAAAACGCCGCATTCTGGTACATACGATCCAGCTTCTGGTCATCCACATATGGCATAAAAATAAGATCATGCCGTCTCACTATCCTTTGCAGACGCAGGCATTTTACTATATTTCCTGTGATTTCCCGTTCTGTTCCCACAACTATCAGTTTAAGTGGTTTTGGATTATACTCATAATATTTTTTGTATGCGGCCAGTGTCCTGGCCAGATTTTTTTCTTCCCGGTTTCCACTGACAAACAGCATATATGTATCTGCGCAATCCTGTTTTGTCTGCCCTGCTTTGTCGTGGTTCCATACATTCTGATACTGCAAAAATACCGCTGGCAACTCCACTTTCAGACTGGCAAGCATACCCAGTGTATAAGCGGAAACAGTGACCACCGCATCACAATAAGACACATATTTTCTAATCCGGTATCTGTACACCAGTCTTTTTACCGGAAGCAGTATGACAGCCTCTGTAAGGGCCATGATTTTTCCACTACAGCTCCTTTTATAAAGAAAATCATACATATCCCATTTTGTATCCATTAACCTGAGCCCGTGGATCGTCAGTATCAGCCTTACATTCTGCTGCCTGAGTTTCTTTAACAGCGGATATTCTTTGATTCCCAATAATGGCAGAAAGAGAACCGCACCGTTTTCAAAGCGAACACCCTCCAGGGAACGTATTTTTTTAATATGATACACGCCGTCTTTTAATATTTCTTTTTCCAGCCGGCTGTTGCCTTCATATCCGTCCGGCCACAGTATGACGACCTCATAACAGCATTCTTCTGTTTCCATATACTTTTTCAGATCCGTCAGAAATACTTTCGTATAATTTGCACCGCCGTGCGCCCGGATTCCTCCCACAGGTACAGAACGTGTATAATCAACATATAATCTCCTGACCGCAGATTTTTTATTTTTCATACCATGAACCTCATATATGCTTTTGAAACACAGACTGGATAACCATTTATAATTACAGGTACCACTGACTGCTTTAAGGTATTCTTTTTATCGGTGCTATGTGGCTTTCCCGCTTCTGATAAAGTATATAACCGGATGGAATACGACCTTTCACCACACTCCCGGCAGCAATCACCGAATGACTGCCAATCACTGTGCCCCGCAATATAACCGTACCAGCCCCGATCCAGGACCCTTCCCCGATCCGTACCGGAGAAGTCCTGAACAACTGTTTCTTCAGTCCGCCTTTTACTTTATAATCATGATCGTGATCGTAAATCAGCACACCCGGCCCAAACTGTACATCATCTTCAATTGTAATATTGTCATGACACACAACCATGCAGTTATGATTAATCGAAACATTATTTCCAATAGAAAGCGTTCCGTTTCTCCTTACCCTGATTCTGGCTCCGCCCCGCATCCTGAACCTTTTCCCGAGTCTGACCCTGGCAGATTTATCTATAGTAAATTCTGTAAAAGGCGATACCGCACAGACCATGGAAGCCATGAATCCGCGGCCATGTATAATCCTGTTTAACATTATTTTTATCATACCGGCTGGTACACAGATACCTGCCCTGATATACCGATTCATTCATCCCGCCCCGCAATCTGTCTGATTTCCTTCATGTACGCATTTATGACAATCATTCTGTCGAACTCCTGCTCCACTTTCCTGCGGGCAGACAGTCCCATTTCTTTTTTCCGCTCCAGAGGCAGGAGGATAAATCTTTCCAGACTGTCGTATAAGGCCCCGGCATCCTTTACCGGAACGATCAGCCCTGTTACCCCGTCTTCCACAACATCCCTGCAACCCGCATGATCTGTGGTAATTGCCGGACGGCCGGACGCACAGGCTTCCAGCAGGACATTGGAAATGCCTTCCGGATAATAGGAAGGATGCACAATACAGTTCATATCTTCCAGAAATCCTCCTACATCATCTATCATGCCATGACAGACTGCCACTTCTCTGTATCTGAGACTTTCAAAACGCTTCTGGTAATCCTTCTCGCAAAATCCACAGATATGGAACTCCGTATCCGGATATTTTGCCTTTATACGTACTGCTGCCTCCAGCAGCTCTTCAATTCCCTTTTCCCGGAGAATTCTGGAAATAAACACAAATTTGCATTCCTTATGTACCGGATATTCCCGGACATAAAACCGTGTAAAACTGACCCCGGACCCGGGGATTCTTATCATTTTCTGATTATCCGCAATTCTGTTTTCAACCAGAAATTTCCCGTTTTCTTTATTCTGTACAAATATACGTGCAGCCCGTCTCAGACCCGCACGGTATAAACGCACCGACAGCCATCCTGACAGGCCTCCCCTGTCTGCTGCCGTGCCAAGACCTGTGACATTGGCAATATAAGGAATATGTAAAGCCGCAGCTATCATTCCTCCATACAGATTGGGCTTCATAGTAAATGTAAGCATCAGATCCGGCTTTAATTTTACAAGAATAGAGACATAATGCAAAAATAGTCCCGCTTCTTTTACCAGATTCATATTTCTGCGTTCAAACAAAGGTACATCTATAAATTCACATCCGGATTCTTTGAGCTTCTCTACTTTCTCACCATACGGAAGAATGAGCACTACCCGGTATCCTTCCATGATAAGACTCTCTAACAGCTCTTTTCTCAAATTATAAGTCCAGTTGTGATCATTGCTCAGTACCGCAATTGTCTGTACTGTTTTCTTCTCTGTCTGAATAATACTTTCTTTCAGTCCACTTATGCATACAGTATCTGTTTTTTCATAATACAGATTTCCAAAAACATTTTTAACCAGTCTGGACGGCACTTTATTTAAGATCGCATGAAATACAGGTATAATGATGATCCGTCTGCCATGAACCCCGGCAATTGCCCTGGCCATATCAGCTGTATTGACATACTCTGCGTTCTGTGGAAAAAACAATCCGCTCCGTCTCTTCTGAACCAGGTCTGTTGCAAAAGCGCACAAATTATCAATATAAAGCATTGACCGCCTGTTTGCCGTTTCAGGAAAAAACGGCATATGCAGTACGAACTTTCGCAGTAACTGGTATTTCCCCTTACATCCTTGTCCATAAATCATCGGCGGACGTATCACTGCGACTTTAAAATCCCGGTCCCTGATTTTCCAGACTGCCCGGTCTGCCTGCAGTTTTGATTTTCCATAATGGGTCACCGGCCCGGGCCTGGTACTTTTGCGGATCTCTTCTTCCGTCAGTCCATATACGGCCATTGTACTCAGCAGAATAAACTGCCTTACGCCTGCTTGCTTCGCTTTTCCTGCCACTGCCACTGCCAGATCACGGTTCACGGAATAACAAAGCTTTATATTTTCTTTTGTTTCTTTCTGATGCGTAATACCCGCCACAAAAAATACCACATCAAATCCGGCAAAATGTGACGATTCGGGTATCAGTCCAATGGCATCCAGTGTTTCTGTTTCAAAAATATCTTTCACATATGCGGCAAAACTTGTGCCAATATAACTTCCCGCCCCGACAATTAATACTCTGATCACTTTCCCCGCACTCCTTTCATCTGACAGTTTAAATCCCCGTCAGCTGATCTCCATCATTTCTGATTATCAAGATACACTCTTTTTCCATAATAATTAGCGATCGTAAAGTTCGGCCACGCATTTGCGTCTGTTGTATATTCTGTAAAATAAAGAACGGAAGCGGACGCCTTCTCTGACAGGGGCGCCAGAAACAGCTCTGTCACCTCCGGATTCTGATAAGACGCTATTCTGGCATCCATCTCTGTTTCAAACGCCTCCGCATTTCCATTTAATAAATCACGCAGGCAGGCCCGTCCATTGGCAGTACCGCTAAATCCCGGATTCCAGAAAATAACCAGGCAGGCTGTAACATATATCATTATTCGCTGCTTTTTGAATTGTCCAAAACACAGCTCCTCCAGACCATAATTCCTGTCCATTCTTTTTTGTATCAGGAAAACAAGTACCAGCCATTCCAGCAGAATACTATAATATGTAAACATAATCCAGACAGCATTCGTGAGCCGGCCAGCCCCAAAACCAGAGGCGGCATAATACACTGTACTAAACATCCCGCTCAGAGTAATATACATAAAATGTTATTCTTAAAAACAACGCCTGTCACGGCTTTCCCATAAACAAATCCCCTGAAATACAGTATTTTAATTACACAAAACTTTAACAGACAGATGACAGATGTAACCAGATATCATTACCGGATTATGCGGATATATTTTTATCTGCCATGGTGTCAGAGCAGGATCCGGCAGAATATTTGTAAAATAATTACAATTAGTTGAAAAAATGAAAGAAAATATTTAGAACTATTAACCAATTTTAGAAATATAGTTGCAAAAACAAAAGAAATGATATAAAATACTTATTGTTAACATTTCTATGTAAAATATTGTCATGTAGCATTAACATATGTATATCAAAACCATCTCCGGAAGAGTCTGATCTTTCCAAAAAACAAAAACGGACAACTACGGATGAAATAAAACATCCGCCATTGTCCGCCGCATCATCAATAACTGCCTTTCACACTAAATATATCAATACTGGTACCATGTCCTAATTCATAACTGCCAAAACAGATATACACCTTTCCATCCGACAGATAAAAATTGTACTTCTTTGTCATTTTTACAGCGGTGTAACCCGTCTGATCCCTGCCGCAGTATTTCTTTGCCGCCTTTAGAATCTCTTTTCTGGCTTTGCCCGCAACCACATCCTGAACCGTGAGCTTTTTTTCTTTGCGCATATCGTAGTTCAGGCCGTAGTCGTACCGGTTATGGACGCCTCCGGCATACCAGTTTTCTGTCATCGCAAAGCTTACGATTCCGTCCTTATTGTACGTTTCGCTGCATTCTGTTGTCCAGTAATACTGGTCCTCACTGCTTAGAAATCTGTTTTCCCTGATAGCGTACTCTGTTGAATCTCTGATGTTTTCTGCGTCTTCTGATTCCAGGACATTCTGGCTTTTCTTTTTGATCTGCTGGTTGATCTTTGTGATAAACGCAGATGTGCCTGAAAACTGCGGGTAACTAAATGATACAATTCCCCTTACCCGGCCTTTGCTGTCTTTATATTCCAGTTTGTCTGTTTCAATCGTATACTCTACAGCCTGCTTTTTCTTTGCCATCACAGACAGACCCGCATCGGAAGGCTGCGTGCTGATACCTGCCGCTGCCTGCCGCGGCGCAAAAATACTGGCGCAGATAAGACATGCGGACAAACAGCCTGCGACAATTCTTTTATTTATTCCCATAATTTATCCTTTCTGTCACATAGGTAAAATAACCCCCGGGCCTTGAGCGTATTTGAAAAATTATTTCCTGCAGATGCGCTTCACAGTTTGTAGAGAATCCAGCCCAAATTGGGGAGGCATAGCGGGCTATGCTGACTAAATCCGGGCTGAATTCTCCGTATCATGCCCTTTGGGTACAAAGCGGGGAATGCAGATGCCGGGAATGATTTTTCAAACACGCTCTATACCTGAAACGTATCCGAAACCGCTTTATGAAGCGCCGGCGCCACGCCACGCAAAAAGCGGTTGCGTCGCATGTGCCGGCCAGCCTCCGGAAACTTTTCCCGGTCAGCCGCTTTCAGACAAAATCCGTATATGTCCGGCCTGCCAGTCGTCTGTTATTTGCCGCTTTTCTTTTTTTCTTTTAACAGCCAGACAAAGTCATGGGCCGGTATCAGCAGATCCTTTACGTGTACCTTTTTCCCTGTAAGCAGATTGATAAATTCCCCGGACTCTTCCATCCATGCGGTCCGCTCACTGTCCGCAAAGTTAAAAAGCCCGATAAACCGTTCCTTATCGTTTTCCCTGAGAATACCCAGCACCGAATCGTCTTTTACATCATATGTGTACACATCCGCACTGCTTTCAAAGACGCTCCTGGTCCTGCGGATTTCTTCCAGTGCCGACAGACCGCTGAATATGCGCTCCTGGGAAGTTCCTTTTTCCGTTTTCTTTTCCGCCAGATCCCACTGGAATTTTCCACGGTGGATATACCTGGAATCCACGCATTTTTCAGGATTTTCCTTATATGTATAATCATTCAGCTGCCCGATCTCATCGCCGCTATACAGCATCGGGATACCGGACTGGGTAAACATATAGGCATGAAGCATTAAGTCCATGGTCACGGCGTTTTCCAGCTTTTCATCATTTCTTTCATATAAAGCGCTTTCCACACCGCACATGGAAGCCGTGGTACCGCAGAAGCGGGCGTCCCTGGTCACCGGATCATCGTTGTACAGTTCGCCCCGGCTCTCACTGTTTTCCAGGCTGCCGGTGAAATAGCGGTTGAGAAACTGCTTGTGCTCCGGTTCATCCATGCCCCAGCCTTTCAGCGTCGGATAATCCAGTCCCCAGCCGATATCGTCGTGACAGCGCAGGTAATTGAGAAACAGATAATCCTTCGGCAGGCTGCTTACAATGTCCATCTGTTTTTTCAGCAGACGGATATCCCTGGTAGCCACACTGTGCCAGGTGGTAGCCATGGTCGTTACATTATACAGCATATGACATTCCGGTTTTTCTACTGTTCCAAAATAAGGCACAACTTTTTCCGGCGCCATAACTACCTCGCCAAGCAGCAGAACGCCCGGACAGACGATTTCACTGATAATACGCATCATGCGCACAATGGTATGTACCTGGGGCAGGTTGCGGCACTGGGTACCCAGCTGCTTCCAGATATACGGTACTGCGTCGATACGGATAATATCCATGCCCTGGTTGGCCAGATACAGGAAATTATACATCATTTCATTAAATACTCTTGGATTCTGGTAATTTAAATCCCACTGATACGGATAAAACGAAGTAAGGACATAATATCCGATATCATCCAAATATGTAAAG
Organism: uncultured Eubacterium sp.; assembly: GCA_947642745.1. Classification (GTDB taxonomy): domain Bacteria; phylum Bacillota; class Clostridia; order Lachnospirales; family Lachnospiraceae; genus Eubacterium_J. The sequence goes on from CANRTU010000001.1 coordinate 23,821, forward strand.
TTGCCAGGAGCAGTGGTTGGAAATACCTGCGGTACAGTCTGGTCGTACTGCCCCGGAACTGACGGATTGTCGTAGAAGAAATAGCGGCTCATATACTCGCCGTCTTTTTGTCTTGCTTTCTTCGCCCATTCATGATCTTCAGACGTGTGGTTCATAACGAAATCCATGCACAGGCTGATCTTTTTCTTATGACACGCCTTTGCCAGTTCCACCAGATCCTTCATGGTTCCAAGCTCCGGCTGTACCTTACGGAAATCCGCTACCGCATATCCTCCGTCAGAACGTCCTTTTGGAGACTCTAAAAAAGGCATCAGATGAATGTAATTGACATTACAGGATTCCAGATAATCCAGTTTTTTCTTTACGCCCTGCAGATTTTCCGCAAAATTATCAATATACAGCATCATTCCAAGCATGTCGTTTTTGCGGAACCATTCCGGATTTTTTTCCCTCTGGCTGTCCAGTTTCCGGAATTCTGATGCCCGTTCTGTGGCAAACCGGTACATCTGGTCGCATAACTCCGCAAACATATCACTGTTGCCGTACAACTCCATATACAGCCAGCGGAGTTCATCGTGGCGTTCCTGTAAACGTTTCTGAAACATCTCTTCGATTTTCATTATTTTCTCCTTTCGACAGCGCTGATCGTATTTGTCACGAGCAGCATCCCCCCTCATGTTATCTCCTTCTGCCCTGCATTTTATCAACATTATTTTATCTTATTGGCCAGAATCTGTCAATGACCGGAATGCATCTGTCAGCGGAAGGAAATGCGTTGCGGCTACTCCCCTGCCTTTCCGGATAAGACTTTATCCAGGATGTCCGCAAGGGGGCCCATGGCATTGACCGCTTCTTCATATGTATTGGTCTGGGCGCCGGTTTCCACCAGCAGGGATTTTGGCAGGTAATGCAGGTTATAACGGTATCCTTTCAGATAAACGCATCTGGAAAATCCCGGATAATATTCCGCCGCCGCCAGCTGCATCTGAAAAGAAAACGCCAGATTATCCGCCAGATTCGGATTGTACAGATATCCGATGTCGCCCTGGGACGTCGTATGGCTCAGCCCGTTAAAAAACATAATGGACGCTGTGTCTTTGCCGTTAATATTCTGGACGAGCCTGGTTCCTTCTCCCACCGCATCCCGGTGCAGGTCAATGGACACCTGGATTTCCGGATTTTCCTGATACAGCCGCTCCAGCGCCGGCGCCGCCACGGAGTAGGCGCTGTCACGGTCCGGCAGATCATAGACGCCTTTGTGGTGCAGCACTGTGTAGCCGTAAGTATCCTCCAGCAGTTTCGCCAGCACGTCGCCCAGCCCGACGACAGACTGGGAGGCGTCTTTGGAATCCACAAACCGCTCCTGGGAATGGGTATGGTAAATCAGAATCTGTATCCCTTTTCTGCTTTTATCAATCCGCATATCCTTCGCCAGCATCTGCGCCGCATTCAGCTGGCTGCCATTTGTGGTGGTGGTGCTGTCCACACGGTAAAAATTCTGGATCAGATAGTCAAAATCATTGAGCTTTTCCCTGGAAAATTTTACCGCTTTTGCGCCGGCCGCTGACACAGCTGGTACGGATGTAACCGTATTATCTGTTTCCTCTGTCTGCGGCGTTTCCTGCTCCTGTTCCTGCTGCTGTCTGTATTTCCCGTTCTCCTCCATCAGCAGCCTGCCTGTCAGCGCATTGATATTATGGTCGCAGCTGTCCTCCCCGCCGGCTTCCCCGGGCAGTCCGGCGCCGCCCATGGCTACCTGGGTATTCTGGTCCCTGGCGTAGCCATAAATCGGAAGCAGCTCATCCATTCCGTCCGCCAGATATTCATAAATAGTTTTCTGACCGGACGCCGCAGCGTCGTATGCCAGCAGGGGCATACAGCTCTTTACCGCCTCACATCCCAGACTTGTCTGGATATAGTTTACCACAGCATCCAGAACCGTATCTTTTGTAACGCCATAAGAATCCGATATATAAATACACGCAGCAATAAAAATCAAAAAAGGAACTGTGCCGATCCATATTTTTTTCCTGTTTTTTCTTTTTAAACCCATGGTCTGTCCTCCCGTATTCTGCATATGGCCCTGGTCCATAACAGCCTGTCAGCCACGGCCGGTACGTATGACCGGATATGCGGCTGTCCGGCGGCGGGCCGGTCCTGTTGTGTTCATTGTCCTGTATATCCGCTGTATGCTGAAAGATTATAAAATGATACACTCTGTAACAGTATATGAGACCGGGAGGCTGATTTATGTCTATTGTTGAAAACAGACTGTTTTTACCATATGACAGTATTCGGGCGTATGCGACCTGTGTTCTGTTTTGTCCGGATACTTTTTTATTCTTCCTCTTTCTTTTCGTCTTTCTGCAGCGCCATATTAATCCCCTCTGAAATCGTAAAGCTTAATCTTTTCACCGCCTCATCCACGTCCTTTGGCGTTACGAAAAGGGTATTCAGCTGCGGGGTGAGCAGTTCGTGGACCAGATCGTATTTTTCCACCAGGTCCAGCTCGTCATAAGAATGCCCCAGCTGCCGCAGCTGCTTTGCGTGGCACATGGCCTCCAGCAGATTATTCATGGTATCTATGACGATGGTTGCCGCATCCACCACCGTAGGCACCCCGATGGCGATCACCGGAATTCCCATACTTTCCCCATTCAGACCGTGTCTGTGGTTCCCCACTCCGGACCCCGGGTTGATGCCTGTGTCAGTGACCTGGATCGTACGGTTGAGCCGTCTGGTACTGCGTGCCGCCAGAGCGTCCACGGCGATAATCACATCCGGCTTTGTCTCTTTTACGATTCCCCGGACAATTTCCATGGATTCGATGCCGGTCTGGGCCATCACGCCGGGAACAATGCTGCTGACGGATTTCTGACAATTGTCCCCGATCACATATTTCCCAAACTCATTGATGATATGTCTGGTAATACACAGGTTATCCACCACTCTTGGCCCCAGCGAATCCGGCGTCACCGCCCGGTTGCCAAGCCCTGCCACCAGAGTGGTAAAATCCTGTTTGTCCGGAAGCAGCCGCTTTAAAATTCTGGACAGCTGGACGGAAATTTCCCTGTGATACCCTTCGTCTTCCTCCATCATATTAGAAGCTTCCAGCGTCACATAGCTGCCCTTTGGCCTTCCCATGACTTTTGCCCCGTTTTCCGTCTCAATCATCACACTGCTGATATGGATTTCCGGTGTGACCTGCTCTTCATCCAGCCGTACTCCTTTGATCTCTACATTGTCTTCTTCAAATTTTTCCCGCGCCTCCAGCGCTAAATCTGTCCGTACCTGAAACATTTTATCAACCTCGCATATTTTTTTCATACTTCTGCCCATAGTATGGACAGAGAGGCTTATTATTATTTACAGACAACTGAAAAAGAACCGCTTCCCCGGAGCAGGCAATACGGGATCATGCATGATCCCGTATTGTTCACTGTAATAAATCCGTTTTTTGCTAAAATATCATTTTAGGTATTGACAGGACTCTCTGGTTATTTTATTATAATCTGGTGTTCGTTAGAACGTCCGTGTCCGCATTTAATGAGCACCAGTACATGAATTATACAGATAAATGGAGGTGTTTCGATTGGCTAATATTAAATCCGCAAAGAAGAGGGTTCTTGTATCAGAAAAAAGAGCTGCCAGAAATAAGGCGATCCGTTCAAAAGTAAAAACAGCGATTAAAAAAGTTGACGCTGCGATTGCCGCTAACGATAAAGAAGCTGCAGGCGTTGCTTTACGTGCCGCAATTTCCGAAATTGGCAAAGCTACATCCAAAGGTATTTATCACAAGAACAATTCTTCCAGAAAGATTTCAAGATTAAGTCGTGCTGTCAACCGCATGGCTTAGTTTCAGGGCAGATTTGTGATATTCCACATTTCTGATATACGAGTTATTAAAATCAGAAAAAGACCACCGGTTTTATTTTAACCGATGGTCCTTTTTTACTTTGCAGGAAAGATCATTTTATAAAGTAAAACCCTCCGGGAGGACCGCCATGCGGCGGAGAGGAAAATGCTGCCTGTAGCAGCCCGCCGCAGCCGGATACTTTTTTAAATTGCCCCGCTATAGCGCACGATTAAAAGCTCCACCGCAATCTGTTCCGCCAGCCTGCCGGTCTTAAAATCCGTTTCCAGGGAGATCCCCTCTTCCATGGCCTGCTTTAAGCCGCTTTCCGTAAATGTGTCCGCCTGTTCCAGATTCCGTTTTACCGCAAAAGGCGGAATACCCGCTTTCGCAGCCATGGTTTTCTGGTCCAGTCCGGCTTTTTTCATGGATTTTAAATCCAGCAGAATCCTGAACTGGCGGTTAATCAGATACAGAATGCGCATGGGCGGCTCCTTTAAGGCCACCAGATCGTAATACAGCGACAGTGCCTTTTTCTGCTGCCGCTTTCCGATAGCGTTTACCATTTCAAAAATCTGGTTCGTGACCTGCGGGCTGCAGACCGCCTCCACATCCGCCTCTCCGATCACTTCCCGCCCCAGGGTATAGCAAAGGACTTTTTCCAGTTCTTTGTCAATATAACTCATGTCCCCGCCGGTTTTTGACAAAAACAGTGACAGCACCGGCCTGGTTATTTTTTTATTCTCTTTTTTCAGACGGCCGAGAATCCAGCGGATCAGCAGATCTTCTTTCTGTTCCCCGAATTCTGTCACACTGCCCGCTTTTGCCACGGCTTTATACATTTTACTCCGTTTATCCACCTCAGATTCCACGAACAGAATACAGGCGGACGACGGCATTTGTGGCAGATACCCGGCCAGCTCGTCGCAGCCGGATTTGAAAAAGCCGCTGTCTTCGATGATAATAAGCCGGCGCATGGCAAAAAATGGCATCGTTTCCGCCAGATCAATGATTTCCAGCGGATTAATATTTTTTCCTTCGTAGCGGGCCAGGTTCATCGTATCTTCCGGCGGCACCAGCGCCTGCCGCAGCTTTTGCTTATACTGCTGTTTTAAATAGTCTTCGCAGCCATAAAACAAATATACTTTTTGAAATGATCCGGTCTTAATATCTTCGTCTATTTTTTTCATAACTTTCCTTTTCTTTTATGACCCTGTTTCCGACAACGGCAGCTGTGCCAGCACGACCGCGCCAAAAATCAGCGCACAGCCTGTGATTTCCCTTCCACGCAGCTGCTCGCCCAGCAGAACCCAGCCTGCCAGCACGGAAAATACCGATTCCAGGCTCATAAGCAGCGACGCCACCGTGGGATTGACCCCCTGCTGTCCGACAATCTGCAGTGTATAAGCCACGCCGCAGGAAAGCACGCCGGCATAACCGATGGGAATCCAGGCCTCCGGCCGCATAAGCGCCGGTAAAAGCGCCGCCATCCCTTCCGGGGAATGTCCCATATCCACAAAAAACATCGGTATGGCGGACAACAGGCCGGATACAAAAAACTGGATACAGGACATCCGCACCCCGTCCACCCGCACCGCAAAATAATCAATAATCAGAATGTGCGCCGCAAACATCAGTGCGCACAGCATCAGCAGCAGATCAGAAAACCGGATGCTGAAGTCTTCATGAATACAAAGTAAATACAGTCCGGCCACCGCAGCCACGATGCCGGCCCATACATTCCAGCCGCATTTTTTGTGCAGAAACAGCCCCAGCACCGGTACAATAAGCATATAGCAGGACGTGAGAAACCCGGCTTTGCCTGCGGACGCCCCCAGATAGAGCCCCATCTGCTGCAGATTACTGGCCACTGCCAGCGCCACGCCGCATAAAATGCCTCCGGCAGCCAGCAGGCGCCACTGTTGTCTGTCCACCGGTCTGCGTCTGGTCATCCCCAGACTGTCCAGCAGCCGGATGACAGGCAGCAGCACGATACCGCCCGTCACACAGCGGATACAGTTGAACGTATAAGGGCCCACCGTATCCCCTCCGGCGCTCTGGGCCACAAAGGCAATGCCCCAGATAAATGCCGTCAGTATCAGCAGAAAGGAATTGCGCCTTTTATGCCCTGTGTCAATTGTTTCCATTGCCGCCTCCGTTTACGCCTGTTCCCGCAGCTGCTTTTCCAGAAATTCCGCCGCATCCCTGACACAGTCGTTGCATTCCCGCAGCACGACGCCGGTTTCAATCCCTTTTAAATCCCTGCAGGTGACCGAACCGTTGCGTTCTTTAAACGCCGTCATAATACTGCGGATATCTTGTACGGTTTTCTGGCGCTCCTTATTAGCCATACCAAGCACCAGACCCGCACCGGAAATGGCGCCGCAGCTGCCTTCCAGCGTACCAAGGCCGGTGCCAAAGGCCTGCGCCAGATGTTTCATCGTTTCTTCATCTATTCCTGCGTAGTCGCAGTATGTGCAGGCCACTGCCTGCGCACAGTTGTAACCGCACTGCTTTTTCTGTACGGCCTGTTCTGTTCTTTGTTCCATTATTTCCACCTCACAGATTCATTTTTCCAAAGCCCCGCCGCTGTTTGTGCCGCTTGCGTAACGCCGGACTATCTGGTTCCAAAAATCCGGTCGCCTGCGTCTCCCAGTCCCGGGCAGATATAAGCGTCCTCATTGAGACAACGGTCCAGACAGCCGCAGTAAATCTGTACGTCCGGATGCGCCCGGTGCAGCCGCTCCACCCCTTCCGGCGCTGCGATCACGCACAGGAATTTGATTTTCTTTCCGCCCTTTGCCTTTATAAAATCCACGGCCGCCACCGCAGAACCGCCGGTGGCCAGCATCGGGTCCAGCACAGCGATGGTACGCTCTTCAATAGGCGTAGGCAGTTTGCAGTAATATTCTTCCGGTTCGTGGGTCTCATGATCCCTGTAAAGGCCGATATGGCCTACCTTCGCACTGGGCACCAGTGTCAGAATCCCGTTTACCATTCCAAGCCCCGCCCGCAGAATCGGCACCACGGCCAGCTTCTTTCCGCTGATTACCGGTGACTGGCAGGTTTCCAGCGGCGTCTTAATTTCCATCATTTCCACCGGCAGATCACGAAACGCCTCGTATCCTATGAAAACCGCAATCTCCTCCACCAGTTTGCGGAATTCGTTTGTACCTGTCCGGTAATCCCGCAGCATGGAAATCTTATGCTGGAGTAATGGATGACTGATAAAATGTGCGTTTTCTATGTGTTTCATATGTTCTGTATGTTCCATGTTTTCTCCCCTTCCCGGAGCATGTCCGGAAAACGCCTGACTGACATTCCCCTGCGCTCCTTTTGTATATGTCGTATGATTTCCCCCCCCCCCGTAAACAACGGGCACACGGTTTTGCGCCACGCCATTGTTACCGTCATCCGGCGTATGTCCGGCGCGCCTGCCCCAATACCCTGCCGGATCGAAAATCCCGGGCGTTTATCCCCCTGTCTGCCGTGGGAATAAGATCACGTTTACAATTTTATCATACAAGGAATCACATTTCAACCAGATACCGGCAGCCGGTTCTGTCATGATGTTTCTGCCAGCGCCACTTTGCACTGCTTTTTATAAACCGCAATGGCATATTTCAGAATATGCTCCACGCCATCATCAGCCAGATCTTCTTCATATCTGGTAAAAGCAATCTGTCTGAGCGCCTTTTCACATGCCAGATCCAGATTTCCATCCTGTGCGTATTTTACCTCAATAATAATTCCCATGTCTCCCGTATCCGGTTCCACCAGGATATCCGCATATCCTTCCCCCATTTCACGGTTTGACGAAATACCCCACCGTTCCTTTACTCCCAGAATTCCAACTAAAATCCCATGATAAAAATTTTCTTTCATGTCCTTTCTTATGGCAGTGTCACGGATACTGATACTCTTTCGTAAATATGCTGTAAAAATTTTCTCCGCATTTTGTGCGTCCCCGCTTTTTAGTGCGTCGCAGAAACGGTTCAGCGTTACCCCGTCTGCCCGTACATTCTCTTTAAAATATTCCATAACCTGGGTCACAAACACGTCCCGGATCTCCATATTGGGAATCGCCAGCTTCATCCGCCTTCCATTTATTTCTCCCCGTCTGGTCAGATAGCCGGTTGTATAAAGAAGACTCCACATATGGTCAATCGTCTGATAAATCTCCGGATAAGTGAGTTCCTGATGAATTTCTTTTGTAATAGCTTCTCCCGCAATCAGGCGCTCTATTTCCCTTTTTGTGGCGGCGTTTGTCGATTCCTGGATGAACCGTCTGACCGCTTCGTTACTGCCTGTATTGATCCAGTAATTTTCCGGCTCCGGACAGGGCTCACTTTTCACTCTGTCACAATAATTAATTACATCCCATGGACAATATATCCCCACATTTCCAAACTGATAGCCATCGTACCATCTCTTTACCACATCGTAATGACCAGCCGCATCGTAATAGTCCAGAAGATCCTTCACTTCTTTGTCTGTAAATCCAAAATATTTATCAAAACGCCCGTCTGAGACAGTCAGGACTTTCAGATGATTCAGTCCGGTAAAAATACTTTCCTTTGAAATCCGCAGACAGCCGGTCAGCACAGCAAATTTCAGACTACTGTTTGTCTTGAGCACGCTTCCCAGCAGATTGCGGATCAGAGAAATCATCTGCTCATAATATCCATTTGAAAATGCCTTTGCCAGGGGCACATCATATTCATCCATTAATACAATCACTTTTGTATTATAATGCTTTTCCAGCAGGGCTGACAGCATTTTCAGACTGCCGCAGAACACGGCTTCATTCATGTTCTCATCCAGAAGACAGTTGTACTGCGCCTTGTCATAGTCATTGAGCCTTTCACTTTGTAAAAGAAAATAGTATCTGGCAGCCACTTCCATAATGACCCGTACCGCCATCTGAAATGCCGTCTGAAAAGTCCGCGCGTCAATCCCTTTCAGCGATACCGTTACCACCGGATATTTTCCCATATAATTTTCACAAAGCGCCCGCTCATTTGAAATTTCCAGTCCGTCAAAAATACTTTTATCCCCCTGAATGGAAAAAAAATTTTCCAGCATACTTATATTGAGTGATTTTCCAAATCTCCGTGGGCGGGTAAAAAGATTCACCGCTCCCCAGTTATAGAGGAATTCCGCAATAAAACCCGTTTTATCCACATAGTAAAAGTCTTCTTTTACGATATCTTCAAAACTTTCAATTCCTACCGGAAGTTTCTTTTTATACATCTTCATTTCCTGTCACACTCCTGTCCGCCAGCCCGTATATCCATATTTCTGGTATACATAACCTGATCCGCTTATGTTCTGTCCGTCCTGCCTGCCTGTGTTCTGGCCCTATTATATGATTTCCCGCAGACCGGGTCAACTCTTCAGACAGTTTGCGGCGCTTAAAAACGCCAGATATAACAGGCCCGTATCGTTTTGCGCCGCAAAAACCGCCGGAAAAGGCCCCGGACAGCCGTATCCCGGGAAATACAGGCCGCATCCGGCGCATTGACACCATACGCTTCACCGGATATAATAATGTCAGACAGACAGCCATAACTGTCTGACAGATCCTACAAAAGAAACGAAACAGAACGTAATAAAGAAGGAAACGATTATGAACAGACCATCTGATACCAGCACTGCCCCAACCCTCATCTCTGTCTGTGCCGGAGACAAAACCGGCATTGTCTGCTGCTCCAACGGACTGCCCGCCAGAAACAGAACACTGCTGCAACGGTTATCCGGGCTGCTGGAACAGGCCGGACTGATTCCGGTTTTCAGCCCTTATATTTATGCGAAGGACGGTGTATTCAGCGGCAGCGCCAGGGACCGGGCCCGGGCGCTGATGGATTTTTACCAGGACCCGGCTGTGACTTCCATCTTCGATGTTTCCGGCGGGGACATCGCCAATGAAATCCTGCCCTGGCTGGATTTTGATATCATTGCGTCCCATCCGAAGCTGTTTGCCGGCTACAGCGATCTGACCACTGTCATCAACGCCATTTATACAAAAACCGGACAGCCCTGCCTGCTCTATCAGCTGAAAAACCTGTTGTCTGAAAAAGAAAGCTGGCAGGCCGCTTTTTTTGACACGCTGCTGCATCACAAAACACCCCTGTCCGTTTTCCCATACATCTTTGTACAGGGCGACAGTATGGAAGGCATTGTAACCGGCGGCAATATCCGCTGTCTGCTGAAACTGGCAGGAACGGAATATTTCCCGGACTTAAACCGGAAACTGCTGCTACTGGAAGCTTTTCACGGAGGCGTCCCACAGATGACCACCTATCTGAGCCAGCTGCAAATGATGGGCGCCTTTTCCAGGGTGAACGGAATTATCCTGGGCACGTTTACAGAAATGGAACAGGAACAGTACCAGCCGGACATCCTTTCACTGGTACAGGCATATGCCGGCAGCCTGCCGGTGATAAAGACGCCGAAAATCGGCCACGGCACAGATTCCTGCGCTATTATGATCGGGTCATACCAGAAATTCCGGCGCCAGGCGGATACTTCCATATGAAATATGTAACATTTTTATAACCGGATGAATATTTCTTCCTGATTGATACATACTAAAAGACAGCGCCAGCATTTTATGAAAATGCTGAAACTATATAATTTCAGAAAGGAGACGGAAACTATGAATCCGGATGAAGTCATTTGCAGCTGTCTTGATATTACAAAAGGCATGATCGAAGAAGCGGTAAAGTCCGGCGCAAAGACGCTGGAAGACGTACAGGAAATCAACAGTGTAGGTACCATCTGCGGCTCCTGCATCGAAGATGTGGAAAACCTGATTGCGGAATTAACAAAATAAAAAGTATCCGGCGAAGCCGGATACCCCGCCTGCGGCGGGCTGCCTCAGGCAGTATTTTCCCTTCCGGCGCATGGCGTTCCTGCCCGGAGGGCTTTATTGCTTTACTGGCGCTTTTTCCTGTATGGCGAAAAGTATCCGGCACTGCCGGATACCCCGCCTGCGGCGGGCTGCCTCAGGCAGCTTTTTCATTTCCGCCTTATAGCGGCCACATACACATATCCCTGTTCCATCACCGCCGCCATTTGTATACCAGCCATGGGTACCGCCGCATTTCCAGCACCGGTTCTTTTTCCCACAGTAAATAATCGCCTGCCAGTTTTTGCAGCGGAACATACATGGATAGATCTGCGACGGTATATTAATTTATTTTACCATAAAGGAGTACATATGAAATACAAGGACTACTATAATGACGCTTATATTGTGGATCTTTCCCAAAAAATAAAAACTGTTATGCCGGACTTTGACGAAGAATATTTTACCCGTACGCTCACCGGCCGGCTGGATGACAGGGAACTATCCGCCCGGCTGGACTTTATCGTGGACGCCATGCAGCAAAGCATGAGCGGCAGTTATGAAGAACATCTCGAAGCTTTTTCCAGAATGTACGGCCCCGTGCTGACAGGACCGGAAGGAATGTTTCAATACGGCTGGTGGCTCTGGCCCGTCGGCAGATATGTGGAACGCCGGGGAAATGATAACTGGCAGCTGTCATTATCTTTTCTGAAAGAACTGACCAGAAGATTTACCGGTGAATTCGCCATCCGGCCTTTACTAAAAGCCCATCCGCAGGAGGTAATGGACGAGCTGATCCAGTGGACCGCTGACGAAAATGTACATGTCCGCAGGCTTGCCAGCGAAGGTGTCAGAATCCGCCTGCCCTGGTCCCGGAAGCTGTACACCGCCCTGGATGAATTCGAACGATATACCGTTATTCTCACAAACCTGAAAGATGACCCAGAGAAATTCGTCCAGAAAAGCGTGGGCAATAATCTGAACGACCTGTATAAAGAAGCTCCGGACAAAGCGGATTTTATTATTTCCCAGTGGGAAAAATCCGGACAAAGCAGGGCACAGGAATGGATTATTAAACATGGCAGGCGCAATCAGAAATAAGCCACGGCTATTCCTCAAAGTAATAACCGGCAGCCTCCCTTACCGCCTTACTGCTTCCCCTGGCAGCCACGGATAAAGGAAAATACGAAAGCAGCAGACGGTCGTTGGCGGAATTTCCAAAAACCGCCGTCTCTTTACGGCCATATCCCATTTTTTCACATATCCGCAGCACGCCCTGTAATTTTCCAGCGCCTTTTTTTGTAATCTGGATACAGCTCTCTTCCCGCAGAATCTGGCAGGAATCCGGAATCCCGAAAATACCCCGCAGCCGTTCTTCCTCTCCGCCGGCAGCTGACAGGACCTGGGACCTGCCCCGGTCCGGTATTTCTTCATTGACATATTTGTCACCGGCCTTTTCACAGGCATTTTGATCCGTCTTTTGTTTATCCGCTTTTTTCCACTGCCTGCGGCCTGCCAGCGTGACTTTATACACACAGTCTCCCTTTTTATACACATGTACGGAATAACCATGCCGGCGGGCTTTTTCCTCCGCCTGCGAAATCCAGGACGTCTCCAGTGGATACGCTTCATCCATGCCGCTTTCTCCCCGGATGATACACCTGGCGCCGCCGGCAAATACACCGCCTGCCAGCAGCGGCCAGATTTCCCTGATTTTTATCCTGGCGGCTTCCGGCGGCAGGGAAGTCGCCGCATACAGCCTGGTATAACGGGCCAGACGGGTCAGCTGGCGCACATACTGCTTTGGTATCTGCTTGTGCCCCTCCGGAACAAGCGTTCCGTCTATATCCATAAAAACCGCTTTGGGATATACCGGAATGCGGAACGCCGGATAAGGCTGAAAAAAGAGCAGACGCTCCTGTCTGCGGTTGCAGTAGGCCAGATAACAGCCGCATCTTTTTCTGCCACAGGCACGATCCTCCGCCGGTGGCTGCCCGTCTGTGGCGGATTCTCCACAATCCGGATCATAAAAATTTCCCACTACCGCTCTGGAAAGATTGCAGCGGCGCATGGCGCCATCCGCCTCCACAAACCGGTTGTCCCCGCAGAGCCTGCCGTCCGCCCTGTGATGCATAAGCTCCAGGTCAAAATACGGATCAATCTGTGTAAAAGCGTATATTTCCTCCTGCGTATAACGCCGCCCGGGACCGTCCATTTTATTAATCCAGAAATATACATCCTCCGGCAGCTCTCTGCGCGCCTGCCAGAGGACGTCCAGATGATCCGGCACGCCCACGGCGCCGGCGCAGTATAAAACGCCCCGGTCTGACAGCCTGCGGCAGGTGGCCGTAAACTGCTCCACACTGGTCATTTCCGGATGAAAAGTTCCCCACAGCCGCAGTTTTTTCAGATCCCCGCCATGTCTGTGATAAATATCCAGCATCTGATCCACAGGAAAACTAAAGTTGCTCTGGGCGCCGGCGGCTTCCACCCGTGGATTACCACTAAGAGCCCCGAGCGCTTCCCAGTAATAGTCATGGATCAGCGCTTCCCCATAAGGCGCTATCAGTACGGCTCCCCCCAGTCCTCTCTTCTGAAACTGTCTGGTAAACCGCAACAGCGCCTCTTTGTCCTGCCGCAGCTGCCGCAGCGTTTCCTGCTTTTTGGAAAAAGGACAGTAGCCGCACGTATAATTGCAGCTTTTCAGGCTTCCCCGGTAATACCATTGCCGTTTTCTATCCATATCAGTCATGTTCCGCACCTGACTGGAAGAAGCGTTCTGACTTTTCCCTGACCCCTTGGGATATCAGCTGCGGGCCGAGATAATCGGACAGGGACATTCCTTCTTCTGTCAGAGTCACAAATTCGTCTGAGATTGTCACATACCCCGCCGTTTCCCACTGCCGCATCTGTGAAAAATCCTCCGTTACTTCTGTTGCGAAATGTGCCAGATACTCTTTTCTGCTGATTCCCCTGCCGTAGAGAATCTGGCGGATCGCATATCTTCGTTTCATCTCATCCGCTGTCAGCAGAAATCCATGAGTGATCCGCAGATAATCCCGCTGTTTCATATAGTCAGCCAGTACAGACAGACACCGGCTCTGTTTAACCGCATAAGGCGTACAGTAATGCAGATCTCCAATATAACTTCTGCCTCCGCAGCCCACTGATAATGTATCGGAAAACCCGCAGGATGCATAAGGCGGCTCCATCTGCGGACCAGTACCCGGATTTCCGCCGCCGGACGCTTTGTTCTGACGCCCTTCAAAGGTCCGTACAAACCGGCGCATGGAATACTGCCGGTAGCCTGCCTCCCTCAGCAGGCTGCGCATATGAAAATACATTTCCCACATATGCTCCGCCCGTTCCATTCCCTGCCGGTACAGATATGTACCAGGCTGTATATACAACGGATAGACGAACAGTTCCTCCGGCTCATATTCCAGCGCCTGCTTCAGGGAATCCGCAAGACTCTCCCTGGTCTGGCCCCTGACGCCGTAAATCAGATCCACGTTCAGACACCCGAAGTCCATATCCCGCAGCAGCCGGAGCGCCCTTCTGGCTGACGATGCCGTATGAAACCGTCCCATTGCCGCCAGTTCCTCTTCCCGGAAACTCTGGACGCCGATGCTGACGCGGCTGACCCCGGCCTGTTTTAAAAGCGCCAGCTTTTCCGCTGTCGTCTGGTCCGGGGAAGTCTCCACCACAATTCCCCTGCCCGGGGAGCGGAATCCGAAATATGTTTCCGCCAGCCCGAATACCCGCTCCAGCTGCTCCGGGGGAAGCAGCAGCGGCGTTCCCCCGCCCAGCGTCAGATCCTGAAAACAGACCTCCTCTGGCAGAATCCGCGCCAGCTGCTGCGACTGGCGTTCCATGGCGTCCACATAGTCTCTCATCATCTGTCCGGACTGCCCAGCTACCGAAAACAGATTGCAGTAACCGCATTTATGCTGGCAGAATGGAATATGGAAATACAGGCCGCACTCCCGCAGCTGGTAAACGTAATCCCGCAGATGCACCTGATACAGCGGCCCGTATGCCGTTTTGTGCGGATAACTGTACATATACTGTATATATGGCTGTGTAACCTGCATATTGCCTCCTTATTTATGCCCTGCAGCGCCAGATTGTATCTTTTAAATTCATGCATGAAAAGCAGTTTTCTATAACAGAAAATGCTTGTATGGCACGGTATATACCAGCGGATGGCCAATGCCGTGATACCACATGCCATCTTCCCCGAAACAGGTGCCATGATCCGAACAGCAGATCACAAACACCGGCCCCAGCAGTTTAAACGCGTGGAACAGCCGTCCCAGCTGAATATCCACGGCCCGGAGGGCGGCTCCCTGGGACTGGACGCTGTCCCGCCTGGCTCCCTGTACATAATAATGCGTGGGATAATGGAGCGCCGTAAAGTTGATATACATCATAAGAAGCTGCCCCGGGGCCACATCTTCCAGCTTTCTGACCGCACAGTCCACCTGGTGTTCCGGAGCGTCCGCCACCCTGCAGCCAAAGGACGGATGCCAGTCACTGTGCATAAAATACGAAGGCAGCACGCTGCCTGTTGCCGTGCGTTTGTCAAAAAAACTGACGCCGCCGATACAGTATGTATCATACCCTTCCCGCTCCAGCCCCTGTATCCAGGTAGTTTCCCGGAACGTCCAGGCTCCCCGGGGCGCTTTGCGTCCCATTCCCGTATCCTCTGAAAAAAACAGCGTTTCCCGCTCCTTCATACTTGCTGTGCCTTCATCCACAGGCAGAAATCCGGCAAACATGGCCTGATGGGACGGATAGGTAAAGCTGCCGGGCGCCTGGCATTTCCTCCAGGCCCCATAGCGGTTTAAAACAGGAGTCCCGCCATTTTCCTGTTGTGCCACAGCTACATCATAGCGCAGCGCATCCAGACAGATAAATAAAATATGGGCATTTCCTACTACCCGGTTCATGTCCGGGGTCTGCCGGGGTCTTTGTTTCATCTGATTTGTCATAACTGTTTTATCATTCATATTTGTCATATTTAATGTCCGTCAGGGGCAGCGCCGGTTTTTATAAATTATCCCCGGTGCATATTAGAAATTGCCATATAATACGCCTGCTCACGGTAGATCCGGTTTTCATGAAAGATATCCTGGTAAATCAGGTCCCCCTGCCCGTTCATCTCGATAACCAGCGGCCGCGGCGTGTTTTTTTCCAGTAAAATATCCAGCCCCGCCATGGACAGTCCTTCAAACGGCTCCATGGCGCTGGCACACAGCCTGTCTATCTCACGCATCGTCTGCGGGGACAGATCCAGCGCCCCCGCATCCAGCGCCCGGTTATTCAGATGAAGATTCGTCACCGGGCCGTCGCCGCAGCGTGCCACCATATGGGCTATATGCCCAAACTGGTATACAACCCGCAAATCAAAGCTTTTTCCATGAACACGGGCTTTCGGATGCCAGCGCTCCAGCACACATTCCAGGGACAGCAGCCTTGTCAGCAGGTTTTGAATATCCTCCCGGTCCCGCATCTGGTAAAGCCGTTTCGTATTAATCAGCCGCCGCTCTTCCAGCCGGCAGGACGTATACAGCACCATGTCCCCCCGGACCGGATGAAGCCGCAGCGCCGCTGTGCCGGCCGCCCCGGAAAAATATCTGGGTTTTATAAATACTCCATAACAGCGGTTCTCCCGCATCCAGTCCAATAATTGTGCCACACTGGCAGGCTCACTGTCAGACATCCGGGTCACCGCAATGCCCTGTTCCAGCAGACACTGTTTACTCTTTTTTTTGTCCAGCAGCCGGATCAGGGCCCCGGGCGTATTTAAAAACTGACAGTCCGACTCTTCCAGTTTCTCTAACAGCCGGATATAAGCCTCCAGCTCTGTGCGCATCTGTTCCAGACAGACCGTGGAAAATACCGGCGGGTCAATTTTGACCGGCGTTCCCCGCAGTCTGCCGGCATCCGGTTCCCGCCTAAAGTCAGCCCAGGGAATCAGCCGCATGGAAATTCCCTGCTGGCGTGCGGCCTGCTCCATATATACCGTCCGTCTGGACGATGCTTCCCCGATCAGATACAGCGCCGGCTCTGCTGGCGCCAGTCCGCCCCCTGACTTCACTATTCTGTCAGCAACGGATTATAATAGACGATTCCGCCATATGAATCCGCCTCCTGCTGGTCCTCCACGTTAACCGTAATACCGGAAAGCCCGGAGAGCTTCTCCATCATTTCATCCGACAGAAAATGGTACTCCAGGTTCAGTTCACGGATACCGGGCAGCCGCGGCAGCCGGTCCAGAAGCAGCTGTCCTCCTTCGTCTGTCAGACTGCCCATGGACAGATCCAGCGTGGTGATCTGACTGATATATTTACTGTCCAGCACCGCCTGCGTAATCTCATTCTGAATCTCACTGTCAGTCAGCCCCAGATACGTCAGTTTTGGAAAGTCTGATTTCTCCAGCAGCTCTTTAATCGTGGATATATCCCCGTCAAACCCGTAATCTTCCACACCGATATATAACAGCAGTGTTTCCAGATTTGGAAGCTTTGCCTCCTGCACAGACCGGATTACATCCTTACCAAGCCCGCCGCAGATAATTTCCAGATGCCGCAGGTTTTCGTGGTTCACCGTGCCAAGATTCAGGCCGCTGCTGCCTTTGATTACCAGTTTTTCCAGCTGGGGCATGGCCTCCCACAGTCTGGAGTAATCCGCCTGTATAATCCAGGATACTTCGCATTCCTCATAGTCCATATCCCCGATAAACAGACTTTTGATATGGGCAAATCTTTCTTTATCCGCCACAATGCCGTCCACCAGCGGCTGTGAGCTGCCATCATCCCAGGCTTCTCCCCAGCATCCGATCACAATCTCCTCCAGATCAGGCAGTTCGGGATCTGCCTGGATTTCCTGAAACAGCGTAACCGCATCTTTATGATTCTGCCAGTCCTCATACGTATAAGAAAACACTTTACTCCTGTACATCTTTCTTTCCTCCCTGACTATCCCCGTTTCGAGCGGGTATCTGAAAATTTATTGTTACAACGATCATACCATAAGTTTACGATAATTTCCATGAAATTATAAAAAAGTATCCGGCCAGAAATCAGGATTCCACAATCCGGCCGCTGCCCGGCCCTTCTGTCTGTCCCGCATCTGACTGCCCGTCAGATACTGCCGTTTTTCTGATACCCTGGTCTTTTGCGTACATCACGATACAAATAACCGCTAAAACTGTTTCCACAGCCGGCTGTGCGGCAATGACGCCATTTAACTGCCACAAACTGTTCAGGATAAACACTGCCGGAATAAATAATATTACATTTCTCATAATCGTAACAAGCAGGGATTTAACCGCTGCGCCCAGTGCCTGAAAATAACCTGTTATCATATTGATAACTCCCAGCATTGGCGCTGACAGACCTAATACACTGATAAAATATCCCGCCTGGTGTATCAGAGATTCATCGTGAAGAAATACGCCTGCCAGCTGTTTCCCAAATAAGCAGAATACAGCTAAAAAGACCGCTCCCAGAATGATTCCATAAATGGTCGTTGTTTTCACTACCTGTGACATCCGGTCTCTTTTCCCGGCGCCATAATAATACCCTGCCAGTGGGGCGACGCACTGCGAAAGTCCAACTGGCAGCATAACCGGCACCATATCCACTTTATAGGCGATACCATGCGACGCCACCGCATCGGAACCATAAATCCCGATAAAGTTGTTAAGAACGATATTGGAAACACTCAGCAGCGCAGTAATAAGCGCACCCGGTATCCCGATACCCACCACGCTGCCAGTCATTTTTTTATGCGGGGCAAACTGTCTGACTGAAAGTGATATCAGCTGGTTTCCTTTTCTTTCCGCCTGAATCATACAGACCAGATAATAAACCGAAGAACAGAAAAAACCAAAGGATGTGGCAAGTGCGGCGCCGGCTGTTCCCAGATCCAGCAATACGATAAAAATAAAATCAAAGACAATATTGATGGAATTGCCAGGGGCCAGCCCGATGGTGCTTTCCTTAATAAAGCCAAGTGACCGGAAAAGATGAACCAGTCCATTCGAAAGAATGATAAAGGGCGCTCCAGGGAAAATATATTTCAGATAATCGTAAGTATAAGCCATGTTTTCCGCATCGGCGCCTGATACAACCGCAACCGGTTTCATAAACAGGACACCGGCAAGCAGAATCACAATTCCGGCGGCCACCATTGCGTACAGACAAAAATTCAGCGTACGGCTGACCTCTTTATTTTTATTTTCTCCTAAGAGCCTTGCAATCACACTGTTTCCGCCCATGCCGAAAACAGAAGCAACAGACATAATAATCAGAAGAACCGGCGTACAAAGCGTAACCGCGGCGATCATCGCAGGCTCTTTTGTCAGAGAAACAAAAAAAGTATCCGCAATGTTATAAATCAGGGTCGTAAGCTGCCCCAGCATGGCAGGCAGCCCCATACGCATAATCGCTTTTGAAATGTTTGTTTCTTCAAATACCGTGGTCATATGACAAAATCCTCCCTATCTGTTTCTTGTATTTTTTATCAGTGTACGCTATCATAAACAGAAAAACCAGGACATATGTCCTGGTGGAGGTGTTTTTATGAAAAGATTTTATGAAAAATCACTCATTGAAAGCTGTCTGAAGCAGATAGAATATGAATCCGCAATGAGCAGTTTACAGAACCATTTATTCATGGCACAATACGAAAAAGGCGAATTTGTTACCATGCCGTCACAAAAAGAACATTTATTCCAGATTATCATTCAGGGTTCTGTGAGTATTTATTTTATCAGAGACGACGGATCCGTATACTCTCTCGCAAACAGCCAGAAGAACGATATCCTGGGGGAAATGGAAATTTTTCATCACCAGACGGGTAACGTCTATGCCGAAGCGGACAATGACGTCGTCTGTCTTGCCCTGTCTGTCGAAACCGTCAGGGATGCGCTGATGGAAAACTGCCAGTTTTTGCGGCTGATCTGTGAATCATTAACACAGAAAATGGAATCCATCACAACCACCGACGCTGCTCCCGCATGTTTAAAACAGCGTGTTCTGACTTACATGAAATATAAATGCGCCAATGGAGAACTGAAAGGACTGCAGCAGGCCGCATTTCACTTAAATTGCAGCGCCCGCCAGCTCCAGCGCATCCTTAATCAGTATCAGGCTGATGGAATTATCATCAAAACCGGAAAAGGAGCTTTTAAACTAAACGCGGCATATCCTGACTTACATAAAATATAAATGCGCCAGCAAAGGGCCGGAAGGACTGCGGCAGGCCGCATTTTCCTTAAATCGCGGCGCCCGCCGGCCCTTTCTCTCATTTCACCGGATCAGATAACATATAACTATACAGCATTCATCGCAGATCCGGCTGGCAATGCTAAAACGTTTCATAGGAAACCAGTTCATCCATGGGAATTCTTGTGTGTAAATGGCGTTCCGGGTCCGCCGCTTCCCCATCCGGATACCCGGCCGCAAGAATATTGACCGGTTCCAGATGATCCGGCAGCCCGAACTCCCTGCTGATTACATCCGGCCTGAAATGGCAGATCCAGACAGAACCTGGTGTATTGTATCGTTGATATCTGTCAAAACTCCGCTGAACAGGTTTTCAGCGGCAAGGCGCCTGAACGAGGCGATGCGGTGGCATCGTTGAGTGAAGGCAACGCAGTCCGATGGAAGCCTGAGCAGGGAGGTTTGGCTGAGTATCAATGATACAATACACTAGTCCTTCTTCCGCCGCCTGCAGCATCATATGGTCTGTCAGTATGGAGGCGTCTATATCCGTAGTCTTCTTTTTATCGTACGGGCGTACCCATGCCTTTTCATGGTCAGCGCAGACGATAATCGCAAGCGGTGCGCCGTAAAGGTCCGCTGCTTTCCCAATCTTTCCAAGCCCCTCCCTGCTCTGGACTACAATCAGACGGACAGGCTGCAGATTAGCCGCTGTAGGCGCCGCATGGGCAGCTTCCAGAATCTTTTCCAGTTTTTCTTCCTCTACTTTTCTGTCCCTGTAACCGCGGACAGAATAACGTTTCTTAGCAATTTCAATAAAATCCATAATATTAAATCCTCTCTTTCTGTCAGATACGGAACATAGGAATGAACCGTTGTCCCCATTTTAGCAGGACGCAGAAATTCCGCAAGAATGCACTTTTGAGGTACATACTTCCCCAAAAGATAGTTATGGAAAACCGGGTTTCTGAAAAAATAGTTCTGAAAATTAATTCCGAAAGGAATCGTTCTGAAAAAATACCCAGAAGAAAATTTATGAAATAACCTGTTCCATCCGTATCGTTTTTGCGGTATCATATACCCGGAGCGTACATGGAAAATGCTTTCTGTCAGATATACCCTGAAGGGCATGATATACCCTGAAGGGCATAATACGGGAGATTTGCACCAGATGAAGGGCGCATACCCGGGGAACACGCCGCATCGTGCCCTCTCTGGTATAACAGGCTATGTAACCTGAATCTGGTGTAAATCTCACACGAACCTGAGAATGCGGATAGCGGAAATAATTTTTCAGAGACGCTCTGGCATAAAGAAAGGTAAGGATAACTATGTATACTGAAAAAGAAAACGAAGAACTGGTTCAGGCTCTTGTAAAAGCTGCCAGCGCAGCATTTTTGTCTTGAAAAGAAACAACAAAAGAGCATTTTTATTATTATGTATTCGTATTCGACGAGGGATTACATCCATATATCTCAGCATGGTCATATGAAGCGCTGGAAAAGTCCATTGCCAGACAGCAGATACCAGAGGAAGAGTCAGGCTGGTGGAAATGGAGTTGTCCGGATTCTCCCTACGCCGTTTACGGATTAGTTTACAGAGGTTATTGAATCAGAACATATGAAATAAAAAACGGATGAAATCTGCCGCGGTTTTTAATCCTGTATGGCAGACAGTTTTTTATTTCTCCCTTGAACTATCAGAGCTGATTGTGTATAGTATCATTATAACACACGATTGAAACGTATCTGGCAAAACCGGATACCGTGCCTGCGCCGGAACACTTTTCTTCCGGAGACACGCTTTCCTGTTAAATAAAATCATCTGGCAGCAGGCTGCCCCCGGAAAATCCCGGCGCGGGACAGTTAAAACATCTGTACAGCCGCCGGACAAAAGATCCCTGTCAGTATCCATTGAAAAAGAATTACGAAAAATATCAAAACTGCCGGCATTGTATACAGCCAGCGACAGACGGAGACCGAACATGCAGATTTCAAGCCGCTTTACCATTGCCGTCCATGTACTCATATGCATAGAGACATTTAAAAATAACTATAAAGTAACCAGTGACTTCCTTGCCTCCAGCGTAAATGTCAACCCTGTTGTAATCCGCCGGCTGCTGCAACAGTTAAAAAAAGCCGGCATTGTAAAAGTAATACGGGGCAGTGGCGGAACAGATGTGCAAAAGCCCCTGGATGAAATTTCACTGCTGGACATATATAACGCTGTAGCGTGTGTAGAAAAAGGCCAGCTGTTTCATTTTCATGAAAATCCAAACGGGAACTGCCCTGTAGGAAAAAATATCCATTCCATTCTGGATACCAGACTTGAAAGCATTCAGAAAGCCATGGAAAAAGAAATGGCTTCCATAACCCTGCAGGACATTGTAACCGACGCCGGAAAACTGACCAGTCTTTAAATCAGGGAAACAACTGCGATATATGAAAGCCGCTCGCCAGCGGTACCGGGCAGGATGCGGTCTGATTGCCGGAAGAAACGCCCAGAGACAATCCCTGTTCCCTGCCGGACAATACAGAAATAGTTATACCCAGTGTTGCTGGTATAATTGCAGAGTCATCTAAAAATATTTATCACTACTGCTATCTGTCCGCAATCCACTGTCAATTGTCAACAAATGCCTCAGCTGCCCACAAGTAAATATAACGCCAGCAACCGTAATAGAAAGGGGGCTCAGACAATGAGTAACCGTGACATGTGTATTTCAGTAATCAACAGCATGGAAGAATGGCAGCCGCAAAGTGCCCTTCAGATGCTGCAAACTGTAAAATGCACACGGGATAAACTGGAAACCGGCACATTAGAAACCATGCAGCTTCTTTCCAATCCGGAATTAGCAGAAAAACTGATAAACGGTAAAAAAACCCCTCTTTCCGAATGTGTCCCGGAAAGCGGGGCTGACTGGTAATGTATGCAATCACTTATACCAAAACCGCATTGAAGGATATCCCAAAACCAAAAGTCGCCCATTTAGACGATAAAGCAAAGGAATTAATCAGCATCATCCGCAGTAACCCATACCAGATCCCACCAGATTACGAAAAACTGACAGGCGATTTATACGGCCTGTACTCCCGCAGAATCAACCGGCAGCACAGGCTTGTTTATGAAATTTTTGAAAAAGAGCATATAATCAAAGTTATTTCCCTCTGGTCCCATTACGAACACATTTAGTCCAGCAGTATAGTTTCTGCCACTCATAAAACAATGAAACTATATACAACGTAACAACCGCCCACAAGTGGCTGGCTGGTCAGAAAATGAAATAGAAAAACCACCCGTCCGCCCTCCAAAGTTTACAGGGTGGTTTTTCTATGTTAAAACACCAGAACGTACGAAATAAATATATATATCAGCATTATAGAAATAAATAATCCAAAAGCCATAAAATCTTTTATTTTCTTTATCACCTGTACATATGTGATATTAAAATTTGTATGATAAATAAATCCAAATCACTTATTTTTGATTCTGACCACGCAAAAAGCCCCCCATCCTTCTGACAGGATTTCCATAGTAAATAAAATCCCCTTGTTTTTTTCGATATAACTATTGACATTACAACTAAAAAATGATATATCTATTGTTGTATCAAAAAACATTACAACAAATGGAGGTCAGATTATGGCAAGTTTTAACAAAGTAAGCATCCCATCCTCACAGGCAAGAGCGGAACTGCACGACAGTCTTTCTTTAACCGGAGCAGAAATAAGCATAAACAATCTCCCAGCCGGCACAGGCGTGCCGTTTGTCCATGCCCATAAACAGAACGAGGAAATATACGCTATCCTTTCCGGCAGTGGCCGGGCTGAAATTGACGGGGAAACAGTTTCACTTGCGGCCGGCGACTGGCTGCGCATCTCTCCGGAGGCCAGACGGCAGTTTTTCGCATCAGAAGATACCGCCCTTTCTTTTATCTGTATTCAGGTAAAGGTGCATTCTCTGGAAAGTTATACAAAAGATGACGCCATCGTCTGATCACAGGACGCACAAAAGAAACCTTTCTTTCCAGCATCCGCACGCCCTCTCCGGGGGCGCTGATCCCTGGCTCAGACAGAAACGGAACATGGATCTTTTTGTCATAGCGTGTCTTAAACATGTTATCCATAAGATAATAAGATACAGATATATCCTGAAAGACATGATTTACCCGGAAAATTCTGCGTATCATAGCCGTCAGGACATCTCATATCCTTCCGAATGGCTCATGTCCCTCATGGTACAAAATGGAACGTGCGGCTCTCCGGAATAATTTTATGACACGCTCTACAGCGAATGTCTTTCAGGAGGAATTATGTACAATATCGGAGTCATTTCAGATACACATGGAATATTAAGAAAAAACGTTACAGATACGCTTAGCGCCTGCCAGGCGATTCTGCATGGCGGAGATATTGGCGGCGGCGGGATTTTAAAAGAACTAAAAGAGATCGCCCCGGTATATGCGGTACGGGGAAATGTGGATGAACGGCGGGACTGCCAGCTCCCGGTGTGGCTGTCCATGGAACTGTACGGAATCCGGATCTTTCTGATCCACAACCGCCGTCAGATCCGCCGGGACATCAGCGACCGGCAGCTGATTATTTACGGCCATTCCCATAAATACGAACATATTGTCAAAGGCACGCAGACCTGGCTGAATCCCGGTGGCTGCGGCGCCAGACGTTTTAAGCTGCCCCTGACCCTGGCAGTGATTTCCATCGAAGAGACCGGCGGCCCTTTCCAGATCCGGCGCCTGAATCTGGAAATCCCGCCAGCCGGCTCTATGGATTTTTCCGGCAAATCCCCGGCGGAACTTGTACTTTGCATCATGAAAGACACAGACAAAGGAAAGCCGGTCCCGGCCATGGCCAGAAAATATCAGATCAGCGAAGACCTGGCCGCCAGAATCTGCCGCCTGTACGTGACCCACCCGGGCGTCAGCGCTGACTGCATTTTAAAAAAGATGGGACTCTGACATGCTTCATCACCGCCCGTTCCAGATGAAAAAGCAAAAAAGCGCATAGGAAAATCAGCAGACACAATAAAACAAGAAAGAAAAATGTGTTCTGATTGTTCACCATCCCGGAACAGACCTTAAAAAACAGATCTATGATCACATGATGCACCAGAAAAATAGCATAAGAATACCTGGCAGCCACCCTGCAGACCTTTACCACAGCGGAAGGCAGTCTGATCATACTGCAGACTCCCATCAATAGCAGTACCACGCACAGGGCCGGCACAACGGACAACAGATCATATTTCCAGGGTACCGGCAGTCTGACCGTCAGCAGAAATACCAGCGGAGGGAGACAGTAGTACCATTTCACATACCGTATCAGCGCTTCCTCGTATTTCATAACCAGCATACCCAGCCAGAACACAAACAGAAAATAGCCCGGCCACCTCCGCCCGGCAATCAGGGAAAAGTCCCACCGGGCGTCCATGATGCACAGTACCAGTAACACAGCCGTAAACAAAGGCGCCGCTTTATCTGACAAGAGTATGCGCCGCAGCACCGGAAACAGCAGATACAGCACAATAATCACTCCCAGAAACCATTCCCCTGTCAGATAGTAATTATTCATCATACTGCGCAGATATCCGTCCATACCTGCCAGTGTCAGCAGCATCTTCACAGGACTGCCCCCGTAAAGAAAATCCTTTTTCACAAACAGCGCATTCATAAAATAAAGCGGAACCACGCACAGATAAAACATCGGAAACAGTTTCAGCCAGCGCCTTTTATAATAGGATGCCGGCTCACAGTTTTTACTGTATCCAAGCCACAGCCCGGCGCCTGAAAGCAGAAAAAACAGATTGACGCCCAGCGTGCCCCAGTAATTTGTGGCGTAGTGATAAAAGTAATTGGTATAACCGTTAAAATTAATTTCAATCAGCCCGCAGCTGTAATGAAAGCAGACAATGATCACCATGGATATTCCCCGGATGATATCCAGCCAGATCCTGTCCCTGTTTTTCACCTCGTTCATAGCGGCATCCCCTAACGTGGCCACCTGTATTCTTTTCCGGGCAGCGCCTCAAACGCAGTGTGAGGCTCGCTCTGATACCAGTAAGCCACAGAAGCCACGTCGTCCTGCCGCTCAAACAGTCCGCCATGAGATACGCCGATCTGCTGCAGGGTCACCCGGATATCTGTCTCAAAGCATACCGGGTCCATCATATGCCAGCGGTAAAATCCCCGCATAGGCGGGCAGTCATCGTTG
Organism: uncultured Eubacterium sp.; assembly: GCA_947642745.1. Classification (GTDB taxonomy): domain Bacteria; phylum Bacillota; class Clostridia; order Lachnospirales; family Lachnospiraceae; genus Eubacterium_J. The sequence continues at coordinate 49,984 of CANRTU010000001.1, forward strand.
TGGTAGTCATTATGTACCGCTTCGTCATGTCTGGAATAATATGGATATCCCAGAAACGGCGTACAGTACGTCTGCTCCACCGTCCTGCCGTTTTCCTGTGTGGCAAAGCTCCAGGCGCCGCCAAAATAGTCCTCGGTACCAGTACCGCAAATCGTAGGATATTCCTGATCGCCATCCAGGTAAAACTTCATCTCGCCTTCTCCCCACCAGTACCGCTCCAGGGTGGTAAGAGCCAGATAAGTACCCACATACTGTCCCCTGCCATGCACATGATCCAGCACCACATAGTCCTCCGCTTTACGGGTCAGACGCTGGCGGCGCCAGCTGGCGTGGAAATATCCGGTATGGGCCGGCAGCGTATCATACAGGCAGTAATCAATCTGGTAAAAAAACGCTGGCACACTGTTTTTATGCTGGTTTTCTATCGTTATCCTCGCATTTCCGTCAAAAGGCATCGGAAAATAGCAGTTAAATCCCCCGGACGGATTGACCGCCACCGGCAGGGAATTGATGACGCATGCCCGTCCAAATCCACAGCAGAAAAAATCTCCCAGCGGACATTCCACGGAAGGATTCTCCTCCCCATTCCAGTACATACGCAGTACCAGATCACGCAGCACGAAGCAGTCCGCATCACTGGTACGGTCTGTAACCGTCATCCAGATATGTGTAATCACGCCGGTTCCTTCGATGTCCGCTAACAGGACCGTTTCCCCCGGTTTTATTTCCCCGATGCAGGGTGATCCTTTCCTGGACGGCCCCAGATGGCTGGCCGCCATACCGCCTTTTCCCTTTTCCCCTTCCGGATTTTCTGCGTTAACAGCCCTGCTCCTGCCGCCATTCAGCAGCGGAAGTGAGGCAAAACATGTAGCAAACGGATATCCTGTCATTGCGTATATCCTCCTTTCAGACACATTCTGATTCCCTGCCCCGCACTCCTCTACATCCAGACATGCGCCACAGGGAATTTCTTTTCAGTTTCTGCCCCTTATCATATCACCTCTGTGTTAAAAAATCAATGACGCCGCGCAACCGCACAGGGATAAACACATAAGAAAGACACTGTATAAGCAAAGACACTGTATAAATAAAAAAACTGTGAACAGTCTGTTACCAGAACGTAACATCAGGATTATTTTCCTGTGCGTTTTGTCGTGACACTGCGTCTGGTTCATATTTGATACCGTAGTGTCTGTGCCCGTTATGAACAGACGCCGCCCACTGACAGCCTGCGCCAGACTGCCGCGGGCGCCGGAACCGGTTTTCCATAACAGAACAGGCCCCTGAAAGATGCCCCTGCATAATCCTAATATCCTCTATAATACCAGAGCGTATCTGAAAAATGATTTCTGGCATATGTACCCTCCAGAGTTCCCAAGCGTGTACAGTTTATAGGAATGATTTCTCAAACACAATACCAGGGACTAAATGGTAAGTACAGATCACAGGATTGATTTTTCATACACTCTACAGAGTTCCGGGTGACGAGTACAGATCTCAGGATTGACTTTTCATACACGCTCTGGCTTTACAAGACACATATTTTCTGAAAACATAAAAACAGCAAACAGCTGACAGAGCCGCCCTGCCCTGTCAGCTGTTTGTATCTGCTGCCGAAAAACCGGCGGATACAGCGTGTCCTTCTCCCGGAAATCACCGCCGTATCCGCCAGTTATAAATAATCTTTCCAAAGTGTGTCCTTAAAGCCCTGAACCATCCGTCTGATCCGCCATTTACAGCGCTTATTCACCGGCCGGGGCGTCTGACTGCCCCTGAATGCATGACGGAAAAGACTGTTCCTCCACGCTTTCGTAAAACAACTGGCAGATACCACGGACCTTTGATCAGGCTCCCGTCATATCTGCCAGTTTTCCTGTTTTGCATAAACCCCATTCAGATAACTCCCCCGCCACATACCTGCAGCCAGCGAAAAGTTATTCTTCATCCTTGTTTGGTCCTTCATAAAGCGGTACATAAAACATCGGGATTTTACGCTTGCCGATTGTAAAGATAATGATCTTATAATCGTCCAGTTCATAATATATTTTACACCGGTGAAGCATATAATTTTTGTACTTTTTATTCATATGCAAAATAACCTTTCGCGTTTAATGTTGTTTTCCCGTCTTTGTAGTTATTCTGGATAAACACCCGGTAACTCTTGGTTTCTGTAATTGCAAAAACATGGGATGCCGCTCCCCTGCCTGTCACATAACGGGCATGTCCGTCGTGATCCATAATTCCAAGCCAGAAATCTTTGTCATCAGGAAGCACTACGACAGCTGCATTAATACTCTGCCCTTTACTCACTTTATACGGCCCCGTCACATGCCTGGTATTCGGATTCACAATCCAGTCAAAATTATAATGCACTCCTGCATCCACTGTCACAATGTCCTGATCCAGCGTGGACACTTCCTGCAGTCCGTCAAAATTCAGATCTTCCACGTCGCAATAATGCTCCACCATACCGTCTTCCGCCACTACCAGCTTCTCTGTTGATTCATCTGTACGTTCTTCCGTGTTCTGATAAATAATATTATGTAAATCAGCCACTGTTTTACCGGACGCATAAACCGTGGTAGTGCCAAGCAGTACAAATGCTGTGGTTAACGCTACTGTTACCGCTTTTCCGGCGCTTTTTGCTCTTTGATACTTTTTCATAAAATCAATTCTCCTGGATAATGATTTGTCATTTTTACTTAGCGTCGAGAATAAAAATCTTCCTTTTCTGGATTTTTTGTCATTAGGAACCAGATCCACGATTTTGTTAAAGTACAGCTTTGCATCGTGTAAATGTCCGGATGCTTCCAGAGCGGATACATCCGCCATATATTCGCTCCATTCGTTCACCAGCCATAGCAGCAGGAAACAAAACGGATTGAAACAGTTAGGCATCAGAATCATGATCACAAATACCTTATACTGCAGATCTTTGTGCCTGTAATGCGCCAGCTCATGATAGAAAATAATCTCCAGTTCCTCCGGCGTATAATCACGCTCCGGCATAATTACCTGCGGACGCCGGATTCCCACGATCATTGGCGAATTTACAAGTACATTTTTCTGCAGTGACAGCTTACCCCTTTCGATATGCAGCGCACGGCAGACTTCTTCAAACTTTACAAGCATCTCAGGTTCCATATCACTGGTAATCTGAATATTATCCCGGAATTTCCTGCACCATCTCCGGTTGTCCAGAAACAGCGCCGCAAAAATCGCCAGCACAAGCAGAATCCATATGTTGCCGCATATATGCAGCCGGCCCATTATATCTTCTGTTCTGGAAAATACCAGCATCCAGACATCATCCTGTCCCTGAAACCATACTCTGTAAGAAAATAGCGCCGCCACATAGCCCACCGGCAGGATATACAGAAAACAGATCCAGCGCAACAGTACATAAATCATACGGGGATTCACCAACATAAAAAAGCCCCGTAACATCCACCAAACCAAAAGCAGGAAAGTGCTTGTTACGGAACTTGTCAGTACCGCAAAGAATAACTGATTAATCAAGTTCATCGATCTTTCTCTTTAGTTCCTCCCGATCTGACTGACTCAGCATACTTTTACCAAACAATCCGCATACAAACGCGGACATACTTCCGCCATTCCAAAACTGCACATAATCTTTCAGCACATCGTCTTTGTATTCTTCTTTGTCCACGAGCGGCTGATAATAGAAACATCTTCCTTTCCGGTACATTTTCAGATAATCCTTTTTGACAAGTCTTGCAAGGAAAGTAGAAACGGTCTGTGTCTTCCAGTTTTTGTCATACTGCGTATTAACCATATCAGTAATTTCCTGCATGGATAAATCCTGCGTGCTGTCCCATACACATTTCATGACAACTTTTTCACAATCTGTTATTTCCTTTGCTCTCATACTCCATCCTTTCTCAACCACGCCACTAGTTTACTACAAGCGGAGGTTGCCAGCAAGATTTAATTGCGACTATAAATTTGTTACGCATTTGCGCAACTACTGTAGAATTCAAAAAAGTATAACCAGGTGATCTACTATAGTATAGCTGAAAAAGTGCCGGAAAACAAGGGGATTTTCACATCTGTCATATACTTTCCAACAACGTAAAAACCCTACAGACTTAGGAAACATTCAATTATTAACTATTATTGTATTAAAAAAAATACAATCCATATATACCTCAATGACTGGCTGATCAGGCATTCATATATATGTTATGCTTGCTTTGTTCAGAATATTATTAAAAATCATTTCATTATTCAGACATTATTACATAACCGCATACCTCCGTGTTTGTTCCGTGTCTGTTCCAGCGTATCCGCAGCTGGCCGGATATCATCGTATTGCAGACACAGCCGCTGTGTTCCTCCATCCGGATCACCGCTTCCTTTCCGGGATGTCCATAGCGGTTCTTTTTCCCGCAGGAAATTACCGATATACCGGGCCGCAGCTGTTCCAGCAGTTCGTTGGAATTAGAGTATTCTGAGCCGTGATGGGCCGCTTTGTATAAAGTAACGGCAGAAGCCGTTCCTTCACGCACCAGCTTTTGCTCTGTCCCGGAAGAAATATCCCCGGAGAAAAAGCCCCGGAACCCCGGTTCCTCATACAGAAGCACCAGACTCTGTTCATTCCGGTCGCTTCCCGCCTGCGCCGCAGCCGGCGCCAGACAGGTAAAACGGGCGCTGCCGCCGCTAAGTGTGTCTCCTTTCTCCATATACCGGACTTCGATCCGCTCTCTGGCCAGCAGCCCGCTCAGCCGCACATACGCTTCATCCTCCACGACGCCTGCGGCGAGCACCACCTGCCGGATGTCATAACCGCTTTCCACCACCTCCACCAGGCCGTTGATATGGTCCTGATCCAGATGGGATACAAACCAGGCGTCCACCGCCGCCACGCCCTGCGCTTTCAAAAATGGCAGAATACGGTATGTACCAACCTGTGTCACGTCACTGCTTCCCCCGTCTATAAATATATGCTGTCCGTCGCCGGTATGGATATAAATGCCGTCTCCCTGTCCCACATCCAGTACAGACACTTCCGCCGGTGCTGGCACACGGCACAACAGCATCCCCAGGCATAGCAGGCCGGATACCGTTACAACAGGCTTTGTGCGCCGCTCCCTGATTTCCTGATTTTTCCATATACACCATAACAGTGTCAGGAAATACAGCGCCATCACCCATATTTCCGGCTGACCGGTAACATACACCGCTCCTTTCAGCCTCAGAAAAAAACTTCCGGCCCCGGAAAAATAGCGCAGACAGCCGGCGCATAAATACAGCAGCACGTCCGCCAGCCGCCCGCACAGCCTGCCGGCCAGAGAAAATACTGAAATCCCGGCGCCGGATATGGCCGCCGCCGCAAGTCCCAGCGCACCGCCGGCCAGTCCTGTTACCAGCACCAGTTCCATCAATGGCAGCACCAGCATATTTAACAACACGGAATATACCGGTATCTCATAATAGTACCAGGCAGTCAGCGGCAGCGTCAGCATCTGGATACCCAGACTCATATACACGTTTTCCGTCAGACGAAACGCCGGTTTGAAAATCCCGCACAGCCATCTGCCATATAAGACGCCTGCCACTGCCGCAAAAGAAAACTGAAAGCCCGCCAGAAACAGCGCCCCTGGATTTTGCAGCAGCACAAAAACCGCGGTAACAGCCAGACTGTTCATGCTGTCATAAGCCCTGCCCAGCCAGGCGGCTCCCAGATAAATGCCAAACATGGACACTGCCCGTATGGTGGATAATCCCATGCCTGTCATAAGCCCGAACAGTAGTAACAGTCCCAGGGAAACCGCTCCCGCCATTCCAAAAGAAACGCCCCTTTTTCGGCAGAACTGATAGACCGCCATGCCAAGAATGGAAATATGCAGTCCTGAAATGGCCAGTATATGGGCAATTCCGCTTCTTTGGTACAGTTCCTTTGTATCGCCGGACAACAGGGATTTTTCTCCCAGCAGCATTGCGCTTAATGCGCCCGCTTCTTCCTCCGGCATCCTGCGTACATACTCCTTCTGAAAATTCTGCCGCAGCCGGTAAAGAGCTTCTTTCAGGCCCTGCCTGTCTGATTTTATCATCCGGCAGGAGCCTTCTTTCCCATAGACTTTCAGCGTATAGCCCTGATTCTGGTAATAAGCACGTTCATCAAAATTGCCTTTATTACGTGCGCTTTCAAAAAATTTAATTTTTCCTTCCGCTGTGAGGATATTTCCTATGACTGGTTCATTTCTTTGAAGATTTGTAAAAAGATTCGTATCCGGATCTGTATCAGAATTTGTTTCCGGATCTGTATGAAAATATAAGATAATTGTTCCACAGGGCGAAATTCCCCGGGATGTTTTCAGATAACTGTCTGTGAGACAGACCGTCCATGAAAGTCTGGATTCGTCTGACTGCGTCTTCGTTTCCTTACACTGTTTCCAGGCAATGCGCCCCTGCACGGCTACAGGCATATCATCCCACAGCCCCGTCAGATACTGCCGCATCTGTGCGGATACCCCGTACATCCGCATGGCCGCTGTACCAAAGACAGACAGCACAAACAGCGCATGCCGCAGCTTCCTCTTTCCGGACGGCTCCCTTTTGTTCCAGACCATTGCCAGTACTGCTGCCGCCAGCGCTGCCAGCGCCGCCAGCACGCCATACAAAGGTCCTGCGCCCGCCATATATTCCAAAATCCCCTTTACAGCCAGGATGCCCGCCATACACATGATGGCCATCTGGCAGGGATATCGTCGTATCATATTTGAAACATTCCCCCTTTCTTTTCTATACATCTCCCAGAGTGTGGGTAAACAGTCATTTCCGCTGTCTGCGCTTTTTATTTTTTATCCGCCGCTATAAGCCAGCATAGCCCTTATCCCTCCGGACAGCGGCCTGTACCAGAACGTGTTTGAAAATTGCTTTCTGGCAGATGTCCCCAAAGGGTATGATACATCGTACCCTTTAAGGTATGCGTCACAATTTGTACCCTGAAGGGCATGATATACCCTGAAGGGCATGATATACCCTGAAAGGCATGATATACCCAAAAAGGCATGATATGGGAGATTTGCGCAGGATAAAAGACGCATACCCAAAGGGCACGATACTGAGGGCTATTTAAGCTGAATCTGGCGCAAATATCATGCAAAGCGGGGCGTGCAGATGTCAGGAATGAATTTTCAAACACACTCTGGTCTGATTTCCTGGTAAAACGTCTGTTATTCTTTGATAATTACCGTTTTACCCACCTTTAATTCCACAAATCCGTAATCCGGCTCATACATCTTTGATAATTCCAGTTCGTCCCGGTATACGCCGCTTGTATCCCCGTTGACGGAAATCTGTACCCTGTCGATATTGGAAAGGGCGGTCAGAGAATTGACAATGGAATAGATGACCACCGGCTCCTGGATCTCATAATTCTGGTTCATGAAATTTTCGTTCAGATTTACATAACAGGACCCGTCCACCACCGCAATATTAATCAGTTTTGTTTCATCCGGTAATGTCTTTCTGGCGTCCCTGCTCTTTGGTCCGGAAATCAGATGCTCAATCACCAGTTTTTCCATGGCGATATTGCTGTTAAAATATACTTCCTGTGTTTCTTTCAGCAGGGCGTCCCCTTCTGTATTGGAAAAATACAGATCTATCGTGGCATGCTGGTAAGAATTAATCTGTTCCCCGGGATTTTCCACAAAAGAGTCAATGGTCATGCTGCCCACAATGTCCCCTTTGCCGTCCCGCAGCGGTTCGCCCCGGACCAGAAAACTGACGCTGCTGATGCCTTCAATCTGGGTCATGGTCTGGACGATTGCCAGACGGCATAAAATCTCCGCCACTGCGTCCAGCTTGTCATACGCCCTGTTAAAATCAATATTCAGACAGTCCTGCGCCACTTCCCAGGACTGGATTTCCACTCCCCTCGGAATCGTGCGCACGTACTCTACCGAATCCGTGTCTTTTGACAACTGTTCCAGAAATTCCTGTATCAGTCCGTCTATGGATTCATTTTCCGGCTTATAACCTACCTGGACAGTCCGTGTCTGCGCACTGTCCACATAACTGATACTGTATTTATATGTTTCCGGCTTTGAGCCACAGCCGGCCAGTGTAAGAAACGACAGGGCTGCCACAAGAAACAGTCCCGCCCCTGTGCCTGTCAGTCTTTTCATTTTCATCCTTTCTGACGCTCCTGCCTTTGTCAGGGCATTACTCTTTACGCACCACATAAATCAGCGGAATCCGCACATTGAAAATCGTTCCCTCGCCTTCTGTACTAAACGCCTTAATCGCTCCCCGGTGCATTAATATGACGCTTCTGGTAATGGCAAGCCCCAGTCCGGTGCCGTTGATTCCCTGGGAATGGGACTTATCCACACGGTAAAAACGCTCAAAAATACGGTCCAGGGACTCTTCCGGTATGCCCATGCCATTATCTTCTACTTTGATGTAAAAAAACTGGTGGTCCGCATTCAAAGACACATGGACCCAGCCGTTGGCAGTATTATATTTAATGGCGTTTTCCACCAGATTGGAAATGGCAAGGGTCAGTTTCACCTCGTCCACTTCCGCACTCACCGGCCGGAAGCTTTCCAGTACCAGCTCCACATTCTGCACCTTTGCGATAGGACGCAGACGTTTTAAAATCAGTTCCAGCAAATCGTTGATATTTAACGGCGCAATATTTAAACCGTCCGCCGCCTTATCCATTTTGACCAGAGAGAGCAGATCCGTAATAATTTTATTTTCCCGGTCGATCTCGTTGGTAATATCCTGCATAAATTCTTTATACAGCTCCACCGGTGCGTTTTCCTGTACATTCAGTGAATCCGCCAGCACTTTCATGGATGTAAGCGGCGTCTTTAACTCATGGGAGACATTGGATACAAATTCCTTTCTGGAATCGTCCAGCACTTTCATCCGGTGCAGCAGCTCGTTGGTTCTTTCACAGATCAGCTCTGTCTCCGAATAGGAATGGATCATCAGCTCATCCTCTCCATAACCCGCCTGAATTTCATCAATGGACCTGGAGAGCTGGATAAAAGGCTGGGCCAGTAGCGACGAGAGCAGCACCGCCAGCACAATACAGACGAAGCCCGCCAGCAGCGAGACCACCAGTCCGATCTGGCTCAGATAGGCAATATGGGTCTGCGTCACATCGGTGGATACGCTCACCAGCAGTACACCCACGACTTCATCTGATACCGGATGCCTCACCGGCGCCGCAATTTCAATAAATCCATTGACAGCGTCATATTTTGACACATCCTCTCCCTGGATACACTTCACTACTTCTTCTGAAATAATGATTTTATCCCGGTCTATATCAAACGTGTCCTTACGGATACGGAAGGCCTGGTCAATGACCAGCACCCTTCCGTCATATATATTGGATAATTGTTCAAACTGCTTATTGATCGCTTCGATTGTAATATCTTCCAGATATCCATAGGCAGCAATCTGGTCCGCCAGGATTTTGGACTGGGACAGAATATCCACCATCCTTACGTTGATTGCCCGTTTTTCATAGCCCCGGATGACAAAAAACTGCATAGTCAGCATAGGGACAATTCCAAACAGCAGCAATACAAGCAGCAGGCGGAATTTCAGACTTTTAAAATAATCACGGATTTTCTTTTTTCGCTTCATGATGACCCCGATCAGCCGTGGTAATAATAACCCACACCCCATTTGGTATGGATATATTTTGGCTCGCTTGGATTTTTCTCGATTTTCTCACGCATACGTCTCACATGAACGTCCACGGTTCTGACATCCCCGGGATAATCCACGCCCCACACAAGATCCAGCAGCTTTTCCCTGCCGTATACTTTGTTGGGATTGCGCACCAGAAGCTCCAGCAGCTCGAACTCTTTGCCGGTGAGGTTGACTTCCCTGTCCTGAATAAACAGCCGGCGGCTTTCGCAATCCAGCCTTAAATCACCGTCCTGGATTGTATTGACCCGTTCTTCCACTACTTTTTTCCTGCCAGTCCTGCGCATAATGGCCTTGATCCTGGCCTTGACCTCCAGAATATTAAAGGGTTTGGTAATATAGTCATCCGCACCATATTCCAGTCCGAGAATTTTATCCATATCATCCCCTTTGGCTGTGAGCATGACGACTGGTACATCAGAAAATTCACGGATCCGCTGGCAGATTTCCATACCGTCGATTTTGGGCAGCATCAGATCCAGCAATACCATATCATAACTGTTTGCCGTAACTTTCTGCCAGGCCTCTTCTCCATCGTAGGCACAGTCCACTTCCATTCCATCCTGCTCCAGACTGAAGCGGATTCCTTTTACAATCAGTTTTTCATCGTCTACAACCAGAACCTTTTTAGCCATGCCAACCTCCAATTTCTTTCGAAACAATCTATCCGAAGCAATCTGACCGAAGCATCTGCCGGAATCTTCTGGCAATATGCCTGTCATCCTATTCTGTCACTGTAACCTGATCTTTTATCTGCGCATACACGCCTTCGCCAATACCGCTTACTTCCATCAGTTCCTCTGTAGACGTAAACGGTCCGTTTTCTTCCCGCCAGGCAATAATACCGGCCGCTTTCGCCTCGCCAATGCCGTTTAACGTCATAAGCGCGGCGGCTGTTGCGGTATTAATATTCACACGTCCTCCATCCGGCTGCGGACTGGCCGCCGGTGACTGCCCGCCACCTGTTTCTTTCCCGGCCCTGCGCCACTCTTTTACCGTAAGTATTTCAATCATATCGCCGTCCGCAATCTGCCGCGCCTGGTTGATACCGGCAATGGAAGCGTTTTTTTTCAGACCGCCGGCCAGGGTAAGCACTTCGTAAATCCTGCTTCCGGCAGGCACTTCAAAGACACCCGGATGTCTGACCGCACCGCAGACATAGACGAAACAGGTATCCCCGTCTTTTCCGGATGAATTCTCATTGTCTGTATCAGCCCGGGACTGTGGTCCCGCTTCTTTCTGACCGGATTCTTTGTGATCTGTTTTTTCCTGATCTGTTTTTTCGTGATCTGTTTGTTTCTGACCAGTTTCTTTTTGTCCCGGTTCTTCCTGTCCGGAAATATCCCGGCTCTCCGCCTTTAAATATATCCGGTCTTTGCCTGAACAGCCGCCAGTGAGACAGACCACGCATAAAAGCATGTATGCTGTTATTTTAATTTTATTCATATGCATTCTCCTTTTTCCAGATGACTGAAAAGGAGTTCCTCAATGCCTGTCGCTTTTTTATTTTATCGGAAAATATGAATTATTACAATAGAATTTTAGAAAATAAAATAAGTATACAATTCACCGGATACTACACTGCGGCGGGCTGTCTCTGACAGCATTTTCCCTTCCGCCGCGGTACTTTAATCTTTAGTCAGCCGCAGCCCCTGTTTCCGGCTGTTTTGCCGCTTCCGTTTTTAACCAGTATGTCTCCCGCAGCAGCATTCCAAGCGCAATGACAAACGCCACGCAGTCCGCCACTGGCGCCGCATACATGGCGCCGTCCAGTCCGAAAAACCGGGGCAGCACCACCAGGAGCGGCAGCAGGAACAGTATCTGCCTGGTCAGCGACATAAACGCTCCCGCTGTGGCTTTGCCAATAGAGGTAAACATATTTGCCACAATCGGCTGAAACTGGTTTGCAAAAGTAAAGAACATATAAATCTTAAAATAGCGTTCCGCAAACCGGAAATATTCCTCGCTGCCTTCCCCGAACAGACCGATAATCTGCCTTGGGAACAGCTGGAAACATAAAAACGCTACAATGGAAATAGCCGTAGCGCTGGCAATGGATTTCCACACCGCTTCCACAACACGCCGGTACTGTTTCGCCCCGTAATTAAAGCTGACAATGGGCTGCATTCCCTGGGAAATTCCGATTACGATAGAAAAAAACATCATGCCAACTTTTGAAATAATGCCCGCACAGGCCAGCGGAATATCGCCTCCGTACTCAGACCTTGCGCCATACGTTTTCAGCACGTTATTCAGTACAATCTGCACCACCATCATGGCCAGCTGGTTAATACAGGGAGACATGCCCAGCTTTGCGATATTTCCCCAGCAGGCCGCCACCGGTCTGAAATGGGTCCGGCAAAGGCGCACCGTCTGAAACCTGGTCAGATACGCAGCCACCAGCACGGCGGACACCACCTGCCCGGTAACCGTGGCCCAGGCGGCTCCTTCGATACCCATATGAAAAGTCGTCATAAACAGTGCGTCCAGCACCGTGTTTACGATTGCGCCCGTCAATGTACAAAACATGGAAAAGCGTGGGCTGCCGTCCGCCCGGATCAAAGCGGAGCCGCCGGTCGTAAAAATCAGAAACGGAAATCCCAGGGAAGTAATGCCCGTATACGAAAGGGAATAGTAAAGCGTCTGATCCGTAGCCCCAAACAGAATCATCATAGGATTCAGAAACAGTTTTGTAACAGCGCATAACAGCAGCCCTGTTATAAAGCACATGCTGATGGCATTACCCGCATATGCGGCCGCTTTCTGTCCGTTTCCCCGGCCCATATTCAGATTAAAATTCGCCGCCCCGCCAATTCCGCACATTAATGAAATCGCCGTACAGCTGATCGTCAGTGGAAACGCCACGTTCGTGGCCGCATTGCCAAGCATTCCCACATACTGCCCAATGAAAAACTGGTCAACGATATTATACAATGCGCTGACCAGCATGGCGATAATACTTGGAATCGCAAATTCCGCCAATAATTTTGAAACTGGTTTTGTGCCAAGAGGATTTGCCCCCTGTTTTATCGTTTGTTCACTCATAGCCGCCCTTCTTTCTTTTTAATATCCGGCGCACCGTTCCGCCAGAAACACACTACCATCGCACAGATCCATGCCGGTGCGCAAAGATTTCCGGCAGTTCCGGTATACCGGCTGAATAGTAAATGACTCACAATAAATGCCTGAACCTGCAAGACGCGCCGGACCGCCCGTTACTTACCGGCCGGACGGCGCAAAAACGCCAGGGTTACCAGCAGGGTACCCGCAAACACGCAAAAGTCTCCCAGGTTAAACACCAGTTTGCGAAAACGTGCCGGACCAGCGCCAAAGCTGACATAATCCACCACATATCCCTTTGTCAGACGGTCATACAGATTACTCAGACCGCCGCCTGCCAGAAGCGCCAGCCCGGTTTTTGCCATACCAGCGTCCTTTCTCCCGGAAAGCCGCAGCAGTTCAGCCATTACGCCACCCAGTACCGCCGCATGGATGCAGAGTACCTGTTCCGGTGAATCTTTTAATAAATTTCCCGCAGCTCCCGTATTATGATAGTTCTTTAAAATCACCCTGCCGCCTGCCAGCTCCCGCCGCTGTGTGGACGGTCCTGTTTCTTCCATATGTTTTTTTACTACATACTCTGATCCGAAAATCAGTAAGATGATAAGAAAAACCGCCATATGCTCCACTCCTTTCCAGTTCTTACAATCAGTATTCCCATTTTACACCGGTCAGACAAATTTCTCAAGGAAATTTCCCAAAATAAATCTGGTTCTGTTTTGCCTTATAAGAATCTGCGGCGCCAGACAGTCATTCAGATAACTAATCTGGCAAATCATCAGACGAATCATCAGACGAATCATCAGATAGATACATCCGAATACATCCTGATATAAAAAACAGTTCCATTCCCCAGACTGCTCTCCACCCGGATCACTCCGTTTTGCCGCATGATAATCTGTCTGGACAGGGCAAGACCAATTCCCACGCTGTCTGTCTTTGCGCCGGAACCTTTATAAAACCGTTCGAATATATGCGCCAGATCTTTTTCCGCGATTCCTTCGCCATTATCCGCAATACAGACAGAAACGGCAAAGTTGTTCTGTCTGGCGCTGACCATCACCTTCCCGCCAGACGGCGTATGTTCGATACAGTTTTTCACAATATTGGACACCGCTTCCATGGTCCAGTGAAAGTCACAGATCATTTCCATCCGTTCATCCGCTTCCAGCTCCAGCGTTACTCCCTTTTCCCCGGCAACCGGTTCAAATGGCGCACATGCATGGATTAACAGCTCCCGTACACTGACGTGTTCCCGGTTTAGTTTCAGTACGTCCGCTTCCAGTCTGGAAAGCGTCAGCAGATTGCGTACCAGCCACATCATCCGGCTGATCTGGGAATCAATATTGTCCACAAATACCGCCCTCTGTGCGCCGGACATCTGTTCATCTTTAATCAGATCCGTCATAATTGTGATAGATGTCAGAGGCGTCTTAATCTGGTGTGATATATCCGAAAGCATGTCCGCCAGATATTTTTTCTGGCGCATATCATCTTCCGACTGGTTCCGCAGCTGTACGACCAGCTTATAAATCTCGCTCTCCAGCACTCCCATATTCCCTTCCATGCATCCGGACAGCTCTGGCAGCCGGCCACCGTCCTGCACCCGCACCAGGTATTCACACAGACGCTCCACCTGCCGCTCCCGTTTCTGCCGTTCCCATATGGTCCGCACAATCACTGCCGCCAGCAGCATTCCGCAAACCACACATCCTGCCCGGGCCGCCGTTTCCATGGATATTATTCCAGATATATATAACATAACCATATTTTGTATTTTTAAGCTCCTTTTTCATAAATCTCCGGCAGGTTTTACAGACAGGCTCCAGTCCGTGATACCCGTTTCCCGTATACCCCCGGCGCATTCCGTCTGCTTAATTCTGGTACTGCAACAAACATTTCCATACCTGCGGCGGACGACTCCATATGGCGGACAGTGAGAAGACACCAGTATGGGTACAGATGATTCCAAGGCGGATGATACGGCACAATTGTGACTGTCTGGCGGGAAAGATAAACGGATACTGCCAGAAACGCTATTCCCCGATGTCCGGAATATGCGGTTATCTTCCTGTTGTTCATTTACCCTTCAGGGTACAGACTGGGAGGCACATCTCATGGAAAGCATTTTTCAAACACGCTCTAAGGCTCCATCCGGTACCCGGTTCCACGCACTGTCCGGATCAGCTCATTTCCTTCCGGATCCCCCAGCTTTTTGCGCAGCCTTTTAATATATACGCTTAATGTGTTATCATTTACATAGTTGCCCGCCTCGTCCCACAAACCGTCCAGAATCTGCCTCCTGGAAAGCGTCTGTCCCCGGTGGTTCAGAAATACGAGCAGCAGCTTGTATTCCAGCGCCGTCAGTACAACTTCCTCATTTCCCGCATATACTTTTCCCGTCTGTAAATATACATCATTTCTTCCGGCCCGTACCACGGCAGAGCCGGCCGCCTCCGGAGTGGCACGCCTTAATACCGCTTTCATCCTGGCGATCAGCTCCCGGATCCGGAACGGCTTTGCGATATAATCATCCGCTCCCTGTTCCAGCGCCATAACTGTATTTACTTCGTCATCACAGGCTGTGAGACACATGACGGGCACATTGCTGTGTTTGCGGATACTGTCGCAAATTTCATAGCCGGTGCCGTCGGGCAGCATCAGATCCAGCAGACATATATCAAAGCCTCCTGACCGCACGATATCCAGCGCTTCCTGCACCGAACCTGCCGTCAGTACCAGGTACGATTCCTGCTGCAGGGCGAATTTTAATCCTTCCAGAATCATTGTGCCGTCTTCCACGATGAGAACAGTCAGTCCGTTCCTCTCCGGTACATTTCCAGCCGCCGCTCTGGCGCTCATATTCCTGTTCTGATATACTGTCTTTCCCATAAATTCTCTCCTCTGTGCATGTGCCGGTAAACACATCCATTATATTTTGTTTTATTTAAAAAATCAATATTCTGCCAGAATAGTTCTTAAAAATCTGCATATCCTACTATTCACAAAAAGTTCACAGAAATTATTAGCACTCTATCTTGACGAGTGCTAATAATTGTGATATAACAATTACAGATCACTTAAGTAAATAACCACACAGCCTCCCGGTTTAATACGGAAAATCACCTGTTTCATCCGTATTTTCTGTCAAAACTGCAGAATTCATAAAAGACCGTTTCTGTATCAACAGGCGGGAGATTCCGGGAGGCTGGCCATCAGAAATGGAGGAATGACATATGTTGATGCCTGATATTTTTAAAGAAAATTTATTTGATGACTTTTTTAATGATTTTGCCCGTCCATCCAGGGCACTTATGGGATACAGCGCTCCTGCCAATCATATGATGCGCACAGATATAAAAGAAACTGCCACTGGCTATGAGCTGGACATTGATCTGCCGGGCTATGACAAAAAAGACGTACAGGCGGAACTCAAAGACGGTTATCTGACTGTCAGCGCCGCCACCAGGAAAAATTCAGATTCCAAAGATGAAAACGGAAAATATATCCGGCGGGAGAGATATTACGGCTCCTGCAGCAGAAGCTTTTATATAGGCGAAAACATCACACGGGACGAAATCAAAGCAAAATTCGAGAATGGCATTCTGAAACTGTCAGTACCGAAAAAAGAAGCAAAACCAGCTGTGGAAACAAACCAGTATATCGCAATTGAAGGGTAATCATATCCCGCACCGGAAGCCGTACTGTGGAAATACCAGCATATCGCTATGGAAGGGTAACAGGAATCATATCCTGCGCCGCAGACTGGTACTGTGAAAAAAACAGCATATCACAATAGAAGCCTGACAGCTGATTACAGAGTACACATTTCATATATAAAACACAACACGGACAGAAACCCCATGGTTTCTGTCCGTGTCATATGTTTATTTATAATTTACAATTTTGCCAAAATCAGCTTTCAGGCTTGCTCCGCCTACCAGACCGCCGTCAATATCCGGCTTGCCGAATAATTCAGCCGCATTTGCCGCATTGACAGAACCGCCGTACTGGATACGTACTGCGTCCGCAGTCGCCTGATCGTACATTTCAGCAATGCATGTACGGATTGCGCCGCATACTTCCTGCGCCTGGTCTGAAGTAGCGGTTTTGCCGGTGCCGATGGCCCAGATTGGTTCATAGGCGATCACCATACCGGCTGCCTGGTCTGCCGTAATGTCTTTTAAATCAGATTTGATCTGCATCCGGATCCAGTCCAGTGTAATGCCCATTTCTCTCTGTTCCAGGGATTCCCCGCAGCAGAGGATTGGTGTTAAACCATGTTCCAGCGCTTTTTTAACTTTTTTATTTAACATCTCATCGCTCTCTTTGAAATAATCACGTCTCTCAGAGTGTCCGATGATAACATATTTTACGCCTGCTTCTACCAGCATACCAGGAGCTGTTTCGCCTGTGTATGCCCCGCTGTCCTCATGATACATATTCTGTGCGCCTACTGCTACGCCGGAGCCTTTTACCGCTTCTGTTACCGGTACGATATCAATGGCTGGCACACAGTAAACAACTTCCACATCGTCACTTGCTACCAATGGTTTTAATTCTTCCACTAATTTAACAGCCTGGCCCGGCGTCATGTTCATTTTCCAGTTACCGGCTACGATTTTTTTTCTTGCCATGATTTTATCCTTTCAAGAATTTTATACTGATCAGTGTTCCAGATACATCCTGGAAATTATTTATCGTTGGCTGCCGCTACGCCCGGCAGTTCTTTTCCTTCCAGGAATTCAAGAGAAGCTCCGCCGCCAGTGGAAATATGTGACATTTTGTCGCCAAATCCTAACTGGTTTACCGCAGCCGCAGAATCCCCGCCGCCGATAATTGTGGTAGCGTCTGTTTCTGCCAGTGCTTTTGCCACTGCGATGGTGCCTGCCGCAAGTGTCGGATTTTCAAATACGCCCATCGGTCCGTTCCAGACAACTGTCTTTGCCGATTTCACCGCATCCGCAAATAATTCCTGTGTCTTAGGTCCGATATCACAGCCCTGTCTGTCAGCCGGCATGGCTGTTGCGTCATATACTACTGTCTCAACAGCGGCGTCAATTGGATTCGGGAAATCTTTGATTGTTACCGCATCTACCGGAAGCAGTAATTTCTTACCCAGCTTCTTTGCTTTTTCGATCATTTCTTTACAGTAATCAATCTTGGTTTCATCTACCAGGGAAGTTCCAATTTCATTGCCCTGTGCTTTGGAGAATGTATAAGCCATACCGCCGCCGATAATCAGTGTATCACATTTCTCAAGCAGGTTGTCGATTACGTTTAACTTGTCCGCTACTTTTGCCCCGCCAAGAATTGCCACAAACGGGCGTACCGGATTTTCCACTGCGTTTCCAAGGAAATCTATTTCTTTCTGCATTAAGTATCCAACGACTGCTGTGTCCACCAGCTGTGCGACGCCTACGTTGGAGCAGTGCGCCCTGTGGGCTGTACCAAATGCGTCATTTACAAATACATCGCATAAAGAAGCCAGGTCTTTACTGAAAGCTTCGCCATTTTTGGTTTCTTCCGCACGGTAACGGGTATTTTCAAGCAGAATGACATCGCCGTCTTTCATGGCTTCCACAGCCGCTTTTGCGTTTGCTCCCACTACTTCCGGATCTGCCGCAAATTTTACTTCTTTGTCCAGTAATTCAGACAGTCTTTTTGCCACTGGCGCCAGGGATAATTCAGGCTTCGGTTCACCCTTCGGTTTGCCAAGATGTGAACAGAGAATCACTTTTCCGCCGTCAGCGATCAGCTTTTTAATTGTTGGAAGCGCTGCCACAAGACGGTTTTCATCTGTAATTTTACCTTCTTTTAATGGTACGTTAAAATCACATCTGCAAAGCACTTTTTTGCCTGCTACATTGATGTCATCCACTGATTTTTTATTTAAACCCATTTTTCCATTCCTGCTGTAAAATACAGCTTTTCCTTTCCTGAATAATTTACTTTTACAGTAACATCTGCCTGCAGACTGAAAAAGGGGACCCGGTCCTTCAGCGACCGGACCCCTTTGTGAGTCTTTTATTTACGAAAACGTCCGCCGCCTGCGGCGGTCTGCGCCAGTCATCCACTGTACCGCTGTTTTTGCGGCCTCTGGATTTCCGCGGACGTCTGTCATCCCCGGCCATTGCGGCCGGAGAGCCGGCTGCGCTGTTCCTTTTGCTGTTCACATAGTATACAGCGCATCTGCCGGACATATAAATGTCAGATACAATTATGCTAATTCTGAGAAATACTTGATGGTACGAACCATCTGGGATGTGTAAGAGTTTTCATTATCATACCAGGAAACTACCTGTACTTCATACTGATCATCGGATACTTTGCTTACCATTGTCTGGGTAGCGTCAAACAGGGAACCAAATTTCATGCCTACGATATCAGAAGATACGATTTCATCTTCGTTGTATCCGAATGACTCATTTGCTGCCGCTTTCATAGCCGCATTAATGCCATCAACTGTTACGTCTGCTTTGTTAACAACTGCTGTTAAAATTGTAGTAGAACCTGTAGGAGTCGGTACACGCTGTGCGGAACCGATCAGTTTGCCATTCAGTTCCGGAATTACGAGACCGATTGCTTTTGCCGCGCCGGTAGAGTTTGGAACGATATTTACTGCTGCCGCACGGGATCTTCTTAAATCACCTTTTCTCTGCGGTCCGTCAAGAGTCATCTGATCGCCTGTATAAGCATGGATTGTTACCATGATACCAGACTGAACCGGTGCGTATTTGTTCAGCGCATCAGCCATAGGAGCCAGGCAGTTTGTTGTGCAGGAAGCTGCGGAAATAATTGTGTCATCAGCTTTCAGTGTCTCATGGTTTGTGTTGTAAACGATTGTAGGAAGATCATTTCCTGCCGGAGCGGAAATAACAACTTTACGTGCACCAGCGTCAATATGAGCCTGTGCTTTAGCCTTGCTTGTATAGAATCCTGAACACTCTAATACAACGTCAACTTTTAAATCACCCCATGGGCAGTTCTTTGCATCCGGAAAAGCGTAGATTTTGATTTCCTGTCCATCAACTGTGATGGAATCTTCGCCAGCAGTTACCTTATCAGCCAGTTCGTACTTGCCCTGTGAAGAATCATACTTTAAAAGATGCGCAAGCATCTTAGGGCTTGTCAGATCGTTGATTGCTACTACTTCGTATCCTTCTGCGCCAAACATCTGTCTGAAAGCAAGACGGCCGATACGACCAAAACCATTAATTGCTACTCTTACTGCCATGCTAAATTTCCTCCTAAATATACTTTAAATTTTTATCTTTTTGGATAATATATCCAAGCTGTTATTATTTTAACTAATATTTTCTTAAAATTCAAGTAGCATTCTACACTTTGCGATAAATTTATAAATTTTTTATATTTTAGCAGTTTAAAATGGTTGACAATCTGTTTTGCCTGACACAATATAGAAGCTGGCGGCACATTTGAATTAATGTTACGATTCAGGCGGTTTTGCGGCGCAAAACTTTAATGACTGCGCAAAACGGCCGGAATCCGTCAGCCGTAAGAAATACCCCCGCCGCCTGCCATAACCAGATTGCAAAAAACAGCTACAGACACAGATAAAAACACAGGAGGAATACACACATGTACTGGGATACACATATACACTGCAGCTTTTCCGGAGACAGCGACAGCCCGCCAGAGGCCATGGTCATGGCGGCGGTTTCAAAAGGACTGTCCGGCATATGTTTTACAGACCATCTGGATTACGATTATCCGGAAGACCCGGAACTGTTTCTGCTGGACCTGCCGGCTTATGTTCGTTCCATGAAACAGCTGGCGCACCAGTTTGCTGACCAGCTGCCCGTATGCCACGGCATTGAGCTGGGCCTGCAGCCCCATCTGGCCGGAAAACACCGCCAGCTGCTTCAGAATTATGAATTTGATTTTGTAATCGGCTCTTCCCATGTGGTACATGGCAAAGACCCTTACTTCAGGCAGTATTATGACGGGCGGACCTGTACGCAGGCCTGGCAGGAATATTTTATTTCCATTCTGGAAAATATACAGGCTTTTCATGATTTTGACGTCTATGGCCATCTGGATTATGTAGTGAGATACCATCCGGAAAAAAACAGATATTCTGACTATCGGGAACATCTGGAAATCATTGATGAAATATTAAAACTGCTGATCCGCCTTGGAAAGGGAATCGAACTGAACACAGCCGGGTATAAATACGGGCTGGGACATCCAAACCCCTGTGAAGACATTCTGAAACGATACCGTGCCCTGGGCGGCAAAATCATAACCACTGGCTCAGACGCCCACAAACCGGAACATATGGCCTATTGTTTTGACCGGCTGGGAAGTCTGCTGAAATCCTGCGGTTTTTCCCACTATACGGTATTCCGCAACCGGAAACCGGAATTTATCCCGCTGTAGGCACTGCGGACAGCCCTTCCCGCCGGAGGAATCTGTCCTGACATACTCCGGCAGCCTTACCGGATTTTGCTCCGGATTCGCTGGAGCGCATTATCTATGGATTTAGGACTCTTTCCCATATAATCCGCAATCTGATGATAGTTCATGCCTTCCAGATAAAGCGCCAGCACCTGGCGCTCCATCCGGCTGAGCCGTTCATTGACCTGTTTTAACAGCTGCCGGACATTTTCCTGACTGATAAACAATGTCTCCGGGTCCAGAGTGCCCGGCTGGCCGATGGACAACAGGATATCATCCTGCCCTTCGCCTCCCGCATCCAGCGGGACATAGGTATTCAGCGGCGTATGTTTTTTGCGTCTGGACGCTTCCACCGCAGTATACATCTGTCTCGTAACACAAAGCTCCGCAAAATGGTAAAAGGAGGTATCTTTATCCGTGCGGTAATCCCTGATTGCCTTAAACAGGCCGATCATTCC
The DNA here is from genome assembly GCA_947642745.1 of uncultured Eubacterium sp. Lineage (GTDB taxonomy): Bacteria > Bacillota > Clostridia > Lachnospirales > Lachnospiraceae > Eubacterium_J. Next base: position 71,619 of record CANRTU010000001.1, read on the forward strand.
TTCCTGGATCAGATCCTCTGTCTCTCCGCCGATCAGATAAAGGGCGTTGGCACGCCTGCGTACCAGGTTTTTATATTTTTCCAGTAGATATTCCATGACCTGCGGGCTGCCGCCCCGCAGCTGTATAATCAGCTGCTCATCAGATACATCCTTGTATTCGTCCTGTCTCATGGTTCTCCTGTCTGTAGCTATAAACGCTGTCTTACGATCTCGTAGGCGAGTATTCCTGCCGCAACGGAAGCGTTCAGTGAGCCTGTGGCTCCTTTCATCGGAATAGAAACAGTAAAGTCACAGCTTTCCTTTACAAGCCGGCTGACACCTTTTCCTTCGCTGCCAATTACCAGTCCTACCGGTCCGGTGAGATCCTGGCGGTACATCACTTCCCCGTCCATATCGGCACAGGCGAACCAGATGCCCTTTTTTTTCAGATCCAGAATTGTCCTGGTCAGGTTCTGCACCTTTGCTACCGGCACATAATTTACTGCTCCGGCGGATGTTCTGGCAACTGTCTCCGTAAGTCCCACTGCGTGCCGTTTCGGAATAATCACCCCGTGGGCGCCCGCATGGTCCGCTGTACGGATGACCGCTCCCAGATTATGGGGATCTTCGATATTATCCAGCAGAATCAGAAACGGCGCCTCTCCTTTCTGCTCCGCTGCCTGAAGCATATCTTCCACACTGGCGTATTCGCAGGCTGCCGCAACAGCGATGACCCCCTGGTGTTTTCCTGATTCCGACATCTGGTTCAGCCTTGTTTTTTCCACAAACTGCACCATCGTATCCTGTTTTTTTGCTTCTCTTAGAATTGTTTTTACTGGTCCGTCCTGACAGCCTTCCTGCACATACAGCCGGTCAATGGTCCGGCCGGAACGGAAAGCCTCGAGGACAGGATTTCTGCCTTCGATTCTTGAAGAAACTGTATTGTCTGGTTCTGTTTTTTTCATACCTGCTCCTTTATCCTGCTCTCTGATCATTTTCATTTATCTTTTTTTATTTTTTATCCTGCCTGTTTCTTTTGCCTTACTCTGCGGCAATACCTGTATTTTCAGTTATATTTTCTGTCATACTTTCTGCCATATTTTCTTTTGTGCTTTCCGCCGTACTTCCTGTTCCGTTTTCATACATATTCCGTGCCTCGGTACCGGCATGCTCATCAGGCGTATACCGGCTTAGCGCTTCTTTTATCAGTGCGCACAGTCTTTCCATATCATCTTTCAGATAAAGATACCCCACAAGAGCTTCCATTCCGGTGGCTCTGTGGTAGTCACTGGCAGTGGCATTTTTTGCCATACGGGACGTTTTCGCATTCCGGCCACGCTTGTATACATCCCGCTCCTCTTCCGTCAGAAGCGGCAGCAGAATGTCCATCATGGCTGCCTGGGCCCTGGCTTTTACCAGACGGCTTGTTTCCCGATGCAGCTTACGTACCTGCTTATTTCCTCTTTCCGTTACAATCGTACGGATAATCAGCTCGTAAATGCCATCGCCTATATAGGCTAACGCCAGCGGGGAATACGTCCTGATATCATGTTCTCCCAGACCGAACTGCTGCCTGATATACGCATCCAGCCCCTGTTCCATATAGTTCCTCCCTTTTTGATGCAGCCTCCGGAATGCCGGATATCCGGAAAGGCAGACTCCATTGCATGGATCCCCCGCCCTCTTACGCCAGCAGATTCCGGAAAGCCGTTTCAGACAGATTTTATATTCATATCACTGCGCCATTCCACTGCGGATACAGACTATACCCGCTTCCAGGTAACGCCTTCCCTTGTATCCTTTAGCAGAATTCCAAGACCGGCCAGTTCGTCACGAATCTGGTCCGCCCGCGCGAAATCTTTATTTTTTCTGGCGGCGGTACGTTCTTCAATCAGTTTCTCAATATCTGCGTCCAGCAGCTGAGCCTCCCTTTCAATCCGGATACCCAGCACGCCGCACAGCGTATGCAGGCAGTCGTACAGCTTTTGCAGATATTCTTTGGTATGTTCTGCGGATGCGTTTAAGTTAATATATTTTACCAGTTCAAACACCGCCGCCACAGCATCGGCCGTATTACAGTCATCATCCATAGCCTGCCCGAATTTCTGCCGGAAGACATCCGCCGCCTCATACAGCTTCGTTTCTTCATCTGTCATGGCGCCTGCCCGGGCGGCGTCCCGCAGACGTGTCAGGTTATCTGCCGCTGTCAGTATCCGCTCCAGGGAGCTTTTCGCCGCTTCCATCAGTTCCGCACTGAAATTCAGCGGACTTCTGTAATGGGCGCTGAGCATAAAAAACCGCAAAACCTGCAGATCATATTTCTCTCCGATTTCCCGGACAGTAAAAAAGTTGCCTGCGGATTTTGACATTTTATGGTTGTCAATATTTAAAAATCCATTGTGCATCCAGTAGCGGGCAAACGGCCTGCCGCTGGCCGCCTCTGACTGGGCAATTTCATTTTCATGATGCGGAAAGATCAGATCCTCCCCTCCCGCATGAATATCAATTGTCTCACCCAGATATTTTTTAGACATGACAGAACATTCCATATGCCATCCCGGACGCCCTTCACACCAGGGCGAGTTCCAGAACGGCTCCCCTTCTTTTTTTGGTTTCCACAACACAAAATCAGACGGGCTCTCCTTTAATTCCCCGGTGACCTGAATATCCCGGTGTCCGGCCTGGAGATCTTCCAGATTTTTATGGGATAATTTGCCATAGTCTTTGAATTTTCCAGTACGGAAATATACGGTTCCATCCTCCGCCACATAGGCATATCCTTTATCAATCAGCTGCCCAGTCATTTCAATCATGCCGTCTATTTCCTCTGTGGCCAGGGGATGCACTGTTGCCGGCATCACATTCAGATCTTCCATGTCTTTTTTGCATTCCGTGATATAGCGGGCGGAAACCACACTGGCATCCACCCCTTCCTGAGCTGCTTTCTGTATGATTTTATCGTCTACATCTGTAAAATTGGATACATAATTTACCTCGTACCCTTTATATTCCATGTACCTGCGGAACGTATCGAATACAATCATCGGTCTGGCATTGCCAATATGGATATAATTGTAAACGGTAGGACCGCAGACATACATCAGCAGTTTTCCTTCCGTAAGGGGAACAAATTCCTCCTTCTGCCTGGTCATCGTGTTATAAATTTTCATGTCATCTCCTCCAGATATCAGATAAAAATTAGTAAAAGCTCCGTTAACAAATGTATCCGGCTTCGCCGGATACTCCGCCTGCGGCGGGCTGCCCCCGGACAGTATTTTCCCCTCCGGCGCAGTGCGATCCTGCCCGGAGGGATTTGCTGCTTTACCGGCACATTTTCTGTAAAGCCGCAAAGTACCCGGCTTCGCCGGATACTCCGCCTGCGGACTGTTTCCGGCGTCAGCGGCATCCGTGGCAGCACCCGCACCCGCCAGTTTCCGGATCTCCCGCCACGAAACTTCCGTCATAAAGGGATATTAACGCACAGACTGCCTGCGCAGCCATTCCCTGTCCGTTTCCGGTAAATCCAAGCCCTTCTTCCGTGGTAGCCTTGATATTAATCTGACCCTTTTCTATAGAAAGCACACGGGCTATATTTTCTTCCATCTGTGTAATAAATGGCCTCAGCTTTGGTTGCTGGGCAATTATCGTGGCGTCTATATTCTCAATTGCGTAATTTTCCCGCGCCAGCAGCTCTCCGGTCCTTTCCAGCAGTGTCATACTGCTGATTCCCGCGTACGCCTCATCCGTATCTGGAAAATGTGTTCCGATATCGCCAAGCGCCGCCGCTCCCAGCAGTGCGTCCATAATGGCATGAACCAGCACATCCGCATCCGAGTGCCCAAGCAGTCCTTTCGTATGGGGTATTTCCACCCCGCCCAGTATCAGCTTACGTCCTTCCACCAGTTTATGAACATCATATCCCATTCCTACACGCATATACGCCTCCTGTCAGTCTGGTATCTGTATGAATTTTATTTTTGTATATTCTTTATATATAGTCTGCCCGGTCCGCATATTTTATGCCTGTCTGTAACTGCCCGATGGTTATTCATACTGACTGACGTTACTGCTGTCCACTTTTTCAAACGGCACCCAGACATACTTTCCATCCTCTGAAGCGCCTTCCATATCTTTTACAGAATCGCCGGCCGCCAGCTTTAACGCCGCTTCAACCGCAGCTGTTCCCTGACCTTTTGCAGACTGGTATACGGTAAAGGCCATTTCCCCGTTTTTGATGGCCGCACAGCCGTCCGCCGTGGCGTCCACGCCAAGGATCATAATCCGGCCAGAATCCATGCCCGCTTTCCTGCATGCCTCCACAGCTCCCAGCGCCATGGCGTCATTATTACAGACAATACAGTCCAGCTCCGATCCGGTACGCATAAATATGTCAAACATCCGCATGGCCCGGTCCCCGTCCCAGTCCGCATGATCCTCAAACACGTACCTGATCTGTTTTCCACTGGCCGCAAATGCCCGTTTCAGCCCCGCAGACCTGCCGGCTGTGGCGGAATGTCCATCCGGCCCTTTTAACAGCATAACATTTATTTCCTGCCGGTCTGACAGTTTATCCAGTATATACTCCGCCTGGTACTGGCCAGCCACTTTTTCGTCCGATCCTACAAACATATACCTGCCCGCTTTCAGCTGCGGATCATCCGGACGGCTGTTTACAAATACAATTGGCAGCTCTCCCGCACTGGCTTCTACCTCCAGCGCCGTTTCCGCTGAAACCAGACTGCAGATAATCAGATCATACTGGTCTTTCACCGCCTGTCTGACCTGGGATACCTGCACTTCTATATCACCCCCGGCATCCATTACAGTCACCTGCGCCCCATGTTCTTTTGCGGCATTTTCCGCTGCTTCCGCCAGCATTCCCCGAAATGTGTCCATTTTGTTTATCGTAAATAAAATTTTTAATCCTTTGCCGGAACCCGCTTCCTTTTTCCCACAGCCTGCCAGCGGCGCCATACTGCAAATCAGCACAGCCAGCAGCATACACAGCCACTTTCTCATATGATCCCCCTCCTGTTACCTGCGGATAACCGCAGGATTTTCGTTCCGTTTTTATCCAATCCGGAACTTTTCTACCTGATGCGCCAGTTCCTCCGCCGAGCTGGTCAGCTCTCTGGCGCCGCCCGCTACATTCTCACTGTTTCCTGTAATATGATTCGCCTGCTCCACCATGGTATCCGACGACGCCAGAATCTCCTGGGAACTTGCCGCCTGCTCCTGGGAAATGGCGGCCACGTTGCTGGCCACTTCATCGACACGTTCTACTTTTTCAATCATTCCGTTTACCAGACGACTGACACTCTCAACATTATGAAAGATTGTGTCAAATGTCCGCAGGGCGTCCTCCACCAGTTCGCTGCTGCTGCCGATATTTGTTACACTCTGTTCCGCCTGTACCACAGTATCTTTTACGAGCATTTTGATCTCGTTAATCAGCTGCTCAATATTGTGTACGGAATCGGCGCTGGTCTGTGCCAGTTTGCCAATCTGGGTCGCCACCACGGCAAAGCCCCGTCCGGCCTCTCCGGCCCTGGCCGCTTCGATGGAAGCATTCAGTGAAAGCAGATTGGTCTCTTCCGCTATATTACCTATCACATTTGTAATATCCGTAATCTCTTCAGAAGCGTGGCCCACTTTATCAATGGCCTCCTGGAGTTTCAGCGTGGACTCATTAATACTGCTCATTGCCCGGCTCACATTTTCCATATCCGACTTTCCTTTTTCGGATACGCTCACTGTTTCCCTCATCCGCTCATTTACCTGTACGCTGTCTTCCCTGGTATCCGCCACTACCATTGCCAGTGTGGTGGCGTTGTCCGCAATCTCATTCACCGAAACTGACAGCTGTTCCACAGTTTCGTTTAATTCCGCCATGGAAGCGCTCTGCAGTCTGGAAGCGTCGAACATCTGGCCGGATACATCGTTGCTGTTGTCCGCCTGTATATGCAGTCTGCCGGATACATCATGAATGGATGCGATCATATCCCGCATGGTATGGACAAATTTTTCCACACAATGGCTCATCACGCCAATTTCATCCCTGCTCCTGCTCTTTACACGGACGGTAAAATCCCCTTCTGTCATGGCTTCGATCACACTTGTCAGTTCTTTCACCGGCCGGATCACCACATAAACAACCCGTCCGATCAGAAGCGCCAGAAGAAGAATACTGATAATGCCAATCACCGCCATCGCGTTTCTGACATTGTATACTTCTTCGTAGACAATATCCGTCGGTATGTACGACACAAGAATCCACTGGGTGCCCCCGATTTCTTCAAAGGCCGTCAGATTTCCATCTATTTCAGCCGTATCCAGCTCACCAGCTTTTAATTTTCCGGCAACATCCTTCATAAACGGCTCTGAGGATGTCTCCAGTTTTGTGGAAATCAGCGTGCTGTCCCGGTGGGCCAGAATCGTGTCGTCCGCATGGTTCACCAGAAAAGCCTGCGCTCCTTCCATGCCTATATAACTGTTTACAATAATACTGATCCGCTGCAGCGACAAATCCGCAGACATGATCCGCAGCGCAGACGCATCCTCTTCTATAATGGCGCTGGCGCTTATGACAGATTCCCCCTTATTGTTCATATATGCGCTTGTAAACCCCATATTCAGACGTGTCAGGCCTTCCTGAAACCAGACTGCGTGAACCGGATCGCTTTCTTCTTTGTCCGACTGTTCCGCCTTCATCAGGTTTCCTTCCATATCGGCCAGATAGATGCCCTGGGGATAATTATCATTATACCCGTAAGTACCATCCAGAAGCTGCCGCAGCTGCTCCTCTGACAGATCCATCGTCTCGATATTCTGCTTGACCGCCGCAAGCGCAGACAGGTTTTCATTCAGCCACGCTTCAATCTCGCTGACCTGGTTTTGTACCGATGTACGCAGCAGACTCGTGGAATAACTGTTAATGGCTGTTTTGGAAATGCTGTATGCGATTCCTACCAGCACCACAACAATAACCATAACTACTGGCAGAATAACTCCCAGCAGTTTCGTTATGATGGAAACCGTCTTCTTTTTCGCTTTCTGTTTCATCCGCTTTTACCGCCTCCTCTTAATCGTACTTGCTAATATTTAAATTTTACCACACTTTAAGACGAATGGAAACAGAATTGTTAACCTTTTTAACTCTGATTTTAAAGATATTATCATATATAAATTAACCCTGCGACAGGTATAACGGAGTACAAAAAGCATTTGAAAAAGCCGGTATATTTACATAATTTTTCCCACGTAATAATTTTGTTATGGTTATTTCAACTATTTTTATATTAAATATTCGTCATAATAACGTTACTTTCGTTTTTTCTACATAGTTTTCGTCAGAATAACTAACGAAATTTCAAAATCTTTAGACAATCACAATATAGCTAAAAAACAGGAGATTTGTTATAGTATTTCTTGTAAGCGCCAGAGCGTATCCGCAAACCGCTCCGGAACGCTTTCAGCAATACGGTAAAAAGATACTTTCCGGCTGGGACTTTACAGCCGTTAAGGGTTAAAAACATAATTACATTTAATTACATATTACAGGAGGATTTAAAATGTCAAGTGTATCATTAAAACACATCCAGAAAAAATATCCAAATGGATTCGAAGCAGTAAAAGATTTTAATCTTGAAATCAAAGACCAGGAATTTATCATTTTCGTAGGACCATCCGGCTGTGGTAAATCCACAACCCTTCGTATGGTAGCCGGCCTTGAAGATATCTCCGGCGGCGACCTGATCATCGACGGAAAACGTATGAACGATGTGGAGCCTAAGGACAGGGATATTGCGATGGTATTCCAGAACTACGCACTGTATCCTCATATGACTGTTTATGATAACATTGCGTTCGGTCTGAAGCTTAGAAAAGTTCCGAAGGATGAAATTGACAAAAAGGTTCATGAAGCAGCTAAAATTCTTGACCTGGATCATTTATTAGACCGTAAACCGAAGGCTCTTTCCGGTGGTCAGAGACAGCGTGTTGCCATGGGCCGTGCCATTGTCCGTAGTCCTAAGGTATTCCTGATGGATGAGCCTTTATCCAACCTGGACGCAAAATTAAGGGTACAGATGAGAACAGAGATCGCTGCCCTTCATCACAAATTAAAAGCAACTATTATCTATGTAACACATGACCAGACAGAAGCCATGACGCTGGGAACCAGAATCGTTGTATTAAAAGACGGTGATATTATGCAGGTTGATTCTCCACAGAAATTATACAACCAGCCGGATAACCTGTTCGTAGCAGGATTTATCGGATCACCTCAGATGAACTTTGTAAATGCTACCTGTAAAGTAAGCGGTTCTGATGTTACATTAAGTTTTGATAAGTTCTCTATCGCCCTGCCGCCTGCAAAAGCTAAAAAATTAATTGACGGCGGATATAATGGCAAAACAGTCATCATGGGTATCAGACCTGAAGACCTTGGTGATTCTGAGTATGAAATGAAAACTTATTCCGCACGTGTGGACTCAACCGTATCCGGATACGAATTACTTGGTTCAGAAGTTATTTTATACTTCCCGATCGGCGGCACAAACTTCAGCGCCAAAGTAGAATCTTCTACAAAAGCCCGTCTCGGAGATCATGTAACACTTGCGCTGAACCCTGAGAAGATTCACGTGTTTGACCATGATACAGAATTAACAATTACAAACTAGTCAGCAGTTTATATTACAGGCATTAGCATTTACTTAAAATTCAAATAATTAGTCTCTTTCCGGGATTAATTATACACTGATTGTTATCAGTTATAGAGGAAGGAAGCATACAATACTAACCAACCCTGTATATGCTTCCTTCCTTTTTGTGTACCATAATTGTAATATATCGCAATTTATCCTGTATAAGGAGTGCAAAACTGACAGGGAGGACGATTACCCGAATGAAAAAATTTCAGGCGATACTGAAAGAAATACTGGAGATATCCAGAATTCCAATGATCTTATACGATGCGGACGGCGTCTGTGCGGCAGCCACCGCAAATGTGGATGAGACCTTGACCAGCAGCGTCCGGGATTTTATAGCGTCTGATGCAGACAATCAGTCCATAGGGACATTTCATTATTTTAAGGTCGTCTGCCTGGACACATTATCTTTTGTGCTGGTGGTTATCAATTATACGGCTGATTCTTTTACAATCGGACGGCTGACCGTATGCCAGCTGCGGCATCTGCTGGAATCCCAGGAAGAATCCGTAACAAAATCCGGTTTTATTAAAAATCTGATTTATAACAGCCTCACCCCCACGGAAGCTGCCAGACAGATAAAAAAACTGAAATTATCCGCTGTGACATGGGCGGCTTTTATGATTGAATGCAATGAAGAATTTGAAGATTCTTCCGCTTACCAGATGCTGGAACACGCATTCGCGGAAAACAAAATGGACCTTTGCTGCAGGCTGGATGAAAATCACCTGCTGCTGTTCAAAGACACCACGGATATTATAAAAGATTTTAAACCGCATATGGTACGGTCCAAAAAAACACAGAAGAAAAAAGAAAAGGAGCCGGAAGACAGTATACTGCTTTCTTCCAGTCTGGAACTGTTTGCGCAGACGCTGGTAGATACACTGCGCTCTGAAATACTGATACAGACCCATGTGGGCTACAGCACCACCGCTGACAGTTTTGCGGATCTGCAGCGCCTTTATCAGGAAGCCGCCACGGCTCTGCGTATCCGGCGTACTTTTTTTGCGGAGCGGGATACCATCGCATATAACAGGCTGGGTATCGGGCGGCTGATCTCAGAACTGCCCGTCTCTCTGTGCAGCGCTTTTTTATCCGAAATCTTTGGCGCCCATATTCCCACGGACCTGGATGAGGAGACGCAGAATACCATTCAGAAATTTTATGAAAATAACCTGAACATTTCCGAAACGGCAAGACAACTGTATCTGCACCGTAATACACTGGTCTACCGTCTGGAACGTCTGGAAAAAATGCTGGGGCTGGATATCCGCAAATTCGAAGACGCTATGACATTCAAACTGGCCATGATGGTGCTTGCCCATGTACAGGAAGCCGGCCATTTATAATACAAAGGGTATGTCTGAAACCAGGACCTGTTTTATGATAAATCCGGCTCCAGTGGGAAAGCAGGGACAGTATCATCCCGCTTCCACTGGCCAGCACACCCTGTCTGCGGAAAATCCGCCCCGGATTTTTTGCTCTCTGCCCGCTGGCAGCCGGAACCGTTTTCCCCCCTGCCCTCTGCGGACATACTCTGATTACCGGCTGCACAGATCCTTCATCTGGTGCTGACTGGCCCCCTGCGCCAGTTACGTTTATTCCTTAGGAATTTTCTGATCCGTATACATAATATGGTTGATCAGCCATCCGAGCAGAAATTCAATCAGACTTTGCAGATAGTCTTTCGGATCACCGTCCACTTTGTCCAGATCTATATTGGATATTCTGTCAATAAATGATTCATGGGCTCTCTGCTGCGCCGGCAGACCCTCGTAATGAATCCGCTCCATATACATCTCTTCATCTGTAAAATGCCGTTTTGTATAATCCTTTAATTCGGTGAGAATCGCTACCGTATCGTCATAGGCGCTGATGTCTTCCGCTTCACGCATACATCTGTTGGCCCTGTCCGTAATGCGGAACAATTCCTCATGCTCTTCATCTATAAACTGAATGCCTGTACGGTATTCATCTGAAAATTCACATGGATTTTCTTTGAGCATCCACTCTTCCAGCGGCGGCAGTTTGCCGATCATGGCATCGCTGGAAATAATATGGTGATACAGCCAGCGTGCCAGATACTGCATGATTTCCCCCAGTACCTCATGCTGCTGCTCAAAATCATCAATGTCCACAAAAGACCATTCCCGGATCTTTTCCCGGAATAAAATATGCTGGTTGCGCTGGAGAATCAGCTCCGGATCCCTGATTTCCTGCATATATTTTTCTTCCCTGGTAAAGTGCATCTCTGCGTAATTATTCAGCTCTTCCAGCAGATTTTTGATAGCTTCATAGTGGTCGTCTGAATACTGATTGCGTGCCAGATCCATCCCCTCATTCATCAGATCGAATAAATGTCTGTGTTCCTCGTCAATTTCCGGAACACCCAGAACGCAGTCTTCTGTAAATTGAAACATGATACTTATCCTCCCGTCTTTGCTTTACATTTTAAATATTAGAGTAACACTTTTGGACATAATTGGCAATAGGATTTATATAACATATTGCCTCCTTTCCAGACAGATGTTACAATAACTACTAAAATATTTCCAGCAAAAACCGGCAACATACTACGAGGAGGACGATTTAATGCTGTATTTTGAAAACGATTACTGCGAAGGCGCCCACAGCGCAATTTTGCAAAGGCTCCTGGAAACGAATATGGAAAAACTGCCAGGATACGGAACGGATCCCTACTGCGCTTCTGCCAGGGAAAAAATCCGCCATGCCACCGGCTGTCCGGATGCGGACGTCTATTTTCTGGTGGGCGGAACCCAGACAAACGTCACTGTTATCAGGTCCATGCTAAAGCCCTATGAAGGAGTTCTTGCGGCGTCCTGCGGACATATCAGCGTCCATGAAGCCGGCGCCGTGGAAGCTTCCGGCCACAAAGTGCTGGAACTGCCCCACCGGGAAGGACGGTTAAGCGCCGGCTGCCTGCGGGAATACCTGGAAGCTTTTTACAAAGACGAAAGTCATGAACATATGGTATTTCCGGGAATGGTCTATCTTTCACATCCTACGGAATACGGCACGCTCTATTCCAGAAAAGAGCTGGCTGAAATCTCTGAACTATGTAAAACTTATCGCCTGCCCCTGTTTCTGGACGGCGCCAGGCTCTGCTACGGACTGGCTGTGGAATCTTCCGATGTGACATTAAACGACCTGGCCAGACTCACCACCGTCTTTTATATCGGCGGCACCAAGGCCGGGGCTTTATGCGGGGAAGCCGTGGTATTTCCAGAGCGGGCGCCCGCACACTTTATGACCATGGTTAAACAGCAGGGAGCGCTGCTGGCCAAGGGCCGGCTCACCGGCATACAGTTTGACACCCTCTTTACCGGCGGCCTGTACCTGAAAATCAGCCGGCACGCCATCAGGGCGGCCGACAGGCTGAGAGAGGCACTGCGGGAAAGAGGCTGCCGTTTTTATGTGGACGCTCCTGCCAACCAGATTTTTATCATCCTGAAAAACGAAATAATGGCACAGCTGCGAAAAGAAGTCGTCTTTAGTATCTGGGCGCCATATGACAGCGGCCATACCATTGTACGGTTTGTCACCAGCTGGGGAACCAGAATGGAAGATATTGAACAGCTGATCCGCCTGCTGCCAGACCAGCTGGCTTAAAGGGCGTTGCGGAACATCCATTCTGTAAAAACCATGTGCCTGCGACGGGCTGTTGAGTAAAAACTTCCGGGCGGCTTTTCTTCTCCGGCACAGGCCACCTGCCCGGAAGTTTTTACTTTACAGCCCGGTCCTGCGGGCAGGACTTTTCGTCAGCGGGATTTTCTAAACCGCATGACCGCTTTTTTACACATGATAAGAATCGTATCCATAAAAAACCGGTAATGCTCATTTTTCCGGTAAACCACAACCATACACAGATTGGGGATCAGTGCGCAGACTGCCATCCGGATCACAAATTCCTCCAGCGTATAGCTCGTAAACCAGCTGCAGGCGCCAAAGGTTAGAAGACCCGCACCAATGGTTACGACGCCGTACTGGATCTGGGCCAGCATAAACTTCAAAAATCCTTTCCGGAAATAAATCCGGAACATTCCGTAAGGCTCCGCCACCGAGGACATGAAAAAAGTACTGATAATAGTCCCCATCAGTGTCCCGGCAATCCCAAACCGGATGGCCAGCGGGATGGAAACGGCCAGATTCAGAATTCCTTCCACCATCGGTTTATAACGCACATACCAGAACAGGCCCATGGCCCGCCGGAATGTCCCGGCTGTGGAGCGCATACCCGCCAGATAAAACTGGAGCACCATAAGAAACAGCGTCCCCTCCGGCAGCAGGTATTGCGGACCAATCCACAGACGGATAAACGGCTGGACCAGGCAGAGCAGGCAGATAGAACAAAAGCTGAACATCCAGGCGTTAATAAACAGAATCCGGTAGAGTATCTCTTCCACATGCTCTTTCTCATCTGTGACGACCAGATTCCCGATGCTGGCGGTCAGCGCTTCAAAAAAACGGCTGGCCGCTGTCTGCACCGCCTGTAAGACCAGCGTATAATTGGAATAAAGTCCAACTGCGGCAAATCCCACAAATTTTGAAATAATCATATTATCTGTGGCATAGACAATACTGTCGCCTATTTTCTGAAACACAAGCGCATATACATTCTTTCTGATTTCCCTGGAAATTGCCGGATCTGTCTTTTTTACGTTCCTGTCTTTTAAATAAGGATACATCCTGCCCGCCACTGCGGATATTACCAGATTATTTAACAGCGTCATAACGATCATGACGCCCAGATAGGCTCCGAAACTGCGGGTAAGTATCAGCACCACAATCTGTATCCCTTTTAACAGAATGCCGGAAACCGCCGAAATAAAAGTCGTAATATACTCTTTCTGGTCACAGACAATCAGGGCACGCTTATACGTGCAAAAGTAACTGATGCCTGAATTAAAAAGATACAGCAGGAAATACATATAAATACCAGGAATATCTTCCGGCATATCTTTAATCAGAAACGGCAGAAACGACGCCAGAAGACTTCCCGTCGTCAGTACGATCAGGCCAATCCCGGTATACAGACGCCGGTAAAGCGCCATCAGGGACTTTAATGTTTCTGTGTCTTTTTCTTTTAACGGTCTGTACAGGGCATAATTAATGGCTGCGCCAACCCCCAGTTCCGCCAGGGACAAAAAAGATAATACATTTGAAAACAGCCCGTTCATTCCCAGATACTCCGCTGGCAGTAGCTGGATAAAAATACTCCGGCTGACAAACTGCAGCACAAGAATTACCGCATAGGAGATTTCTGAAAACAGGACATTGAGTGCGCTTTTTCTGGTTCTGGATTCCATTCTCTGCTTCCTTCATTCATACATATTTTTTTCAGCAGCGGAGTCTGTTCCCCCAAATGCTTCCATACATTCATAAAACCTTCAGATTCATGGCTTTGAAGCAGTATAAAAGCCGGTACAAAACCTGCCCGGACATTTGCCACAGCCCGGTCATTTTCCGCGCCCGCCAGAGCGTGTCTGCCGCACGGGACGCAGTTTTTCATAAAAACAAATTCCCACCGCCGGTTTTGCGTACCGGAGGTATATTTTACATGCTGAAAAATGTTAATTGGATTTATTCCGTCTATTATAACACAATCCGGGCAATTTTCCTCCAGCTTTTTTATCTGTTTCTGTTTTTTTCCAGAACCGTCTATATTACTCCAGTTCCTTTACAATATCTGTCCTCACAATCTTTCCTGCCGGAACCAGCACCGCAATAACCGCAATGAGTATATTCAGCGACATCACCGCCGCCGCAATCCACGCCGGTATCCCCGCCGTCAGGTGCAGAAACTGGACGATATGCATCATATAATAATCCATCATCCTGCGCAGTACAAGATGATACACCACAAAAACCAGAATATCCGCAAACACCCCGTACAACAGCCCCGTCCGTATAATCATTCTGTAACATCCGCCGTCCGTAATGCCCATGGCCCGCAGTATGCCGTACTCCCGCCTGCGGGAAAGTATGGAATAATTCATGCTGTTTAAAATATGAAACAGACTGATAACGAGCAGAATCACCGCTATTCCGGTAAAAAACAGCTGCTGCCTGGTCAGATAATTTTTCCGGGTCTCAATCGCCGTCGTATCATCCCTCAGTGCCGCTGCGGGCACATCCGAAATCCGCTGCAGCAGCCCGGATACAATCTGGTCCCGGTCCGCTCCCTCCTGTGCGGACGCATGCACCAGACTGAAATCCTTTACGCCATAGAGCCGTTCCATCTGCTGTGCCGCCAGGATCAGACTCTGTCCACAGTACAGTCCTTCTATATTCAGAAAACCTTCTTCCTGTGCCAGAGGCCTGCTGACAATTGCGGCAATTTCAAATTCTTTTGTAATGTAATCTTTCCCGGGGTTTTGAAATTTAAGCACGTCCTCAGATGCTTCCGGCAGTCCGGGCACCCGCAGCGTAATTGTATCACCCGGATGTTTTCCATAAAAATTATAATTTCCCTGTCCGTCCCTGTTAGCCACAGCGATTATTTTGCCGCCGTTTTCCAGTTCCTCCCAGTTCACACTGCCTTCCAGAACAAACTCCCGCAGCTGACTGATCATTCCCTCTTCATAACCGTATACATTGTATTTAATACCATAACCGCCCTTCCCGTCCGGGACACAGATGCCCCCGAACCGGCTGATATAATCACTGTCCCTGTTGACCTCGTCAAAATAGTGTTCCCATTCCAGTTCCCTGCCGGTTATCCGCAGTTCGCCCATTAAATATTTCGTCCCGTATACATCCGAAAGCCCGGACATTCCTTTTATTTCTTCCAGGACAGACGCAGGAATCATATCCGAAAGTCTCTGGGATTTCATGGAAATCCGGTATTCCGCACCCAGTCCTTCCTGGGATTTCATGGACAATTCCGCATGGACTTTTAAATTTTCCACCATATAAACTGTACACAGAAACATGCATCCGCCCAGGGATAATGAAATCAGAACAGAAACCACTTTCTTTTTACTGGAAAACATAAACCGGTCCGCCACCACATTTTTTAACGGTCTCCCGATACGCCTGAGACTGTATATGCGCCTGGCGCCGCAGGCAAAGGAAGTATCGCCTCCCATGGTCTGGCGAAGCGTCTGCCCGCGCATGGCATACACAGTATAAAACCCGCCTGGCGCCGCAACAGCGCACATGACCAGAAATCCTGTCACCGCAGCAGAGACGGATACATGAAACATTCCGTTTCCGGCGCCGGATAAACCGCCGGCTCCATATCCCGGGATAACATCCGCCAGCTGCCTGTAACATAGTCCCAGTATCCCATTTCCCAACAGACAGCCCGCCGGATAGCCTGCCAGAAACAGGCATTCCAGTTCCATCACCAGCGTAACGCCAATCTTCCATTCGCTGATTCCCAGTACCTGCATCAGCGCATATTCCGCAGTCCTTCTGGAAACGGATATCTGGAAAATGCTGTATACCATAAACAGACCGGCGGCGCACAGGAGCGTAAGCATTCCATAAAATGCCAGATGATAGTCGCTCTGCAGCTTCAGAATGATATACGTAAAATTCCCCTGCTCATCTGTCAGAGCGAATTTTACAATATCTAAAATACTGTCCGGCCGCTCCCCGCCCAGATGTCTGGTTACCGGATCATTGGATACCACTCCCCCGCCGGATAGCCGGAACGACTCTAAAAATCTCTCCAGCCGCAGGTACAGCCTGCTGTCTTCCGGAAACCGCAGATAATACACCGGGCGTTGCCGCCGCCCCTGATAAGCGCCGCCCACAAAGACCTGCATCTCATCGCCGCCGGCCGCCATCGTAGTGCTTAAAATACCCGTAACCCGGTAATCCCTGCCGTCCAGCTTCACCGTGTCCGAAAGTCTGCCGGAAAATCCCAGATTTCCCAGCGTATAGCGGTCTGCCGCAATCTCGTATTTGCCAGACGGATAGCTGCCCTGAAGAAATTCCCTCTGTGCCATCTGGAGAAAGGAGGCATCCGCATATACCAGATAAATCCGGTAAGGATAAGTGATGATATCCCGGATCTCCGCTTTTCCCCACTGCAGCGGCATAATATCTTCATGCCCGCCACTGGCAGATACCTCTTCCAGACTTCTCTCTGTGTCTGTGCCCGGTGTACTTTCCTCAATGGCATAATGCCAGGTGCCATAGACCGCTTTGTCATTTTCCAGCTGACTGATCCGGCTGCTGTACATCAGAGAACTGATACCGGCTAAAAGGGCGGCTGTTAAAATAATCCCGGACAGAATGGCAATAGTCTGACTTTTGTAATATCTCATATATGCAACGGCCAGTCTGAACATTACGCATCACCGCCCCTCTCCGGAGACAGTCCGGTGTCGTTCACAATCCGGCCATCCTCAATCCGGATCGTCCGGTCACAAATCTGTGCCATTGCTTCATTGTGGGTAACCATCAGTATCGTCTGGCTGTATTTGCGGCAGCTTTCCTTTAGCAGTCCCATGACTTCCATGGTAGTGGCGGAATCCAGGTTACCTGTCGGTTCGTCCGCCAGCAGAAGCGCCGGTCTGGTAACCAGCGCCCGTGCGATGGCCACCCGCTGCTGCTGGCCGCCGGACAGTTCGTGGGGATATTTCTTTTTCTTATCCCAGATACCAAGTTCCTTTAACAGTCCGCAGATATGGCTGTGTGCGATACGCCTGCCCCGGTCAAACGTCAGTGGAAGCGCCACATTGTCATAGACGTTGAGCATCGGCATCAGGCTGTAGTTCTGAAATACAAATCCGATGTTTCTGCGTCTGAAAATAGTCCGCTCTTTTACTGAAAGGGTACTTATTTCCCTTCCCTTTATAAAAATCTGTCCCTTTGCAGGCTTATCCAGACCTCCCACCAGATTCAGCAGGGTGGATTTTCCAGATCCGGACGTGCCGGCCACCGCAACGAATTCACCTTCCCTCACCTGCAGGCAGACGTCGTTTAAGGCGCTGACACGGTTCTCTTTTGTGCCATAGATTTTTTCCACATGGCTTAATTCCAGCATATATTCCAATTTAATCGCTCCTTTCCTCTTTCTGCCAGACAGTATACCGGAAAGATCTTGCATTTTCTTTACAAAAATGGCGGCCGGTTCTTACAGTTTTGTAAGAACTGCCGCACAAATCAGTAAAAACCCATGGCGTATCCCGCTAACGGGAAATTATGTTACCATATACTGGTTTTGCAAAAATACGGAAAAACTGCTTCCTTTATCACAGACAGACTTTGCGGTTACATACCCCTTTTCTTTTTCCAGAATCAAGGCCGACAGATACAGGCCGATCCCGCATCCTTCGGTATGTTCTGTCCGGGGACTTCTGTAAAAGCGCCGGAAAACCAGTCCCAGCTCGTCCTGTGGTATCCCGCACCCATTATCTGTAAACCGGATTTCTGTATAGATTTCATAAGGGTGGACAGTGATACGGATCGTACCGCCTTTTTTCGTATATTTCACCGCATTTTCCAGTATATTGACAAATACTTCCGCCGTCCATTTTTTATTATGATATAGCATACGGTCGCTAAACTCTTCTGTTACAAGATCCAGTCCCTTCGCCTCTATTTTGCCATATACGGTATCAATGGCTTCCAGCAGCGTATCCCGGACCGGAAGATACGCCGGCTCAAACATAATGACATTCTGCTCCAGCTTTACCATTTTGGAAAGGGAACTGGTCAGCCAGTCCAGCCTTGCGGTCTGTCTTCTGATTTTAGCGACCGAATCCCTCTTTGCCGCTTCATCCAGCGGCTGGCCGCACAAAATCTCCGTATAGAGTAAAAGGCTGGCCAGGGGCGTTTTCAGCTGGTGGGACATATCAGAAACCAGGCTTTTTACCTGCTCTTTTTCTTCCTGCGCCCGTTCCGCCTGCTTTCCCAGCACTTCCTGAATCCGCCCGGCCTTGTGCGCCAGGGCGGACAGCTGCCCCTCACGGATACCGGATACTGTGATCTGCTCCTGTTCCAGGATACAGTCCAGCATTCCGTCCACGGTCCGGTACCAGATCTTATTCCGGTATACGCTCATGCCAAGGGCAGCGCCCAGCAGCAGAATTAACAGATAAAGAATCATCTTCCCACTCCTTTCCGGAAACGGACAGACATCAGATTTCCCCCCGCAGCTGCGGAGTCCGGACAAAATCTGGCTGTATGACAGACGAAATCAGGTTTTCTATAGATCTGCGATTTCTTAAATTTTATTCCAGAATTTTTTCTCCCTGCTCATACAGCAGTCCATTTACATCCATTACCGTTTTTCCTTTCAGCAGGGCATTGATCAGGATACTGTCACGCCGGCTTCTGGGATAAAGATTATGATGCGCTCCGGCACGCAGCAGGATGTCTGTTTCTTCTGGTGATAAACGCATGGCCAGGCACAGGGCTACGATTTTGTCCCGTTCCGGCATTCTTTTCCCGGAAAATATCTGATAGCCATATTCCCGCTGTATGCCGGAAGCAGCGATGCAGCGGCTCTTTTTCATCTGTTTCTGCTCCAGAAAAGACTCTAATAATTCATGCAAAGCGGGAACCCGCAGAGAATCCGCTTCTCTTTGCAGATATGACTCCACATTCGGGGAAGCTTTCAAAAGTTCAAACAATTCTCCTGTGCTTTTTTTCATTCGTATGTCCTCCATGCCATTTATGGCATATTATAGTCTTATCTTTTAAATAAATCAACCCGGGAAAAGTGACAGACATGCCGCTGTTCCTTTGATCTGGCCGGGTACAAAAACGCCTGCGATCCGGACTTGCGACATTTACTTTCCAGGGCGCCCTTTCCATAAAGCAAAAAATATGTAATTGAACAATGCACGCTGACGGGTTATAATATGTTATTATTACATTTCCCGGACTGGCGATGCCATTATCATACTGGAAAATCCGGAATGATCCGTTACAGTATCAAAGGAGCCGCAAATGCAGAATACTTTATATGAATATATTGACCAGAAATTTATAAACCTGACGCCACAAGGATCCGGCGGCCGTCAGACGGTGTGGCTGGCGCAGGATGTGGAAACAAAACGCATTGTTATCAAAAAATATATCTCTCTTGAAAATGCTGAGGTATATGAACGTCTCAAATCCATCCGTCACAAAAGTCTTGTTCCTGTCCTGTACCTGGCGAAAGGAGCCCGGGGTGCGGTAGTCATTCTGGAATACGTCAGTGGTCAGACGATCGGAGAACGGATGGAAACGCAGGGACTTTTTCATGAAAAAGACGCCGTTTCTTATATGATCCAGTTACTGCGGGGACTTTACGTGGTGCATCAGGCTGGCATTGTCCACCGGGACATCAAACCGGATAACCTGCTTATTTCAACCGATGGCATATTAAAAATTCTTGATTTTGACATCAGCAGGATTTACAAAAAACACAGCAGACAGGATACGCAGCTGAACGGGACACAGGGATACGCAGCGCCGGAACAGCTGGGGCACCAGCAGACCGACGCCCGGTCCGATATATACGCCTCCGGCGTTCTGATGAATGTCATGCTCACCGGATGCAGACCAAATGAACAGCCTTATACGGATAACAAAGCCATACATACTATTATCCGCCGGTGTTTCGAAATCTCTCCGGAAAACAGATACCAGAACGCAGGTAAAATGCTGCAGGCTCTGGAACGATTGCAGGCTTTCCAGAGATGGCCCGCTGACAGATCCGCTCCGGATACTTCCGCCCACAGAACAGGCATCTGGCCGGGATTCCGTACCGGCGTCCGCTGGAAACAGATCATCGCCAGCATCTATTATGTTCTGATGAGTATCTACAGCGCCAGCTGTTTATACCTGTGCTGGCCCGATCCGCTGGCGCTTTTTCTGGAAACTGTGGCAGTGGCCGCCCACATCTGGCTTGCCGTTTTCCTGCCGCTGAATTTTCCGGACTGGATGCGTCTGGTACCTCCCGTACAGCGGCTGGGCCGTATCCCAAAGATCATACTTGGCATGATGCTCTGGATGATCCTGTTTATGACAGGAGCCACGCTGGACCAGTATGTATCTGCAAATATCATGCACCTGACCTCCTGATAAAATGATAATTGTATGCTCACAGCTTACCAGATACAGACCATGTTTTCTTATAATAATGAGAAATGCATGGTCTTTTTGCGTTATGTCATATGACACAGCCGCTTTGTTCTTTGCAGTCCACAGGTCACAGGAACTTTTTAGCAGAAAACCTGCCTGTTTTAAACAATAGACAGTTCAAAGTATTTCTCTGGCGCTATGTCATCCCACAGGGAAACGGGTCTGCCATTCACAGATTATCATAGTTGTAATCTGCCAGAATCCGGGCCTTTTGAGGCAAATCATATGATAACGCAGAAAAGTAAAACACGAGGAGGATTAATATGAATCAGTCAGATGAAACCAAACGCTGCCGGCACTGCCAGTCAGAAATTCCAAAAAAGGCGAAAGTCTGCCCAGAATGCCGCAAAAAACAACACGGAAAATTAAAATGGGCCATCCTGGCGGTTGTGATCATTGGGATTGGCGCTGCCGCAGGCGGCAGCGGGAACGGCCAGGATGAGCCTCTGGTACAGAAAGTAGCGGATCTGCAGGACACAGGCGAAAACCAGAACGCAGACCAGAACAGCTCCGGCGCAGAAAATGGAAAAAAAGACACAGACAAAAGCGGTACAAAAGAAAACGATCTAAAAGAAAACGATCTAAAAGAAAATGATCTAAAAGAAAGCGGTGAAAAAGATAACGGCAAACCAGCATCCGGAAAGAAAAACAATACAGATAATAACGGGAAAGCTGACGCAGAGGGCAAAAACGATTCTGGAAACATATTTGTTACCGGCGATGTCATTGAGACATCCGGATTGCGGATATCGTTTCTGTCCGCAGAACAATATATATCCGATAATGAATTTATCCAGCCTGAAAAAGGACATATTTATTATAAAATGAGCTTTGAATTTGAAAACATCTCCGATTCGGATCAATATGTTTCCTCTTTTGATTTTGACTGTTACGCAGATGGTTACGACATGCAGCAGGCCTATATGGACGACGCACTTAGCCTGGACGCCACACTTTCGCCCGGGAGAAAGTCAAAAGGATCTGTCATATTTGAAGCGCCGCCTGACAGTAAGGAAATACTGTTAGAATACGAAACGGGCATCTGGACAGAAGATAAAATTATTTTTAAGATCAAATAAATCTATAGAATAAATTAAATCCATAAAATAGATCTATAACATAAATTAAATTCATAAAATAGATCTGCAGGAAACATGGTCCTAAGGTAATACATGCCTGGCAGCTGTAATCCGGGTCTTACAGACCGCTCTGTCATTCTTTCCAGATATACCCCACGCCGTGCACCGTCCGGATCTTTACCGGGTGGGACGGATCGTCCTCTATTTTCGCCCGCAGGCGGCTGATATTCACAGATACCGTATTATGATCCACATATTTCCCGTCGCTGTCCCAGATCCGGCTTAAAATCTGCTCTTTTGACAATACATGATTCCGGTTCTCCATCAGATAAGAGAGCAGACGGAATTCCAGCGGACTGACGGTAATTTCCAGCTCCGTAAAACCGCCCCGCGGCGGAAAAGAAACCGCTGCCAGAGCAGGCCCTTTGCAGCCGGATACTTTTTTATATACCCTGCACGTGCTTTTATCCAGGGTAATATTGCCGGAAACAAGTATTTCCGGCGTTATGGATTTATCCAGCGCCCGCCGGATTCTGGCTTTCAGTACGCCCAGGGAAAAAGGCTTGGATAAATAATCATCCGCCCCCAGTTCCAGCGCCTTGATTTCATCCAGCTCAGAATCCCTGGCGGTAAGCATAATAACAGGCAGCCGGCTGAACCGGCGCACTTCTTTACATAAGTCAAACCCGCTGCCATCCGGAAGATTACAGTCCAGCAGAACCAGACTGCAGTTTTCATTTAATATCTGCCGCAGGCCGTCCCCGGCGGTGGAAGCCTCCGCCACATCATATCCGTCACTGGCAAAGGAAAAGCAAAGCCCCTCCCTCAGGTCAGCGTCATCTTCAATAATCAGTATCTTCTGCTTCGCCATATGAGCGCCTCCTGTCAAACCCCGGGATAAAATGCGGCCGTACCCGCTGCATGTTTACGCCAGATCTTCCCCGTTGGATTTGATGACTTTCTGATACCAGTAAAAGGAATCTTTTTTCTTCCGGCTCAGATCCCCGGTTCCATCATCATATTTATCCACATAAACCAGACCGTACCGCTTCGCCATCTCACCGGTAGAGGCGCTGACCACGTCAATCCAGCCCCATGGCGTATAACCCATCAGATCCACGCCGTCCCTGACTGCCTCTTCCATCTGGGCAATGTGACTGCGCAGATACGCAATCCGGTAACTGTCATGAATGCTGCCGTCTTCTTCCAGCTTATCATAAGCTCCCAGACCATTTTCCACTACCATCAGCGGTATCTGGTAACGGTCATACAGCTCGTTCAGCGTATAGCGCAGTCCCTGCGGATCAATCTGCCATCCCCAGTCACTGGCCTTTAAGTATGGATTGGACACGCCTCCCACCAGGTTGCCAGCCGCCGCGGCCACAATTTCCTGGTCCGCAGATTCACAGGCGCTCATATAATAGCTGAACGTATAGAAATCCACTGTGCCTTCTTTTAACAGTTCGTCGTCGCCCTCTTCCCTGCGGATCTCAATCTGGTGTTCCGCAAAGTACCGGTTCATATACGACGGATAAGCGCCACGCACCTGCACGTCTGCGCAAAACCAGTTCATAATCCTGGATTCCTTCTGGCAGAGCAGCACATCCGACGGATGACAGGTACGGGGATATTTGGTGGCAAAAATACACATACATCCCATCTGAAACTGCGGATATTTCTCATGGGCCAGCTTTACAGCCTTTGCCCCTGCCACAAACTGATGATGCAGCGCCTGGAAACGGATCTGTTTCTCATCCGGCACTTCTGTCACCGGCCCGCAGTAGCCTTTTACCGTACCCAGGGACAAAATGGCCCCCATCGGCATTATGCCGGAGTTAATTTCATTAAACGTAAGCCAGTATTTTACTTTATTCTGATAACGCTCAAAAATCGCCGCACAATAGCGCAGGAAACAGTCAATGACTTCCCTGCCGTACCACCCGTTATATGTTTCCACCAGCGCATACGGGATTTCATAATGGGAAATCGTCACCAGCGGTTCAATGCCATGCCGGTTCAGCTCGTCAAACACCCGGTCATAGAAAGCAAGTCCCGCCTCATTTGGCGCTTCTTCCATGCCGGTAGGAAAAATACGTGTCCAGTTAATGGACATCCGGAAACATTTAAATCCCATCTCAGCTGCCAGTGCGATATCTTCTTTATAATGATGATAAAAATCCGTGGCTTCACGGCTGGGATACAGTGTGTGTTCCTCAAAAACCGGCGTCAGCCTTTTGGGCACTGTGTGGGAACCGCTGGTACACATATCGGAAATGGACGGTCCTTTCCCGTCTGCGTCCCAGGCTCCTTCATACTGATTGGCGGCAGTGGCTCCGCCCCAGAGAAAATCGTATCGTAATACGGACATTGATGTGTCTCCTTTCTTTTTATTCTGTCATCCAGTTTTTATATCTGTCCAAAACAGCAATGTGTGCCGGGTGCCTGCCGGATAACAGCTTTTCATGATTGCGCAGACAATCCGGCCAGCTATGTAT
Source organism: uncultured Eubacterium sp. (assembly GCA_947642745.1). Taxonomy (GTDB): domain Bacteria; phylum Bacillota; class Clostridia; order Lachnospirales; family Lachnospiraceae; genus Eubacterium_J. The sequence continues at coordinate 95,988 of CANRTU010000001.1, forward strand.
ATATAATTTTATCCGCCTGCCGAAAACGTCGTACAAATCATATACCATTAAACTTCCCTTCTGTCCCTGCTCTGGCAGCTTTCTAAATAATCCGCAGATTTTTACTTAATGAATCGCATGTACCCCGCAGACCTTCTTACACTGCCCGCAGTGGATACACTCCGGATGATTGACCTGACGCACCGGATCAATCCGCATGTCACAGACATTGCGGCACGCACCACAATCCACGCATTTTTCCGGGTCTGCCCGGTAGCGGAATACAGCCACCGGATTAAACAGAGAATAGACTGCTCCCAGCGGGCATATGTATTTACAAAACGGCCGGTAAATCAGAACTGACAATATCACCGTAACTGCCAGCAGCACATTTTTCCACACATACAGCCACCCCAGGGCACTGCGCATGGTTTCATTGAAAAGTACCAGTGGTATCCCGCCTTCCAGCGTACCTGCCGGACAGATCAGTTTACAAAACCAGGGAGCGCCCTGGCCCAGCACATCCACAATACACAAGGGCAGCAACAGGACAAATACAATCAGGATCATATATTTAAGCTTCCGCAGCATCCAGTCGCCTTTAAAGGTTCCGATCTTTTTTACAAACGGGATTTTATACAGCAGATCCTGGAACAGTCCGAACGGACAGAGCCATCCACAGACAAGCCTGCCTGTTATGGCCCCGGTAAATATAAGAAATCCGGATATATAATATGCGAATTTAAAATTCCAGTTTCCAATGACGGCCTGCAGCGCTCCCACCGGGCAGGCGCCCAGCGCTCCCGGACAGGAGTAACAGTTAAGTCCCGGTACACAAAAATTTTTCAGCGGTCCCCGGTAGATTTTTCCATGTAAAAAACCGGCCAGATAACTATTGGTTAAAAATGCCCATAATATCTGTATTCTGTGGCGTTTCCATTCTCCGTGTTTTCTGCCTCTGTTTTTATCTTTATCCAATTCCAATACACTCCATACATATGTTCACAGCTTTTTCCAGAACTACTTTCATCTCTCCCCGGCCAATCCCGTAAGCCATCATCGCAGCTCCCGCAATGGCGGCGCAGATACCCCGCCAGTCCGGAGGAAGCAGACGCCTCACGCTCCGGCTCCTTTCAGATTTTCCAGTTCGCTTTCCACAACCTCTCTCCATCCTTCCAGACTGTTGCTGCCAGAATAAGTCTTTCCGGTAATATTCCCGTTTTTATCCACGAAAAATGTCTCCGGAACTGCTTCAATACCGGTAAGTCTGCCGCCTAAACCATCCGCGTCAGGTATGAGAAACGGATAAGCGGCTTTGGTACGTTCAGCAAGGAGCTTTGCCTTCTCCAGTCCCTCGTTTAGCACATTGCCCTCTTCATCCGCCGTATCCAGTACAATACCCACCACATTTACACCTTTATCAGACATCTCCTCGTACAGTTTCTGCAGATCCGGTATTTCATTGACACATGGGGTGCACCAGGTGGCAAATACATTAATCATTGTAAGATCATAGTCGCCAAACATTTCCTGCGTATAGGTATTGCCTTCAATATCTTTCATGGAAAAATTTCCCAGACTTCCGGTCTGGTTTTTTGTATCGCCATCGTTTTCTGCCTCTTCCAGCGGCAGCATATCTATGATCTCCGCTTTGATCTGCGTGACCGCTTTGACCAGTGTCTTGTCCGCATCCGGATTTGTGCTCAGATAATAAGTATACGCACCGTCGCTGCTTTTTCCGATTTTTTTATGACTGCCGCATTTTGTCAGCTGATCCAGCTGATCCAGCTGGTCTTTCCGGTAACCTCCGATGGCGCCGATCCGCTCCAGTTTCCCGGCCCATTCATAAAATGCATTGCCGTCACCGGTGGATACTTCCGCATCCCGCTGCTCCGCCGTCATGACGCTAAAAGTATAGATGCCATAATCAAGGGATACCTGGTCCTCCGCCAGGGCTTCCGTAAGCATGGCAACCTCCTTTTTTTCCATCGCCTGCAGCAGGCGCTCCGGGAGAACAAATTTCAGTCCGAGCCCCGGATCCTCGTAATTTTCCTGGCACGGAAATGTAATATCTGATGGCTTATAAGTATCCGCAGCACTATCGGAACCGTCTGCGTCAGACTCCTTTTCATCCCCGTCCGTGCCGGTTACCGGCTGATCCTGTTTCTCCACAGACTGATCCGGTTCTTTTCGCTGTTCTGACGCACAGCCGCCAAGCATACTGGCATATACTGTTCCAGCCAGAAGAAGCATACTGATTTTCCTTAACCGTTTTGTCATGTTAAACCTCCTGTTTTTGATTCATATATTTTAGTCCGGATTGATGTTTCAGATCCGGACATCCTGCCCTTACTCTGTATCAGTTTCCACAGGCCGCTCCACGATTTCCAGAAGTTTTCCTGCCTCAGAAGCCATATGTTCAGATACAGATTTGCTGCTCTTTGAAATTTCCATATTTTTACCAACCACATTTTCAATCACATCCAGACCTTCTACTGCCTGGGAAACCGTATCCACATTCTGTCTGACCATACTGGAAATCTCTTCCACATTGCGGCTGGCTGTTTCTATTTCTTTAATTACTGATGTAAATTCCTCCGCCGTTTTCCTTGTGAGCAGCCGCCCTTCTTCCACCGCATGGATAGAGTTCATAATCAGTTCGCTGGTCTGTTTTGCGGCCTGGGCGCTTCTGGACGCCAGATCACCCACCTGTGTGGCCACCACCGCAAATCCCTTGCCGGATTCTCCTACCCTGGCCGCTTCTATGGACGCATTAAGTGATAGCATATTGGTCTGTCTGGCAATAGAATCAATTTCCCCGATAATCTCTACAATTTCTGAAGACATCGCACTGATTTTATCAATGGCCTCCTCCAGCGTTTTCATCTGTATGCCCGTTTCCCCGATTTTTCCTGCCGCCAGCATGGCTGCCTCAGCCGTATTACCGGATACCTCCGCACTCCGGTTTAATTCCTCCGCCAGATGTTCCATAACCTCTCCCAGGTTTTTCACTGCCTGTTCCTGCTCGCTGGTACCAGCCTGTATCGCATCCGCAGACAGAAGTGTCTCCTGTGACACGCCGTCCAGATTCGCACAGACCATTTTTATATTTTCTATTAAACGCTGGTTGTTTTCCATATCTTTTTTCTGCCTGCCAATCAGCGCTTCGTTTTCCTGTATGTTCTGCCGGATCGCCTCCACCATTTTATTCACACTCTCAGACAAAATAGAAAATTCTGGTGTGCCATGTTCGTTTACGCTGATTCCAAAATCCCCTTCCGATATTTCCTTTACCGATGTAGTAATATTGTGCATTCCACTGACTATCTTTTTTTCCAGCAGTCTGTTAATAAGCAGCAGCAACACCGTAAATATAATGAAGCTGCTCAGGGCAATCACAATCGTCTGACTGACCTGATCCTCGTAATATTCTGTAGCTGGCATAAACGTACCAATATACATTCCGTCATGCTCTTCAGACACATACTTTCCTTTTACACCGTTGATCGTAGCGGACCCTTTTCCTGCGTGAAGCGGAATACCGGTTTCCTGTGCGCTGGTTCCGATTATTTTATCTTCCGGAAACGCCAGAACTTCTCCCTCAGACGCATCCACCGCATATATGTAACCGCTTCTCCCAAATTTCATACCTTTTAACACTACCGGAATCCGGGTACTTTTGAGCATATTCTCCAGTACTTCCGGATGAATGCCCACCTGTACAAGCCCCTGCGCATCTTTTCTCGCCACGCCGATATACTGCATCAGAACGCCTTCCGCCGCATTATGTTCCGGCTCCTGTACGATTTCCAGCGAAGGATCGTCCACAATGACCATAAAAGCCCCCGACTGGTCACCGCTGTTCATGTCAAATCCGATATAAGCCTCCCTGGTACTGTGTGTAATAGTTCCTTTCTCATCAATCACATGCAGCTCGTCTACCATCAGACGCTCTTTTATTTCATTCAGCTTATCTTTATCTTCCAGTATGCTGTTATCAGCCGCCAGTATGTCCGCAAAAATACGGGTTTTGGCCAGGTTGTCTTTCCCCAGTGTTTCTGTCAGCTCCGCAATATTTTTATCATTTTCCGCAAGCCGCTCCCTGACAGACGTAAGGCTTTTGCTGCTGTCCGACGCCTTACTCCGGTCAGACACAACCATCTGTATGAGCGCTATCATCGAAATATTCAATAGCAACGCCACCGCCATGCAGATACACAGGTTTCTGGTAAATAGTTTTTTCATAAATACGCTTCCCCCTTTATGTATGATTCCGAATACAATATGAGAATTATATCATTACTATCCCGGGTAATCAATGCTCAACTTTCACATATTGACATAACCTGCTTTCATCATATATTATGAAATGCAGGTCACTCACCCGCACCGGAAAATTTTCCGGTAATCTGAAAAGAAAGACTGGAGTTTAAAAAATGATACAGGTAGCGATATGCGACGATGAACCGGAAATACTACAGGAACTGTCCGGCGCTGTTACAGATTACGGCACTCAAAAAGATCTGGACTTATCCATAGACACCTATTCCAGCGCAAAGGATCTGGAAAAACAGACTACGTATGGAAAACGGTACCAGATTTATATTCTTGACATGCTGATGCCCCAGATGAATGGCATAGAAATCGGACAGGCCATCCGCAGCCATGACCGGCAGGCCGCTATTATTTATCTGACTTCTTCCATGGATTTCGCTTATCAGGCATTTGGCGTATTCGCCCAGCGGTATCTGCTAAAACCGGTAGCAGAGTCACAGTTTTTTGAGGCAATGGATTTTGCGGTGGAAAATGCCCTGCATATGCAAAAAACGGTATATGTAAAGACCGCTTCAGGCCTTCATAAAATATTCTGTCATGAAATAGAATATGTGGAAAGCGCCTCCAGGGCCATACATATCTGCGCCACCGACGGAACAGAAATTGTCAGCAGACTGCTGCGCAAATCTTTTGAACGGGAAATGGAAGCGCTGTTAGAAAGCCGTGATTTTGTCCAGACCCACAAGTCATTTATTATAAATTTAAGCTATGTAAAGCTCTTTGGCCCTGACCAGATCATCATGCGCTCCGGCGCTCTTATACCAGTAAGCAAGAGCCGGCAGACAACGGTAAAACGGATTTATCTGAACTATATATCTGAAAACTACTAAAGGGGAACTGCTATGAAAATTTTTCAACTGTGGGTTGTATTCAACTCCTGCGTATTCATGATGATTCATTTCATGACATTTCTGATACTGAAATACCCGCCCGCCTGTTCGGTGCTGATCTGCGTGTCTGCTACCACATTTTCCATGATCCTGGAAGTCGTCCGGGTCTTTTATGCCTTTGATTCGGTATGGGGCAAACTCCTGGTCAGCGTTATCCAGATACCCGTTCTGCAGGCCACCGCTCTGATCCTTTCAAAAAAGAAAGACAGCTACGCTCTGTTTACCGGTTTTAGTTCTTCGAACTTTGTACTGGCGGGAAATATTGTTTCCTGCATGGTCGTACTGGCCTCCCGCAATTATCCCCTGTCAATGGCCGCCTGCACACTGGGCAATACGGTGGTTTATATCTGTCTGAACTATATGATAAAGGACATCTGCCGGCAGCTGCTATACAAAGAAATTGTCATATGGATGTGTATCATTCCCGCCATGTGTTACATTACTTTTTATCTGATGCTGTATTTTCCGGTTTATTTTGAACAGCAGCCGGAAACCATTTATGCCGCCGGTTCCCTGCTGGTTACCGTTATTGTAATGTATATTCTGCTGCTTCAGTACATTTCCGCCAGATCCAGTGAGAAAAACCTGCTCTGGCGCAACAGGGAGCTGCACGCCTACATCCATGGCGTTGAACTTCAGACAGAATCCGCCCGGGCAGCCATCCGGGATCTGCGGATCATGCGGCATGACATGCGGCACAAAGACCATCTTTTAACAGAACTGATTAATAAAAAAAATTACCGGGAAGCGCTGGCAGTACTGCAAAAAGATATTACGTACCTGGAAAAGACCTATCTGACTGTCTACTGTGAGAATGTTATTTTAAACAGCATTTTATGCGGTATGGCAAAGCAGGCGGAGCAATGCGGCATCCGGATGGAAATCAGCTGTTCCGTGCCTGACCGGCAGCCGGTAGATGATTACGACCTTGCGCTGGTAACAGCCAACCTGACCGAAAATGCGATCCAGGCCACTGCGAAACTGGCCCCGGAGCGGCGTTTTATTTCCGTAGCCATAAAGAGCAGAAACGGAGAACAGCTTTTTATGGAGATACGCAATCCCTGTCCCGAAAAAGTTATTTTTTCCAAAAAAACCGGCCTGCCAGTGTCTGCCAGGGGAGGCGACCATGGTCTTGGCATGATCAGCGTACAGGAATTTGTACAAAAGTATCACGCCCACTCCGACTGCTATATTGAGAACCAGATGTTTATTGTACGAATCCTGATTTATTTTACGTGAAGAAAAAGACAGCCTGCGTGAAAAACAGGCAGGACATCCCACAGTTATTATCTGCTATAATAACTGTGGGATTTTTACAAAGGGGAAACAGACTATGATATTACGCACAAAATCCTTCTGATTGCTGCTGGCTGTTTTCATTCCGGGAACCGGCATATTTGTCCTTTCAGCGGACCGGATTGCCACCAGTATCCACGACGAGGCTTATGCAGGCAGCGTCCCTGGCAGTCAGAAACATTTTTTTACCATACAGATGAAAACGAAGATTCGTGGAAAGGCAGCTTTCCCAACATTACCCATTCTACAGAAATTGCGGACCATATCACATCAAAGACAACACCGGTTCTGTCGTTCCACTGATCCGGTCACTATTCTTTTTCCTCTCCTGATTTCTGATCCGGATTTTAGTTTATCTGCCCATATCCATATCTATATCTGTCCATATTTACCCATGGGCTGCTTCCATATTTCCACTTTCCTGCTCCTTATCCACGACTGAATCCGGGCGGACAATTTTCGCATCCCGTGCCAGCCGTTTCATTATGCACACATATGCGGGAATCAGAAACAGATCCGCAAAGATCCAGGCCACCGGACTGGCAAAACAAACGCCCGTATATCCCGCCACCGGCACGAGAAACGCACCGACCAGCGCCCTGGCCGCCATCTCACATACCCCCGCAAGAACCGCCAGCCTGCTGTAACCAAGCCCCTGGATCGTAAAACGAAGAATATTGACAAGCGCCAGCGTCATATAAAAAGCGCTGGTTATAAGCAGCATCAGCCGCACATTGTCCAGTATCGCCATCTCTTTCGCATCCAGAAACAACAGTGCGATTTTCGGACTGAAGAAAAACAGTGTCACAAAAGCCAGCACAGAATAAACGAGTCCGATCATACAGCAGGATAATAACCCTTTTGTAATCCGCTTTAACTCTCCTGCGCCAAGATTCTGTCCCGCATACGTAGACATGGTAGAACCCATGGCGTCAAAGGGACAGCAGAAAAACATACTTACTTTGCCTGCCGCCGTCATGGAAGCGACTGCCGTAGAACCCAGCGTATTTACGGATGTCTGCAGTATCACGCTGCCAATTGCCGTAATCGAATACTGCAGCCCCATGGGAATGCCCATGTTACACAGCTTTGCCATACAGCTTTTATCCATACGCCACTCTTCCTTTGACAGTTTTAGTACGTCGTATTTTTTCTTTATGTAAAACAGGCACAAAACACCGGAAATTCCCTGGGAAATCACCGTGGCCCAGGCCGCTCCCGCCACGCCCATGTCAAATACCAGTATGAACGCCAGATCCAGGCCGATATTCAGTAACGACGACAGGATCAGAAACATCAGCGGACTTTTGCTGTCGCCCAGTGAACGGAGAATTCCGGACAGCAGGTTGTACAGGTATATGACCGGTATTCCTAAAAAGATGACAAAAATATAATCATACGCTCCCTGTATAATATCAGACGGCGTACGCATCCACTGCAGGATATTCCTGCAGAGTGCACAGACTACAACCGTCATGACGGCCGCGCACAATGCTGACAGCCACACACTGTTTGCCACGAATTTTCTAAGATAGTGGTAGTCCTTTGCCCCGAATCTCTGGGCCACCGGAATGGCAAATCCACTGCAGACACCCATGCAGAATCCAATCACCATAAAGTTAACCGATCCTGTGGAACCCACCGCTGCCAGCGCATTCACTCCCAGAAACTTTCCGACGATAATCGTATCCATCATACTGTAAAACTGCTGAAACAGCATTCCCAGCATTAATGGCAGAAAAAAAGATATGATAAGCTTCATCGGAGAACCCTGTGTCATATCTTTGCTGTTACTTTTCGTCATATATCCCTCCATTTCTAAATTATGGACCATACAGCCTTTAGAAAACATGCCGCGGACATCCTTCAGCTGCCCCCGGAAGAGGTATCGCTGCCGGCATGGCTGCGCACAGGCTCCCGGCTGTCAGTCCGGATTAAAATTTCCAGACAACCGGAACGTGTTTGAAATCATTTTCGCAAAATATACCCGCAGGGCAGGCTGGCCTGTCTGGTATAAAACGCTCCATAAGCGCAGATTGCGAGAATGATTTTTTAAACACGCTCTAATACATTATAGGGATATTGATAAAAAGTCAAGACATTATTTGACAGAATTTAAAGTTCCAAAAGTAGTATAAAAATCCTCCGGTATCCATTACATAACCGGCATTTCTGTCTGCGCAATGAATACCGGAGCTGTTCCGGTACGGCGTGCCGTCCCATTTCTTTTCAGTTAATCTGTCTGATCGTATTTACTGGCATACTGCACTGCTTCCACTGCGGACATCCCGCATTCCGCACGCAGTTTGTCCGCCGCAGTTTCCACGGAAGCGCCGGATTCAGGACACATTTTTACTATGCCTTTCTGTTTTCCGGCCTTCCTGTCTCAGAAGGACATACTCAGCGGTATATACGGGGATGCCCCGTTTTACCTGCAAAATATGTCCTTCCTGGCTTATGTTCCCTATGAACTTATAATAAATCTTTACTTCCTGTATGCGTTCCCGTCTACTTCTTTCGGTTCGCCAACCGTAACTTTTTCGATAAGCGTATTCAGCAGTGCAGCAGACAGTTCCTCAATTCCCGCATAATCTTTGATCATCCTGGCAGACTGCTCAATATTGTTCTTATCCCTGCCACTTTCCTCACACTGCTTTTCCAGTTCCCCGATTGCCCGCCTTACAGAGTTTGAGCAGGACGCAGATTTTGAAAAGCGCACAGGCAGGCTCACGCCGCCTGACTCGTCATACCGACTGCCGTCACGGCTCCTTCCAGAAGATTCCAGGCCTGATCTATGGTATCCTGACCATAAGGCAGGACTGGAATACGCCTGCGCATATGCATCATTTTACCCGGTGATGGTCTATCATCTGAACCGTTTGAAAGACTGGGGGCTGTATTTCCGGCAGTGCAAAGTATACAGCCGCTTTTTCCTTGCAAAAAGCCTGCGGTATGAGTTATGCAGTGAAAAATGCAGGAAAGCAAAGTCCCTGCAGAATAAGCGGGATTTTGATGAGCGGGCAAAGGAAAATAATTATGACCTGCTTTATAAGAATGAGTGCCAGAACTGGCGGAACAAGATCAACAAAGCAAAAAAGACAGTCGGATTTCCAGATAAAAGGCTGAAAGAAATGAAAAACGCATTTGATACGTTTAAAAAAGAAGCCCTGCAGCGAAAAAACTGATCCGCACAGGGGATCCAGACGCAAAAGAATTTATGGATTGGATTTATCAGCAAGACAGCATTATTGTGGAACTTGCAGGGAATTACCAGAGCGTGTTTGAAAAATCATTCCTGCCATCTGCATTCTCCACTTTGCGTGATATTTGCGCCAAATTCAGGTTACATAGCCCGCTATGCGCCCTTCATTTGGCACAAATCTCCCACAAATTGTGAAATACATCTGGCAGAAAGCATTTTTCAAACACGCTCTAGCGAAAAAAATATTCTGACATGAAAAAGATACTTTAGCATAACCTTTGTCGAAAGGGGTTATTCTATGCAAAAATAAGTTGCCACCGTTAATCAATAAAATGGCAGGAGGATAAAAAAATACTCTCCCTAAAATTTTTTAAGTGCTGTCACAAATGACAAACCAAATTTCGTTATTATCAGTATAGAAAGATGTTTTACTTCAGTCCGGCATATGCTATTCAGCGAAATTGACACGGCTGCTGACAGATAAGCATCCAGGAGGGATTTGATGATAACAGGAGGATCGGATGATAAGAGGAAATTTATTATCTTGTATGAAAAATACAGCCGCCTTATGATGAAAGTGGCACTTAATATACTCCATGACAGTTTTCTTTCAGAAGACGCTGTACATGATGCATTTGTTAATGTTGCCAAAAACATGGAAAAAATAGGCAGCGTGGAATCATTGAAAACAAAAAAATACCTGATTGTGGTAACAAAAAATGCATCCATAGACATATACAGGAAAAGGAGCATCAGGATAAAAAGGGAAATATTTGTGGATGAGTTAGGGGAAGAACCTGCATCTTATATGGAAACAGACATGGACAACAGCGTGCTGGAAGTGCTAAAAAGCCTTCCGGTCATGTACAGGGATGTATTTCTTCTGAAATATTCAAACAGGCTTGAAAACAAGGAGATCGCACAGATACTTAGGATTTCAGAAGAAAACGTAAGAAAGAGGATCGAAAGGGGAAAGATCATGGTACAGAACATGCTGGATGGATTGGAGGAGAAAGAAAATGGGCCATATAAATGTAACGGATGAATGGCTATACCAACACATGCCGCTTGTAAATGAGGCGATGGTCAATGAACTGGAAAAACAGACGGATCATGATTACCAGTTCTCCAAACGTTTTGAAAATAAGATGAAAAAGATCATCCGAAAAGAAAGCCATATGGGAAATAAAAAATGGCTGAAAAAAGTGAATGTCAGAACAGCCGCTGCAATGGCATGCATCATAATCTTTTTATTCACAGTTACCATGAGTGCATATGCGGACAAGATCAGTTTTTTTGAAACAGTCAGGATTTTGTGGGAGGATTCTTTCATTTATTCCTATTTCACAGAAGAAACGGACAGACTAAACGTCAAAAAACCAGGATATGTCCCAGCTGGATATGAAATGCTGATAGAGGATGCAAACACAGCCGTTGCATCATTTATATACCAGGATGATGCAGGCAGACAGCTCATATGTCTGCAGCATCATGTCAGTGATGGGAGTGAAATTACATTCGATTCGGAATATGATCTGGAAGATCATATAAAAATAACGGGCGGTGTGATAGAAATGCGCTGGTATTCGGACGGACACGTATACTGCTATCTGGAATATATGGAAAACGTATTCACTTTATATGCAGACAATCTTGATAATAATGATGTAAAAAAAATATTTACAGAATGGATTCATAATTAAAAATAAAAAACTGTCACAAAACAAACTGTTTATTTCGTTATTATTTATTGAAAAGAAAAATTATACCAGGAGGTACAAAAAATGATAGTGAAAAAGATAAGGAAAGGTATTACATTGGCTTGCTGTTTTTGCTTAATGGCTACCCGGGCAGCACCTGTGACAATTCAGGCAAAAGTACCAGAACAGGCACAGCCACTCATGGCGTTTATTACCAGTTACAGCACTGATTTGGCAATATCAGGCAATGGTACAGCAAGTGTGACTGCTTATGTGATTGCAAAAAGCAATGCTACTAACACTTACGTCAAAGCAACACTTCAGAAAAAAACTGGAAGCAATTTGGTAAATGTAAAGGCTTGGGAAGCTACAGGAAATCGCGGTTATACAGGCATCATAGAAACTTATTCTGTATCGGGAGGTACTTATCGGGTGATAGCAACTATTAAAGCAGACTCTGAAACAAAGAATGTCACATCTGCAACCAAAACATATTGATCCTGACTCTAAACATCAAAATAAAAATTATACAAGGAGGTTTTACATATAATGATTAAATTAAAAAAATTATTATGTTTAGCATTTGCTATAATTATCACATTAAATACATTGGCACCAACTTATGCATCAGCCAAAAATACTAAGATCGAATTTCTGGAACCTGAGTATGAACATACTTTTATCCTTACACCAGATGGGGATCTGATAGAAATAACCCGATCTGATCAGATAATTATTCCATTCTCATCCGAAGAAAGAATTGTACTTGGATCTTATATACTATCCAGGCAGCAAACAAAAGAACTGGCAGATAATATGAGAATGTTTAATCATCCGGCCAATACAGTCGCAGAATTTCTTGTCGGACTTTTTGGCGGAGCTCCTGGAGGTGTTGTTGCGCTCTGCTATTCATTATCCAGGAATGCTACCTTTAATAGTGATGTCATTTATGCTGCAAACCATAACAAAAGAATCAAAATTACAATTACGGATGCCAAAATTCATACATCATATTCTACTCAGGTCAAATATACAATTGTAAATTAAATGTGATATTTTAAATAAACCGCCTAAACTCTTCATTTGTCTGCAGACAAATGCAAAAGTAATTTGTTTGCAGACATAACAGATTAAATATCTTACCGTAGTTTTAAAGGAGTAATTACGTTTATGAAAAAATTTTTTAAAACATTTCTTTTTAATACCTTTATGCTCGCTTTATTATTGTCTATTCCTTTCATCAGAGGGATACACTCTTTTTATGAAGAATCATCATATATTTTGATTATTATATTTTGCATGGTGCTCAACCTTATTGTATCTATCATCAAAACAATGCTATCAATACGCAAAAAATAGTGTAGTTAAAATATTATATTAATGAAATGAATGATTGCGAAATTAATTGGGCTTCTTAAAACTCTTGAAAATTTCCAAAAATGTATATACATTAAAATCTGCATATCTTTTGGGATACCCATGATTATATATTGCTGAACAGTGAAATGTCCTGTCTTATTGATTTTTCCATATATCGCCTGTTCCTCTCCTGCGGCGTTTCCAGGATCCTGTGCGCTCCCCTGTGATCATGACGTCACTTCCCTGCCCCTTTATATCCCCCGGACGGGGAATGAAACAAGCCCAGCCTTGCCCTGCCGGGCAGCGCTGCACACCAGCAGAATAAACAACTATATCTTAAGAAAACAGCGGGCAGCTTTCTCAAGCAAAAGTACCAGACTGGCGATCCAGTACGGCAGTATGCAGCTTTCCGTATATGGGAAGGCTATCTTGCGGCAAGGGAATACCGGAACCGAAATGCTGCGTGCGGCCGCTTTATAGAATCCGTAAGCCCTTTTACGCTGGCATTCCAGACAAACACCGCTGCAGATTTTGAAAAGCGCACAGGCAGGCCTGCACCGTCTGACCCATCCCACAGGCTTCCCCCACAGCTTCTGCCGGAAGATACAAAGCTTGCCCTCTGGTATCCGGATCAAAGAATGGGCATGGAATGTGCCTGTGCTTATGAATCATTCTAACCCGGCAATGATCATTATCTGAACCGTCTGAAAGACTGGGGGCTGTGTTTCAGGCAGTGTAAAGTATGCAGCCGCTTTTTCCTTGCAAAGAGCCAGCGGTATGAACTTTGCAGTGAAAAATGTCGGAAAACGCAGTCTTTACAGAACAAGCGAGAGTTTGACGAACGGGCAAGGGAAAATAATTATGACCTGCTTTATAAGAATGAATGCCAGAACTGGCGGAATAAGATCAACAAAGCGAAAAAAACTGACGGTTTCCCAGAAGAAAGCCCGGAAAAAATGTAGGATGCGTTTGAAGTATTCAAAAAAGAAGCACTGCAGCGGAAAAAGCTGATCCGCACAGGGGAATCCAGTACAAAAGAGTTTACAGACTGGATTTACGTACAGAGCAGCATCATTGAAGAACTTGTAAGTAAATAATTTATGAAAAGCTGCTGATGCATCCCGTTACATGTTTCAGCAGCTCCAACGCCCGCGTCCATATATATTTACATTTATATCATACAGTGCCAATTTTACAAAAAATCAACATTGACTTACAACTGGTTTTGATGTATTATACCTAATAAATTAAATCGGTTGCATTTTTAGTATATTTTCCAGAATTTCAGGTGAGTATTTTGAAAACGGCATTTTATCCGAAGCAGCATATTTTGAAAGCTGTAATTTTTTTGTATATTTACTACTTAATTAAGTAGTATTGTACTCCATTATTTCCCATCTAATAATATTCTGTAACTCTGTGTATTATAAAATCACAATAGTTCAGAATTGAGGTGTAATATACTTGCTTGTAGAGGATTTCATAGCTGACAGAATTAGTGAGCTTTGCAGTAAAAGGCAGATGACCAGATACAGGTTGTCCCAGATTACCGAGATCGAACAGTCCACACTGTCAAACCTAATGACAAATAAAAGCCTCCCAAACATTATCACACTGTCAAGAATCTGCGATGGCTTCGGCATTACGCTGTCCCAATTTTTTCAGGAAAGGGATGAAATGCCTGACCTTTCAGTAGAACAGAGGCGTGTGCTTGATACATAGTCTGCCCTCAATGAAATGGAAAGGAACAGCATGGGGACAGTCTGTGTAAATATTAAGATCATGGAAATAATACTGGAGAAATATGAGCACATTGTCATGGACTATTCCGTACAGATACTATTAAACCAACTTGTAAGGAAAAAACTATTAAAAAAGATATGTAAGGGTAAAATACCTAAAATTCCAGCCCCTTTACCGTTCCTGTTTCAATAAAGATTTCTATCAGGGTCACATAGAAGCTCTTGACCTGACTAATGAACGGCACAAAAAAGCACGGGATAAAGAGCAGATGCGCATGGAACGGCTTATAAACAACCCAATATATAGGTTCCTGCATTATGATATTGCACCATGCATCATGGAACCAGCATATTTATCAGAAAAGGATAGAATAGAACTAAAAAAGAAAATAGATGAACTATAGCAATATGGTGGCTTGTGCATGCGGCAGCCCCTGTATGTATGCTGTCGCATCTAATTATCGATATCTATAATTAACTGCTTTCTGTCTTTCAAATAAAAAACATAGAATTGTTTTAGAGAATCTGCTCAAAAGACTGTTAAATTATGCATTAAGGAAGTACTGCCATCTCCCATTAAATTTTACAGGCCAATACTATTTTATGCCTGTAAGCGTTATAATCCGCCAGGACATTGTCTATATTTGCATGCGGGTGTCAACAATTCTGGAAATTTATTTGCTCATGGGTATAGTATGAATAAAGGCTGCACACTTCTTTTTTCTTTATTTTGCCAAGACAAATTGAAACACAGCTAACACTGCAATTCACTTCGCATATCATACTGTTGGCTACAGTTTTTAATCAAGTATCATTTTCGCTTTTTCTTGTGGTAATAAATTTTTTAATTCATAAGCCATTTCCTATGCTGTCATGTTTGCTGTAGTCATTGCTAATTTACTTGCTACAATTGGACTATACGACATAACTTCCTTTTTAGTAAGATTATGCCACACGGGAAGCAACATTTTCCCATTGATGCTTTCCACCTGAAAAAGGCCATCAAGTTCTGTTTTTGTCCAATACTTTCCTTCTTTAATATAATCTGGTGATAACACTACTACACCAAACTTTGACTTCTTCAAACCATCATCAATTTTTGCTCTCATGGAATCCCCCCACTTCATCTGAGTGGTATCATACCATACATTTATTTGATATTCTCGTAAAGCCTGAACAAACTCATCAACAAAATTTTCTTTATCCTCCCAGGCATGTGAAACAAAAACATCATAATCCTCCTGACTATCGTTACTTGCGTTCATACTATTCTTTTTAAATTCCTCTGGTACTTGATTGCTCAATTCATTTATTCGTTTCTCATATGATTGCTGCAATTTTTTCATAGCTTCATCTTGTTTTCTCTGTTCTGCCTGTTGCTCTTTTTGTAATTTTTTATATACATCATTTCGCTTTTGACGTTTATCAGATATTTTCTTTGCAATTTCCGCACTTTCAGACATTTTCTTTGCATAATCAGACTGCAAATTTGCTATTTGTTTCATTTTACTTGCTTGTGCAGATTCAGATATTTTTAAAGATATACTTTTTTGAACCGTATTTAATTTTTTTGTAATTCTGCACACTTTTTATCCATTTCAGCTTTCTTTTTTTCAAGAGACGCTATGTCTTTATCCAATGAATTTACATTTTTTTGATATTACTCAACTGACATTAATTTCCTCCAAACATACGTACTTATTTTTGTTTGAGAAGCATGCCAATTACAGCATACTTCTCTTTTTAGTCCATTTCCCCGGTCACTATAATTTGTGTCGGAAACAACACTGCATCCTGCACATAATAGCTTCCACGATACGGATTCACTGTGCGGATATTATGTCCTGAAATATTCAATCAGCCCATCCGGCCCGGCTTCCCTGATTAAAGACATCGTTATATCGTCAGCTTTACGTTCATCTGATACCCCACCGTATGCTTTATATAAACCTGCATATGCCCCTGCTTTATAAAACACATCTGTGTCAGGGCTGTCATCCGGTGACCTGTATTCCAATATATGATACTTTTTTTAAACTGTTTTTTATAATAAATATGATCTTTTACTATGCGCATATCTGTTAAAACAGTACTGATATTCCGTAATATCTGCCAGTACATTTCCGCCATAATGAGACAAGACATATAACGAAACAGTAAAGCTTTCTACTGCCAGCCGTCCGCATCCGGTTACCCGTTCCACAGCAGTCTGGTAACCGTTTCTTCTCCGGTCTTTTTAAGTAACAGGCAAAGCCCCATACTCTGCCTGCGCCGGGCTGCCTCTGACAGCATTTTCTCCTCCGCCGCAGTACCCCGGCTTCATAAGGCGCCTGTGGCAGCAGTCTGACAACGATCGGAACGGAGTATAAAAGATCCTGCTTCGAGCCTGCCAGGAAAACTTTTTACTTCACAGCCGCAATTTCCTGTAAAGCAAAAAAATCCCGCCACTACCGGTATGAACCGGCCATGGCGGAATCATGAAACAACCTGTCAGCTGTTTAGAATTTTCCTCCCCCTCCTCCATGCGTTGTGCCGGAGGATGAGCTGTGTGTGACAGAACCACCGGAATGGCCCGGTCTGTCCTGATTTTCCGGCTTTTTTCTGCGTTCTGTATGCCGGTACAAAAATAAATCACTCTCTCTGGACAGTTTCATGCTGTTTTTTTCCACATAACTGTCCGCCGCAGGCTGACTGCGCACAGATTTCAGCCTGCTTCTCATAATCTCTGCCGCTGCCAGTGAAATCAGAAATCCCGCACCGGACGTAATCAGCAGCGTTCTGATATGATGAAACGGCTTCCTGGGAAGATTGCCCGCATCATACGGACTGTTCTGACGGGCCTGTGTCAGAAAGTCGTCACACAGCCCGGCAAATATTGAAAACGCTTCTGCATATTCACCTTCTTTTAATTCGTCCAGGAACTGTTCTGACATATATTCCAGTCCCGCGTCCGTAACAGCCGTGATCCCATATCCGGTTGTAGATATGTACCAGTCCCTTTCTTTCATGGAAATAAGAAACAGTATCCCGTCTTTTCCATCTCCAGCTCCGTAGCCATTCTGATCGTAAAAATCATCAGCGTATTCCACCGGGGTTTTCCCTTCCAGTGAATTTACCGTAACCACCACAATATCCGCCTTCTGTCTTTCGCTGATTTCATCCAGCGTGGCCAGCAGCTGTCTCTGCTCACTGTGTGAAAGCAGGCCGGCCTGATCTGCCAGCCTTGGCATCTGCTTTGTGGCAAATACGGGACACACGGAAAACAGGGACAGCGACACCAGTAAAAGTACGGCATACAATCTTTGAAATGTGTTTCGCATTCGCTTTCCTCCTACAGCAGCCAGAACAGGTACGCCAGCATATACAGCGCCCCGCTGGTCAGTACGGTGAGTACAGCCAGCCATTTTATGTAAGCGGCCTTATCCAGGGGAAGATCCCCTGTCATCTTTCCGTTCTGGCCATTCATCGCAAACAGATACTGCTTCCCGTTCCATGTGGTGCTAAGCAGCCAGACCGGAAAAAAAGCATACGTTACCCTGCCATTTTGCAGCCGTATGCTGCCCGCCTCCTGCGTAACTGTTGTATAGCCTCTCACAGTGGCGTCAAAAGCCGCCCTGGCGCTTTTTTGTATTCTTTCACCGGCACGCCCGGCACTTTCATGACTGTCCACATCATATTTATCTGCCAGAAATCCAGCCAGATATGCGGTCTGGAAATCCACTGCCCCGGAAAAATCAAAGGGCTCCAGGGATTCCATCAGATCATCCGGCATTTTTTTGGAACCGTCCACCGGTACCCGTTTAAATTCCATATTTCCGCTCCTGCTGACACTATAAAAATCTGTCTGGGTATAATAATACCTGCTGTCGCTCCACGTACGTATCTTTGTAGCCCGATAGCGCATATTTACATCAGCTTTGGCGTCAAACAGCCAGAACGGCACATAAACGCCCTTCACCTCATCAATATGGTTACTGTCCTTAAAAGTTCCCGGCAGCAGGCGTTTCCCGGCATAAAATTTTTTCAGCGCCTCTTTTGCGGCCTTTTTATCCAGCTGGAACGGAATCACATAATCCGGTTTCCATGCGCCTGTCAGCTGTCCGGTCATAACCACCGGATTGCCGCAGAACGGACAGGACGCCGCCGCTGTATTTTCATCACACGCAATTTCTCCACCGCAGGAATGGCAGATATAAGAACGCAGTCCGCTGCCCTCTTCATCCTGCCACTGCCCGGCGCCCGGATGCTCCCAATTCATATCATCCGCCTGATCATTTTTCAGTTCGCTGTCATAGCCCGCCAGCGTTTCCATCTCAAATTCCGTATCGCAATAAGGGCATTTCATTTTCTGCAGCGTACTGTCAAAAGATATGGCGCCGCCGCAGCACGGACATTTATATTCCTGTATTGCCGACATGTTCTATCCTCTTATCTTCTTTTTTACTGCTAACGCAATGATTATCCATTTCTCACTCCCGAAAACTGACTGACGCACTACCTGTGCCTCTGATAAAATAAAAATGTATTCAGAAACAGGCCGGCAAAAATCTGGTTAAAACCAGACATCTCTGTGGTTTCCGGCAGTCAGAAATATTTATCCCTGCCTGATATCCTGTTCATCGAACATATCGCCGCATTCCGGACAGAATTTCGGCGGATGCGCAGGATCTTCCGGCTCCCAGCCGCATTTATCACATCTGTAAAGCAAAGCTTTGGATGGTTTCTTTGCGCCGCAGTTCTGGCAGAACTTCCCCCGGTTCACTTCCCCGCACGAACAGGTCCACCCGCCGCTGTTTACCGGTTTCTTTCGTCCGCATTCCGGACAGAAATTACCATTTGCCACGGCGCCGCACGAACAGGTCCATCCGCCGGCACGGACTGGCTGCCGTTCCGCCTGCTGCTGCCCCAGTGTAAACAGATTCTGCACGTTTGTGCCGCCTGCCGCATTCATCGCCATGCCCATACCCGCAAAGCCATGGACGGCGCCGGCGGAATTGGACGCAGCCGCCTTCATGGCATCGGCCTGCGCCCCTGCCAGAACAGCTCCCGCCATATTCGGATTTTGCAGTACGGCTGTGCGCTGAAGCTGTTTAATCATTTCCGCGTCTTCTTCCGGCAGTGTCACAGATCCCGGCGCAATGCTGACGATCTCAATCCCCCGCAGACTGCCCCACTTTTGCGAAAGCGCCTCGTTCATGGCCTGCTCTAACCGGTCAGTGTGGGAAACAATCTGGTTTGGGCGCAGTCCCAGCTGTGAAAGCCTGCCAAACGCAGGCTGCAGGGCGCTGATAAATTCTGTCTTCAGCTGACTGTCTAATTCCTCACGTGTATAATCCTCTTCCACATTTCCGCAGACATTCATATAAAACAGCAGCGGATCAGCGATTTTGTACGAATACACGCCGGAGCATCGGATGGAAACATCCACATCCAGACCAATATTCTGATCCACTACCCGGAAAGGAACCGGGTTCGGCGTCCCGAATTTATTATCCATCAGCTCTTTTGTATTGAAATAATACACACGCTGGTCCCTGCCGGTATCGCCGCCAAATGTAAAACGCCTGCCCACTGTCCGGAATGTCTCCACAATGCCTTTTCCCAGTCCGCCGGTAAAAATACATGGTTCTGTGGACGTATCATATGTAAACTCACCGGGCTGTGCGCACACTTCCACCACTTTTCCCTGTTCCACAATGATCATGCACTGGCCATCAGCCACCACAATCCCGCTGCCATTCGTAATAATGTTGTCATTTCCTTTCTTATTGGACGTACGGGAACCTGTGCGTTTCTTCCCTTTTGTAACCAGGATATCCGCTCCCAGGGCGTCACAGTAGAAAAATTCCTTCCACTGATCCGCCAGCGTTCCTCCCAGCGCACCCGATCCTGCTTTTATAAGTCCCATAATAAAATCTCCTTTCCGCCGCATCAGCGCTGTATTGATGCGGCCACCCTTTTTTATAATCTCCATATCTGTCCGTTCCCCTGTGGGTTTCCCGGGCAGCCCCTGTTTACCCATAGGATGATCCGCCATATTTCCCGGCCGTTCTCCCACAGATTCTATAATCAACAGAAAGATTCTGCTGGTAATTCGCTGATTTCAGAAAAAGCTTATCCCAATATCCTCTCTGGAATAAAATTTAATCATTTACAACGTGAAACATCCACAGCCACGCAGACCGGATGGATCGTGCCACTCTGAAACAGCCCATTGTCCATCTTCAAAAAATTTCGGACAATACATACCATTTTCGCAGACACGGACTTACTGGTAAACACTGCCGGATTTATTATTATACCACAATTTCACGAATATGGGCGGCATTCTTTTTTAAGTGTATTTCTATATGTATGACCTGATCTGTTTCTTTTAAGATAAATAGATCGAAAGATTTTTAAAAAAAAGTGAACCATATACAAAATCATGGCGAATATAGGGTGAACAGACAAAGGAGGTGAGACAGTGGACGCAGGAGAAATAGAAACATGCATTGATAATTTCGGCACGGATATATACAGATTCTGTCTGAAACTCTGTGCGGACAAGGAGGATGCCGAAGATTTATATCAACAGACGTTCCTGAAAGCGTTAGAAAAAGAATGGACGCCTGACTGGGAGAAAAACCCGAAAGCGTTGTTTTTCTCTCTTGCTCATAATCTCTGGAAAAGCGACAGAAGAAAACAGGCACGCCGCAACACGATTGCTCCCTGCAGCAATTTTGACAACGAAACGGAAATGGTACTGCATTCGGAAGAAAGCATTGAAGAAGATTATCTTCAGAAAGAAACGCTCGCAAAAGTCAGTCAGATTATTCAGACTCTCCCGGAAAAATTCCGGGTACCGCTCTTATTATTTTACCTTTCCGATTGTCCCATAGCACAGATAGCGGCTATTATAAACAAACCGCCGGGTACCGTAAAAAGCCGGCTGTTTAAAGGAAGAAACCTGATAAAAAAAAGACTGGAGGATGCTGGTTATGAAAGATCGTCTTTCTGACAAAGAAATAGAGGAAGTTATCCGGGCTTCCATGAATTTAACCGATGTTCCGTCCCGGGAACTGAATCATAAACTGAAAGCGGCTCTGTATCAGAAAGAAGCCTCCTTGCGAAAACAGCCTGCCACACACAAATTATCACTCTGGTATTTACCAATGGTTGTGAATCTGATCACGTTTTCCCTGCTGGCTCTTTTCGCAAGGTTCATGATTGAAAATATTTATTTATCTTACCTGGCCGCCGGTATCTGCATTTATTTTGGCGTGGCTGGTATACTGCTTACCATAGTGGGTGTAAAAAGAACAAATATAAAAGAGGACATTACAATCCGCATTGAGAAAAGAGGTGTATTGGCATGAATCACGAAAAAAAGAACGGATTTCCGCTTTATGCGGGTATCCTGGTTATTGTATTATTAATATTTTTACGGTCTGGTTTCTATTTTTTTAAAAGCGATGGTTTCAGTGGTCTTTCCATGCTGCTTCCCGTCCTGCTTCTTTGTTTTATTCTTTTTGCGCTGTGTACCTCCGCTTTTTTTGCGGCATGGGTCTGTCAGGACTGTAAAAGAAGGGGCGACGATCCGGTGCTATGGGCCATTGTAGTTTTTGCTGCCACACCATTAATCGGACTGCTGATTTACTTTCTGCGCCGACAGGAAATCAAATCGACCTGTCCGGCCTGCGGACATAAAATTTCATTAAAAGCAAACTATTGCGAAGAATGTGGAACACAGATCGAAAAGGAGGATCATTTTATTATGGAAAAACAGAACACACATCATTTAAAATTAATAATCGCCGGTATTGTGAGCATGGTGCTTATGCTGGCATGCCTCACAGGTTTTATCGTCAGTGCGGCCACCGGAAATGGTATCAACACAAATGTGGCTTCCAGCGACCGGGTATGGAATCTGGGCACTATCAGTATGAATTACAGCTCTTATGTGAACGATGTCTGGAAGCTGGATTTTAGAAGCGCCAGTAAAGGTTTTATAAAAGAAAAGCGTATGACGATTGCGGACGCAGACACCCAGCTGCTTTACGCTGATATTTCCTGCGGCACAATACCAGATGGATCAACGCTCATCCTGTGGCTGGTCCAAAAAGATACGGTAAAATCCATTGATGTTACAAATCTGACCGGACCGCTGGAATATCCTCTGAATGAATTTAAAAACGGAAACATTTATGTCAGATTGCAGATCAATGGTGTGAAAAATACTGTTTCAGAAATTTATATTCAATAATCAGTCTGGCCAGACACTTTAGGAAAATGGCCAGCATGTAATCATCCCTTTGCCGCCGGCTCTTTAAAATAATAAAATCAGCGGAATGTTCTGCTTTTACAGGCGCTCCGCTGATTCACTGCCTTACTAAAAGTTTCATTCTGTCACTCCAGACATTGGGCAATTTCAGGATTCCCTGTACCGGATTAAATAAGACGCATGGACCGTAATGCTTATGTTCCCTGCGCCTTTTCGTTACTATCCGATTTTTCTTAAAGGAGCCTTAAAAGCTGTACCAGTTCATGCTGGTCTGTTGTATCAGAAACCGTAAGCCGGGTGTCAAACTGCCCCGGAAAGCCTTGGTTGAAATAAATTAATGCTAAATGGGTGAAAAATTGGTGGTAAATTAATGTCACAAACAGTTGTTCTCAAATATCACTTTTAATCATAATGCAAAATTTAACTGCCTGTTCTAATTTATACGACACAACATCAACTTTCTAACTTATGCAATTCCTCTATACTATATTTCCAGAACCAGCCTTTTTCAATAATCACACATTCCGGAAATTCTCAAACGTCTTATACAAATCCAGCTGTCCCCAGCCCCACTCCCGGTCAGGATATTCCATTGACTTATCCCGGACTGCCCCACGGATCAGATAATTTTTAATATTTGCCGTGGTGGCTGTTACGTCATTGCGCCGCACCCCGGTCCATTCCAGCATCAGCGCACCGGCGCCTGCCGCAATGGCGGTGGCCACGCTGGTACCGCTGCGGGTTTCAAATTTCCCCTCTCCTACAGGCCCGTAGATATCCACGGCAGGCGCCGCAAGATCCGGTTTGATCTCCCCGGTAGCCGTATACCCCCGCCCGGATTCGGCATAAATGCCTCCGTCTTTGCTGTTATAGCCGGCCACCGTAATCGAAGAGTCACAGTCAGAAGGCACCGTGAGCGTTGTATATGGATTGGAATGCAAAAAGAACACTTCCCCGGATATCATTTCAGACATGGGCAGCCAGACATGATAACAGCCATCCCTGAAATTACGGGCCGTAACGGTAATGACCCAGATTCCGGCAACAGGTTTGCGGAACCTGATATAAACCAGCTCGTTGCTGTTATTTGATCCGGTCAGCAGATAATCCACTGTTACAAACGTATTTTCAAATATAAACCGGTATTCGGAATGGCTGTCCGGCGCTGTGGGCAGCGCATGAAAACGCTCTCCGGTAGGTGAGAGAATGTCCACTTCATACAGCTCCGGCGCCATCGCCCACAACTCTGCGATAAACCCTTCCACCCCTTCGGATACGCTGATTTCCACCCGTTCCTGTAAGTTTTCCTCTGTTACCGCTCCCAGAAAATGGTGCTTCTTATCCGCTTCATTGCCCGCGGCAATGGATACACACCGCTGACGGCGTTTTGAGACTTCGGTAAGAATGCGGGATACCGGACTTTTTCCGCCCCGGTTACCCATATTGGTGCCCAGCGCAATGCAAAGAGACAGTGGTTTTTGCAGACTGACCGCCAGACGGTTCAGATAACAGATACCAGCCATAATGTCATTTTCCTGAAACGCCGGCGTCTGATCCGGAATAAAATAAAAATCTTTCAGATATTTTTTGGCTGGTTTCAACTGTACAAAAGCTATCTCACACTGGGGCGCTGCACCGCAAAACTGATTGTCCCTGTCCTGCGAGCCTGCGGCCAGCGCCGCCAGAAATGTCCCGTGCCCGTTGGCGCAGGGTATTCTGGCCGTCATGGAATCCCTGTTTGCCAGCAGTTCCCCATTAATCTGCTCCTGCGTATATTCTGAGCCATATATAAATCCTTCGGGAGGTTTTCCGGTGCGGTCCTGCTGGTTCCAGATGCGCACCACTCTCGTAGTACCGTCACAATGACAAAACAGCGGATTCATATAGTCAAAATCCGTATCAATAAATCCCATCAGCACACCCTGGCCAGTCAGCGCCAGATTGGGCTGGTCCCGTACCTTCATGACCCCGCTGTCTTCCATGGCAATATTATTCAGCAGTCCGAAGCATCTTGGTATAACTTCATAAGAATATCTGCGCAGTTGAAAATCCTTGTCTTTATCAGATACAGGGTCGTAGACTGTGCCATACTCATCCCCCAGTTTCTGTATACAAAGCCCCTCTCCGTGCAGCTCTTCCAGATACTGCTTTTCTATCAGAAAATCAAAATACTGTTCCGAATAAACAGCCTCTTCACACTTTGGCATGAAACGCTCCTGACATTTCTTCCTTTCCTGTCATGATATGCGCAAAAAGCCGGAAATATCCATCCAAAACGCCATCTTCTGCCATACGCCCTGCCGGCGGACTCTGCTTTTTCAGACAGATTCTGTCTCCAGCGCCTTTTCCAGTTTTGCCGCCATCCCGTCCACATCCGCTTCTGTACTAATAAGCGGCGGCAGAAGACGCAGCACATCCGCACCGGCTGTAATGATCAGAAGCCCTTCTTCAAGCGCTTTTGCCGCAATCCCGCCTGCCGGCTTTCTGGTCACAATGCCCTGCATCAGTCCCATTCCCCGGCGGCCGGCCAGTATGTCGCCATGCCTGGATATCAGCTCATCCAGCTTTGTCTCCAGATAAACGGCGGTCTGTTTTACCCGGTCCGGAATATGCATACGTTCAAACAGGTCAAATACTTTTTCCACGGCAGCCACCGCAAAAGGATTGCCTCCATAAGTGGTGCCATGGTCTCCGGGTGTCAGGGAATGGGCGGCCACATGCGCCGTCGTCAGAAATGCCCCCACCGGTACGCCGCAGCCCAGCGCTTTTGCGGTCGTCATAATATCCGGCTTCACGCCGTAATTCTGCCAGGCAAACATCCTGCCTGTGCGCCCCATGCCACACTGGATCTCGTCCAGGATAAGCAGTGCGTCCCGCTCGTCGCAGAGCTTTCGCACTCCTTCCAGAAACTCCGGCCTGGCCGGATAGATACCGCCTTCTCCCTGGACGGTCTCAAGGATTACGGCGCAGGTCTTATCCGTCATCTGGCGCTTTACACTCTCAAGATCATTAAAGTCCGCAAACCGCACGCCGCCCGGCAGCGGTTCGAAAGGCTCCCTGTAATGAGCGTTGCCGGTAACCGCCAGGGCGCCCATGGTTCTGCCGTGAAACGAGTGGTTCATCGCAACGATTTCATGCCCCGCATAGCCGTCTCTTAAATATGCGTATTTTCGGGCGGCCTTAAGCGCTCCTTCCACTGCCTCCGCCCCGCTGTTTGTAAAAAAGATACGGTCCATGCCGCTGGCGGCCAGCGCTTTTTTCGCAGCCCCGGCCAGCTTTGTATGATAATACAGATTGGACGTATGAAGCAGGCTGTCCACCTGTTCTTTCAGCGCCCTGGTATATTCCTCATTGTGGTATCCAAGGGCCATAACGCCGATACCGGAAGCAAAATCCAGATACTCCTTTCCTTCCGTATCATACAGGCGCACCCCTTCCCCATGGTCAAATACCACCGGAAAACGGTTGTACATATGCAGCAGGAACTGATCTGCCTCTTCCATATATGTCTGTTTATTCATGATAAAATTTCGTCTCCTTATCTCCTAATATGGCGGTTCCGATTCCTTTATTTGTAAAGATTTCCAGCAGCAGGCAGTGTAAGATCCTGCCGTCTAAAATATGCACCCTGGACACGCCGTTTTCAATAGCGTCAATACAGCTGCCCAGTTTTGGCAGCATACCCCCTCCAATATATCCGTCTGTAATCAGCTTCTGCGCCTCTGATACGGTCAGCTCGGAAATCAGGGTGGATTTATCCTCCGGATCTTTGTATACCCCCTCGATATCTGTCAGAAACGCCAGCTTTTCTGCGGACACTGCCTTTGCGATGGCGCAGGCCGCATCGTCAGCGTTGATATTGTAAGTCTGGTAATCTTCGTCCATACCTATAGGCGCCACGATCGGCAGGAAATCCTTTTCCAGCAGATCATATAATATTTTCGGGCAGACCTGTTTCACATCACCTACAAAACCAATGTCTTCCCCCGCAGAATATTTCTTTTCCACCCGCAGCAGATTTCCGTCTTTGCCACTGATTCCCACCGCCAGTACGCCCAGCCGTTCCACCAGCTGTACCAGCGATTTATTAACCCTGTTTAATACCATTTCCGCAATTTCCATGGTAGGTTCGTCCGTAACACGCAGTCCGTTGACAAATTTCGGCTCCATACCTGACTTCGCCACCCATTCGCTGATCTCTTTGCCGCCGCCATGGACGATAATCGGCTTAAAACCTACCAGCTTTAACAGTGTGACATCCTCGATCACACAGCGTTTTAATTCCTCGTCCAGCATGGCGCTTCCGCCATACTTTACCACAATAATTTTGCGGTTAAACCGCTGGATATATGGCAGCGCCTCTACGAGGACGGAAGCTTTTTTTAACAATTCATCCATCATGTTCTGTTCCAATGTACCGTTCCTTCTTTCTGTTATTTTATCATTTTGTTTACACGATTCCTGACAGGCGGCATATGCGCCACATGGACGCTCGTTCTGGTATTTTATCGTGCTGTCTGCACGGTTCCTGACGGGCGTCACATGGACACGTTTACATCATTCCTGACAGCGTCATATGCGCCCCCCCAACCGTCACTGACCGCACCATACCGGCAGCCGCCATCATTTCATATGATCTGGCATAAACCCCATCTGTGCCGGACTTTTTACATCTGGCGGCAAAAATCTGCCAGCTATTGATATTATTTATCCGCCGTCGGCCATACGCATTTATATACTGTTAAATTCCGTAATATTAGCGTCATTTAATGTAAAATCATAATAATTAAGATCATCCCGGAATGTCCAGCCGACCCGTTTCCAGAAATGGTTTCCCACTTCATTTTTCTTAAAAGCGATCAGGGATACTTTATTAATCTGTTCTTTTTGCAGCGCTTTCATCGCAAATACCGCCATTGCCTTGCCAATGCCCTGCTTTCTGTAATCCTCATGGACGCAGACGTGGTAAAAACAGCCTCTCCTGCCGTCATGGCCGCACAAAATCGCCCCCACGATCCGGTTTTCATCCACCGCCACCACACTGGTAGAAGGATTTCTCCTCAAAAAGCGCTCCACGCCTTCCCCGGAGTCGTCAATGGAACGAATCCCGAATCCCCGGATTGTTTTCCACAAGCTGTGTACCTGCCCGTAATCCTCCATGACCATTTCACGTATCTGTATCTTTTGCCGCATTGTAATCACACGTCCCTTTCTGTACTGTCATATGAAAATCCCTCTCATAAAAACCGTTCCATAAATCGTTCTTCCGGAACCATTCCCACAAACCTGTCCTTTGAAAAGCCATCCCCTGAAGCTGTTTTCCGCTCATCTGTCCTATGGAAACAGCGGCGCATACTCCAGGCCGCTGGATTCCGGCAGGCCATACAGCAGATTCATATTCTGCACAGCAGCGCCGGCAGCGCCTTTGACCAGATTGTCCAGCGCCCCCATCATAATGACCCGTCCGGTGCGCTGGTCAGTTTTGAAATTAACGTCCACATAATTACTGCCTTCCACCCATCTGGTCTGCGGACAGACGCCGGGTTCCAGTATACGCACAAAAGTCTCTGTTTTGTAATATTTTTCATAAGCCGCACGGATCTGTTCTTCTGACGGAAGGCTTCCATCATCATTGCGTACCAGCGACGCATAGGCCGTCACAAGAATTCCCCGGTTCATTGGCACAAGGTGTGGGGTAAAACTTATGGTAAAAGGCTCTCCCGCCCCATATCCCAGCTGTTCTTCAATTTCCGGCGTATGCCTGTGGGAAGCCACACCGTATGCCTTTATGTTTTCATTGACTTCACAGTACAGATTATCTGTTTTCGCACCCCTTCCGGCGCCGGATGTACCGCTTTTTGCGTCTATAATAAGTGTCTGCGGTACAATCAGTCCTTCCTTTACCAGCGGCCACGCTGTTAAAATCGAACAGGTCGTATAGCAGCCCGGATTTGCCACCAGTCTCGCCTGTCTGATCTTTTCACGGTTCAGCTCGCACAGGCCGTATACCGCTTCCCCAAGAAATTCCGGGGATTTATGTTCTATCTGGTACCAGCGCTCATAGACGCTTACATCTTTGATCCGGTAGTCCGCACTTAAATCTATAAATTTCGCTTTCCGCAGATACTCCTCTTTCATCACCGACGCCAGATACCCCTGGGGTGTGGCTGTAAATATGACGTCCGCCTGTTCCACCAGCGCTTCCAGCTGCTCATCCTGACAGTTATCTTCCAACAGGCCTGACATATTCTGGTAAATGGAAGCATATTTTTTATCCGCATAGCTTCTGGAACCAAGCCATACGATCTCCACATCTTTGTGGCCATATAAAATCCTGGCCAGCTCTGCGCCGGCATATCCGGTGGCGCCAATAATACCTGCTTTTATCATGTTCTTCACCTCTGTTTTCTGCTTTGCTGTAATAAATGCTTTCTCCATACTAATATAAATGCGCCAAAAGTACAAGTGGTTTATGTCTGGTTTTCATCATTTTTGTATATTTATACATTTTGTTCACATTTTATACATTTCCTGTATTGTCATTGTATATTTTACTATAGTAACCGCCACTGCCAGAACGCCGGAATCCCCCGGAGCATGTTTGAAAAATGCTTTTTGCCGGACCTGCGTCCGGTCTGACAGGTATCCGGTATAATCCCCCGGCTGCCTCTCCATTCCCCGGACAGATACCAGAAAGCTCTATGAATGTATTATTGTATAATTATTTATAATTTTTGTATATTTTTTCACTTGCGTTATGCTGGCAGGTGGTGTATATTACTGGGGAGCGTGTCTGATATGTTAAGGTCATGACTGAAAAGCATTTCTATGATCCAATGCTCCACAACGCAGCATGTCCCTGCGGGCAGATCCATAGACAAGCCTTTTAAGACACGCTCCGGGACACATGCCTCAGGCATGTTCCGGCACATATCAGATGCAGACGGACCGGGCAGTAATTTACACGCTCCGGCGAATAAAAGAAAGGACGGTTTACAATGAAAGAAAAAGTAATTCTGGCATACTCCGGCGGACTGGATACAACAGCCATTATCCCATGGTTAAAAGAAAATTATGATTATGAGGTAATCTGCTGCTGCGTGGACTGCGGACAGGAAAACGAGCTGGATGGTCTGGAGGAACGGGCGAAATTATCCGGCGCCTCAAAATTATATATCGAAGATATTACAGACGAGTTCTGCGAAGATTACATTCTCCCATGTGTACAGGCAGGCGCTGTCTACGAAAATAAATATCTGCTGGGAACATCCATGGCACGTCCGGGCATCGCAAAAAAATTAGTGGAAATCGCCCGCAAGGAAGGCGCCACCGCCATCTGCCACGGCGCCACTGGAAAAGGCAACGACCAGATCCGCTTCGAGCTTACGATCAAAGCGCTGGCTCCGGATCTTACCATTATCGCAGCCTGGAGAGACGACAAATGGAACATGGATTCCAGGGAATCCGAAATCGAATACTGCAACGCTCACGGCATCAACCTGCCGTTTTCCGCAGACAGCAGCTACAGCCGGGACCGCAATTTATGGCATATCAGCCACGAAGGACTGGAACTGGAAGACCCGGCAAACGAACCGGATTATGACCACCTGCTGGTACTGGGTGTGACTCCGGAAAAAGCGCCTGAAGAAGGGGAATATGTAACCATGACTTTTGAAGCAGGCGTACCGAAAACAATCAACGGCAAATCCATGAAAGTTTCTGATATTATCCGGGAACTGAACCGGCTGGGCGGCCGGCACGGTATCGGCATAGTTGATATCGTGGAAAACCGTGTAGTAGGCATGAAGAGCCGTGGCGTATACGAGACACCGGGAGGAACGATCCTGATGGAAGCCCAGCAGCAGCTGGAAGAACTGGTACTGGACCGGGATACGATGAAAGTCAAAAAAGATATGGGAAACCAGATGGCCCAGATCGTATACGAAGGCAAATGGTTTACCCCGCTGCGGGAAGCTGTACAGGCTTTTATCACTTCCACCCAGAAATACGTAACCGGCGAAGTGAAATTCCGGCTTTACAAAGGAAATATCATTAAGGCCGGCACCACATCCCCATATTCTTTATACAGTGAATCCCTGGCCAGCTTTACCACCGGCGATCTTTACGATCACCATGACGCAGCCGGCTTTATTACACTGTTCGGCCTGCCGTTAAAAGTACGGGCCATGAAAATGCAGGAAGCAGAAAAAAATTCCTGAATATAATTCTGGCATAAAAAGTATCCGGCTTCGCCGGATACTCCGCCTAAAGTAAAAAATCCGGAAAAAGGAACATTGCAGAAGTTCCTTCTTCCGGATATCCATGCCGCTTTTATCTGACTCAGCCAGAAATTCTCACTTTTTTTATAACATGCGCTTACGTTTCATCCGCTGCGTCGTCAATGGCTTTTCCAATATCGTGCCGCATATATTTATTTTCAAAAGACACCCATTGTACCGCTTCATACGCTTTGCTGCGGGCCTGCTTTAAGTCGCTGCCTTTAGCGGTCACTCCCAGTACCCTGCCGCCGTTTGTCACAATCTGTCCGTCTTTGAGAGCGGTACCGGCATGGAAACATGCATAATCCTCTTTTCCCTCAAAAGCTTCCAGTCCGCTGATCGCAAATCCTTTCTCATAAGAAACCGGATAACCATCGGAAGCCAGCACCACGCACACTGCCGCCTGATCTTCAAACTCCAGTTCCATTTCTTCCAGACGGCCTTCCACACATGCTTCCATCACGTCTATAATGTCATTTTTCATGCGGGGCAGTACGACCTGCGCTTCCGGATCCCCGAACCGTGCGTTATATTCCAGCACTTTCGGTCCGTTTTCTGTCAGCATCAGTCCAAAGAAAATTACGCCGGTAAACGGCCTTCCTTCCGCAGCCATGGCGTCCAGCGTCGGCTGGTAAATGTATTTCCGGCAGAATTCGTCCACCTGCGCCGTATAAAACGGGCTGGGTGAAAAGGTACCCATGCCGCCGGTGTTTGGCCCAAGATCCCCGTCCTCTGCCCGTTTATGGTCCTGGGCGGAACTCATGATCCGGATCGTCTTTCCATCCGCAAAAGATAACACGGACACTTCCCGTCCGGTTAAAAACTCTTCTACTACCATACGGTTTCCTGCGGCGCCAAACTTTTTATCTTCCATAATGGTTTTCACGCCCGCTTCCGCTTCCGCCTGCGTATGGCAGATTAACACCCCTTTGCCCAGCGCCAGGCCGTCCGCTTTCAGCACCACCGGCATGTCCGCTGTTTTCAGGTACGCCAGGGCGTCCTGCGGATCGTCAAATGTCTCATACGCCGCTGTAGGAATATTGTATTTTTTCATCAGGTCTTTGGAAAATGCCTTGGAGCCTTCCAGTACCGCCGCCTTTTTGTCCGGGCCGAATACTTTCAGCCCCTCTGCCTTAAATACATCTGTAATACCGCCTACCAGCGGATCGTCCATACCGATAATGGTAAAGTCAATTTTCTTTTCTTTTGCGAATGCCGCCAGGGCGTCAAATTCCATTGCGCCAACAGGCACGCACTCCGCAATCTGTGCGATTCCCGCATTGCCGGGAGCGCAGTATATTTTGTTTACCCTGCGGCTTTTTGCCGCACTGGCAGCAATGGCGTGTTCCCGCCCGCCGCTGCCTACGATTAAAATATCCATATGATTCTCCTTATCCTGTATACGATGACACTCATGCGATCTTTAAAAAAGTATCCGGCTTCGCCGGATACTCCGCCTGCGGCGGGCTGCCTCCTGGCAGCATTTTCTTCTCCGCCGCAGTGCGATCCTCCCAGAGGGGTTTTATCTTATAGGACGCTCTTTCCTATAAGATAAAAAGTATCCGGCTTCGCCGGATACAGGCGCAGATTATCCGGTTATATGCACCTTTCCATCCACAATTGTCACCTTATCATTTGCGATCAGGTCGATGGCCTTTGGCAGAATCTGCCACTCCGCTTCCTCCATGACACGCTGCTGCAGCGTATGGGGCGTATCCCCCTGCTTTACTTCCACCGCTTTTTGCAGAATTACCGGACCGGTGTCTGTCCCTTCATCTACAAAATGTACTGTGGCGCCGGTTATTTTTACACCTCTTGCCAGAGCGCTTTCATGTACTTTCAGCCCGTAGTAACCTTTTCCGCAAAATGACGGGATCAGGGACGGGTGGATATTGATAATGCGGTTTTTATATTTGCGGATCAGCTGCTCTGGTAAGATAACCAGATACCCGGCCAGCACAATCAGATCCGCCTGTTCCCTCTCCAGGGCGGCCGCAAGCGCTTCTGCGAACGCTTCCCTGTCATCAAAATCCTTCGGGGATATGCAGCAGCTGTGGATGCCATATTTTGCCGCACGTTCCAGGGCACGGGCATCCGGCCGGTTGCTGATAACTACCGCTATCTGTGCGTTATTTACGATTCCCGCCTCCATGGCGTCAATGACTGCCTGCAGGTTTGTTCCTCCGCCAGATACAAGCACTGCCAGTTTTAACATATTGTCACTCCCTTTTCGCCGTCTTTGATCTCACCGATGATGTACGCCTTTTCTCCAGCCTGTTTTGCCGCCTTTACCATGCGGTCCGCTTCGGTCTGGTCTGCGGCAAGTACCATGCCGATGCCCATATTGTACGTATTGTACATTACTTTTTCTTCCACATTTCCTTCCCCGGACAGCATATGGAAAATTTCAGGCACCCGGTAACTGTCTTTTGTGATAACTGCGTGTCTGCCTTCCGGCAGCATACGTGGCACATTTTCATAAAAACCTCCTCCGGTAATATGGCTGCACCCTTTTATGGCCACGCCGGACGCTTTTATGGCAGAAAGAACGTTTACATATATTCTGGTAGGTGTTAACAGCGCTTCGCCCAGCGTCATTCCAAGGCCGTCATGATATGTCTCCAGCGTATCCCGGTCCATACTGAAAATGTTTCGTACCAGCGAAAAACCATTGGAATGAACGCCGGAAGAAGCCAGTCCGATTAATACGTCACCAGCTTTCATTTCTTTTCCGGTTATAATATTTTTTTCATCCACCACACCAACCGCAAAACCGGCCAGATCGTATTCATCCTCCGGATAAAAGCCCGGCATCTCCGCTGTCTCCCCGCCAATCAGCGCCGCATGGGCCTGACGGCAGCCTTCTGCCACGCCGCTTACAATGGATGCGATCTTTTCCGGATAATTTTTTCCACATGCGATATAGTCCAGGAAAAATAACGGTTCCCCGCCGGCACAGGCTATGTCGTTGACGCACATAGCCACACAGTCTATCCCCACCGTATGATGCCGGTCCATCAGAAACGCCAGTTTCAGCTTGGTGCCTACCCCGTCTGTACCGGATACAAGCACCGGTTTTTCCATATGTTTAAAAGCTTCCATGGAAAAAGCGCCGGAAAAGCCGCCCAGGCCGGTAAGTACTTCCGGACGCATCGTACTCTGTACGTATTTTTTCATCAGTTCTACGGATTTGTAACCAGCTTCAATATCCACTCCAGCATTTTTATAATCCATGATTTCCCTCCTAAGGTCTGTTCCTGTAACATGTCACCTGCTTTTACGATTCAGCTGCCAGCTGTCTGCCAGATGATAGCAGACATCATTGCTCTCACTGACATAATGACATAAATTCCGGAAAATAGCAATGCGCATTTTGAAAATGTTTTCCATAATATCATATCTTTATCAGGTTCGTATTCATACCCGCGGCGCTTACAGCAGACAAAATCCAGTCCCCCGCCGGCAGCAGGGGACTGGATTATTTTGCGGATCACAGAAAACCGCCAGAT
This sequence comes from uncultured Eubacterium sp., assembly GCA_947642745.1. Taxonomy (GTDB): domain Bacteria; phylum Bacillota; class Clostridia; order Lachnospirales; family Lachnospiraceae; genus Eubacterium_J. Next base: position 130,542 of record CANRTU010000001.1, read on the forward strand.
GGCAGGGATGAAGAAATTCCTGTCATTTTTTATATATCCGTTTTCAGCTTTTTGCGCAGCTGTTCCACATCCAGCCACTCTGTATTCATACCAGAACTGTATTCAAATTCCGGTTCCACAGGCTTTCCGCCTGAAATAACATTTTTCTTTCCCCACCAGACATAATTGGGATAAATAATAAAATGTCGCTCATATTCATAAGTATGTACGGCGTCTTCTTTCGTTATCATAACCTCATGCAGCTTTTCTCCTTCACGGATTCCCACTTCCTGCTTCTCACAGTCTGGCAGCATGGCTTCCGCCAGGTCCGTAATTTTAAAAGACGGTATTTTCGAAATAAATATTTCCCCGCCATTGGAAGCTTCCAGCGCCCGTATGACCAGACTAACACCCTCTTCCAGACTGATCCAGAATCTGGTCATGCGATAATCTGTAACCGGCAGCGTTTTCCCGCCTCTGTCAATGATATTCTGGAAAAAAGGAATCACGCTTCCCCTGCTGCCCGCCACATTTCCATAACGGACCACCGCAAATCTGGTTCCATGGCTTCCCGCATATGCGTTTGCGGCACAAAAAAGCTTATCCGATACCAGTTTTGTGCCCCCATACAGATTTACGGGATTCACCGCTTTATCCGTACTAAGAGCAATGACTTTCTTTACGCCTGTTTCCAGCGCCGCCTCAATCACATTCATCGCTCCGTTTATATTGGTCTTTACCGCTTCATTCGGATTATATTCACACGCCGGCACCTGCTTTAACGCAGCCGCATGGATTACGTAATCCACACCGTTCATTGCCATCCGCAGCCGGCGCCCGTCCCTTACATCCCCGATAAAAAACCGCAGGACATCCTCATATTCCGCAAATTTGTTTTTCATAAGAAACTGCTTGTACTCATCCCTGCTGTAAATAATGATCTTTTGGGGTTTGTAATGCCGCAGGACATATGTTACAAAATGATGACCGAACGAGCCCGTTCCGCCTGTTATCAATATGTTTTTCTCATCCAGCATAGTTTCCTCCTGTTTTATAATCATCCTGAACTTATTGATTCATCGTATTAATATTTTATTTATATCTGCTTTTTCTAAACCAGTAATAAGTGTTGGCTCACTGGCATTCTTTAAACGGATCCCGTGTGCATGGCAGTACTGATTCAGCCTGTTATATCCTTCAAATAATAAATACTGGTCATATAAAACGTCAGAAGTCTTTAAACTACTGCGAAGTTTCCTGCTGTTTCGTATATTTTCTTTTTCGTCACAGTTATACGCATGCCGGTCTTTTACATTGTTTCCCAGAATCGTTTCCAAAAGAGTAAGTACATTTGTTGAGTCACATCCCAGCAGATATATTTCCTGAAATCCCATGTAGGCAGCTACCTGAATCGCAAACTGGACCACAGTTGTGCATCCATACACTCCGCCGCATAGATTTATTCTATTTATGCCACATTCTGTAAATGTTTTTGATACCAGCAGATAATGAATATCCAGCAATTGATCCAGACGGTGTTTTTTTATATATGGAAATGCGCCGGATGGCACAAAACAGACAGGCTTTAACTCAGATATTTGATGATAATTTTTTTTAAACCTTCTCCGTGTTACTTCCAGACATGGATCTTCCCATAATTCAAAAAATCTTGGATCTGTCCATAAATGAACGTTCGTCCCTGCCTTTTCAAAACCATCCAGTTCGGTAAAATAATTAACAGAGAAAACAAATTCATCAGCCAGCAGTTCCAGATCAACCGTCCTTAAAGACGGTGCGTTGCCTAAAATGAAACATCTCTCTTTCTGGTGTATATTTTTAAATTTCCGGTTATTTTTTATACTTCTTCCTAATTCCGGATATTTTTTAAGCATCAGCAGGCCATAACGCTCGAAAACTAAATTTTTCAGCGATTCATATATGATTCTTTTCATATGTTTCTTTGCATCCTTTCATCTGAATACCAGGCGTAACCTTTTTCACACAGCGTGAACCTTTATCGCAATATTTACAGGCTGTAATATATTTTCTCCTGCAATAGAAAAATGACATAAGCATTTTTCTAAGTTTATCAATACTTACAGATTCATCTGATAAATCCACATATTCCTGCCGCTGTGGTGTTATGAATCCCAGATCCGAGGCATGGCCGCTCCTGGGACAATAATGTAGTTCTCCATTAAAGATACTACGACATAATGTGCTGCATTCTAAAAACTGCCGTTTTAATTCTCTGGATGAACGGTTTCTAGGGGATACATCTCCATGTGTCTCCCAGTAAAATTCCTCTTTGTTAATCTGATATCTTATATGATGATCTGATAATAACTGTTCCAGTTCTCCCGTTTTACGGGATAATTTTCCATAACATGATATTACTACACGGAATTTCCTTTTTCTAAGAACCGCAACTACATCATCTGACGGTATCAGGGTTCCGTTTGTAAAAACAACAATCTCTCCTATTTCAGGCCGTGCGGCCATAAACTTAAGTACTACGGCCAGATCTTTATACAAAAACGGCTCGCCTCCCAACACATGAAAATACATAATATGATCTGCCGCTTCACAAATCCGGGAAATAGCCCTTATATTTCTTTTAACATCCACGTCACAGGGATTCTGATAGTACTGCATCAGATTACTACAGTCTCTGCATCTTAAACTGCATCTTGTTGTCAGAGCAATTTCAACCTGCAAAATAACAAATTTCTTTTTTATAAGTATCTGAAATATTTCCCTGCTGTTACGTAACAGAAAATCAATCACTGCTCCTGGTTTCATCATCGGGTGATGAATCTGTTTTTTCTCCCGCTTATACATATAATAAAAGAGTTTTGCATAATCTACTGCAAAACTTTTTCTAATCAGCTCCTTGATCAGCATCTGACTTTATCCTCTTTTTCCTTTTCCTATTGTCTTTATATGTTTATATATCCCATTATATATTTTTACTTTCCATTTGAAAAATTCATACAACAAAACATAATTATGCCTTTTTAACAGGAGGAGAATAACTTTATCAGCCGGATGCCGGACATTCCTCAATTTTATTTTATCCAGGTCTGGTTTTTCCTCCGGTACTGACTTCAGTTTCATTATAATACTTCCTCCAGGGCATCTGTTTGCCACACAGATATTCATAAAAAACCGTATCCTCTCCAGATACAGTGCATCTGCCTCATTGTGAAATCTGTAAAAAGTACCTGTTTTATATAATAATCTCATCCTGCTTTGATATAAAATCAGACCGTTCTTCCACTGATAGTCCACATTTTCCAAACCATACCGGACAGATTTTTTTTGATCCTGCACTTCTCTATAATGATACAGTCTGGCTGAAATCTGTCTGATACTTTTTGAACATCCCAGATAATCCAGTACAAAACATGTGTCTTCACCATAAGTCATCGCAGGATCAAAATGTATTCCGTTTTCCCTTATAATAGAACGTTTGTACAATTTGCCCCAGCAGTTTCTATAGAGAAAGTTTTCCTTCCATCTGAAAACCGGTATCACAATATTTTCATTTTTAAACATACGTTCCGTCAGTGTAACACGCTCTGTAATCTGATTCCCTAAACTATCGTACGTTTGTATACCAGCCACAATGAGATCTGCCCCGCTTTTCTGTTGTGCCCGCATCATATCTTCTACTGCTGTCTGACAAATCCAGTCGTCCGCATCCACAAACATAATATATCTGCCTTTTGAAAGATCCAGCCCCAGATTTCTGGCAGATGACACACCGGCATTTTTCTGCCTGCATACTTTTACGCGTCTGTCCTTCGACGCATACTCTGTGCATATTTGTCCAGAATGATCCAGTGAACCATCATCTGCCAGTATAATCTCAATATTCTGATACGTCTGACTGATACAGCTGTCAATACACTTTGTCAGATATTTTTCCGCGTTATATACCGGAATAATAAGTGATACTAATTCCATTGCATAACCCTTTCTGTCCAGATCGAACGGTACGGATAAACCTGTGAGCTTTCAACTACAAAGTACAAAATAATATAATAACTCAGAAACAAAAATACATAACCACACAAAAAGATCCGTTTATTACCTTCCAGTTTCATGGAAACCAGGGTCATCGGTATCAACAGAATAACTGCTATATTAAAATAAAGCGCAAAACGGAATGCCTGATTTACAGTTCCAGAAAGCAATACGAGACTGATATTTACCAGATACAGATATAGCCATACCGTGTTATAACTGCTGTTTCTTATGGCTGTTGACCGGACATTAAACAGACATGGAATCACAAAAAGAACGGGCAATACCCACGCCATGCTGATTTCTCCCTTGTAGCCACCAAAATATACGATATACTGCGGAAAAACAGATACAATATCTGCCGCATATGCCATAACAGTATCTGGACTTATGGAAAATATAAGCAGCAATGACACCGCCATAAATTCCCATATTCCTGCCGTTTTCAGACGCCTGACCAGGTGCAGCGCATACAGCAGCACAAAAAAGAATGCGGTATTATGCATACACCCTGCTGCTATAATACAAAGAACAAATTTTATAAAGTCTTTCCGCACAAAATATTTCATGGAAAACCATACGATAGTCATTGCTACTCCCTGCCGCTCCGCATTCATAAAAAATGGCTGTACAATTGAGTAATACGCCATATAAGCAAGGGGCATACTAATTGTATTCTGAAAAAAATCAAACAGGGAAAACATCAGCATGCTTTCCACCACAGCATTTACTACAAAAAACCAGATGTAATGCCCAAACAGTGCTGAAAGGATACGTATTTCCAACAAATAAAGAGGCTCAGACGCATATGATTCCAGTTCGTATACATTTCCTGCCGCAACACGGTCAAAAATAATCGCATATGATCTATAGTCTGTCCCAACCAGATATCTGCTCCCCTGCATGATTACTACAGGAAGTATGATCAACAGCATAAAAACAAATTTTGTAAGCCGGTTTCCTTTTTTCTGATATCCATACTTCTGATAAATCAGACTGATACCGATGGACATGCTGTATGCACTTAAATAAATTACCAGAGAACCTATATTTTTCATGAACACCTCAAAACCAGACCTTACAATTCCTTTTTTTCCGAAAGACTTTAAGTTACAAACTACGAGTATATATTTTTTCCATCTGTGAAACTGTTTTCCTGATATCAAACCCGCTTTTTCTTACAATATCTACAACGTCTGTTCTGCCGGCAGACTGTAACGTACAACCCTCGACTGCATCTGCCCAGCAGGAAACATTGTCTGACAGACTACATGTAATTACATGATCAGATAAAACGGCCTGTTGACTAATCCTGTCAGATACGACACATGGCAGACCAGCGGCCTGCGCTTCTATCAGTGTAAACGGCAGACCTTCATAGAACGATGGCATCAGAAAAATGTCAAAAGACTGATAGAGGCGGTATGCATCTTTCCGAAGACCCGGAAAAACAACGCTTTTTTCCAGTCCCTTTTCTCCTGCCAGCTTCTTTATTTCTGCTTCCTGTTCCCCAGCTCCTGCCAGCACAAGTATTGAATCCGGATTCCTCTGATGATATTGTTCAAATACCCGTATCATCATCCTGTGATTTTTCTGTTTTGCAAAACGTCCAATGTTTCCAATAACTGTACAATTTTCAGCTATTCCAAGTCTCTTTCTCTCTGCTTCCCTTACTTGCTGGTTAAAGCAATAGATACTAAGGTCTATTCCATTCTTTACCAGCTCATAATCCTGTTTAAACATCCACCGGCCGGCTACATCTGAGCATGCCAGCCGGCACGTGGCAGCCTTTGACAGAATACTTCTGTTTACCAGATGAACCATCGTATACATTCCGTTTACCGACCCAGAGTTATGACTATGCAAAATTCTCGTCTGTATCCCATATTTTCTGGCAAGTAAAAGCGGCGCCAGATACAGTAGTGAATTTGCGTGTATATGTATGGCTGCATACTTATGCGCATTCTTTTTCAGAAAATAATCCAGCTGTCTGTAATTTCTTATAAAATATCTGGGAAATTCAGCTGTCTCTATAATCTGACCGCCTCTTTTTCTGATTTCCCGCATCAAATCCAATTCCGCATCTTCATGCCTGCACCGGATGAGAAAATCAAACTGATATTTGTCCGCATCCAGTTTTCGTAATACGTTCATGATAAAAGATTCAGCCCCTGCATATCTTAAAGTAAACAGGCAATGCAGGATTTTTATTTTTTGCATATTATCCTCCGGTTTTTGTGTGTTCCAGCACCACCTTATAATTTTCTTTCATAAGCCGTCTGGATCTTTTTATATCAAATTTTTCTGCGGTTTTCAGCGCATTTTCTGCACATATACGATATAGCTGCTTATTCTTATATAAACATCTGATTGCCTGTGCAAATCCATCTGCGTCATTGGGCGGGCAGCTGAACCCTGTTTCGCCAAAAATGAGATAATCATTGATTCCATGAATATTAGCCCCAACCAGAGGCAGTCCGGCTGCCAGCATCTCAATACCAGCCAGGCCAAGCCCCTCAATAACAGAAGGAATTGCTCCAAGATCAACTGTATGGCACAGCCTCATCACCCACTCATGATCCTTATGGCCTGTAAACACAACCCTGTCTCCGATTCCTTTTTCCCTGGCAAGCATTTTATACATATGGTATTTTTCTCCACACCCGCAAATAATATAATAGATATCTTCATACCTCAGTTTCGCCAGAGCTTCTATAATAACAGACTGGTTTTTGCGTGCCGACAATTCACCAATAGAGAGAACAACAAATGCGTCTGGAGGAATTCCAAATTGTGACAACATCCGTGCCCTGTCTGCTTTTAATTTATGAATATATGCCGTATCAACACCCACGCCCGGAATGTATTTACATTCTCTGACTTTGAAAGACCGGATAACATGATAGTCTTCTTTATTGACCGCAATCATCATATCTGTAATTAATGCAAGAACACGCTCAACCGGATAATATAACATCCAGCTTTTTCTATCAGACTTTTTATGAAAATGAAATCCATGACAGGTATAAATCACATAGCTGCCTCGTTTCCTTTCTGTTCTTGCGGCAACCCTTGCAATTGCAGATGCCACCGGCGTATGACAGTGGATAATATCAAAATAATATTGTTGAAACAATCTTTTCAGCTGCCTGTATGACCTGATATTTGCACAGGAAAATGGTTTTCTTCCAAAATCAATCTGATGTCGTATTACATCCATTCCCGTAAATGTTCCATCGTCCCTTAACCAGTCTTCCCCATGCATATTCACAGCTATATGTACTTCATAACCCATATCCAGAAGAATTTTTATATCACTTTTTTCAAATTCCAGAAATTTAATTACTGTTGCTACTATCAACGCCCGTTTCATTTTCCCCTCATACCATTCCTGCCACAAACGGATTTTATATCCCCACTTCTCACTCTTTCCTCTTAGCCGGAACGCCAATATATATCCCGGCCACCGTTATATCCTTCACCACCACGGCTCCCGCACCGATTATGCAGCCGCCACAGATACTGATATTGTTGCTCACTACGGCTCCTGCGCCAATCCAGGTGCCTTCTCCAATGTCCGCCGTACCGCACACATGGGCTCCGGCAGCGATATGACAGTAGTCGCCAATCACGCAGTCATGGTCAATGGACGCAGACGTATTGACAATCACGCCCCGGCCTGTCCTGGCGCCGCTGTTTACCACCGTACCGGCCATAAAAACCGTGCCTGTGCCAGTAACTGTATCCTCTGATATGACTGCTGCCGGATGAACCAGCGTAACTGTGCGTCCTCCGACGGACCATATGTCTTCCAGAATCCGCCTGCGGTAAAAACCATTCCCCACTGCCGCAAAAAAATCCGTCATATCATCCACAAACAGGCGAAAATCTGTATCCCTGCCGGCAACCGCATATCCTGCGCAATGTGTCTTCGTCTGATTTCTGTCCAGAAACCGGATGTCCCTGTAACCGCACAGTCTGGCCGTATCTGCCACCACCCTGCCATGTCCCGACGCACCGATAATAATCAGGCGGTTCATCCGTCCTCTCCTCCTGTAAATAATTCCGCTGTGGCGGACGCAGGACTGTTGATTCCCTCTTTTTTAAACACAGCTTTAACTGTTTCATACAGTATTTTCAGATCTGTTAATAACGTGATTTTTTCCACATATTCCAGGTCTTTCTCAAATTTCTCCTCCCAGGAGAGCCCGTTTCTGCCGGATACCTGCGCCAGCCCCGTAAGCCCCGGCCTCACATCATGGCGGTGCTTCTGCCGTTCATTATAACGGGGCAGGTATTCTGCCAGCAGCGGCCTTGGACCGGCAAACGACATATTTCCACGTATAATATCTGTCAGTTCCGGCAGTTCATCCAGGGATGAGGACCGCAGCCACTTTCCGAAGTCTGTCAGGCGGTCTCCGTCGGGAAGCAGCCTGCCGCTGCTGTCGCACCGGTCTGTCATTGTGCGGAATTTATGAATACAGAACATCTGTCCGTTTAATCCCGGCCGTTGCTGTGTAAATATAACCGGCGACCCCAGCTTTATTTTCACCAGCAGGGCGCATACCGCCATCACCGGCGCCAGCAGGGCGCATGCCGACATGCCCGCCGTCACGTCCAGCGGCCTTTTTATGACTGCCTCATACGGACCGTATGGCACATGAGCGCCCTGTCCGCGGGCTTCCCGCCTGATCCTGTCTGTTTTTCTGCCTGTCCATACCCCTGCGGCAGCACCGGCAAGTGCGCACGCAGACAGTATGACTGTCCTTTCTTTTATCATTTTCCACCATTCCCCACATCCAGAGCCGCCGGCAGCACAGTGATGGACAACACTTATTTCCAGAACACGCTGTCCGTATCCCTGCCTGTGTCACATTACCGGAAACATCTGTGTATCACGTCAATAATTACGTCCTGCTGCCGCAAACTCATTTTGTTGTCAGAAGGCAGGCATACGCCCCGCCGGAACAGATCTGCGGATACTCCCGCCTGCCCGCCGGTTATGGAGCCGGTATCCCTGTGACCGTCTGCGTCAGCCGTCACAAACCCGTTTTCCCGGTAAAACGGCTGCAGATGCATCGGTTTCCATACCGGTCTGCCTTCTGCGTGAAAACAGGCCAGCGCATCCAGTATTTCCGCCGGACAGGTTTTTCCCGCAACGGCAGGATCGCCGCCCTGTGCTGGTATTCCTTTGGATTCCGCCACTGCGTTTTCATGGATCAGCATGCAGCTCAGCCAGTAATTGGACCTGCCATCCGCGCATACCGGATTCATTTCCACCGGCAGATCCGAAAGACCATTCTGATACCGCTCATAAATCCTCTGCTTCTGCCGGATATGGTCCTCCAGAAATTCCCACTGTCCCCTGACCACTCCTGCCACCACATTAGACATCCGGTAATTGTACCCCAGCTCCCTGTGCTCATACCAGGGCACGGACTCCCTGGCCTGCGCAGACCATTTCCTTGCTTTCTGTATGTCCTCCCCGTCATCTGCCAGCAGCATCCCGCCGGCGCTTCCGGTAATAATTTTATTTCCATTAAAAGATATCACCCCGTAATCGCCATATGATCCGGCCGGACGTCCTCCCACATACGCTCCCAGCGCCTCCGCCGCGTCTTCCACCAGCAGTGCGCCGTGTGTATGACAGACAGCTTTGATCTCCTCCGCCCCTTGCGGATTTCCGTACAGATGGGCCAGTACCACCAGCTTTACATCCGGATATATGTCAAATGCCCGCTCCAGCGCCGCCGAATCCATGTTCCAGGTACCATAGGCGGAATCAATAAAAACCGGCTCGCCGCCTTCATAGACAACGGGATTGACGGTAGCGGCAAAGGTCAGGTCGGAACAGAACACACGACGGCCCCGCAGACATCCCCCGTTTCCCTTTCCGCCAGACGCACAGTTACCACTGTCAGAAGGATAAAGTCTTCCGGCAGCAAGCTTTATGGCAAGGTGAATGGCCGCGGTACCACTGGAAAGCGCCAGGGCATGGCGTACCTGTATGTAGTCTGCCACCGCTTTTTCTATATTGTCTATATTGCTGCCCACAGTGGTCATCCATCCGGACTCGTATGCTTCCCTGATATATACCATTTCTGCGCCTTCATGCATCGTGGGAGATGCCAGTAACGCCTTTTGCGCCAGTGGCTGTATCCCGCTGAATCTTATATCCGCCGTAAAATCACCCATCGTCCGTCCTCCTGTCCGCCGGCGCTGTCTGATCCGCCTGTATAACCGGAAACATACAAAGCCCTGCCAGCGTGTATCTTAATGATTCCGCTTTCCCCGCTTTGCGTAATATCCGCACCGGCATCCGGGTACACAGCCCGCCATATCATGCCCTCCGGGTATATCATGCCCTCCGGGTACATCTGGCAGAAAACATTTTTCAGACACGCTCCTGCCTGTAAGATACTTTCTTAACATTTTATTATTAATGTGATCCGCCCATAATTTCCGCTATGGATTTCATGATTTTCGCATACATAATATAGCTGTCTTCCTGCGTCTGAAATGATTCTCCCCAGTCCGGTATCCGCAGACCCGCCTGTCCCGGAATTCCCCAGAGCAGTTCGTCCGCACCAGCTTCCAGCACATTGCAGATACTGGCAAATGTATCCAGACTCATGCTGCGTGTGCCCCGCTCTATATGACCAATAAAAGACAGACTGATCTCACACTTTTCCGCAAGTACTTCCTGGGACCAGCCTTTCAGTTTTCTGGTCTGCCGGATTCTGTTCCCGATCTTTGCATAATCCATTTCCCGCATAACTGACCTCCCGGCATTGATTCAGACTGCCGCATGTACGTCGGCAGACCTCCGCGGCTTATGATGCTAAAAAATACCGAAACCTCTCTGCCGCTGTTACCTCAACGCAGATCCCCGTCTGTTTACAGCATCCCGGCTAATACACCCGGATCTGCTGCTGATAACTGTGGCTTATATCCGCACATTCCCGTACACTACGGCTGAACGCTGTAAAATGCTGATATAAACATCCGTCCGGTATCTGAAATACATGTACGCAAAGTTTTTTAGCAGATAAGCTTCTTATAGATAAATATTTGTTAAAAATATTGACTATAAGAATTTTATACTATTTTATTCTGTTTTGCAACTCTAATATCAAAATTAGTAAAACTGTTGAATATATAGTTGATTTTTACAGGTCTCATAATTAAATACGCACAAAATACTGGATAAAGACCAAAAGAAAGGCATTGTGGAAATCCTCTCATACATATATCCATTTTATTATACAAAGTGCAGGAAATATGTTATGCTCATATCCATGTAACAGAAAAATCAGGAAAGGCGGTGTACCAATGGCGAGTAAAAACAGATACAGGTTTGAAAGCAAAATCCATGTTTGCTATGCCACAAAGAGAATGACGCAGCAAGAGCCCGCCGATTTAGCGGGTGTATCCCGCCAGACTATTATGCAGCTTAAACGAAATCGTTATAATCCTTCTATGTTGCCTGTATACAGCATAGCAAAAGTGTTTGAAGTTACGATTGAAGATTTATCTGACTTTAAGAAGGCGCAGTAAATGGTTGAATGGCTGACTATTTTATTTGACAACAGAATTTTTATGAGAGTAAATACAGGACCTGGATTCCTGTTTTTGGGCTTTTTTATATTTTTCTATTTTTCAAAAGAGAGAAAGGATGAAAGAGGGCGGGGGCTGACTGCTAAGCTTCACGCCAGACAATAAAGAAATACCCCATTCCTATCATCGAAAGAACTTCGCCCCCTATAGAAACTATCGTTTTCATTTTTAAACCGTCTATTACTATATTTTTACCAGACAAAACCAGCATCGCTATTTGAACCAGAATGCAACTGGCTGTTATAATCCCAATCGGATAAACTCCGGGACCGGAATCACTTCTTTACATATGCCCTGACAAGCAGCATCATCGGACGGCGCCATTCATGTTCCATACCAGACATCCCCGCCAGTTCTTCCGGCGGCTGCGCTTCCCTTACAGCTTCCAGAAGAAAACCGTTTTCCAGAAGCCCCATAAGTATCCCGGTCAGTGTATGATGATATTTCACCACATCACAGCCCAGAAAGCAGGTCTTTCTTTCACCGGAAACAAAATACTCATCCACCGGCCAGTACTGTGGCTGTCCGTCTTCATCATATATCCAGTCCTGTCCCACTGCGGATGTAAAAACCGGATGTTCAATATTAAATATAAATATCCCGTCTTTTTTCAGCGTTTTGTACACCTGACGATATACCCATTCCAGATCCCTGATATAATGAAGCGCCAGATTCGATACGACGCAGTCCCAGGAATTTTCCGGATATTCATATTCCCCGATTCCGCAGACCCGGTATGTAATTCCTTCGCCACAATTGCGTTTTTTTGCTTCCCGGATCATCTTTTCGCTCAGATCAATGCCCAGAACATGAGACGCTCCCTGATCCATGGAAAATTTAGCGTGCCAGCCATAGCCGCATCCCAGATCCAGAACACTTTTTCCCGTCAGTTCCGGAAACAGCTGTCTTAGCTGATGCCACTCTCCGGCGGCGGACAGCCCTTTCTTACTGCGGTCCATTTCTGCGTAGCGGCTGAAAAACTCTTCCTGATCGTATTCATTTCCCATAACCAGTATCCTCCCCTGCAAACCAGATATAAAACGTATTTTTTACTGTGATCCGTTTCTGCGTGATAGCTGAAAATACTATCCACATTACCTGTACAAACCGTCTTTAAGAATGCCTGCCTGTCTGTACCCAGACCTCCGCCTCCAGCGCCGTTTTTTTCAGATAGCGGATAACTTCTACCGGATAGTCTCCTACAGCTGTTTCATTCGTAACCATGACAGCCGACGCACCATCCGCAACCGCATGGAAAATATCCGAAACTTCCGCCCTTGTAGGATAAGGATGGTGTACCATGGACGCCAGCATCTGTGTCACTACAAGAAAAGGCTTCCCTTCTTTCCTGCATATTTCCGCCAGCGTTTTCTGCGCCGCCGGCAGCTCCCACAACGGCATGTCATTTCCCAGATCGCCTCTGGCAATCACAATCATATCCGCTCCCGGCATAATGTCCCGGATCTGTTCCAGCCCTGCCCGGTTTTCAATTTTGGCAAATACACGGACATGGTCCATCTGGTGTGCGCCCAGCTCTGCACGGACCTGTGACAGCTGCTCCCCGTCAGAGACAAACGGCTGCATCAGCGCCGTTACCCCGTATTCCTTTGCCAGACGGATATTTTCCCTGTCCAGGCTTGTCATCACCGGGCCGCTGACTGCTTTATTTACGATTTTCAGACTTTTTTTATTCAGTAACACGCCGCCCCGCAGCACACGGGCCGTAATCTGCGGATCAGTGGCGGTAATAACCAGTTCCATTCTGCCGTCGTCCAGCAGTATATGGTCTCCCGGTTTCATCTCAGAAAGAATCTGGTCATCCACAGGAATTGCGGATACTCCGGCCGGACCTTTTTCCTGTGTATGGCTCACAAATACAGCCTGCGACAATTCTTCCAGATGTAACGGAACATCCAGCACGCCTGTACGTATCTCCGGTCCCTGCATATCAATCAGTAATTCCGGACGGACGCCTGCCCTCTGCGCTGCCTGCCAGAATACCTCCAGCAGCGGTTCGCTTTCTTTCAGGCCACTGTGGGATGTATTCAGTCTCATCCCTGTCATTCCTTCCAAAAACATCTGTTCCAGCAGATCCGCCTGTGCGCAGGCCGGTCCCAGTGTGCCAAAAATTTCTGTCATAATAATACCTCCTCTTCCAGATAACCAGAAATTTCTGATACAGTATATCAGAAACAGACATCTGACGCAAGAACAGGCCGGGCACGTTTTTTGCAAAACTTTGCGTTTCTTACTTTGTCCGGGAGGATCACACCGCTATACAGAAAGAAACTGCTGCCCCTGCGTTTCTTTTGGTGACTTTGTCACTGAATCCTGTATCAGATTTCTGTACACTGTATGGCAGTATAAAATGATGATACAGGAGGAAGTTCATATGATAAAACGAAAAGCAGCCGTCAGTATCCGGGAGTGCGTAGCCTGCGGATGCTGCATGAAAGTCTGCCCCAGAGGCGCAATCAGCATTCCAAGAGGCATTTATGCCGAAATCAGCGGCGAATTGTGCGTCGGATGCGGGAAATGTGTGAAAGAATGTCCCGCAGGCGTTATTTCACTACGGGAGGTGGATGGAAAATGAAGCAAAAAAAGAAATGGTATGATTATCTGTGGGTCGTTTCCCTTACGTATCTGATATTAGGATTTTTTAATATCCTGTTTGCCTGGCTGGGACTTTTCTGTTTCTTTATCCCGCTGATTATCTCAACAGGATACGGCAACAAGGCATACTGTAATAAATACTGCGGCAGGGGACAGCTGTTTGGCCTGCTGGGAGGCAGATTCGGACTTTCCAGAAAAAAAGATACGCCCGGATGGATGAAATCGAAATATTTCAGATATGGATTTCTCATTTTCTTTTTTATTATGTTTTTTATCATGCTCTGGAACACATATCTGGTGTTCGCCGGATCAAAAACCACTGCCAGGGTAGTCACACTGCTCTGGACGTTTAAGCTGCCCTGGCACTGGGCTTATCACGGCACCCTGTTTTCCGATGGCGTTGCGCAGTTTGCCTTTGGCTTTTACAGCGTCATGCTTACTTCCGCCGTACTGGGATTTTTTACCATGGTGCTCTTTAAGCCCAGATCCTGGTGCGTATACTGTCCGATGGGCACCATGACCCAGCTCATATGCAGGGCCAGACATAAAGACAGCTCCCCGGACAGATAACAGACCACTTCAGACACGCCCGGTTTTACACAGACGCTGCCTGTCAAGGATACGGATCCCTTTGCGGGATACTTCCACCATCTTTTCCTCCGCAAAATATTTCAGCATCCTTGAAACCACCTCCCTGGCGGAGCCCATGTATCTGGCAATCCGGGCGTGGGTCAGTGTAATGGTATCGGAGCCGGTTCTGGCCGATTCATCCAGCAGGAAAATGGCCAGCCGCCGGTCCATACTCATAAACAGAATCTGCTGCATGACCCACATCACATCTGAAAAACGTCTCACCGCCATTTCCAGCGCAAATATTTTCACAACCGGATTCCGCCCGGAAACTGCCTCAAAGGCGGCTGCGCTGATCACATGACAGACACTGTCTTCCTCCGCGTCCAGAAACACTTCAAAAGTAATGGCTTCCAGCACACAGGACGCTGAGAGCATACACGTATCGCCTGCCTGCAGCCGGTAGAGGGTAATATCCTTTCCCTCGTCTGACATCATATACAGCCGCAGACTTCCCCTTTGCACAAGAATAACGCCGGCGCATCCGCTGCCATCCTGGACGATTTTCCCCCTGGGATAAGTAACAGTTCTGGAATGTGTGCAGAGATAATCTTTGTCTGTATCCGGCAGCTCCTCCCAGAAAGGAAATATCTGTTTATAAACCGGTTCAAATGCCGTCCGCTCCTGTCGCATACTGTATCTTCTCCTTTCCTGAATCAGGACCCGCCATTACATTTTCGTCTGTCAGACCGTCCCCGGCCGCCTGACGCAGACCCGCCGTTACATCACACGGTTTTCATCCTGTTCTGTTCCAGCCCCGGGCGTTCTTTTCTGTAAAAATAGAAAATAACACATATAATGACTGAAAGCAGGGAACCCGCTGGTGCGGCCAGTCCCATGGGAAACAGCGTATCCGCAAAATATGCCGACGCCAGAAAGGCGCCCGGAATGCGCACACAGACAATGGAAAGGGAATTATGTAAAAAAGAAATCCCGGACCGGCCGCAGGCACAAAAATATCCGCTGAAACTAAAATGTATACCGGCAAATATGCAGTCCCAGATATATCCCTTAAGATACAGGCTGCCAGGCCCTGTCACCAGTGCGTCATCTGTAAACAGCCCCACCATCTGCGCACTTACAAACTGTGTGACCACAGACACCGCCAGGCCAGACCCGGCCGCCAGGTAAATAGCATACCGCAGTGTGAGCGCCGCCCGGTCTTTTCTGCCCGCCCCGATATTCTGCGCCGAAAGAACCGATACGGCGGAGAGCATGGCGGAAGGCACCAGAAACACCATTCCGATAATTTTTTCCACAATCCCCACAGCCGCCGCATCGTGTAATCCACGATGGTTGGCAATAACCGTTATCACAATAAAAGCAATCTGGATAAATCCATCCTGCAGGGCAACGGGTATCCCTATTTTTAATATCTGTCCCATAACCTCCGCCTTTGGCTTTAAATCACCAGACTTTGGCAGCGCCTGCGTTTTTTGTCCCAGAATAAAGAAAAACGCCACAATGACGCTGACCGTCTGGGACAATGTGGTGGCGGCCGCAGCTCCCACGGGACCCAGGCGGAAGACGCCGATCAGCAGATAATCCAGCGCAATATTGACCCCGCAGGCCACCCCGATGACATACACCGGACTTTTGGAATCCCCAAGTCCCCGGAATATAGAGCTTAGAATATTATACGCTGTAATAAACGGAATGCCGGCAAAGCAGACTATCAGATAGCGCACCGTACCATCAACTGCCTCCGGCGGCGTGGCCATCGCCGCTGTAACCGGCTTTACGAGCACAAGCAGCAGCCCGGTCACCACCACCGACAGCCCCATAAACAATGTGACCGTATTTCCTATGGCGGCAGCTGCCCGATCCGGCCGTTTCGCCCCGGTAGCACTGGCTATGGTCACTGTGGCTCCCATTGCCAGACCCACAATCATCACCGTAATCATATGCATTACCTGGCTGCCTGTGGAAACAGCGGTAATGCTGTCCACCCCGTTAAACTGCCCGATAATAAATAAATCCGCCATCCCATACAATGTCTGCATAAAATAGGAAAGCAGATAAGGCAGTGAAAACGAAATAATATTTCGCAGCACACTTCCGGAAGTCAGATTTTTTTCCATAATATTCCAGTCCCATCCTTTGTAATATATTTGCCAGCCCTGTCCCTTATTCCTGCGGACGGATCCCGCAGACGCCTGATATTCACAATATGTCAGAATCAGTTATTACAAAATATCAGCGCAACAGGCGTATTCCGGCGGCCCGTCTTCACGCTGCGCCTGTCTGCGGTTCAAAAAAATGTTTTATTTCACCCTGACCGGACACAGGCTGCGCAAAACTCTGACCTGCGCCCGGACATGGCACTGGTACAGCCGGCGCAGATACTTTTACACCGCTTTGATTCATCCTGTGTCAGTTCTGCGATAAATACCACACTCTTTGTTGGAAACATGCAGAAAGCGGAATTACATGAAATACCGGGCGCATATGTTTTTAACAGATCCGGCAGCATTTCCTGGGGAAATCCTTCCTCACTGCCAGGAAAATGATACGCCGCCACATATCTGCCTGTTTCTTTTTTAAGATACCGGGCACAGGCCTTATAACCCCTCATGAGCACTTCACCGGAAAGCGCCTGCGTCATATAGCTTTGCATAATAAGTTCCTTTTCACTATAACTTTCCTGGAGACGGTCAATCCCCTTTCCCAGGGACATAACCACACACTCCCACTCCGTACCGGAACATCCGTCCACTTCCTTTATCCGGAATCTTTCCTTCCTGCCGCCCCGGGAGTCCGAGACAGTAAGCGGTTTTTTATAAAGCTTTTTATATGCCCCTCTTTCCCAGAAAGCTTCTTGATACATAAGTGGCAGCATTTCCTCTGCCACCGATCGTAATTCCATCTGATGCGCTTTTCCAAAATGAAATTTTGCGCTCACTTCTTCCAGAAAAGCAGAGGATAAAAATTCATCCAGCACATGCTTAAAAAATGCGCCCATCCGCTCTCTCCTTATTTATATATCTCATACATCCTCCTTTATCATGAAACAAACGTCCGGCTTTCATCCCGACTCTTTTATCATGATAACATCTGTTCCGGTTTTTCAGACCCGGATCTGTTCTGATCCGCCAATACACCTGTTTCCGGCAATTTGCAGCTTTTTTGATTTATTTCTATAACTTTCGCTTTCGTTCTCGTTCCCATTATAACAGCTTTGGATTTCCTTTACAATCACAATAAATTTCTGTGGCTGCGCCTGCCTTTTTGGAACGTCATACGCAAAAGAAAAGCACCTCCGAAGAGATGCCGTTTTATGTTATCATTTCATTTCTTATAAATATTTTTCCCAAATTCATATGCTTTCTGTAAGTACCCCGTCTTATCAATCTGCGGCTTCCCGTTCGTGTCCCCGCAGCCGCCGGCCAGCAGCATCCCCCTGTCATGGAAACCGATATCATTCACAACCGCAAACTGATAATAAGATACCGCCTGCTCAAAAGTCCAGAAAAATTCATCCGCCGATGTCATAAGCAGCGCACTGTCCTTCACCGGATACCTCTCATACACTCCATATGGCGGATCAGAATATTCTTCCGCAATACAATAAAACCCTTCAATAAAAGCCTTCAGCTTAGAAGATATCGTCCAAAAATACAGGGGTGACGCAGGCACGGCCTGATCCGCCCCCCCTTAATCTTCGGAACCAGCTCATTGAAACCGTCCTTTTGTACGCACGGCTTCCCATATCTGCAGGCATTACACCCCGCACAGCCCTTCACCTCCGTTTTCAGTAGCGACACCTTTTCCACAGAATGCCCCGCTTCCTCCGCTCCTTTTACGAACGCATCCACAAGCTGCCCCGTATTCCTTTCGGGCGGGCCGCCACCCGTCACAACCAGAATCTTCTTAATCAGACAATCCTCCCGCCTGTTTAATAAAAAACACAATATGACTGCCTTTATTCTCCATGTTCTGATACATTTTGAAAATCAGCCTCTTCGATTTGTATTACCTCATCTTCCTTCTCATCCTTTACTGAAAAATCGCCCTTCAGAAACCACCTGTAGGCACGGTCAGCAATAACCTTAGTTTCCACTAAGTCCAGGCCCCCGCCAACCAGAGCGCCTACACCCGGAAGAAGTTTTCCTAAATTGATAATTCCCTTTGTACCATACTTTGTAATAAACCTGAATCCCACCTTTTGATTTATCTTCGTCAATACTTTCCCCGGTATCTTCTTTATAAGTCCGTTGGCAAATTTCACACCGAATTTTATTCCTGCCTGTTTAACCAGACTATTCACCGCAACACCGGCAAGACAGGCATAAACAAAAGTCTGTGTCTGATCCGTGTGTAATTCATAACCTGCCATATATGCGACACAGGCTATCATACGCATCTGCACATAAATTACGCTCCCCACATTGGCCGGAATCGCAACCGGCATAGTAATAAATCCTCCAAATCCAGTTATAACTCCTGACGTTGTACACTTTACAACCTGGTTTCGCAGCATTGCCCGGCACGCCCCTTCTGTTGTATCATGTTTTTTCAAATAATCAGCAGCCATATCCTTAACGCCCGGACTGACTTTTGGTATACCATTTAAACATTTCTCATAACAGGAATCCAAAAGCTTCATGATATCTTCCTGTGTTATTACATGCTTTTTCTCTTTAGCCCCCATGACTCAGACTCCTTTCAGTAAATCCTTTTTGTCATCCAGTATACCAGAAATCCGCCGGCATTAAAAGTACAAAATTCTCCCTCTCATCATATACGCTCCCCGTACTCCCGTCATTCCTTACCGCCCGGACTGACGCCATAACCGCCACCGCACCGGCTGTCTTCTCCGTGGCCTTGTCCTTATCCAGTCTGATATTCCCCGTCTGGTCCTGCCGCACAAAAATATTGTCCATCATCCACCGCAGCACCGGCTGCCCGCCGTGGGCAGCGTTCCTCTCCGGCGTCAGCTCCCTCAGCCTCCTGAATGGCGGCATTTCCTCTGTCCAACGGGACCACCGTAACCCCCGGGCCCCTGCGGGTTTTAGACCATCCGCACCATTCCCCACCGCTTTCAGACTTTCATACTGCCAGCCAGCAATATATGTACGGCTTCCGGATGGAAACCAGAAATGCGGTGATTCCGTTTGCCTTTTTAAGGTAAAAAAATAAGAAGACAGGACAGCGTATCTATTCAGTGACAAATTAATTACACCTTGTTTTTACCGCAATACACCTCGATAGCCTGTCTGACAAATTCAGCGGTTCCATTTCCACCCGCTTTGTCAATATTGTTCCTGAAGCGTTCATCACATACATACATTTCACCCAGTTCACTCAGGATTTCATTGGTACATTCATAGTAGTTACCGGTTATAAATTGCTGTAATGCATAGATTTTCTTTTGTACCGCATCAGAATCGGGAGCCAGATGTTTTAATTCCCCTGATTCTGAAAACATTGTCATCAGTTCATGCGCGATCCTGTTATAACCATCTCCATTCCGGGCAATATCTTTTTGTTTGTACTCCTGATACGCTGGTTCTCTCACCTGCTGGCAAAGCCGGATGAGTTCTTCATTCAGTGACAGGGCGCTTAGAGAGGATTGTGCGCCCGCACCCGGATCAGGACTCCCGGACCGGCTGGCCCTTACCCGGCTGGTTTTACGAACAGATATGATGAATACTTCCATGCCATCTGTCTCCAATGTAAACAGGAATGCCTTTTCCCCGCTACTGTCAGCTGCGTCATTGGAAATCAGATCCAGATGATAAGCTGGGAAGCTGCCATTCCCCTGCGCTGGCTGCCGCCAGCTGCCCCTTTGAAAATGTGCCGGAAGTTATCTGTTCAGACTCAGGTAACAGTGATATACTTATCAAAACCCAAAATTAATAAAAGCAATTTGGTAATATGTCAAGAGGAAAATGAAAAAGATTTTCGTGAAA
>CANRTU010000002.1 GCA_947642745.1 uncultured Eubacterium sp.
GGTCCAGCACTCCGATTCTGGAATGGTATTTTTCAATCCGTTCCGCCACTTCCTGACTGTTACGGCCCGACGGGTCCGCCTCTTTCCCGCCTCCCTTTGCTTCCGCTGCTTTCTGTTCCAGATAATCGTCCACCGGATATAACAGTTCTTCTTTTTCCTGATCTGTCAGCAGCTGGTCCCAGCTGATGTCCCGTCGCAGGGATTTGATCTGGAGCTCTGAGAGACGGTCCAGCACTCCGATTCTGGAATGGTATTTTTCAATCCGTTCCGCCACTTCCTGGCTGTTACGGCCCGCAGACGCCGCAGAATCATGATCTGACTGTTGCGCAAAAGAACTGGCAGCGGCCGCCTGAGAAACAGGCGGCGTATCATTCTGGTCGTTGTAATATTCAAATTCCGGCAGCTTCAGCCAGGCGTCCGGCAGTGCTTCCGATGTAACAGCTACCTCTATCACATCTTCATATGTAACAGGGATGCCGTCCTTATAAAACTGGATACTGTCCTTATCAAAAGTAACTGTAAAATGATAGGCCGACAGAATATTATTAAACCGTTTATTTAACTCTGACACATCCTCTTTTATGTCCAGCCCATTGAGCAGGCCCCAGGATTCAAAGGCATATACCGCAAGGGCAATCAGATCCGGGACGCCCGGATATGCGTCCATTTCCAGCTCATTGTCCTCGTCATCCGGCAGATCAATCAGATCCACCTCCGCTTTTTGTATATCAAAATGAAATATAAGGGAACGTACGTATCCTTCCAGAATCAGCCGGTCGCCCATGATGACAAAATTACCGTCCCAGACAACCTGTGATTCTGTGATTTTTAACAGTTCATTAAAAAATATTTCCTGTTCCCGGTTCGCATTCAGGACAAGCATTTCCAATACCTCTTTCTTCTACTTTCATCTATTTTTTGTTTTGTATCACACTGCCGGCTCCCTTAACCCGGGCTGGCAGCAGGCGCCCGTTTTGCGGATATACCCTAATGATAACCGGCCCTGCGCATCAGACGCAGCATCCGCCGCCCTCCCGGGAACAGACACAGCTCTTTTGGCGTCACTGCCCGCATGGTCAGCAGCAGGATAAAATATATCAGTATGCCGGAAATCAGCGATACCGGTACTGTGATATATTTCGCCATAACCATCTGGCTTAAACCAAATTCAATGACCCAGCACGAAGACGCCATAATCAGCGCACAGACCGCAGGCAGCAGAATGGTACGGTAAAATTCCGGCGCCCAGAAACCGCTGCGGTATAACGCAACCTGGTTTAAAATCATTACACTAAGCCCAAACACAGCCATGGCGGCTGTTACCGCATATATTTTCAGATCCGTAAACTTTAACAGGCAGACCAGCGTAATAATATGCAGCAGCAGTCCGATACCACTGTGAATCACCGGCGCCCGCAGCCGGCCGATTCCCTGGAGAATACTGGCTGTCACAGTGGCAACGGAATAAAATATGACCGTAACGCCGCCGGCCAGCAGCAGCCCGCCGGCCAGCTTTCCTGTATCCTGGAATAAAAATTCCATTAAAGGCGCAGACAGGAGCATAAGCACAAAGGCGGAAGGCAGTGCGATTAACAGGGAAAAACGGACCGCCAGTTCTGTTTTTTCCGCCACACCGTTCCACTGTTTATTGCCATGGGATGCTGTAATGCTCGGAATACATGCGGCTCCGATAGCTGCCGCCACCGCCACCGGCAGATTTACCAGCGTCCGGAATTTTCCGGAAAACACTCCCCACCACAGGGCAATCTGCCCGTCTGGCGCCACGCCTGCCATCATATGTTTAAAAATTCCCTGTTCCACCACCACGTTGATGTTAAACAATGCGGAAGCAGCCAGCACCGGCACAATGGTAAGCATCATCCGGCGCATTAATACCTGCTGGGAAATCCGCCGTACCCGCTCACTGCGCATTTTTTTCTTAAACAGACGCAGATATCCTTTATAAAGAAAATATAAAAATAACAGGGAAAACAAAGCGCCCACGGTCGTTCCAAGAGAGGCGCCGGCAGCCCCGTAGGCGGCCCGGTAGCCCTCCTCGTTGGCCAGTACTTTTCCAATGCGCATGCCATAGGACGACAAAAAGTATGCCGCCAGCACGCTGACCACCGCATTGACCAGTTGTTCGATCACCTGCGACACCGCACTGGGCCGCATATTTTCCATACCCTGGAAAAAACCACGGAACACGCCCATCACTGCCGTAATCAGCAGCGTAGGCGCCAGCACCCGCAGTGCGTAAATGCTTAACGGAGTCTGAAATACGGTATCTGTAATAAAGCCGGAGCATAAAAATACCAGAATGCAGACAGCCCCTCCTGCCAGCAGCGCAAAGGAAAACGCACAGCGCAGTACCCGGTAGGCATTACGCAGCTCCCCTTTGGTACGGTAATCAGACACCAGTCGGGAAACTGCCATAGGCAGACTGTAAGAAGAAATGAGCAGCAGAATATTATAAACATCAAAGGCACATCCATAGTAATTATTGCCCAGATCCCCGATAATTACCGTCAGCGGTATCCGGTAGACCAGCCCGATCACCCTTCCCATAATTGTGGCAGTGGCCAGTATTGTGCCCTGCAGTAAAAAATCCTGGTTTTTATTTCTTTTCCCTCTCATAACACGCCTTTTTATTACATGTTACTGCGCTGTGGCTGCTGTTTACTCAGACTGTACCCGTTCCGGGTGCGCCTGGTCCACAATACATACCCAGGTCTTTCCCTGATTTAATGTAATCTCATTGCCGTCGCCGTCGTAATAACGGGTTGGTGAGAAATCATCCACACGCTTCCATGTAATGTCAATCATTTTTCCATTTGTGACATACCAGCCAGTGCCTTCCCCTGCCACAGCAATTTCCAGATAACCATTGTCATCCAGTGTGCGTACCTGGGAATTTTGCAGAATAACATTTTTTACAGCCAGCTGTCCGCCGGTATTTCCATCGGTCTGCGCTGCGCCGTACTGGTAACGATAGTATAAACCATCTTTCGCATTATATTCAAAATAAGGCTGGTTTGCCAGATATCCGGCCCGGACGATGGCCGCTTTCTTACTGCTTTTACCATTTAGTTTTACCGGTTCGCCGTCCGCCGCAAATCTGAAATGGCCTTCGAACCCGTCCTCATACTCTGTCCGGTACTGTTTTAACGCCAGGCCGGCAGAAAGTCCTTCTCCTGTGGCATAAGCGTTGTGGGGCGCCTTCCTGGAAGTGTCCCTGTAAATAACCGCTTTGTCCACCTCATACTCCAGACCGTTTAAATCGTCGATCTGGCCGCTCTGTAAAAAGCTGGTAGCATAAGAAGCCTGTCCGTAATGCAGATAAACGGCGTCAAATCCCATGGAATAATAAGCATAGTAGAGCCGTCCGCTGCGGACAGATCCTAATTTTTCGATTGTTTCATAATCCTGGAAAATACCCATCAGACGGGTCAGGCCGCCTTCCACCGGCGCCTCGTAAATAATTTCCGCCTGGCTGATGCCATACTGAGGCAGCGCAGACCCGGTATTGCCAAGCATACAGGACACCGGGCGTTTTTTTGCCAGTTTTTTACTGATCCATTCGCCAGTCAGAAGGCTTTTTGCCTCACCCTTATGGATGTCTTGCGGTTCCTTCTCCGGTTTTGGTTTTTTCACGGTTTTTTCATCTTCCGGTTCTGTTTTCGTAATCTCCGCCGGAGGATTTTGCGGCGGCGCCTTTTCTTCATTCTTTTTGCCGCAGCCGGCTGAGAGCATACATATGCTCATGCCGGCAAGTAATCCTGTCAGTACTTTTTTATTCATTCCTCTTCTCCTGTTTTGTTATGTAATTTTTATCCGAAGTTCTTTTATCTCGTGATCTGCATCTTTTCCAGTATCCGGCGCTGTTCAGCTTCCATTAAAGCCGCCTCTTTTTCCGTCATATGGTCGTACCCGAATAAATGCAGCATACTGTGTACGATCAGAAACGCAAATTCCCGGAGAACGCTGTGGCCGTATGCTTCCGCCTGCGCCGTTACTTTCTCCACGCTGATGATAATATCCCCCAGCAGCGCCTCTCCGGTATCCGGATTAAAATTATCCATATCCGCTTCCAATGTTATAAAATCCAGGGGACGCTCCAGACTCAGCATCGGAAAAGAAAGCACATCCGTAGGTGCGTCAATCTGACGGTGCGTCCGGTTGCATTCATGGATGCCCGCATTATCTGTCAGAGTCAGCGATACTTCCGCCTCATAGGGAAATTTTAAATCATCACATACAAAACAGATCACGTCCTTTGCGGTTTTCTCATAGGGAAAGGTAAACGGAACGTCTGTTTCCTCCTGAATATTGATCGTCATAATAATTCCTCCTCTTTTGCCAGAAATTCACGGATTTTTAAAAACTGGTTCATGGTCAGCCCGCTGTTGTCATAGATCCCGGAGGAAGAATTTTCATTTAATGTCTGGTAAATGACAATATCCCTGTTCCAGGAACTGGAAAGCGTATTATGGTCCAGCAGTTCAAATTTGGTTACGACAACATCCGTAATATGTACTATTGCGGATTCAATCGTAGAAATCGGATTCCGTTTTCCTCCGTATTCCCCAAGTATGGAGATGACTTCATTTGGAAAGCAGTTATTCTGGGCGATTTTTACTCCGTTTTCTATAAACGGTTCCCCGCCCAGCCTGCCCAGCCGGTAATAAAAGCCGCCTACAGCGGATATTTTCACATCCGCCCCCACATTTGCAGCACAGTGGGCGGCTATTCTGGATACACGCATGGCATGGTTATAGTCTTTTGGGGAATAGTGCCTGATCTCCCGTACCAGATGATAATTCTTATCTACAATCGTATCCAGGCTTACCGCCGCTGCCTGGGATTTTCGAAAATGCAGCAGTTCATACAGATAATGCATACCAAGCATACTGATGGCGCCGCTGATAAAAGCAAACAGCAGCAGCAGCATGTCCGGCACCCCGTCTTCCATATAGTGATACATCACCGGAATGGACATGCCAAGGGCCAGCGCAATCATTTCCGCGTATCTGCGGTATACTTTCTGCTCATACATGGCAGTCAGCATGACGCCAAGCAGCGTCAGCGTAAGGTAACAGGCGGACATGTATACGGAGGACGCACTTGCGGCGGCAAGCCTTGCGTCCAGAAACAGGGACAGCACCAGCGCCAGCTCCCGGTCCAGGCCCGCCGCCAGCAGAAATGACACGGCAAATACCGGAGCGGTAAACCCCGGAAAAAAAGAAGCTGCCAGCAGAACCACACAGGCGGCTGTATAATAAATACACACCAGCATATAATCCTCGGAAGAATCCGGCCTGTCCTTACGGTGAATCCGGCCGCTTTCCAGATAAAAAACAAGCAGTACGCTAAACAGCACGTCCGTAAACAGAAGACTTAGTATATTGCCCAGGGAAAGCCTGTGGAAAAGACCTGTCAGAACGCCGGATAAAACCGTGACAAAAACAAGGTACAGCAGTTTGAGCACCCGCATGGCTATAAAACGTTCTTCCGGCACGAACAGATCCATACCGGCCGTCCGGCCGTCCCCCGCACCTGCGTCTGTTTTTGTCTGCACAGCCGTTCCGCTTTCTGCTGCCACACTGTTATTCTTATCTGTATTCCTCTCTCCGTCTGTCTGTATGTCTGTCATTTTGCCACCTGTTTTCTGCGTCTGTTACCCGCAGACTGTTTTTGTTCATAATCTTCGTATGCGTTCACAATTTTTTGTACCAGCGGATGACGCACCACATCCCTGGAAGTCAGTTCACAAAACCCAATGTCCTCCACGTTTTTTAATACTTTCAGCGCCACGTCCAGCCCGGACTTTGTGTCTGGCGGCAGGTCCTTTTGCGTTGCGTCCCCGGTAACGACTACCTTGGAGCCAAAACCGATACGTGTCAGAAACATTTTCATCTGGGCGGGCGTGGTATTCTGGGCCTCGTCCAGAATAATAAAGGAGTTGTCCAGGGTCCGTCCACGCATATACGCAAGGGGCGCAACCTCGATCAGTCCCTTTTCCATATTTTTCATAAAGCTGTCCGCACCCATAATCTGGTGCAGCGCATCATACAGCGGCCGCAGATAAGGATCTACCTTGCTCTGCAGATCTCCCGGCAGAAATCCCAGCTTTTCCCCGGCCTCAATGGCAGGCCTGGTCAGGATGATGCGCCCCACATCCTCCTGTTTAAATGCGGTAATGGCCATGGCCATGGCCAGATATGTCTTTCCGGTGCCGGCGGGCCCCACTCCGAAAACGATCATTTTATTGTGAATCTGGTCCACATAGTTTTTCTGGCCCAGCGTCTTTGGATGAATGGGCCTGCCGTTTACCGTGTGGCAGATCGTTTCCTCCCCGATGTCAGACAGTGTGGCTGTCTCATGGGAAGCTACCAGGGAAAGGGCGTAGGTTACATCCTGTTCGGTAATGGTATTTCCTTTTTCTGAAAAAGCCAGAAGCTGGCTGATTACCTGCCCGGCATGCTGGATCCTGGTCTGGTCTCCCAGTATCCGGATCTGGTCATCTCTGCAGATAATCGTAACATGCAGCTGCCGCTCAATTTTTTTTACATATGTGTCAAACTGCCCGAACACATTTGTCATATGTCCGGCGGGCAGTTCCATTGTGATATCATTCAGAGCCATTTTCCGCACTCCCTTCGTCTTCCGTATCCGGCGCAGTATCCAGATGTTCCTGATTCAGTGTATATTCAAACGTATTTTCCAGTACCGTAATGCTGCCGGATACGGTGTACTTTTTTTTACCTTTCTTTATCATAACATTTTTTTCTAAAATGAGAACACCTTTTTCAGTTAAATTTTTCAAATATGCGGTCAAATTTTCTTTTGCGTAATCCAGCGCTTCATTTCTGGTATAAGTCATCTGCCGGATTTCATACTCCCCGTATTCCCGTTTTACAAAATAGACCGGCAGATAAAACGAATCGCACAGCCGCAGCTGACTGCGCTCATCCAATACGGAATACTTTTCATAAGGCACTTTTTTCCAGGGAATCTGCAGGTAATGGTCCCCGATACTGATGCCGTAGCGGTGCTGCTTTTTTTCACTGTATACCCGCTCCTGCCTGGAAACCGGAAACTGATCTTTATATGTATAGTCAGTCTTGAGACGGATATCCGCATCCGCCGTAGCATACTGGTATGCGGATATCGTACCATTGTCGTCATACACCGGCAGGGCGCCTGATACAAGCACATCTCCCTTCTTCACCTGATCCCCCTGCGCCACCAGCGGCGTTCCTTTGCGCACATAGATGCTGTCAATCATTCCGTCATGCAGCGCCCGCAGATCATAGCCGCTCTGCTTCTGCTCTTTAAACTCTTCCGGCAGCTGTCCGGACGCCACCGTCTGCTTCCCGGCGGTAAGGTTTTCCTGCACGTCGATGGTCAGCGTCGTCCCTTCCCGCCGCACCGAAGTCCAGATAATATCCGTAAAGCTGCTGCGCAGCTCTTCTTCCAGTCTTTCGCAGTCAATATCTGAAATACAGGTCCCATAGGAACTGTTTTGTCCGGACAAAAACTGCAGAATGCTGTCATTGGTTACACTGTCGTTTCCATTGATATTAATTTTCCAGATAAACCGGGACAGCGTAAACAGGACAGCCATGCATAAGAAAATGCTGGCAAACAGGATTTTCCGTTTCCGGTAGCGGAAAAAGAAGAATGGAACGCCGTTTTTCGTTCCGATCCGGACATGAGTCCCGGATTTTCGAAGCAGAGGTTTCAGACTGCGGAATCCCCGGACGGATATTTTAAAATGGCAGATATCCCCCTCTCTGGATAAGTCCCATATCAGAATATCATGGTTGCTGCACAAATTAAAAAAACGCTCCGGCGCATAACCCCACAGGGTCACTTCTACATAGCCACGGAAATATTTTATCAGCGATAAGAGCATGTCACACCTCAGTTTTCATATATAATCTGCTCAATGAAACCTTTGATTTTCATTTCATCACTGGTATAATATTCGATCTGCAGCCTTTTGCCTGTAATCAGGATGCGGCAGTCCTTTGCCTGGATGCGGATATGCCCGTCTTTATATTCCAGAATTCCCCGGTAATTTTCAATCAGGATTTCATTCTGGCCCGTGACAGAGAGCAGCACGCTTCCATAAGCTAAATCCGCCGGCAGCTCAAAGGCACGTATCACGCTGTCTTTTATTTCACTGGAAAGGCTGTTTCGTTTTCTCATGGCAGCTCCGGTCTGTGCGGCATGTAATATTGATATTATTGTATGCCGCAGGATACCTGTATATGTGTAAAATAAAAAATCACCTGCGGAAATGTCCGCCTTTTCCGGACGTCCGGGAAATACACAGCCGCCCGCCACCACCATCTGTAGTATCAGTACCCAAAGGTTCCGTCCAGGGATTCATCGTTTTCGATCCAGTCGCTGACGCTGATTTCCCGGAAATCCGTATCAGTGTCACGGATAAACACGTTTCTGATTCCGGCGTTGATAATCAGCCGTTTGCACATGGAACAGCTGCAGGAATTTTTTATATATTGCCCGGTATCCGCTTCCCGCCCGGACAGATACATGGTGGCGCCGATCATTTTCTCACGCTCTGCGCTGATAATGGCATTGGCCTCGGCGTGGACCGCCCGGCACAATTCATACCGCTCGCCCCTTGGAATATTCATCTTCTGCCGCAGGCAGTAACCAAGGTCTGTACAGTTTTTCCTGCCTCTCGGCGCACCAGCGTAACCGGTGGAAATCACTTCGTCATTTTTTACAAGTACAGCGCCATAGTGGCGGCGCAGACAGGTACACCGTTTGGATACTACGTCTGCCAGATCCAGATAATAATTGATTTTGTCTCGTCTTGCCATGGGATATGGTTCCTCCTGGTTTATTTCTTTCAAATACTTTCAAATATCTTCGTCTTATGTAAACAGCTTCAAAAACCGGACATTTATTAAAATTTGTGTAAAGCGTTTGCCGCCAGTGAACACGCTGCGCCGGTCCTCCCTATTTATGATAAGGTTCGTTGTTTATAATCCGGTAACTGCGGTAGATCTGTTCTAAAAGTATGACCCGCATCAGCTGATGGGGAAAAGTCATTTTTGAAAAGCTAAGCCGCATGACGGCCTGTTTTAAAATATCATCCGACAGCCCCAGAGACCCTCCGATGATAAATATTATATGGCTTATCCCGTCCACGCCACAACGGCGGATCCGCTCCGCCAGCTGCAGGGAATCCGGCATGGTTCCTTCAATGGCCAGGGCAACGACGCAGGCATCCGGCTGGATATATTTTGCCAGGCGCATGCCCTCTTTTTCTTTTATCTGCCTCTCCTGCGCATGAGAGGCATGTTCCGGTATTTTTTCATCCGGGACTTCGATCATTTCCAGCCGCACATACCTGCCCAGCCGTTTTTTGTATTCCGCCACAGCTTCCCGGTAAAACGATTCCTTTATTTTTCCCACTGCCAGAATTGTAATTTTCATGAATTTTTGCCTCTGTCTGTAATTTCCCGTAGATTTTGCGGGAAAATGTGATATAATCATGTATTATACCTGAATTTTATCTGTTTGTACAGAACATCAGTGATACAAAGATAGGAGAAATAATATGTGGTGTCCAGAATGCAAATCAGAATTCCGTGACGGAGTTACCGTCTGCACAGAATGCAATACCCCGCTGGTAGAAACTCTTCCAAAGGAAGTAGACGCATCCGGGGCTGTGGAAAAAGCCGGGCTTCTCAATACCATGAGCGGCCGGGAAAATCTGCACGCTTTAAGCGATGGCAGTCACGCATATGTGGAAAAAAGTACAAAATACGAGGATATGAAATCCACCGCCGGTTCCTTTTTGCTGGTGGGCGCCGGGGGGCTGTTTGTACTTGCGCTTATTTTTGCCGGCGTGATTCCACTGCAGTTTGCGCCCTATATGAAGTATATGATGACGCTTGTGACCGGTGGCCTTTTCTTTGTCTTTCTTGTGATCGGTTTCCGCTCTTTTTCAAAGCTGGCGGATCTCCGGGTACAGATGACGGAGGAACAGCAAAACAGGCAGAAAGCAAAGGACTGGTTTTTTGACAATTACTCTGGCAGGGCTGTGGATGTATCTGCGGAGGTAAACGATTCAGATGAGATGCAGCAGAAATATTTTATGCGCAGTTCCTATATGAAACAGGCACTGCACCAGCAGTTTCCGGATTTTGAGGATTCCTTTTTAGATTACTTAATTGAACATTTTTATGAAGAACTATACCCACAAGACTAACAGGAGGAAGAAAAAATGAAATTACTTGAAGAAAAGGTCCTGGCGGAAGGAAAAGCCATCAATGAAAACATCCTGAAAGTGGATGGATTTATCAATCATCAGGTGGATCCGGAATTAATGAAAGCCATAGGCGAAGATTTTGCCAGACATTTTAAAGATGCCGGCATCACAAAAGTAGCCACCATTGAAAGCTCCGGCATTGCCCCGGCGCTGACCACTGCCGCAGCGCTGCGTATTCCGCTGCTCATTCTGAAAAAATCGCCTTCAAAAGTACTAAACGATAATATGTACCAGACAGTTGTCACTTCTTATACAAAGGGAAACAGTTACGAATTAACCCTTGCGAAACATCTGATCTCCGATGAAGATCATGTACTCATTATCGACGATTTTCTGGCAAACGGGGAAGCCGCTACAGGTGCGGTCCGGCTCATACGCAAAGCCCATGCCACCATTGCGGGAATCGGAATTCTCATCGAAAAATCTTTTCAGCCGGGCCGCAGTAAGCTGGAAGAACAGGGACTGAACGTCTATTCACAGGTACGCATCGGACGCCTTGACGCAGGAGTCATTGAGCTGCTGGCTGCCGATGAATGAAAACAGGGCGCCAGATGGCGCCCTGTTTTCATTCTATAGGAAAGAGCGTCCTATAGCGTCCAATATAAAAAAGTATCCGGCAAAGCCGGATACTCCGCCCGCTTTGCAAAAAACCATCTCCCGGAAATGAAGTATCTGTAAAATATCCCCGGCAATCCCTGAAACAAACGCTTACTGTGGGTCATATGTGTAGGCAGCCTGTGCCGCTTCACTGAAATTCCCGCTCTCATCCGCCAGTATAACCGTCAGTACTGACTCTCCCTCCGGCATGGCGATTCCTCCGGTATATAATGTGCCGTTTTCTGGTGTCAGCAGTTTACCAAGCGTCCAGCTGTAATAGGCCTTCATACCAATCGGTACAGTAATCGTAATCAGCTGGGAAGAGGTATACGTACCTGCCTGCGGAACTATTTCTGGTGGTTCCAGCGCCGCTGGCGGCGCATAATCTTCCGCATTGATTCCCATCCGGTATTCTCCGGAAGCTTCGTCCCCGAAAGTACCGTTGTCATTTTTACACACGGCTGTCACCACATAATGGTAACCATGCTCCAGCGGAACCGGTTCTTCATACAGGATCCCGTTTTCCTTTGGGGAAGTACCGTCCAGCGTATAATAGATCTCATGATCCTGTTCGCTGGTAATTTCCAGCAGCTGGTTGGATTCATACACTCCGGAAGGCAGTTCAAAATAAGGCGCATCCACAATACACGCCCGGATCATGGATGAAATAACGGAGTTTGGAGGATTTTCCGCCAGCTTTGCGATTTCCGTCTGCTTCTGTTCCGTAAGATACAGCTGCAGCAGCTGCCCGTAAGCAGGATAATTATCCGGATCAGCTGCGATAATCTGCCGCAGCACTTTGATCTGCGCCTTTGTTGTTCCCGCTTTTGCGCAGATGGTATTTTTCAGGGAAAGATACTCCAGATTTTTTTTGTCGTCTTTTAACAGCAGCGCTACCGAATCCAGTGCTTTATCATAATCCTTTTGTGTCATCAGATACAGACAGTTCTGGTATTCCGCTTCTTTTTGTTCATATTCATAGACATCCGGAAACTGCCTGAGACTGAATACGGCGCCGGCAAATACTGCGGCGACTGCCAGCAGGGCGGCTGCCAGCATGCCCCATCTCTTTTTAAATTCAGGCTCCTCTTCCCCGTCCGCAAATTCATCCTCCGCAGCGTAAGCCGTCATATTTTCATCTTCCAGTACAGTATTCAATAGTTCATTCTCCATATTGTGGTAATTAAAATCTCTGGCGACAGCCCGGCCGCAATGGGCGCATCTTGGGCTGGAAGGTGTCAGCTCCATGCCACAGTTGGAACATTTCATGCCTTACCTCCCCCTGTCATGCCCTGGTCATGGCTTCAACACAGTTATTCATCAGCATTGCGATGGTCATCGGGCCCACGCCGCCCGGTACCGGCGTAATTGCCTCTGTCAGTGGCATCACCTGGTCAAAATCCACATCCCCGCACAGACTGTTATCCGGGCTGCGGTGGATGCCCACATCTATGACCACCGCTCCCGATTTGACATAAGAAGCGTCGATAAACCGGGGCTTTCCCATTGCCACGATTAAAATATCTGCCTTACGGCAGACATCCGCCAGATTTTTTGTCCTGGAATGGGTCACGGTCACCGTGGCATTTTCCCGCAGCATTAATAATGCCATTGGCTTGCCTACGATATTACTGCGCCCCACAATCACACACTGTTTACCACTGATAGAAACGCCAGAACGCTTCAGCAGCTGGATAATACCCGCGGGCGTACAGGACAGATACCCGGGCAGACCGCTTACCAGGGCGCCTGTATTATATGGATGAAAACCGT
Organism: uncultured Eubacterium sp.; assembly: GCA_947642745.1. Classification (GTDB taxonomy): domain Bacteria; phylum Bacillota; class Clostridia; order Lachnospirales; family Lachnospiraceae; genus Eubacterium_J. Next base: position 12,683 of record CANRTU010000002.1, read on the forward strand.
CCACATCTTTTGCCGGATCAATGGCACAGATAATTTTATTTTCATCCATATGTTCCGGCAGTGGCAGCTGTACTAAAATCCCGTTTATATTTTTATCCCGGTTAAGCCGGTCAATCAGCTCCAGCAGCTGCGCTTCTGTTGTTTCTTCCGGAAGTTCGTGGGATACAGATCCGATTCCGATATATTCACAGGCACGTTTTTTATTTCTGACATAGACACTGGAAGCCGGATCAGATCCAATCTGGACAACGGCAAGACAGCCGGTAATGCCCTTCTGGCCCAGTGCGGCCACTTTTTCTTTCAGTTCATCTTTGATTTCCCGGGAAATCTTTTTTCCATCAATTAATTTTGCCATAGCTTTCTCCTTACCATAAAAGTCTTACCGTCTTTTCCGGTTTCAGTCAGGGAATACCCCGCAAGGCAGGCTCCTGATCGCTTTTACTTTTGGTGAAACGCCAGAAGCGTATCCCTGAAATAATATCTGTATCACACTATAAACATTCTTCTTCATATTGTGCAAACTGTTCCGGACTCATCAGAATCTTTCTCGGTTTTGTCCCTTCTTCCGGTCCTACGACGCCTGCTTCTTCCAGCTGGTCCATAATTCTGGCAGCACGGTTAAATCCTATTTTAAAATACCTCTGCAGCATGCTGACAGAAGCCTTTTCCTTATCCATCAGAAGCCTTGCCGCATCCGCGAAATAAGCGTCCCTGCTGTCTTCCGGCGCTGCGGCGGAACCGCCTGCGGCGCCAGAGGCCGCATTTGCCACTTTCTCTTCCAGTTCTTTGTTATATCCGGCCACACCGTTTTGCTCTGTCAGAAATTCTACCACATCTGACACTTCCCCGTCTGAAACAAATGCGCCCTGTACACGGACTGGTTTCTGCAGTCCCTGTGGATAAAACAGCATATCCCCTTTTCCCAGCAGCTTTTCAGCGCCGTTCATATCCAGAATAGTACGGGAATCAATTCCGGAAGTCACTGAAAAGGCAATCCTGGAAGGCATATTGGCTTTAATAAGCCCTGTGATGACATTAACCGACGGACGCTGGGTCGCAATAATCAGATGAATGCCCGCCGCCCGGGCCAGCTGGGCCAGACGGCAGATGGCGTCCTCCACGTCTCCGGGCGCTACCATCATAAGATCCGCCAGCTCGTCCACAATGATGACAATATATGGCATTTTCTCCGGTTTACCCTCATCCGGCAGGTGTGAGATCTGCCGGATTTTTGCGTTGTATCCTTTCATATCCCGGACCCCGTAACTGGCAAATTTCTGATACCGGTCCATCATCTCCGCTACGGCCCAGTGCAGGGAACCGGCTGCTTTTTTCGGATCGGTTACTACCGGAAGCAACAGGTGTGGAATGCCATTGTAAACACTCAGTTCCACTACCTTTGGATCAATCATGATCAGTTTCACATCGTCCGGATCGGCCTTATATATAATACTCATAATAATTGTATTGATACAGACCGATTTTCCAGCGCCTGTAGCGCCTGCGATTAACAGATGGGGCATTTTACATATATCCGTAACTACCACCTGTCCGGCAATATCCCTGCCCACGGCAAAGGCGCATGGCGAAGTGTGCCGCTGGAATTCTTCCGACTCAATTAAATCACGGAACATAACTGTTACGTTTTCCTTATTCGGCACTTCAATGCCAATGGCCGCTTTCCCGGGAATCGGCGCTTCGATACGGATATCCGCGGCAGCCAGGTTCAGCTTGATATCATCTGCCAGATTTACGATTTTACTTACCTTTACACCCATTTCCGGCTGAATTTCATATCTGGTAACAGCCGGACCGCAGCTGACATTCAGAATCGTTACGTTTACCCCGAAATTTTTCAGCGTCTGCTGCAGCTTTAATGCCGTCTCCTGCAGATGCTGTCTGGAATCCCCGGTCTGATCCGGATCTCCCTTTTTTAACAGACTCAGCAGCGGAAAGACATGCCTGCGTTTCACCAGCGGCCTGGCCTGCCGCATAGCGATTGCGGCGTCCGCCGCCCCGGCGGCAGCTTCCTGTGCGGACTGCTTTGGATTTGCGTGGGTAGTGTGTGTAACTGGCTGCGGCTTCTGCTCCCGGAGTGGCTGTGTCAGTTTCTGACTGCCTGTGTGCCGGTCTGCGGCCTGCATACCGGTACTGTCTGTCTCCTGCGCCTGTTTTGGATTATTTTCATATTCATATCCGGTTTCAGAGGCAGCGTCACCAGCGTAATAATCGTCCTGTCCGGCCCATCCGTCAGACAGCGGCGCCTCTGGCTGTATATCCTGGACAGCGCCGGCATCAGATCCTGAACCGGCTGGCTCCCGCAGATCGTCCGGAGCTGAATTTCCTGATGATAAAACAGCTTCTGTATCCACAGGTTCATACGCTGGCTGCTCACTGACAGACTGGCTGGCATCTGGTTCTGTAAGGCCGGTTTCATCCAGTCCTGAAAACAGCTCCGGGGAAATACCGGCATCTGTTACATAAGACAGCCGGAGATCCTCAGGCGCTGTCCCGGACGCTGTTTGAGAAATATCACTGTCTGTTTCCTCATCAGACAGCTTTAACGGCGTGACCGCAATCCGGCCGGAAGAAACCACCGGAGGCGCTTCGTCCACCATTTCCGGCCCGTCCGGAAACAGATCCTCAGGCGAGAGCCTGCCTGTATTCACTATTCCTCTGGTTATATCAGGGATATCGTCCGCCAGAGCCTGATTGCCTGAAACTTCTTCCCGCAGCGGTTCATCATCTGGCAGGAACACACTCTTACCAGCGTGTATTTCCTGATATGGATCTGCATCCTCAGTAAAAGTATCAGACTCTGCCATATCATCTCCGGAACTCTTTGTATCCGCTTCCGCCGGCGGATACAAAGACTCCGGCTCCACATCCGGCATACTGGAATCCACAGCTGCCGCCGGCCCGTATCCGTCGTTTAAAGAAAGATCCCCGGCCTGCCGCCCCATAGCGCCGGTATCCGGCAGCAGTTCTGAAAACAGATCACTGGTTCTGGCCAGAATATCTTCCGCCCGTTCCACAGCGGGAGATACTTTTTTCTGCCGGGACTCCTGTACTGGCACGGTTTCAGAAAGATCCGGCGTCTGCCCCATCACCGGTATCTTTTCTGAAAAATCCGGCGTCTGCCCCATCACCGGTATCTTTTCTGAAAAATCCGGCGTCTGTCTCATCACCGGTATACTTTCTGAAAGATCCGGTGTCTGCGTCATTGTCTGACTGGCAATCGGAATAATGTTGTCATTCAGATCTGGCATTTTACGCTGCAGCGGCGGCAGACTGTCCTGAAAGTCCATGCCCACAGCCGCCTGTCCGGGCATTTTTACCGTTTCCGTATCCACGGATTTTTGCCCCATCACATGTATTGGAAAACTCTGGACAAATACCGGGTCCGGCCGTATCTCACTGATAGCGTCGGACGGCTCCTGCTTTCTGGCGTTTTTAATACTGGTATCCAGACATACTCCGGACACCTTATTATCGATCCGTCTCTGGCGGCGTGCCAGATGCTCTTCCCTCTGGCGTACCGTTTCCTTTCTGGCGGAAACATATACTTTTTTACCGCCGGACTGGATCCGTTTCCAGAGCGAACGCTCTGTGATAAGTATCATGCAGATAATCAGTACAATAATATCAATAATATAGGCGCTGATTGTCCCCAGCGTGGAACGGATGACAAATACCAGCAGCCCGCCGGTAATCCCTCCCCCGTACCTGTGCTCTACCGCCCAGGCATAGGAATCAAACGGGGACTTTGCCATGCCGTCGCCCCCGATCAGCTCCAGAAACATACAGGTAAAGATCACAAAGAACACCGAAGCGGTTATTTTGATCACCGCAATGGTATTATTTCTGTTTGCGATCATAAACGCTGTTCCCGCAAATAGTATAATAGGAAATATGTAAGCGATCATGCCAAACAGCCCGAAAAAAATATTACTGATAAAATTCCCGGCTTTTCCGGCAATACCGAAATTACTGATAAACAGAATCAGTGAAAAAGCAAGTACGCCCCAGAGAACTGCTTCATATTTTACAGAAGCAGAAGGTGACCTGCGGCCCGTATCCGTATTTGAAGAACGTTTCCTGGCAGCCATTTGTTTCCCCCGTTTTCTTTCTGCTAGTTCCACCAGGGAACTTTTTGTTTATAATAAATCCGAATCCATAATAAAGTAAGCGGCAATAGAAATAATACCCACAACCAGACAGTATATGGAAAAAATCGTATATTTCTTTTTCCTGACCACATACAGCATGATCCTGATGCAGATATATCCCACGATCGCAGCCACCGCCGTCCCTGCCAGATAGTACATCCACTGGGTAACCGTAATGGCAGCCGCTTCTATTTTAAATATCTGCAGAACCAATGATCCGAGAATCGCCGGAATAGACATAATAAAAGAATATTTCACCGCAAATTTCCGGTCGAACCCGCTTAACAGACATGCCGTAATCGTCGTTCCAGACCTTGAGATGCCCGGCAGCGTGGCAAATCCCTGACAGATCCCGATAATCAGCGCATTTGTATAACTGACATGTTTTGGCGTTTTGCCGCCTTCCTTACACCGGTCAGCCACAAACAGCAGCACAGCCGTAATAATCAGACAGATCCCGGGCACCAGCAGTATGCCTGAGAGCACTTCGATTAGATCCGAAGCCGCCACACCAATGATCCCGGTTGGTATGGTAGATACGATTACAAGCATAACAAACTTCCGGTAACCGTTGCGGATGACTTTCCTGTAAGTTTTTTCCTTATTTCCAGTCAGACGTGAACAGGCGATGGCAGCATTTACAAAAAAATCACCGATAATCGCAAAACCTTCGCAGATCATTTTCCAGATATCCCGGTGATACACGGCAAATACGGCAACCAGGGTGCCAAAGTGGAGCAGACAGTCAAACAAAAGACCTGTCTCTTCAAGGTCAAAGGCAATCTGGAACAATGCAAGGTGTCCGGAACTGCTGACTGGCAGAAATTCAGTAATTCCCTGGATCAGCCCCATGAAAATTGCATCCAATAGTGACATAGTATGCCTCCTTACTGACAATAAAAACGAACCTGCAGCACATTTCGTTTTCAACTGTCAAAACATCATATGAAATCATAATACCATAATCTGGATGAAATGTCATTCTCTTTCGGACATATGTGAAAAAGTTTTTTATGTTATCGCATTTTCCGGGATATTCCGCAGCGGGAAAGCAGATGTTCCTCTGGATATCTGTTTTTTGTCACCTTAACATGGACCGGCGCTCTGAAGCGTGTTTGAAAAAACATTCCCGCCATCCGCATCCCACTTAGATGAGATTTGCACCAGACCCGGTCAACGCAGCCCGTCCGACTCCCTCATCTGGTACAAATCCCCCACTAAGTGGGGAATAGATTTTTAGATACGCTCCGGACCATACATCACTTTGCTGTGCGTTCCCCAATCATTTCATGGAGCTTACACAGCGCTTCTTTCATGCCGCCTACTTCGCTGATAATTCCTTCTTTTACCGCTTCTTCCCCTACCAGAATTGTCCCCAGATCTTTTGTGAGCATGGTCGTATTCATCATCAGCTTTTCCAGACGCTCTTCCTTTGCCTTGCAGTGGGACGCAATGAATCCGATAATCCGGTCCTGCATCTGTTTGAAATATTCATAAGTAGGCGGAGCGCCGATGACCATTCCTGTCAGCCGTACCGGATGCACTACCATTGTTCCGGTTGGCACGATAAAGGAGTAATCCGTGGAAACCGCCAGGGGCACGCCGATGGAATGGCTGCCTCCCAGTACCAGAGACACGGTAGGTTTGCTTAAGGACGCCACCATTTCCGCAATGGCCAGCCCGGATTCCACATCCCCGCCCACTGTGTTTAACAACAGCATTACCCCGTCAATATTGCTGGCGTCTTCAATTTCCGCAAGCCTTGGCAGCACATGTTCATACTTTGTAGTCTTCGTATTTGAAGAAAGACATTCATGGCCCTCAATTTCCCCGATCACTGACAATAAATAAATTTTGTGATTCTGGTAATTTTCTTCCAGGGTCACTTCCCCGTTATTTTTTATATTTTCATTATCCGAAATGCGTTCTTCCAGCTCTTCTTTTTTCTTTTCTGAATCACTCATGACATACCTCTCTTATATGCTTTCCTTGTTTTCAGAAGTATGTGCGGATTCCCGCTTATTTATTCAGACGGCGCTGCATGCGCCGGAAAATGTGTGAACCGGATATCCGGAAAAGCTGCGCCGCCCTGCCCGGAACATTTTTATGAAATCAAAAAATATTGTGAATCCTGCCGGGCGAAACAGCCTGCCGGCAAAATTCACAATACTATTTATAGAATATACTCCTTACAGAACACGGACCTTTTCAGAATACGCTCCTTTGTAAATATCAGGACTCTTTCTCACCGATCAGGTAATTATACAGTCCTTCATATTTAAACTTCGACGCATTCCAGGAGAAATCTTTCTGCATTCCCCGGTCAATCATGCGGTTCCAGTCTTTTTTCATATCAAAGTATACTTTCTTCGCATAGTTAATTACTTTGAGCATTTCTTCCCCGTTGTAATTGGAGAAAGAGAAGCCGTCGCCGGTATTTTCATATTCATTGAACGGAATCACAGTATCTTTCAGCCCGCCTGTTTCCCGTACAATCGGTGCGGTACCATACCGGAAGGAAATCAGCTGGGTCAGGCCGCACGGCTCAAACTGGGAAGGCATTAAAAACGCATCCGCCGCCGCATACAGTTTATGGGCCAGATCGTCCGAATAGCAGATATTCGCTGAAATACGGTCGCCATATTTCCATGCGTAATGACGGAACATATTTTCATATCCGGGATCGCCGGTTCCGATTACAACCAGCTGTGTATAATCGTCCACAATGCGGTCGATGACATAATTGATCAGATCCAGTCCCTTCTGGTCTGTCAGACGGGAAATAAGACCGATCATAAATTTCTTCCTGTCTACCGCCAGTCCCAGTTCTTCCTGCAGTCTTGTCTTATTTACATATTTCTTCTTGCGCCAGTTGCTCACATCGTAATTATTGTAAATCTTCTGATCGGTAGCAGGATTATAAATGCCATAGTCAATACCATTTACAATACCCTGCATATCCATATGCCTTGCGGATAACAGTCCGTCCAGCCCTTCCCCGTAATACGGCGTCTGGATTTCCTGCGCATATGTATCGCTGACTGTCGTAATATAGTCCGCATATACCAGGCCGCCTTTTAACATGCTGGCGTCTTTGTTAAATTCCAGTTTGTCCGGTACGAACAGATTGCTGGTCATGCCGCTTAATCCCTGGAATACTTTCTTATCCCAGATACCCTGGAATTTAAGGTTGTGGATCGTCATCACAGACTTCATGCCCCAGTAGAACATATCTCCCTGGAACTCATTTTTAAGATAGACCGGAATCAGGCCTGCCTGCCAGTCATGGCAGTGAATCAGATCCGGCTGGAAGTCAATGGCCTTTAACATGGACAGCACTGCTTTGTCAAAAAAGATAAATTTCTCAATGTCATAGCGGATATCGCCATATGGTACGGCACAGTTAAAGTATTCCTGGTTGTCGATAAAATAAAAAGTAACCCCGTCCAGTTCATACTTTAAAATTCCTACGTACTTTTCCGGAATCATTGGACCTGTCCCCATATAGAAATGGGTAACGTATTCAAACTCATTCCTGTACTTTTCCGGAATACAGGTATAGTTTGGAATAACTACACGCACATCCCAGTATTCCTTGTCAAATTCTTTTGGTAATGCTCCACATACATCTGCCAGTCCGCCAGTTTTAATAAACGGTACACATTCAGATGCTGCGAATAATATTTTTTTCATGAAAATCCTCCCTGGTTTTATTACATATCCCCCGTCGGTACATGATACAGGTTTGCATACCATGTCATGCGCAAGGCATTATGTTTCTTCTTTTTCCGGCTGCGTTAATACGGTGAATTCCGCACTCTGCCGCAGGTTCGTGATGCCCACGCCCATACGGCATGGATGCGCTGCACGGGCCAGTCTATTCTTCCCAGTTGTGGTACACCGTCTGGACGTCATCGTCTTCTTCCAGCAGGTCCAAAATCCGCTGGATATTTGTAATATCCGTTTCATTTTGCAGCGTCACGTAATTTTGCGGCAGCATGGTAACTTCCGCCTGGGTCATCACAATGCCTTCTGTGGCCAGCGCTTCCCGGACTGCCGGAAAATCAGCGGGAGCAGTTATAATTTCAAAACAGTCATCCTCTTCTGCAAAATCTTCCGCACCGGCGTCCAGGGCAGACATCATCAGATCGTCCGCTTCCATTTCGCACTCCTCTTTGTCAATGATAATCTGGCCTTTTTCATCAAACATATAAGAAACGCATCCCTGGGTCCCGATACTGCCCTGCCCTTTGGTAAAGCAGTTACGTACATTTGCGGCGGTCCGGTTTTTATTATCTGTTAACGCATCAACGATAATCGCTGTTCCCCCCGGCCCGTAGCCTTCATATGTAACAGCTTCATAATTGACGTTGCCTGAATCACCGGCAGCTTTTTTGATGCCCCGGTCGATGGTATCGTTTGGCATATTGTTTGCTTTTGCTTTTGCGATTACATCTCTTAATTTACTATTATTGGCAGGATCTGGTCCGCCTTCTTTTACAGCGATAGCCAGTTCCCTTCCGATCATGGTAAACATTTTCCCTTTTGCAGCATCATTTTTTTCTTTCTTATGTTTGATATTTGCAAATTTGGAATGTCCTGACATATGTTAATCCTCTTTTCTGTTTGTTCATCTAACGGTATTTTATCACTTAATCTTCACTATGACAAGCACTATCCTTGCTGATGCGTACATTTTGCACCATCTTATCCGCTACTCGTACCACGTCAAAGATCCATCCGCCGTAACTGATGGAAAACGTCTCTCCATCCGATGGGATTTTGTCAATCCTGGAAATCAGAAATCCGTTTAACGTATCGTAGTCTTCTTCCTGGAATTTAATATCCAATGCCTCCCCCACATCATCCAGGGATGCCATCCCCTGCACGAGAAAACACTGGCCGGAAAGTTTTTCAATCATCTGGCTTTCTTCATCGTGTTCGTCAAAAATATTGCCCACAATCTCTTCCAGAATATCCTCCATGGCAACCAGGCCGCAGGTCTGCCCGTATTCATCCACTACAATGACCATATGGGCTTTTTTTGCCTGCATGATCTGGAACAGGTCGCTGATCCTGCAGGTCTGCGGGATAAACTCACCTTTTGAAAAAAGTCCTTCAATCTTCTGTACCGGCATATCCATATACTCTTCCCGCCGGCTGAACGCCATGACTTCCTTGATGTGCATGATACCTATGATATTATCAATATCATCAAGAAAAACCGGAAACCTGGAATAAGGCTCCTCCAGTACCTGGTCCATAATCCGGCGCAGCGGCAATGTCCCGTCCAGGGCACAGATATGCCTGCGGTGGGTCATAATATCCTGCGCTTCTTTGTCCGTAAATTCAAAGATATTGTGAATCATTTCCGCTTCCGAAGCCTCCAGGACCCCTTTTTCGTGACCTTCGTTGACCATGGAAATGATTTCTTCTTCCGTTACCTTTTCGGAATTTCTGCGGACCAGTCTTTTCAAAAATTCTCCAAACCAGTTATTTCTTTCTGCGTGTAACTTGGGACTCGCGCCATCGTCCATAAAATTCTCTCCTTTTTGTATGCGTAAACTATAGTTCTGCTTTTAATAAAATATCATTTCTTACGCATTACGTCAAGACAATTGGATGTGAACACTTTTCATGAATGATCCATGCGCAGCCCGCCCCCCGGGCCAGCCGCCGTCATTGTCCCATGTCCCTGAAAATGCCGGTGCGGGCTTACGCCGCAAAGTCCCTGACCAGACGGTAACTATGTAAGCACTAACTGCAGACTGATGCATAACGCCCGGTCGATTTTTTTCATAATCCCGCCGTCCAGATGGCACACCTTATCCTTGAGCCGTTTCTTGTCAATCGTACGCAGCTGCTCCAGTAAAATAACAGAGTCCTTGACCAGTGCGTAACGGCTGCTGGAAAGTTCCACATGGGTCGGGAGCTTTGCCTTGTTCATCTGGGAAGTAATGGCCGCACAGATCACCGTCGGACTGTGCAGGTTGCCCACATCGTTCTGTATAATCAGCACCGGCCGCACACCGCCCTGTTCCGAGCCTACCACCGGTCTTAAATCCGCATAATAAATATCTCCACGTCTGATGATCATTTTTCTCACTCCACAAAATAGGTTATACGGTGAGTATTACCAGTTTTATCGAGTGTATACATACATACCGCAATTTTTATTTTTAACTGTCCGTTTCAGATACCCGCACGCCGTCTTTATAATAAATCCTTGGAATCCGCTTTCCAAGACAGCAGGCAAATTCATAATTGAATCTGCCGGATAATGCGCCCAGTTCTTCCAGGGACAGATTCTTTGCGCCGTCCACGCCTGCCAGGGTGACCTCATCCCCTTCCCGCACATCTCCCGCATCCGTAACATCCACCATAAACTGGTCCATACAGATTCTGCCAAGAATGGGCGCCCGCCGTCCATGTATCAGCACATATCCTTTGTCTGAAAGACTCCTTGGATAGCCGTCCCCGTATCCCACCGGAATCGTGGCTATTTTTGACGGCCGTGCGGTCGTATATGTACCGCCATAGGAAATCCGCCTGCCCGCCTCCAGATCTTTCACATATGCCACATGGCTTTTTAATTCCAGCGCCGCCCACAGCCGGATCCGTCTTTCTGCCGCCCGCGCCTTTATTTCATCAGACGGCCAGAGACCGTACAGAATAATGCCCGCCCTGACCAGATCCATATGGGCGTCCGGGCAGCTGATAACCGCTGCGCTGTTGGAACAGTGACGATAAGGAATGTGGATGCCATCCGCCTCCAGCTGTTCCACAAACTGTTCAAACTGTGCCAGCTGCGCCTTTGTAAATGTCTCATCCGCTTCGTCCGCACAGGCAAAATGGGTAAAGATACCTTCTATTATTATATGCGGCAGTGCCTGTATCCGCGCTATCATCCGGGTGCTTTCTTTTGCCGCCCGCATACCGATCCGGCTCATGCCGGTATCCACCTTGATGTGTATCACAGCGTCCCTGCCTGCCAGCACAGCGGCGTCTGAAAGTTTCTTCGCCGCTTCCAGTGTGAATATGGCGGGCCGTATCTCTTCCTGTACCAGTTTCTCATAGTGTTCCGCAAAGACATGCCCCAGTATAAGCACCGGTTTACGGATACCGCTGCGGCGCAGCTTCAACGCTTCCTCCGCAGTGGCAGTGGCAAAACCCGCTATACACTGTTCTTTTTCAATGGCAGTGGCGATTTCAACTGCTCCGTGGCCATAACCGTCTGTTTTTACAACGGCGATAATCCTGGTATCCGGCCGCAGCAGCCGGCGGATCACCCCCAGGTTATGACAGACGGCGTCCAGATCAATTTTCGCATAAACCCGGCTGTAAGTATTCATATGAATCAACCTCTGTTTTATGATAAATTCATCGTACTTAATTCATAACATTTTACTTATTATTATATTTTACTTCGTATATTTTATTTCTAAATTTATGATATTCTGCCCATAACGGTACCAACTGCTTTAACAATATCCCCGGCCAGCACGCTGTAGACGCCTGCTGAGCCCGCTGCCGTTTCCCCGGCCAGACCGTGCAGAAATACTCCCAGCGCCGCCGCTTTTTCACAGCTCATTCCCTGCGCCAGCAGCCCTGCGATAATCCCGGTCAGCACATCCCCGCTGCCGCCTTTTGCCATGGCGCTGCAGCCGGAAGTATTGATATAGAACGTACCGTCCGCACAGGCAGTCACAGTGGCCGCATCTTTAAGCACACAGGTCAGTTTATGGCAGATGGCAAATTCCAGGGCTGTGTCCGCCAGGTGATCCAGTATTTCCGGTACGGTTTTTCCAGTCAGCCCGGCCATTTCCCCGGGATGAGGAGTAATAATAATTTCTCCGCCGGTCTTCAGCAGCTTTGGATGCTTCGCAATAATATTCAGCCCGTCCGCGTCTATGACCACAGGAACTTTTGCCTGCTCCAGAATAAGTCCGGTAAGCCGGCAGGCCACATCGCCCGTTCCGATGCCGGGGCCCAGTGCGATCACATCCGCCCACCGGACAGCCTGCGCCACATCCTCCGGCGCAAAGCCCGCTTCCCCGGGCGTAAGCAGTACCGCCTCCGCAAGCGTGCCCTGGATCACCTCCCGGTTTTCCTCTGGCGTAATGATTTTTACAAGCCCGCAGCCTGCCATATAAGCCGCCTTTGCGCAAAAAACCGCCGCCCCTGCCATATCTTTACTGCCCGCAAATACAAGCAGCCTGCCAAAGGTGCCCTTATGGGAACGGGCAGGACGCACCGGAAGCATCTGTCCGGGATCCGCAGGCTCCAGCGCATAACAGGATGGCCTGCGCCCCTGCCAGCTCTCGTCCGTAATGCCAATATCCGCCACGGTAAGCATTCCGCACATTTCACGTCCCGGATACAGCAGCTGTCCGGCTTTTGGATAGGCAAAGGTTACTGTCGCATCCGCACAAAAGGCCGGTTCGTATACAGCGCCATGATCGGCGGACACCCCGCAGGGCATATCCACAGCGATTTTATATCCTTCCATCTGGTTCATCTGCCGGATCCACCCGGCCGTCTTCCCGGTCACAGGCCTTGTAAGTCCGATTCCATGGAGCGCTTCGATCACGCACTGGTACGTCCCGTTTTCCGGCATCTCTTCCAGCACCGGTATACCGTATGCTTTCAGGATATTACGCTGCGTGATATTTTCTTCTGTACGTTTTCCATTATCTTCTGTCTGGACCACACATACCCGCATCCCCTTTTGATACAGCAGCCTTGCCACAGCCAGTCCGTCAGCCCCGTTATTGCCGTTGCCGCATACGATAAGCACACTGCCGGCACAGGATATGTTTCCGGCGGCGCAGCCGGCTACGCTTAATGCGGCCCGTTCCATCAGTACCAGGGACGGGACGCCAAAACGCTTAATGGTACTTTCGTCGCACTGTTTCATTTCTTTACTGTTTACGACCCGTTTCATCTGTTTTCTGTATCTCCTTTTTCCTGTCTTTCCTTTTTTTTCCCATTGCGGAGCATATTATAAGATAACTGCATCAGACTGTCTGATAAATGAACATTTTCCACCACCACATCCTGATCCATCAGTTCCAGATCCACATGGGCAAAATTCCAGATCGCCCGGATGCCAAGATTTACCAGTCTCCTTGCAAGCTTATCCGCCGTATGTTTTGGCATGGTAAGCGCCGCTATGTCGATTTTGTGTCCGGCAGCGAATTCTTCCAGTTCTGAGAGCATCCGCACCGGCACTCCACGGACCATATGCCCGTCAAGCGCCGGATTAATGTCAAACAGTCCGGTAATCATAAATCCCATTTTTTCAAAACTGCCGTAATTAGCCAGCGCCTGCCCCAGATTGCCCACACCGATAATAATAATATTATGCTGCTGCTCCAGTCCCAGAATCCTTCCGATTTCTTCATACAGATACTGGACATTATATCCATAGCCCTGCTGCCCGAATCCGCCAAAATTATTCAGATCCTGGCGGATCTGCGACGCAGTGACATTCATTTTCAGACTCAGCTCATTGGAGGATATCCGTTCCACCCCTTCATCCAGTAATTCGCCCAGATAACGGTAATAGCGTGGCATTCTGCGGATCACCGCCTGTGAAATGTCTTTATTCAATGTTCGTTTCCCCTCTTAAATTTATGTAAAATAGTTTCAGCCACATAAATTATAATAATCCGGGTCCGGTTTGTCAATTCTGCGGTCAGGCCCAAAAAGCGGCTGGTATAATAGTGATTCAGACTTCTTCCAGCTGCGCGGACAGTTCCTCCCAGCGTGTATAGAGTATTTCCAGCTCCTCTTCATGCCGTTGTATTTTAGTATGCAGTTCCATTACCCGGGCGGATATAACCGCTACTTCCGGTCTGGCCATTTCCTCTTCCGCCTCCGCTTTTTCCGCTTCCAGCCGGCTGATTCCCGCTTCTGTTTTTTCCAGTTCATTTTCCAGTCTGCGCTTTGCGGACTGTTGCATCTTTTTTTGTTTCCAGTCGTTTCTGCCACCATCCGTCCGCTCTGCGGACTTTTGTGCAGCCGGCGGCGTCTGTCCGCCTTTTACGGCTGTATCCCGCAGCGTATCCTTTTTTTCCAGATAATAATCGTAATTTCCAATATAATTAATCAGCGTCCCGTTATGCAGTTCCAGAATTCTGGTGGCCGTCTTATTGATAAAATACCGGTCATGGGATACAAACAAAACGGTTCCGGCATAGTGCGACAGAGCGTTTTCCAGTATCTCCTTTGAAGTAATATCCAGATGGTTGGTAGGCTCATCCAGAATCAGAAAATTGGCTTCCGAAAGCATCAGTTTCGCCAAAGATACCCGTCCCCGCTCGCCTCCGCTTAAATCCCCGATTTTCTTAAACACATCGTCATTAGTAAACAAAAATGCCGCCAGCACATTGCGTATTCTGGTATTGGTAAGTTCCGGATACTCGTCTGATATTTCCTCAAACAGCGTCTTTTCCATATGCAGTACATGATGCTCCTGGTCGTAATAGCCAATATGCACATTGGTCCCCGTAGTAATAGTACCCTCGTCCGCCTTCAGCGCATCGTTAAGTATTTTTAATATCGTCGTCTTGCCAGTGCCGTTATTGCCAATCAGCGCTACCCGCTCCCCCCTGTAAATGGAAAAATCCACCTCTTTAAACAACCGGATACTGCCAAAAGATTTTGCCAGCCGTTCCACCTGTAACACATCGTTGCCGCTGGTAATGCATGGTTCCAGGGCGATATGGATATCGGTATTGTCATCCACCGGTTTTTCCAGCCGTTCGATTTTATCCAGCATTTTTTCCCGGCTCTCCGCCCGCCGGATGGACTTTTCCCGGTTAAAGGACTTAAGCTTTGCGATCACTTCTTCCTGGTGGCGGATTTCCTGCTGCTGGTTATACCAGGCCCGCATCTGCGCCTCCCGCAGTTCGGCTTTTTTTGCGGCATAAACCGTATAATTTCCCCGGTAGCTGTACACCCGGCGCTGGAATACCTCAATCACCTTTGTAACGATTTTGTCCAGAAAATACCGGTCATGGGACACAATCAGCACCGTCCCTTTATAATTCAGCAGATAATTTTCCAGCCACTGGATAGACGCCATGTCCAGATGGTTGGTCGGCTCGTCCAGAAGCAGGATATCCGGCTTTGTGACCAGCAGGCGTCCAAGCGCTACCCTGGTCTTCTGTCCGCCGGAAAGTTCAGAGCTTTTTTTATCAAATTCCCGCTCCTCAAATCCAAGGCCGTATAAAACGCCTGTCACTTCGCTTTTATACGAATAGCCGTCCGCCAGTTCAAACTGGTGCGTCAGCCGTTCATATTTTTCCATAAACGCTCCCAGATCGTTTTGCTCCACCTGATCCATCCGCTCTTCCATCCGGCGAATCTCTTCTTCCATGTCAATCACCGGCTGTTTTGCCGCAAGGACTTCCTCATAGACGGTAAGCCCCTGGTCCATATCCTGGTTCTGGGCCAGATATCCGATCGTTTTATCCTTTGCCACAGTCACCGTACCCTCGTCCGGTGTGAGCTGGCGGATTATAATTTTTAACAGGGTGGATTTTCCGGCCCCGTTGATTCCCACAATTGCGGCTTTTTCATGTTCTTCGATATGGAACGAGGCATCTTTTAAAATCTCGTCCACACCAAAAGATTTTGTTATATTCTGACAGGAAAGTATCATGTCCAATCTCCTCTGTATCAGTTTTATTCTGAATGTTTTTCTTTCATTATTTTAAATATTTTGCGGAATATTCTTTCTGAAATCTGTATTGCCAGCTAATCCACCTCACATCATCAGCTGGTTTTTTGTAAACGGCACACGCAATGCTATTATAATCAATTATCCGCCGCCCGTCAAATTAATACATGGTTATCTTTCATTTTGCGCAACGGATCAGCTGCGGATGGATGTATATTTCCCGGACACCGGGGAAAGGCAGCCGTTCTCTGCCGGCGTTTCCCGGATCGGATACGGTTTACCGTGGACCGTCGCACTACATGTATCAGCAGCGTGGCCTCCTGTATTATCCTGCCATATAAATAACCGGAATGATACATAATTTTCCGGGCACATCCTCCGGTGAGAATCAGAACGTAAAAACCAGCCTCCGGTTTGTAAAATATCCATAAAGAAATAGTTGTATCTTTTGTCAAAAATGGTATAATAAATATGGAGATAACGGCATCCCCCACCTGATACCTGCCGTATGCGAAAACAGGACCAGTCTGAGGAGATAAGATTCCAACGGACATTGACAACCGAATATTGTATTGTATCTAAGCTGTTTGAAAATAAAGACAAATCTGTATGTTTCCAATCTGCCAGACGCCTTACAAAGGCAGACCCGTATCAGGCAGATATACAGTAAAAGAGCCGCATTCCATGGCCACCCATATATCAAATAAAAAAGATAGAAGGAAGAGTGAACAATGGTTAACAAATTAAAAAATATGAAAGTCGCACAAAAGCTGCGGTACGGATTTACGCTGGTCGTGATTCTTGGCAGCATTTCAGGTATTTTAGGATTACTGATTATTGAATACTGTAATATCAGTTATAACAACGCACTGATCACCACCGGGTTTTCCCAGGGTGAGATTGGTATATTCAGTACACGTCTGGGTAAGGAACCCACGGTCATCCGGGAAATGATTCTGGTAAAAGATATAGATGAAGTGAAAAAGTCAGATGAAGAACTGACTGAACTCAAACAGAAAACTGATGAAGCGTACGTCGCTATGAAAAAACACTGCAAAACAGCAAAAGAACTGGCATACATAGATCTGATTGAAGAGCAGCTGCCGGCGTATCGTGAGATATTTGACGAAGTAAAAAACCTGGCCCTGGCCAGCAAAGACGAAGAAGCCCTGGATCTTCTGCTTCAGGAAGGAAAGCCGATCTATAAAGAATTAACAGATACCATTACAGCCCTGATCCAGCTGAATGTGGATTACGGCAACCAGGCTTCCAGCCGTCTGACCATTCAGACTTATATCATGATGGGACTAATGCTTGCGTTTATTATCATCGCCATACTGATTTCATCAAAAGTATCCAAAACTATCGCAAAACTATTTGTAGAACCTATTCTCAACATCCAGTCTTCCACTGCGGAACTGGCGGAAGGGCATCTGGATGTCCATGTGGAAAAACTGTGTCCGGATGAAATCGGCGAGATGACAGATTCCTTCAACTCCGCCATCTCCACGCTCCGGACTTATATTACAGAATTAAGCCGTGTCATGAATGAAATGGCCAGCGGAAATTTCGCAGTAACAGCTAAAATGGAATTCAAAGGTGAATTTAGTGAACTGAACACCGCTATTATCAAGATTACAGATTCTCTGAGCGAAACACTTGGTAATATTTACGACGCCTCCAACCAGGTTTCCATGGGCGCCAGCCAGATGTCAGAAAGCGCCCAGGCCCTGGCGGAAGGAGCCACTGACCAGGCAGCTTCCGTGGAAGAGCTGACAGCCACTATCCAGGATATTACAGAAGCGGTTATCAACAGTTCCGAACGGGCAAACGAATCTTACCGCAATGCGGAGCTGTTCAAACAGAACGCAGAAGAAAGCAACGAAGATATCAGACACTTAAATCATGCCATGGAGCGTATTAACGCAACATCCAAAGAAATCGCCAATATTATTACCGCCATTGAAGATATCGCTTCCCAGACGAACCTTCTTTCCCTGAACGCTTCCATTGAGGCGGCCAGAGCCGGTGAAGCCGGAAAAGGATTTGCGGTGGTGGCTGACCAGATTGGCAAACTGGCGTCAGACAGCGCCAATTCAGCCAATGATACCAAAAAACTCATTGAGAATTCCCTTCGGGAAATCGAACATGGCAATGAGATTACTATCAAAGCCACAAATGCCATTGAATCTGTTATTCAGGGAATTGCCACCCTGGCGGATTCTACAAGTGAGATCAGCAGCCTGTCCGGTACACAGGCAGAGTCCATGAAACAACTGGAAGCAGGTGTGGAACAGATCTCAGAAGTAATCCAGAATAATTCAGCCGCTGCGGAACAGACCTCTGCTACCAGCCAGGAGTTATCCGCACAGTCTGAAAGCCTGGAACAGTTAGTCGGACAATTTACTTTAAAGAAATAAACTTATTCTTAAACAACTTATATACAATGCATACTGGTTCAGATTTTTCAACCGTAAAAAACAGCTGCGGGACCGCATCGTCATGCGATCCACGCAGCTGTTTTCGTCTATAGCGTCCGGAACATGCCCGAAACATCTTCAGGCATATTTTTTCTGCAGCTGTTCCCGGACTGCCCGGATAAATCCTTCACTGCTAAGTACAACCGGATCTTTCAGTTCCGTAATCAGTGCCAGATCTTTTGTCATTTTTCCGGATTCGATGGTTTCCACACATGCCGCTTCCAGATTGTCCGCAAAATCCTGCAGCTCTTTCAGATGATCCAGCTCTCCCCTCTTTCGCAGCGCACCGGTCCAGGCAAAGATCGTCGCTACGGAATTTGTAGAAGTCTCCTCCCCTTTCAGATGATTATAATAGTGGCGCTGAACCGTACCGTGAGCCGCTTCATACTCATATACGCCTTCCGGGGATACAAGCACGGAAGTCATCATTGCCAGAGATCCACATGCGGAAGAGATCATGTCGCTCATTACATCCCCGTCATAATTTTTACATGCCCAGATAAAACCGCCAGAAGATTTCATCACACGGGCCACCGCATCGTCAATCAGCGTATAAAAATAAGTAATGCCCGCCTGTTCAAACCGTTCTTTGTATTCCTTATCAAAAACTTCCTGGAAAATATCTTTAAATGTATGATCGTATTTCTTTGAAATCGTATCCTTAGTGGCAAACCACAGATCCTGCCGGATATCCAGGGCGTAATTAAAACAGCTTCTCGCAAAACTCTCAATGGACGTTTTTACATTATGCTGTCCCTGAATAATGCCCGGACCGTCAAATTCAAAAATCGTCTCCTTCGTCTGCGTACCGTCCGCTGCTGTAAATACCAGCTCCGCTTTTCCGGCTCCGGGTATTTTCATTTCCACATTTTTATATACATCCCCATAAGCGTGTCTGGCAATGGTAATCGGTTTTTCCCAGTTTTTCACACATGGTTCTATTCCTTTTACTTTTATCGGCGTACGGAACACCGTACCGTCCAGAATCGCCCGGATTGTACCGTTGGGACTTTTCCACATCTCTTTTAAGTCATATTCTTCCACCCTTGCCGCATTTGGCGTGATCGTGGCACACTTTACAGCGACCCCGTATTTTCTTGTGGCATTGGCGGAATCAATGGTCACCTGATCGTTCGTCTCATTTCTGCATCCCAGTCCCAGATCATAATATTCCGTCTTTAATTCAATAAATGGAAGCAGCAGTTCGTCTTTGATCATCTTCCAGAGAATTCTGGTCATTTCATCGCCGTCCATTTCCACCAGCGGCGTGTTCATCTTAATCTTTTCCATGGATACTTTTCCTCCTGTCCTTTCACAACTGCACTGTATATAGATGTCTGTTCGTCTGCACGTGTTTCATTGTATACAGATTCCGGCATATTTGTCAATGCATGTCCTGGAATAAATGCGATTAAAATTTCACGGAACTGGAAAAATATCTGGAAACCTATACAAGCTGCCTACATATGATGAATCATAAACAAAATAAAACATGGAGGCAATCATATGAGTGATTTAGCTGCTACAAACTGTGGATGTGGAGAAAGCAATGGATGTTCCAACGGATCTTTTATCTGGATTATCCTGTTACTGTTCTGCTGCTGTGGTAACGGCGGTGGTATCATTGGCGGCGGTGGCAGCTGCGGCGGCGGCTGCGGCAGCGGTGGCAATGACTGCGGATGTATCTGGCTGATCCTGCTGCTTCTGTGCTGCTGTGGTAATGGCAGCAGCGGCGGCTGTGGCGGTGGATTCTTCTGCTAATTCCACAGGCAAAAATTCCGGGAAGACCGTCTGCTGTTTTCCCGGAACACACAAAAAGGATAAATAAAAAATAGTTTAATGGCTCACGCCATTGGAAAATAAAACGGCTGCCGGAAATTCCGGCAGCCGTTTTTACATGACTGGCAACAGAGCGCCAGAAACAGCCGCATATACCAGACACTGATTCCAGACGTCTGGTATATGCGGTCAGTGAAAAGTTCCAGCATTCCCCGGACGTCCGGGAAATCATAAACAGACCTCTTTATGATTCTTCCTGTCCCTGCTCCTGCTCCTTTTGTCTGTTATGAACGGCTTCCATCTGCCGGATCTGCTCCAGGGAGAGGTTTTTGCGCCTCATGCACGCTTCATCCACACTATATACTTTATTTCCTTCAATAATCAGTTTTCCCATCACATTTTTCTTTTCCCCGTTTTTCTTTTTCTGTCTTTTTGACCTGTATTTTTCATGACTAAATACCTCCTTATCTTATATTATATATCCAGACATGAATTTGGTCACGAAATTCTGTGCAGACAGTCATATCTTCCATCAGAAATACATACATTAAATAAAAAAAGGAACATTTATGGACAACAACTACATACCAACCGCCTATGACGAAAAAATCCAGAGCAGGGATCTGAATATTTTAAAAACCGCCCTGCCGTATATGAACGGATCACACCAGAAAGAAATACTGATGCTGATTAAATCCCTGGAACTGAAAAAGTCCCTGGAACTGGTTAACAACAGTGAATCCTCTCTTTCGATTATGTCTGCGGAAAGCCCGATGGAAAACACCCTGAACATGCTCAATGACATCCGTCAGTTCTGTAATGAACGGGAACAGGAACACATTGACCTGATGATCAACCTGTTTTCCATGTTTTCCACCTGTGGAACGATGTTTTCATCCTGATCCCTGCACTTTTGTGGGTGCGAACCATATATTATAAGTATCATATAATATATTATCCTGTCTTTTCTAATCTGATAAATCAAATAAAATGGAGGGCTTATGAACTTTGACGATGTATTCAATGCGCAAAATACGAAGGGGATTTCCCCGGAAAAACTGGCGTTTCTAAAAGCCATGTCCAGCCGGCAGGCAGGCGGTAATGCGCAGGAAATGATGGCAGCGCTTATGTCTGCCCAGGGAAACGCAAAAAAACAGGGCGTATCCTTCAGTGAACAGGAACGTGATCTTATGCTGGAGCTTCTGCTGAATAACCTCTCGCCGGAAGAAGGAAAAAAGGCCCGCAGTATGATACAGATGATGAAAAAAATGAAACGGTAGCCGGTTCTTCCGGCCGGAAATACTTCCGGCTGGAAAGACCGTTTTTATGACTCATAAACAATCCGCACCGGATGCCCTGCTTTTTGCGGATCAGTTATTTCTGCACCAGGTTTACGATTCTGCCGGGCACATAGATTTCTTTTACAAGCGTACCGGTGAGCCTGTCTGCCACTGCTTCTTTTCCAAGGGCGATGGCTTCTTCTTTCGGTGTGTCTTTCGCAATCTTAATGGTGGCTTTCACCCGGCCATTAATCTGCACGGCGATTTCTATCGTATTTTCTACCGTTTTAGCCTCGTCGTATTCCGGCCAGGATGTCTGGTAGAGCCGTCCGCCGTATCCAAGCGTTTCCCATAATTCTTCGGTCAGATGTGGCGCCACCGGATTTAACAGGGTCAGAAGCGTCTTATATTCATCCCCGGTCACACTGCCTTTTTTATAGAAGTCATTAATGAGCGCCATCATTGCCGCAATGGCTGTATTGTATTTCAGGTTTTCAAAATCGCCGCTTACTTTCTTAATGGTCTGGTGCATGACTGTCTCAAGCTCTTTGGAGTAGCCGCTTTCTTTTGTTACCAGATCCTGCAGCTTCCATACCCGCTCCAGAAACCGGCGGCATCCCTTTACCCCGTCTTCAGACCAGGAAGCAGACAGCTCAAAGGCTCCGATAAACATCTCATACGTACGTAGCGTATCCGCCCCATAATCCCGGACAATATCATCCGGATTGACAACATTTCCCCTGGACTTGGACATCTTTTCCCCGTTTTCACCCAGAATCATTCCATGGGACGTCCGCTTCTGGTACGGCTCTTTACATGGTACGACTCCCTGGTCATAAAGAAATCTGTGCCAGAATCTGGAATACAGCAAATGCAGCGTGGTATGCTCCATCCCTCCGTTGTACCAGTCAACCGGCATCCAGTAGTCCAGCGCTTCTTTACCGGCCAGCGCCGTTTCATTCAATGGATCTGTATAACGCAGAAAATACCAGGAAGATCCAGCCCACTGGGGCATGGTGTCTGTCTCCCGTTTTGCCGGTCCGCCGCAGCACGGGCACGTCGTATTCACCCAGTCTGTCATGGCAGCCAGCGGGGACTCCCCGTTATCCGACGGCATATAGCTGTCTACTTCCGGCAGCTCCAGCGGCAGCTGTGACTCATCCACCGGTACAAATCCGCATGTTTCACATTCCACCACCGGAACCGGCTCTCCCCAGTACCGCTGGCGGGAAAATACCCAGTCTCTTAATTTATAATTTACTTTTGCCGTACCAAGCTGGCGTTCTTCCAGCCAGGCGATCATTTTCTTCTGGGCGTCCGCCACTTCCATGCCGTTTATAAAATCAGAATTAATCAGTACTCCGGTAGCCGTATCTGTAAAGGCTCCTGTGGAAATATCCGTTTCCCGGTCTTTTTTTGTCACTACCTGTACCATTGGAATGCCGAATTTATGGGCAAATTCCCAGTCTCTTTCATCATGGGCCGGCACTGCCATAATTGCCCCGGTACCGTAAGACATCAGTACATAATCGGAAATCCATACCGGAATTTCCCTCTGGTTCACCGGATTGATGGCGGTTAAGCCGTCTATGCGCACGCCTGTCTTGTCTTTAGCCAGTTCCGCCCGTTCAAAGTCGGATTTACGTGCTGCCTGCTCCCTGTATGCCTGAATTTCGTCCCAGTTATTTAATTCAGATTTATATTTATCAATTAACGGGTGTTCCGGAGATAATACCATATAGGTGGCCCCAAAGAGCGTATCGCATCTGGTAGTATAAATACGCAGTTTGTCTTCTTTTCCTTTAATGGCAAAATCCACTTCCGCTCCCGTAGATTTTCCAATCCAGTTCTTCTGCTGGACTTTTACCCGTTCAATATAATCTACATCTTTTAAGCCTTCAATTAATTTTTCCGCATAGTCTGTTATCTTTAACATCCATTCGCTTTTAACCTTGCGTACAACCGGAGAGCCACACCGCTCGCAGGCGCCGTTTACCACTTCTTCGTTGGCCAGTCCCACTTTACAGCTGGTACACCAGTTAATTGGCATTTCTTTTTTATAAGCAAGTCCGGCTTTGAATAATTTCAAAAAGATCCACTGGGTCCATTTATAATAAGCCGGGTCTGTCGTATTCACTTCCCTCTCCCAGTCGAACGAATATCCTAAAGAATGGAGCTGGTTTTTAAAATGCGCTATGTTATTTTTTGTCACGATTTTTGGATGTATTTTATTTTTGATGGCGTAGTTTTCTGTAGGCAGCCCGAACGCATCCCAGCCCATGGGATATAAGACATTGTACCCCTGCATCCGGCGTTTACGTGCCACGATATCCAGCGCCGTATACGGCCTTGGATGTCCTACATGCAGGCCCTGTCCGGATGGATATGGAAACTCCACCAGCGCATAATATTTCGGCCTGGAATAATCGTCTGTCGCAGCAAATGCTTTTTCATTATCCCAGATTTCCTGCCATTTTTTTTCGACCACTTTGTGATTATATATTTCTGACATATTTTCCTCCATCTGCTGACAAACAGCAAAAAATAAAAGTGCTTTGCGCCATAAAAGCACTTAAATTCTACCATATTGTACCTGTTTGTCAATAAAAAATGCGGTATTCGCCATTTTTTCAGTTACAGTTTACAATTCAGCCGCAGACTGAATGACAACCGACATCCGGCCATACTGGATGCCGGTTCCTGTAAAGTTAAAAAGATCCCAGCCGGATAGCCACCAGATGGTCCAGGGGAGCCAGCGCCTTTCCCATACCATCGGTTCCTTCCATATATTTCTGCGCCCCGGACTCAAACAGCACCAGCAGCTCGTCATCCGCAATGGCTACCTCTTCCGAGCAGGGAGGCATCTCCACACATTCCGCCGGTTTTTCCGGATGACGTCCAAGGGCATAAGCAGATTCATACACCTTTATATAAGAAGACTTTTCCCGTCCAAATGAAGTGCTTAAATAGACATGTCCTTCCCCGTCAAACGCAATCCCCTGTACTTTATCCGGTATGGAAAACTCTTCGCATTCCGTCAGTACCCCGTCTTTATAGCGGTAGGATTTCATGATGGATTTAAAAAACTTCGTATGGGTGGCAATCCACAATTTTCCATTAAAATATGTGATGCAGGATGGAGAGTTGGACACCCGGTATTCCTCATGGGACTGCCCCAGATCCACCGTCCGCCCCGGCTGGCAGGCGGCGATCTGCTTTACCAGGGAGTAATCCAGCCGTTCGATGGACTGGTAATTGGAGTGACAGATCCAAAGACTCGTGCCGTCGTACGTGATACCGCCCAGATGACTGCCCTCCCGCATGGAAAGTGTAACCAGATAGTTGCCGCTGACACGGTCAAAAACGTACAGGCATCCGCTGGCACTGCTTCCGGTACTGTATGACGTGATCATGATAAAATCTTCCGATACGCACAGTCCCTGGGGACACTGATCAACGCTGAAGTTTTTTTTATCAATAAAATCATAAAATCTGGTACCGGGCATTCCCGGGATGTCGATATGCTCCAGAATCCGGTAATTCATATTGGATAACTTTTTTTCCGGCGCCCCGGTCAGACTTCTGGATGCATAAGAATACAGCTGGATATTATTAGAACTGGATATCTGTTTCGTCCATTTGGCAAAGAGCACCCGGTTGCCTCCGCTGCAGTCTGTAATCTCAGATACCGGATGTTTATAGCGGCTGTCGCTGTACCAGCCCGCAAAATTATAACCTTCCCGTACCGGCGGCATCAGCTGTAAGGGCAGCAGCTGCTCGTAATACACAGAAGGGTTTAAAAAATGATTTTCTCCCATATTCAGATTATAAACAATGTCATATACCCGGATGCTGCTATTGACGTTTTGTTTTTCATTTAAAATACGGGCCTGGTCAAAAGACGGAAAAGAAAGAGTTTCCATAATACCGCATCCTTTCGTCAGCTGCGGCTGTTCTATGAAAAGAGCCATTGCCAGCAGTATGCAAAGCATTATGCGTGCCATTTTCATCCGTCTCCTCCCTTCTGGCGTATCCAGAGTATGTTACCGTCACATGTATGGACCGCACAGTATCTGATATCTGTGCGGTCCTGTTGTTATCTGTATTATGCGTCGATATCTACCAGTTTATTCTTTCTGGCATCAATCTCATGATTCTGAACATCTTCCGGCGCCTGTTCATAACGGGCAAATTCATATTTATAAACACCTTCACCACCAGTGATGGAACGTAGTACTGTCGTATAGCCGTCCAGTTCTGTATATGGAATATCCGCAACAACTTCCTGTTTGCCGCCTTCCACCGGATTCATGCCAAGCACTCTGGCACGACGCTTGTTCAGATCGCCCATAATATCTCCGGTATACCTGTCTGATGCGGTTACAGTCATGGATGCGATCGGCTCAAGCAATACCGGGGAAGCTTCCATAAATCCTTTTTTGAAAGCCTGTGCCGCCGCTACCTTAAAGGCAAGCTCGGAAGAATCCACTGGATGATAGGAACCATCGTAAAGATTCGCTTTGATGCCTACGACCGGATAAGCTGCCAGAGGTCCGGATTTTACCGCTTCCTGAATACCCTTTTCCACTGCTGGGAAGTAATTCTTCGGTACAGCGCCGCCTACGACCGTCTGCGAAAATTCATAAGACTCTTCCAGGTTTCCGGACGGTTCAAAGGTCATCTTTACATGTCCATATTGTCCGTGCCCGCCGGACTGTTTTTTATATTTATATTCCACATCCGCTTTTTTGCGAACTGTTTCCCGGAATGCTACTTTCGCCCTGCCAAGTTCCACTTCTACTTTATATTTATTTAACAGTTTGCTGACTACAATATCCAGCTGCTGATCGCCAATACCGTACAGCAGTGTCTGGGAGTTTTCACTGTCATTGACTACTTTCAGCGTCAAATCTTCGTGGGTCAGTTTGGACAATGCCTGGGAAGCTTTATCCACATCCGCCTTATTTTTTACTTTGTACCGTTTACATGTATATGGTGTGGAGATGGTCGCACGGATATACAGAATCGGATTTGCCTTTGTGGACAGGGAATCGGTGGTACGTGCCTTTGTCAGTTTTGCCAGGGCTCCGATGTCTCCGGCATGAAGTTCTTTGACTTCTTCCGCCTTTGCGCCTCTTAATACATATAATTTACCGATTTTTTCCTCCACATCCCTGTGATAATTAAGTAGTACGTCGTCGGTTTTCAGTACGCCGGAGTTTACTTTAATCAGCGAGTATTTTCCGATAAACGGATCCTGGATGGTCTTGAAAATATACGCTGACTTAGGTTTCGCAAAATCGTAATCCGCCTGATATACCTCGTTGGTTGTAGCGTTGATTCCGGCACAGGTACGTTTATCCGGTCCCGGAAAATATTTCACAATGTCATCCAGCAGCGTATAGACGCCCTGGGCCAGTATGCATGAACCCATGGACACCGGAATGGTACTTCCGTCCGATACGTTGACACGCAGCGCCTGGCGGATCTCATTATCAGAAAATTCCTCACCGGCAAAGTACCGGTCCATAAATTCCTCGCTTGTCTCTGCCACTGCTTCCAGCAGCGCTTCCCGGCACAGTTCCAGATTCGGCTTTGAATAATCCGGAATATCCATATCTTCCACCTGGCCCTTATCGTTCCAGCGGTGTGCGGACTGGGCTACCACATTGACATAACCTACGAATTTCTCATTTTCCCGGACTGGCAGATGGAACGGTGCGATCTTCTTACCATACAGTTCCTGTAAATCTTCCACTACCTGACGGAAGCTTGCATTGTCAATATCCATATCCGTTACAAAAAACATACGTGGAAGTTTATACCGTTCACAAATCTCCCAGGCTTTTCTCGTACCCACTTCAATACCTGCTTTTCCGCTGACCACGATAATGGCTGCGTCCGCCACGCTGACCGCTTCTTCCACTTCTCCTACGAAATCAAAAAATCCCGGTGTATCCAGAATATTGATCTTGGTATTGTCCCATATAACCGGAACTACCGAAGTCTGTATCGAAAAGGAACGTTTTGCCTCTTCTTTGTCATAATCGCTGATTGTATTTCCGTCACTGATCTTTCCCATGCGGCTGATCTGTCCGGAAAGATATGCCATCGCTTCTACCAGGCTTGTCTTTCCCGCTCCCCCATGTCCCAAAAGCGCCACGTTCCGTATCCTGTCTGTTGTGAAAACATCCATACTATACTATACCTCCTGCTGTATTATTGTAGTATTTATACATCATTGTACAAAACTCTGTTTTAATTTTACCAAAAGTTGTGACTAATTACAACAATTATCTTCTGGTTTCAGTTCTTTATTTGTGACTGTATTACTATTTCAATGAAAAAAGATTGACTTTATGACAGGGAATCATTAAAATAAAATTTGCATTTGCGACACTGCTCGTACAACCATTTTAGAAAACGGGGGAAACCAATATGGATACAGACATCCGCAGCATCGGTTTTATCGGCCTGGGCCTGATTGGCGGGTCCATCGCGAAAACAATCCGGCGCGTTCATCCGCACATCAGACTTTCCGCCACTTCCGGCCATCTGTCCACTATTACGCAGGCATACGAAGCCGGCGTCATTGACAACGACTATCTGCCAGAGCTGGAGGAACTGGCCGGCATGGATTATATTTTTCTGTGTACTCCGGTACAGCAGAACATTCATTACCTCAGACAGTTAAAAGACATCCTTTCGCCCCACACCATCATTACAGACGTGGGAAGTGTCAAAGGCGATATACACCGGGCCGTCATATCCCTGGGGCTGGAGCGGCAGTTTATCGGCGGACATCCCATGGCAGGCTCGGAAAAAACCGGCTTTGCCGCATCCACGGCATATCTTCTGGAAAACGCCTACTATGTCATCACACCTTCCGCAAAAACAGAGCCGGCACAGACAGAACGCTATCGCAGTTTCGTGTCCACCCTGGGTGCGATACCCCTTGTATCAGGCTATGACCAGCATGATTTTGCCACGGCTTCCATCAGTCATCTGCCCCATGTGCTGGCCTATAGCCTGGTAAATATGGTACAGGAAATTGATGATTCCAAAAATACAATGAAAACCATCGCCGCCGGCGGGTTTCGTGACATGACCCGTATTGCGGCCTCTTCGCCGCTTATGTGGCAGGAAATCTGCGTATCAAACCAGAGACAGCTGCTGCGCCTGATGGATCTATATGAAAAACAGCTGCGAAAAATCCGTGGGTTCATCGAACAAAACGCAAAAGAAGAAATGATTTCCTATTTTACGGAAGCAAAAAATTACCGGGATTCACTTACGATACGACAGACAGGTCCCCTGCAGCCGGTTTACGAATTATACTGCGACCTGATCGATGAAGTAGGCGGTATCGCCACACTGGCCACGCTGCTGGCCAGCAACGGCATCAACATCAAAAATATCGGAATCGTACACAACAGGGAATATGAAGACGGCGTACTACATATCGAACTCTACGATCTGAAATCTCTGGATGAAGCCCAGGCATTACTGACCAGATACCATTATACGGTATATCGCAGATGATAGCGGGTACTCCGGACTGTGCCAGATCCGGTTTTCATATATTTTAATAACCGGCATATCTGATCCTGCGCCGGATATTATTAAAAATTCATTTAAATTATATACATCTGCTTTATATTCGGATGATAAGTACCCAGAGTTTACAGACGACCGGGGACCCGGAAAATTATATCTGATCCGGACGAAATAAAATAAATTAAAAAATAATATTTTATAGATACAATGTTATTTTATATATTTAAATTAATTCTCAAATAATTTTATTTAGTTTTTAATTATGATTTTTAATTAATTTATCATATAATTATAAGTTCTGTGTATTTGCATAGAAACAGGACGGTTTTCAAAAACAACAAACAGAATAAATAAAATCCTTCTATAAATACCGTGTCCCGCTCACGGAACAACTATTTATTAACACTGGTATTTATAAAATATTACACTTGCGCAAAAAATAATTCCAGAATATATAAATTTTTCATTCTGCGAAGCGCCGGAACCTGATTTTCCATACATATGAATTTTATCCATGGCAAGGAGAACACCTTTATGCATATCAGACCTGTAAAATCCCTGAGAGGAGAAGTCCGTATACCGGGCGATAAATCCATATCCCACCGCAGTATCATGTTTGGCGCCCTTTCAGAGGGAATCACCGAAGTGACCCATTTTCTGCGGGGAGCTGACTGTCTGTCTACCATCGACTGCTTCCGCAGGCTTGGCATTGATATCGAAGATACGACAGACCGTATACTGATTCACGGAAAGGGCCTGCACGGCCTGCACGCACCGGAGTCTGTCCTGGATACCGGAAACAGCGGTACTACTACCCGCCTGATCGCCGGTATACTTGCGGGACAGCCCTTTACCAGTACCCTTACCGGCGATGCCTCCATTCAAAAACGCCCCATGGAACGTATTATGTCGCCCCTTATGGAAATGGGCGCAGACATTACCAGCTTAAACGGAAACGGCTGCGCACCTTTGCGTATTAACGGCGGCAGATTAAAAGGTATCCATTACCATTCCCCGGTGGCATCCGCACAGGTAAAATCCTGCGTTCTGCTGGCGGGACTGTATGCGGACAGCACAGTTACTGTCACAGAACCGGCGCTGTCCAGAAACCATACCGAACTTATGCTGGCTTCGTTTGGCGCTGAGGTAACCAGCCGGGAGACCACCGTATCCATCCAGCCGCATCCCCGCCTGATGGGACAAAAAACAGAGGTACCAGGAGACATCTCCTCCGCCGCTTACTTTATTGCCGCCGGACTTTTAGTGCCACACAGTGAGATTCTTATTCACAATACAGGTATCAACCCTACCAGGGACGGCATTCTGCGGGCGGCAAAAGCGATGGGAGCGGATATCCGGCAGTTAAATATCCGTGAAGTATCTGGTGAACCAGTGTGTGACCTGCTCGTAACTTCCAGCGCACTGACCGGCACCATAATTGAAGGCAGCCTCATCCCCGCCCTGATTGATGAGATACCGGTACTTGCCGTAATGGCCGCCTTCGCAAAAGGCACCACCATTATCCGGGACGCCGCTGAATTAAAGGTAAAAGAATCTGACCGGATCGAGACGATTGTCACCAGTTTAAAAGCCATGGGCGCAGACATTACCGCCACCCCGGACGGCATGATCATTCATGGCGGCAGACAACTCCACCAGGCAGAAATTGACGCCCGTGGCGACCACCGGATCGCCATGGCATCTGCCATTGCCGGTTTATGCGCCCAGGGCGGCATGATACTGCCAGACACCGGCTGCATTGCAGTCTCTTACCCGGACTTTCTAAAAGATCTGGAGGATCTGTGTGTCCGTGACAGTTAATCGCACCCGCAAAACAGATCTGCCGGATCTTTCCATCATATAACAGTGCGGACAGCCGCTACCGGATTTTTCCAGATATACCGGCAGCGGCTGTCCGCATTCCTGTCTGATTGTATTCCTGACCTGTTCCTCAGAGCCTCTCTTCCTGTGAAATCATTCTCTGTCTTTTTATTTTATCCGGGAATCAGTAATTATGAAATCCATAATTATTTATTATTTTATTTTCCAGTTCAGACCACAAGCTGCCTTCATCTTCCAGTCTGAACCAGTTTCATTTTCGTTACAGCGTTCCAGCCGTATTACAGGCATGGCATCCCGGCACTAAAAAACTTCTGCTTTTTACTGCCGCATGACAGGCATATACTACTTGTGCGTTCCGGTCAGATTACAAGCATGGCATCCCCAAAACTAAAAAACCGGTACTTTTCTTTTACCGCCACATCATAGGCACGCAGTACCTCTTCCCTGCCTGCCAGGGCGGATACCAGCATAATCAGCGTGGATTCTGGCAGATGAAAATTCGTAATCAGTCCATCAATACACTTAAAATGATATCCCGGATAAATAAAAATCTGCGTCTGTCCTGTCGCCGCCCGCACATGGCCGGTTTCATCCGCCACAGATTCCAGTGTTCTGGTACTGGTCGTTCCTACAGCGATAATCCGGTGTCCACGGTCTTTTGCCCGGTTGATCTTATCTGCTTCTGTCTGTTCCAGGGAATAATATTCCGAATGCATATGGTGTTCCCTGATATCCGTTACTTTCACAGGACGAAATGTCCCTAACCCCACATGCAGGGTCAGCCACGCAATCTCCACGCCCATGGCGGAAATCCGCTCCAGCAGCTTCGGCGTAAAATGCAGTCCCGCCGTAGGCGCCGCCGCAGATCCTTCCTGTCTGGCATACACTGTCTGGTAACGGGACTGGTCCGCCAGTTCATGGGTAATATAAGGAGGAAGCGGCATCCGGCCCAGCCGGTCCAGAATCTCCTCAAAGACGCCTTCATAAGAAAACCGGATCAGCCGGTTGCCATCCTCCACCACTCCGGTTACTTCCCCAGTCAGAAGACCGTCGCCAAATACGATCTTATCGCCCGGTCTGGCCTTTCTGCCCGGTTTTACAAGCGTCTCCCATACATCCATCTCCAGACGCTTTAACAGTAAGACCTCAATCCCGGCGCCGGTATGTTCCCTGACGCCCCGCAGCCTTGCCGGTATGACTTTGGTATTATTAATGACCAGACAGTCTCCGGGCTGAAAGTATCCGGTAATATCCTTAAAAATACGGTGGCTGATACTGCCGTCCTGCCGTCCCAGCACCATCAGTCTGGAAGCGGAACGCTCCGCCAAAGGATCCTGTGCGATCAGATCATCTGGCAATTCGTAATAAAAATCTTTTACATTCATATCCGTCCTGCTATTTTCTAAGCTCAATGCCCATGTCTTCCAGCCGTTTTACGATGCCATCCATGGCTGCGTTTACCGTTTCATCATCCAGTGTACGGTCTTTGGCCCTGAATACAATGGAATATGCCAGGGATTTATATCCTAATTTAATCTGACTGCCTTCATAAATATCAAACAGATGATAGCTTTCCAAAAAGTTGCCCGCACTCTCTTCAATCGCCTCTTCGATCTGGCCTGCCAGAATCTGTTTCGGACACACCATACTGATATCCCTGGTTACCGCCGGGAATCTGGCCAGTCCGGTATATTTCCGGTCAAAAGAAGCCAGCTCCACTATATGAGGCATGTCAATGACGGCCACAACGACCCGGTCTTTCATGGAATAATTCGCCGCCACCGACGGATGCACTTCGCCCAGAAATCCAATGACCCTGCCGTCATATATAATATCCGCCTGTCTGCCGGGATGAAGGAAAGATTTACCCGCCTGTGGATCATACTTCGGTTTTTTGTGCATACCGGTCTGTTCCAGAAACTCTTCCACCACACCTTTCATGAAGAAAAAGTCTCCATCCCCGTACATGCCCAGAGTAAACTGCATCCGCTCCTGTGGCAGTTCTTCCAGCGGAAGCCGCAGGGGCAGGTAAATATTACCCAGCTCATAAAGACGCACATCCTTATTACGCCGGTTATAATTTGTAGCCAGTGATGTGAGCATACCGTTTAACGGGGTTGTGCGCATAATACTGTAATCTTCTCCCAGCGGATTAGATATGACAACTGCTTTTCGAAGCGGCGAGTCTTCTGGCAGCAGCAGCCGGTCAAATACTTTCGGACTTTCAAATGAATATACCATTCCCTGGCTGAATCCACAGTACTCCGCCACATCCCTGGCCACCGCCTCAATACGCAGTTTCCAGGATATCTTTCCGGTAGTGGCTTCTCCCGATGGCAGTGTGGTGCCGATTTTGTCGTATCCGTAAAACCGGGCCACCTCTTCCGCCAGATCCGCACCGCATTCCAGATCCTGTCTCCAGGACGGAATCACCACTTCCTGATTCTTTTCGTCATATCCTAATTCAATTTTCTCAAAATAACCGAGCATAGTCTCTGGTGAAATCTCTGTCCCCAGCAGCCGGTTATATTTTTCCGGTTCGAAAGGAAGGCGTCTGCCTGTGCGGACCACAGGATACACATCCACCACGCCGCTGACTACTTCCCCGGCGCCCAGTTCTTCCACCAGCTGGCAGGCCCGGTTCATGGCCTCAATGGCATTGGACGGATCAAGTCCTTTTTCAAATTTGGCGGAAGCGTCTGTACGCATACCGATCTTTTTACCGGACAGGCGGATATTGGTACCGTCAAAGCAGGCCGCTTCAAAAAGCATCGTGGTCACCTGGTCTGTAATCATGGAATTTTCCCCGCCCATAATACCGCCGATACCAATCGCCTTTTCGGCGTCACAGATCATTACCACAGAATCGTCCAGGGTACGTTCCTGCCCGTCCAGGGTAATAAATGTTTCATTTTTTTGGGCCCGGCGTACAATAATCTGGCGGCCCGCAATCGTATCCAGATCATAGGCATGCATGGGCTGTCCATATTCTTCCATGACGTAATTGGTAATATCCACAATATTATTTATGGGTCTTATACCCTGGGCAGCCAGCCTGCGCTGCATCCAGCGGGGCGACGGGGCGATTTTTACATTTTTTACCACCCTGGCCGTATAGCGTGGGCACAGACTTGTGTCTTCTACTTTTACTTTAATATACTGGTTTACATCTTCGTGGTTTCCCACCGGCGTTACAACCGGCGGCCGGAACGGCAGTCCAAATGTGGCGGCGGCTTCCCTGGCAATGCCGGTCACACTGAAACAGTCCACCCGGTTGGACGTGACCTCGTATTCTACAGATACATCATCCAGTCCCAGTGCACTGACCGCATCCGCTCCCACTACCGCATCATCGTCAAAAATATAAATACCCTCCTGTGGAGCTTCCGGATACAGTTCCCTGTTTGTGCCCAGCTCTTCAATGGAGCACATCATGCCTTCTGATTCAACGCCCCTCAGCTTTCCTTTCCGGATCCGGATGCCGCCTTCCGCCTTTGCGCCGTCATGGGTGCCTGCCACACGCCCGCCGTCCAGAACTACCGGAATTTTCTGTCCCTGAGCCACATTTGGCGCCCCGGTTACAATCTGCAGCGGTTTTTCCTGTCCGGTATCCACCCGGCAGATCACAAGTTTATCCGCATCCGGATGTGGTTCGATGGATAAGATCTGCCCGATCACAATGCGTTCCAGATCTTTGTCAAATGCTTCATACCCTTCCACCTTGGTTCCGGAAAGCGTCATTTTATCCATGTATTCCTGAGGCGTAACATCAAGGCCCGGAACCATGGACTTTATCCATTTCAATGAAGTATTCATTTTATTTCCTCCGCTTTTCTGACCAGATCACAGCCAGCACTGGTCACTATAATTGATTCACGATTTATTTTTATTAATTTTGCGCTGACAAGTACTAAAACTGTGACAGAAACCGGTCGTCATTTTCGTACAACAACCGCATATCGTCTATTTCATATTTCAGTAACGCAATACGCTCCAGTCCCATGCCAAAGGCAAAGCCCGAATATTCCTCCGGATCAATGCCGCTCATTTTCAATACTTTCGGATGAATCATACCACAGCCCAGAATTTCAATCCATCCGCTTCCCTTACAGAACCGGCAGCCCTTTCCGCCGCATTTAAAACAGGTCACGTCCACTTCCGCACTTGGCTCTGTAAACGGGAAATGATGGGGACGGAATTTTACCCTGGTCTGCTGGCCAAACAGTTCTTTTGCGAATGCGGCCAGCGTACCTTTTAAATCCGCAAAAGTAATATTTTTATCAATGACCATACCTTCGATCTGGTGGAAAGACGGAGAATGGGTGGCATCCACTTCATCTGAGCGGAAAACCCGTCCCGGTGCGATCATACGGATCGGCAGCGGCCTGGTCTCCATGGTACGCACCTGTACCGGTGAAGTCTGCGTCCGCAGCAGGATCTTGTCTGTAATATAAAACGTATCCTGCTCATCTTTGGCCGGATGATCCGCCGGAATATTCAGCGCCTCAAAATTATAATAATCATACTCTATTTCAGGTCCTTCCACCACTTCATAGCCCATGCCCACAAAAATACGTTCCACTTCTTCCAGGGCAATGGTATTCGGATGGCGGTGTCCCACCCGGCTGCGCTTTGCGGGCAGCGTGACGTCAATCACTTCCTGCTTTAACCGCATATTCAGCCCGGCCTCTTCCAGACGTTTTTTCGTCTCTTCCAGCATTTCTTCAATGGCCGCCCTGGTTTCATTGACCAGCTGTCCCACTGCCGGACGGTCCGCTGGCAGCACATCTTTCATTCCTTTTAATACTGCCGTCAGTTCTCCCTTCTTTCCAAGAAATGCGATCCGGACGTCATTTAACCCGGAAAGTTCCCTGGAATCCTGAATCTGACGTAACGCTTCTTCTTTAATCTGTTGCAGTTTTTCCTTCATAACCATGAATTCTCCTTAACCTTTTACCTGAACTTCATCCTGATACCCTGCGGAAAGCTCTTCCTGTGCGTACAATGCGGATGCGCTTCTTAAAATAAAATGTTTCCGGCATAGACAGATTCTGCGCCCGGGGCGGAGCCGCCGCAGGCGGCATCTCCCTCTTGAGCGCAGTATCCCCGCCCGGACCGCAGAGATCAGACAGGGTGCAGGAAGACCCTGCGATCCTGCCAGAAGGGCTTTTTTACTTTACAGGACGGGATTTCCCATAAAACAAAAAACTCCCTCCCTGCAATAGGGACGAAGTTAATCCGCGGTACCACCCTGTTTCTTAAACTGGCGCCGGCATAGAATATATGCGCACGCTCTCTTAAGCACTCAGTATACGTAACGTGTACAGACGTTCCGGACTACACAGATACACAATTGTACCCTTCACCCGGACTGCTCCGGTGCGAAATTCAAAAACCGTCTGTCCTGAAAAGGGCTCTCAGCGCACCACCCCTTCTCTCTGTCAGCATTTCCGGCTTTCTACTCCGCATATCTTATCATATGCGGCACCTTCCTCGCATTTATATTTTGAAATGATTTTACATTATAGCGCAGTCCGGCTCCATACGCAAGAAAAAAAACAGTAATTACTTTTTTTTGTGCTTTTTGCGCAATTTTGTCCAGTAAAACTCAATATCTTCATAAAAAAATTTATTAATTTCCGCACATAGCAGCAGAATATATACGCAAAAGTAGATCCAGAACATCATCAGCATAATAGTGGCCAGGGAACCATACATGGAAAATCCGTTAAAATATCCCACATAAACAGATATGCCAATAGAAAGTAAATACCATGCCACCGTACAGATCACGGCGCCCGGCAGCTGGTTATGAAAATTAATTTTATAATTTACAATTGCTTTACGGTCTGTAAGCGTATAAAAGGCCGTCATAATTGTGAGAATCATAATCGGTGTAATGATCAGGATTCTGTAATCCAGAATCCTGGATACCACATTTCCGATCACCGGCACATAATAAATAATCAGCCCTTCCAGCGAACGGCCAAACACAAGCATCACCATAAAAATAATAATCGAAACTAAAAAAATAAACGTATAGAACACTGCCTTTAACCGTAGCACAAACCAGCTGTCCCGCCTGGTCACTTCATTGACTTCATCCAGTCCGTTGGATAGATAATAAATACCTTTGGCTGCCGACCAGATAGCCACAATCGCCGTGGTGGACAGTATTTCCATGGATTCGGAGAACACTTCATCCAGTATGGTAATAATAATCGGCTCCACATAATCCGGCAGATATTCATGTACCCAATGAATGAGCATGGCTTCTGAAATAGGCGTATACTGTATCAATGTAATAAAAAACATCAGCTGCGGCACAATGGACATCATAATAAAAAACGCTGTCTGTGCCGCATAGGCCGCAATGTTATCCTTTTTGCATTTATCTGCCAGCCGCAGTCCGTTTAAAAACATTCTTTTCATCTTCTCCGCCCCACTCTTTTCTATTTCCTCCATCCGGATTTCCGGTTCCCGCCTGTCCGCTTCAGCAGACCTTGCCTGGTCCGTGCCTGTTCACAGGCATGCCGCCGGTTCCGCCTGCGGCTGATTCTTTCTGATTATCCCACTTTCTTTATCTGTATCCCGTCATAAAAAAATGCCAGTATTTTCTTATAATCCCAGCCTCTCTCCCCCATTCCGTCCGCAGCATACTGGCTCATGCCCATGCCGTGTCCATTGCCGCCGCCTGTGAGTATATAGCGTCCGCTTTTTTTATCGAAAGAGATGGAGACATACGCACTTGGCAAAAACCTGGTGCCGGTATCTTCCCTGCCGTCTGCGTATCTGACCTGTTCCAGCGCACATCCCAGGATAGACCGGATATTATATTCAGATCTTATTTCCACCCTTCCGTATTCAAAACAGATGACCAGATTTAATACAGCCCCGCTTTTACTCCGTTTTCCGCAGTACATTTTTTTCACACCGCCAAATCCCCGCAGGGAAGAAACTATCTTTTCCTTCTTTCCTACAGTGGCATAATATGTAATATTATCCGGATTCATGGTCTGTCTGGACTGGATGCATTGTTTTAATTCTTCCAGCCGGCTGCTAAATTCCGCCCTGGCAGTCCACCGGAAATACGGACTGTCACTGTCAAATACTTCCTTATCCATAGAAGTAATATATTTACGAAACGCCTCTTCTTTTGACAGATCCGCCGTTTTTCCTTTTTCTTTTAAAACTTTTGCTTTCAGATACGGGCAGGCATCTTTCTGGTTCCAGATTTCCATACCGGAAGTATACCCGCAGGAAGCTGAAAAGTAATAAGCGTTTACTATTTCGTTGCCAGCGTACATCACTTCCCCGGCTGTCTGTGTAACCGCTTCCACGTCTTCTTTTGTATATGCGCCGCGATTATATACCTGGTAATTGGTACTGTCATCGATCTGGGCATGATAACTGTTGTAGTCACCGGAAGCCATCTGCCGGTATACATAGCTGCGGGCGCAGACTGCCTGCGCCTTTAACGCTTCCGGCGCAAAGGAAGAGGGCATTTCACTGGCTACCACAGAATACAGGTACTTTTCTACATCTACTTCATTTACCACATAATATCCGTCTGCGTCTTTGTATATTTCCATCTTTCCATAATATCCGTTTGAAATCTTACCGCCGCCGGCATCCGCGAAAAACAGCCGGCTGTCTTCCTTTTGCGGAACCGCTGTAATATATGTTCCATTTTTTATTTTCAGCTGTTTCGTACTAATGAAATCGTCTTTTTTACAGCTCTTTTTCTTTTTGTTCTGTTTTATTTCCCAGTTTCCATTACAGGTCAGATATAACTGGTCGTAATGGACCGCCCCCTGGTTTAAAAGCAGCACCCGCACCGGCCCTTTCACCGCAGGGGCTGCGGCTGCTTCTGTCTTAACGGCCGGTTTGGACTCGCTGCTCTCTGGCTGACTGATATCCCGTATACTTACCGCTTTTTTATTCTTAATCCGCAGTGTACAATTCGTATTTTCGGACAGTCCGTCTGTATCTTTACAGGAGAGCTGATACCCTTTCCCTTTATATTCAAAATAAATCTGCCCGTCTGTGACAGAATCTATCATTACATCCTTTAAGACAGCTGCCTGGTCTGAAATCCCGTGAATCCCAAGCAGGGTTTTATCCATAATATAAGCCTCATAGACCTGAAAAGATTCCAGTTCCAGAAAATCCGCCTTTACTGCCAGCGTTCCTTTATCCGTTTCGCAGCTTCGGGCTGACTGTTCCAGTAACAAAATATTTTTTTTACGCACCGCTCCATCCAGATCCAGATAATCCAGAATCTGGCTGTAATAGTCCATAATATTTTCCCGGCTTACCTTCCCGCTGCCTCCTGTCACTGGCAAAAGCTGGGACAAACCGATCTGCTGGATGCATTGTTTCAGCTTTCCTCTTGTCACCGGCCTGGCGGCTGTCTCCTCCTGCCAGAGTCCCTCCGGTTTCCGGCTGCTTTGCGCTTCGTCCGCTCCGCCGGAAGATGTTTCTGTATCTTTATCAGAAGTGTTTCCAGAAGAGTTAGCAGAACCTTTACCCGCATCTTTGACCGCTTTCCCGGATGTTTCTTTTACGTCCTGAACCAGAAAGGACAGTAAGGAGGCAAATTCATCCTCGGATACGTATTCCAGGCCATTTTCCTGTTTTTTATGATGAAATGTAACGAATAACACGGCTAAAAAGCATATGACTGAAAGCCCCGTCGCGCCTAAACGGATCCACCAGCCCTGCCGGTCTTTCAGATACAGTATCTGCCTGCTGTTTCCCTGTTTAATTTTCCGGTATCGTTTTACTTTTTCTGCTCTATCCATTTCCCTACTCCCAAAGTACCACAGGAGCGTATCTGAAAATCACTTTCCCGGTGTGCACACCCCCATTGTCAGTATTTCCTCTGTACAGGCTGCGTTATTGCAGAAAGCATTTTTCAGGCACGCTCTGGTACATGTATGTAATACCTTATGATTTCCATCTGGATTTATAACGGCATTTCCAGTCTATATACTATGAAAAGAAGCTGCAAACCAATGCAGCTTCTTTTTCTTTCGTATCTTTGGAATTCTTCTGCCGTATATTCAGAATTCTTTTGTATATTTCCGAAAGGCTTTCTCTTCTGGTACTATCTTTTGTATTTCCAGAAAGACCTTATCTTCCGTAGGTTCAGGATCTTATCTTTTGTTAAAATCCGGCCGCTATCTTTCGTGTTTATAAATCTTATCTTTTGTAGAAGTATCCCCAGAGTGCCGGTCCCACAATTTTGACGCCTAGCAAAGCCAGGTTGGGTAACCTCAATGGAGCTTCTGTCTTCCACTGCGTAATGATGGCCTGACATCGACCCCAAGATATTGGAATCCCGTGAAAAAAAATGTAGGTTCAAAATAGCAGGTTATCGAACACCCCAGGTTAATACTCTTGCTAAAAATGATTATACTCTACTATGTGCAGTATTGCAACAAATATTTACATACAAGATGATGTATTTTATGGTATTTTTTCTGCCTGTAACTCCCTTAACGTTAAGTGGATAAAAAAGTCTTCATTTAACTTCTTAAAGTTTACATAATATTAATTATGTTTCTGTTCTGGTATATGATCCGGTACCTGTTCTGTTTCCGGCATTTCCAGCTGTAGGTCTTCTTCGTTCAAAAGCGCGGTCTTTCCGTGTTTTTGCAGCCCCATAATGACAAGCCGTTTTACAAAACTGTAAATGACCGCAAATACCGGCACGCCAACCAGTATACCGGTAAACCCGAAAAATCCCTGAAACAGCGTAATTGAAAACAGCACCCAGAAACCGGACAGCCCCACACTGTCCGCCAGCAGTTTTGGCCCCAGGATATTTCCGTCAAACTGCTGTAAAATAATAATAAATATCACAAAAATCACGCAATTAAGCGGACTGGAAATCAGTACCAGCAGCGCTGACGGCACGGCCCCGATATAAGGTCCGAAATAAGGAATCACATTTGTGACGCCGATAATTACACTGATGAGCACCGCATTTGGAAAATCCATGGTGAACGTCATAATCATGCAGAACACATAGCAGATCACTCCCACAATGGCGCTGTCCAGTATTTTTCCGCCAAAAAAGCCTACGAACGTTTTATCTATAAATGATACTTCTTTCAGGATTTTATCCGCCCGATCCCCTTTAAACATGGCGTACAGCACAGCTTTTCCCTGTCTGGCAAAGGTCCTGCGGCCAAGAAGCAAATAAATGCAGATGATTACGCCGATCAAAAGATTACTGAACATGCTGACCACAGATGTGACCGTACTGGCCACACCGCCCATCATCCCCTGCAGGGCAGGCAGCAGATCTGACTGCGCCCAGTCTTCCAGTTTCATTTCCAGACTGGCGATAGTAGTATTCACATATCTTTGCGCCACTGCGTTGCCGTCCAGCTGCCCGGTCAGCCATCCGGCAAATTCGTCCACTTTTTGCGGCAATGCGTTAATCAGAATCAGAATGCTTTCAACCATTTCCGGAATTACCATGCTAAGCAGCAGGTAAATAATTAAAAATGTCAGAATAATTACCAGCGTTACCGTAATCCCGCATGCCCGTTTTTTATGTTTTGGCGCAAGAAACGATTCGATTCTTTTTTCCAGAAAGTTGCATGGTGTCTTTAGTAAATATGCCAGAACCGCCCCGTATATTACCGGTGTCAATACACCTAAAAGCCAGTGAAAAGACTGGCGGATCTGCCCGATTTCCTTAATGGCAAAAAACAGCAGAATCGCCAGCGCCAGAGACAAAAATCCGGACAGTGACTGATAAAATATTCTCTTTAAATCTTCTTTTTTCACTAATAATTTCCTCCCTCGTATCATTGACATACATCCGTCTGTCGTCTTTTTTAACGATAACTAAACCTATCATAACAAATAAGCATTATTTGTCAATATGCGCTGTGTCCACAATTCCCGTTTCTGTCCGAAGAGCCGGTTCTCTACGTTCTGCCATAGCAAAGTCTTTTTATAAAACGTATTACCATCAGAAACCGGGGATTGCAGCGCC
The DNA here is from genome assembly GCA_947642745.1 of uncultured Eubacterium sp. GTDB lineage: Bacteria > Bacillota > Clostridia > Lachnospirales > Lachnospiraceae > Eubacterium_J. Next base: position 54,490 of record CANRTU010000002.1, read on the forward strand.
CTGCGCCTCATGCCACAGCAAAACCTTTATCATAAAACCCGGTACCAGTATGAATATTGTGATAACATCATGGAAAATTGTGGTAGTAAACGCAAATAAATTGTTATAAAATACTACTGTACTGACCGGCTGCTTCATGGCAATGCCACTACCCTGCTTTGCTATCCGCCGCACTGGATTTTCTAACCGCAGCTGCCCTGCGCTGTTGAAAATGCCTTGCAGGGCGGGTAAAAAATGCGGCACGCTTACCGTACAAAGCAGGCGGTGCGTACGCCGGTACTACAGTGAATCTTATACGGTCATACCTGGTTATCTGTCATTTTTGTATATTATCAGCCGGAAAATAACCGCATATTCCGGATGCCGGGGAAACAGACAGCCATCCCCGGCTGATCTGGTGTTTAACAGCAGATAAACATGTATGTTCCGGCATTGTTCACTGTAGTACCAGAGCGTGGCTTAAAAATGTTTTCTGTCAGATGTGCCCGGAGGACACGAGATACCAGAAAGGGCATGATATATTCCACAATCTGTGCCCCCGGATGGCATACTATGGAAGATTTACATCCGGTAAGCGGATGATAACAACTGACACTTTGCAACAACTGGAACCGCCCCACAGGCGGTGGATTGGAGAAAATTATGGAAAAAAAATGGTGGCATGACAAAATAGCGTATCAGATCTATCCAAAAAGCTTCTGCGATTCCAATGGAGACGGCATCGGGGATATTCCAGGCATTATTTCCAAACTGGATTATCTGCATGATCTGGGTGTTGATATTATCTGGCTCTCTCCATGCTATGCGTCCCCGCTGGCGGATGAAGGTTATGATATTTCGGATTACTATGCCATTGATCCCCGTTTTGGAACAATGGAAGATATGGACCGCCTGATTCTGGAGACAAAGAAACGGAATATGTACCTGCTGATGGATCTGGTAGTCAATCACTGTTCTGATGAACATGAATGGTTTCAAAAAGCCTGTGAGGACCCGGAAGGCCCTTATGGAAACTTTTTCTATCTCCGGGATAAAAAGGATGACCGCCTGCCTACAAACTGGCGTTCTTATTTTGGCGGTCCGGTATGGGACGACCTTCCAGGCACCGGAAAACAGTATCTGCATGTATTTCATAAAAAACAGCCGGATCTGAACTGGGAAAATCCGGCGCTGCGGGAGGAAATATATAAAAATATAAACTGGTGGCTGGATAAAGGGCTGGGCGGTTTTCGCATTGACGCCATAATAAATATCAAAAAAGCGCTCCCTTTCAGAGACTATACGCCAGACCGGGCGGACGGGCTGTGCTCTGTAAACGCCATGTTAAAAGAAGCGGATGGCATCGGTGAATTTCTGGGAGAAATGAGAGACCGTACATTCAAAAAATACGATGCCTTTTCTGTCGGAGAAGTCTTTAACGAAAAACCAGAAGAAATACCGGATTTTATCGGCCAGAACGGCTATTTCTCCAGTATGTTTGATTTCAATGCGGCCATGGCCGGCAGCAGTGAAAAAGGCTGGTACGACGCAGCCATGGTAACGCCGGAAGATTATAAACGCTGCTGTTTCGAATCACAGGCAAAAACGGGAGATACCGGATTTTTATCCAATATTATTGAAAACCACGACGAACCAAGAGGCGTGAGCCGTTATATTCCACAGGGCGACTGTTGTCCGGAAAGCAAAAAAATGCTGGCTGCCCTTAGTTTTATGCTGCGGGGTATACCGTTTATCTACCAGGGGCAGGAAATCGGCATGGAAAACAAACCTTTTACTTCCATGGATGAGGTGGACGACATTTCCACGCTGGACGAATACCAGGTAGCCCTGGATGCCGGCCTCTCCCCGGAAGAAGCTTTAAAAGCCGTTGCCAGACTCAGCCGGGACAACGCCAGAACACCCATGCAGTGGTCCGATAAACTAAATGCAGGTTTTACAACCGGGACTCCCTGGATGAAAGTAAATCCAAATTATAAACAGATAAATGCCGAAGCCCAGATGAATGATCCGGGATCAGTCTTAAGTTTTTATAAACAACTGGCGGCGCTGCGTAAACATCCGGATTATACACAGACAATTGTCTATGGCTCCCTGGAGCCGGTATGGGAAAACCAGCGCAATCTGATGGCTTATTACCGTAAAGGAGACAAGACACTGCTGGTCATTGGTAATTTCCAGAAAGAAGAACAGCAGGTGACACTTCCTGACGGATACCAGAATGTACTGTTAAATAATTATGACACAATCAGAATCCGGGACAACTGTATCAGCCTTTATGGCTACCAGATACTGATTCTTAATATCTGACAAACGATATAACAAACGCATGGAAAATGCCGGCTGTCTGTCAGACAAAACCGGCATTTTCATTTCCAGAGCATATTTCTCTGACATAAACTTTCCTGACAGGGTCAGAGGGTCTTTTACACTCCGTTCCGGTCGCTGTAAGCGCCTGGCGGCCTCCTGGAAAAAGAACGTCCCGCAAAGTAAAAACCCGCTGCTTCCATCTGTTTTTATATACAGACTCAGAATACAGGCAGTCCCTGTTCCAGGGCGCATACTGGCAGCAGCAGCATAAAGGTGCTTCCCTCTCCCGGTACGCTGTCTACTGTCACCGTGCCCCCATGTTTCTGCGCTATTTTCATGGTCAGCGGAAGTCCCAGTCCGAATCCTTCTGAATTTCTGGATTTATCTGCTTTATAAAACCGCTTGAATATATGTTCCATGTCTTCTTCACGGATACCCTCCCCATAATCTCTTACCGAAACAAAAACCATCTCCTGCGTCGTACCGGTAGCTACTTCAATGACGCTTCCTGCCGGACTGTATTTCAGGGCATTGGTTAAAAGATTCTGCACACCGATCATAATCAGTCCGATATCCCCCACCGTACGGGCTTCTGCCAGTTCCAGCCGCAGACTGAGTGTATCGTTTGCCTTCTGCTGCATATCCTCACAGACAGACTGTACGATTTCCGGCAGGTCAATCTCTTCCCGTTGTATCTGGCGGCGGTGGGAATCCAGCCTGGAAAGCTCCAGCAGTCTGGATATAATCATGTTTATTTTGCCGGAATGGCGGTCAATGACTTCAAAAGCCTCCTGGTAGTCTTCCATACTTTCTGATTTTGCACGGGCATACTGGCACTCCGCTGTAATGACCGCCACCGGTGTACGCAGTTCATGGGCCACATCTGACGTAAACTGTTCCTGCTGGCAGAACATCTCCTCCAGACGGTCCAGCATACGGTTATTTGCCTGCGTCAGTACCATCAGTTCATAGATTCTGCCATGATACTCCATCCGTTTGGACATATTCGTATCCATCCCGATCTTACCGGCTAACCGGCACATACCCTTTAAAGAATTGGATATGCGTCTGGCAAACACAATGCCGGACAGTATGGCGGCGCCGGATACGAGCAGGATACTCAGACACGCCAGATATTCCAGCGTACGATAACGGCTGTAAATATCAGATTTACGCACAATGCCCCGCACGCAGACCGTACGATTATTATCCAGCCGCTTGCGGATATCCCGGATAAAAAAGGTTTCCCACCCCTGTGTCACTTCCTGAAACTCCCGGCCGCCGATACTGATATCTGTAGGACACCCCTTCGGATACTCTCCGGCCAGTACCTCCCCGGTAGAACAGTTAAGCACCAGAAAATAAATTTCCTCCTCCTGCCATACAAAAGCAATCTGGTCTTCTTCATCCACATACATGCTTTTTGAATTTTTATATAATTTATGTTCCAGATTTTGCCTGATATCATAACTGACCGCTACATTCGCCAGAATATGTACAAACACCAGCATGGTCACTGCCATCATGGACAGTGCGGCCAAAAGCAGAAGCAGAATGTAGCGGCTGATGGATAGCTGTTTTACCCTTCTGCCCTTAATACGTATCCCACCCCTCTGATTGTCTGAATCATTTTAAATGTAAACGGATCGTCTATTTTTTTTCTCAGATAACGGATATAGACGTCTATAACATTGGAATAGCTGTCATGATCCAGATCCCATATGTTAGCTTCAATCTGTTCCCTTGATACGACGATGTTCTGATTGCGTATGAGATAAAGCAGAATAGAAAACTCTTTTGGCGATAAATAAATCTCCTGTTCTTTGCGTTTTACAATATGCTCATTACAGTCCACCATCAGATCCCCGCAGCGGTAAATATTTTCCCGGACGCCGGCTTTTTTACGGGTCATGGCCCTTACCCTCGCAGACAGCTCCTGAAAAACAAATGGTTTAACCATATAATCATCGGCGCCGATATCCAGTCCTTCCACAATATCATCCACCCGGCTGCGGGCGGTAAGAAATAAGACCGGCGTCTGTACCCCTCTGCTTCTGGCCTTTTTCAATACTTCAAATCCGTCTGTCCTGGGCAGCATCACATCCAGGATTACCCCGTCATATTCTTCCATCTGTAAATAATCATAGGCGCTTTCACCATCAAAACAGGTATCCACCAGATACCCTTCCGATTCAAGTTCCCTGGTAATGATACGGTTTAAGTCCTTTTCATCTTCTACGACCAGTATCTTCATGATATGTCTCCTTTTCCTGTTTCCAGAATATCTCCTTTTCCAGTATTCTCCAAAAATATACAACAGAATAATTAAAACTGCATGAAAAGTCTGGTACTGGCTCATATCAGACAGACCGGACACAATTTCCTGTACAGTATGCATAAAATCCCGCAAAGCGGGATTTTATGCATACTGCGGGCTGCCTCTGGCAGCATTTTCCTCTCCGACGCAGGGCGATCCTCCCGGAGGGTTTTTATCTTACAGGACGCTCTTTCCTATAAGATTAAAAAGTATCCGGCACAGCCGGATACTCCGCCTGCTGCGGGCTGCCTCTGGCAGCATTTTCCTCTCCGACGCAGGGCGATCCTCCCGGAAGGTTTTTAATCTTACAGGACGCTCTTTCCTATAAGATTAAAAAGGACAACGGCCATATATCCGCCGTTGTCCTCCATATTTTATAGCAGGCAATATTTATTAAGATTTATCCATATATACTGCCGCATCTGCCAGAAAAAGCTGCATGGCGCAGATCTGGCGCCGTTCTTTCAGAGGTTCGTATCGCCTGTATCACCGGGAAACGATGCTTTTGCGGCCGCTTACGGATTTAGAGCGTATTTGCTTCATCCACTACTTTCTGGATGGCAGCTGCCGCGTCTGCCGGAAGCTTGTTATAGCCGCCTTCTTTTGTATCCAGTTCTTTGACATTGTTCAGACGGTCAGTCATACGTGCTTTCATCTGAGCCACATAGTCTTTGTCATTTAAATCCGGAACGAAGCCTTCCCATTCCAGAATCTCAATGTCTTCAAACGGTCCCCACTGTTTGAAATCCGCTTTCTTCTCTACAATAGCTTCCAGAATGCCAAGCGTATCTTTTGGCTGTACTTTTTTGCCCATAAAATCACCGGTATTGATAATGTAGCAGTCTACGTTCTTTTCTTCTACCAGTTTTTTAAATTTCTCATAGTCATTCACCAGCGGATAAGTACGGAACGGATTTGCGTACGGCTCAATTACCAGTGCGTTCGGATCCACGCCAGGAGCAAGCCTTTCCGCTGTGGAACGTTTTGTAGCAAGTGTGGCTCCCATTACAGATGCCAGGGAAGCGCCTTTTAATTTTACAACCGGCGGCAGCGTCTGGTCTTTCATGATCCAGAAAATAGCGTTTACCGGACTGTCGATTTTGTCTACCCTGTTTGGAGACCATAATTTGGATTTGATGGCACGTCCGTTTCCGTTACGGATATCTTCCGTTACAAGCACAATCTTTCCTTCATCATCCAGTGTAGCGGAACAGTTCTGGGCTGTTAATAAGAACTTGTTGTCCTCACAGGCAGTCGGATAATCTGCGGTCTTGTCAAAATAAGTCGGCTCCAGGGCAATGGAGGCACATGTGTCTGTATTAATAATAAACGCATCGTCGTGCAGCACTTTGATAGAAGGATATTTATCATTGTGTTTTGCGTGGGTCAGTGTGGATTTGCCGGATCCGGATAAACCAAATACAGCTGCCACATATTTGGAACCATCGTCCAGTGTATATTCTTTCTGTCCGCCATGGCAGGACGCATAACCATTACGGTTGGCAATTGCCCAGGCCAGGGTCAGGGTACCTTTTTTGTGTTCGCCAAAATATCTCATACCAAGGATAGCCGCACAGTTTGTCTCTGTATTAAAATAGCACAGGCATTTACCGTCGCATACATCTGTCTGGTCTGTACCCTTCCACTGCGGATCAGAGAAAATATATACATCCGGCTCGCTGCCATTTCCTACCGGCAGGGACTGGCCGTACATCTTTGTATACGTATCGTTCATATACTGGAAGTTCAGCATCCAGTTATACAGAATGTTTTCTTCTCCCTGTGGAATCAGCAGATGCGCCTTCACCATAAATTCCGGATCAAGTCCGATATATACCTGGGCATGGTACATCTTTTTCCAGCGTGAATCATAAACCGCATCCATCAGAATCTTGTCCAGTTTCGCACAATCCGTACCCTCTTTACCTGTAATTCTTCTGGCAGCAGCATAACGTCCTGTAATTGAACCGTCATTAAATAATAATACTTTTGCTTCCGGCTCCAGTCCGATTTCTTCCGCTTTATAGACCGGCATATCTGTGACAACTGTTCCCGGAGAATTTTTAGCCAGTTCATAAGCTTCCCGCAGCGTGTTTACTTTTACCACATTATTGCCATAGAAAGGCGCTTCTATGATCGCACGGGTATTGGTAACCGGAGACGCCGCTTTTGGAAACCCGACTTTGTCTGGTCCGATCTCAGTTCTTGCATAAAATGCTTTTGTTGACATGAATAGTTCCTCCTTCAAAAAAATAAATACTATTTTAATAAATTTCCATTATAAATCATGATGGAAAATGAGTAACTAAAAATACTATACACTATGTTATTTTTTTGTCAATAAAATATTGTAAACATTTACCTGAAAATTATTTCAGATGTGACCCGGCGACCCTGCCTGCCCGGATTCTTCTGCCAGATCCTCCCTGGAAAATGCAAAAGGCAGCAGTTCATGCAGATACAGACACTTGTAATCCTGCTCATTTTTTGCAAGTATCACTATAAATTCATATGGATCGCAAAATTCCATCAGAACCTGCCGGCAGACGCCGCAGGGTGAAAGATATTCCTGTCCCTTTCCCGCAATGGCGACAGCCTCAAAATCCCGTTTTCCTTCTGATACCGCTTTAAACAGCGCCGTGCGCTCCGCACAGTTTGAGGGCGAATACGCAGCGTTTTCCACATTGCAGCCGGTATAAATGGTACCGTCTTTACATAACAGCGCCGCCCCTACCTGAAAATGGGAATACGGCGCATAAGCGTATGATCCTGCTTCATATGCTTTGCATATCAGTTCTGGTATGTACCTGTTTTTATCTTCCTTCATAGAATACCTTCTTTCTTTTCATATTTTAATATATAAACAGTAAAAAAGCTATCCTGTATTTCATTAAAATTTTGTGAATAACCGCTGGCAGAATGCGGTCAGGGGCACTGTCCGCACGCCCGGCATATTCATTAAGATTTTATGAATAATGTTAAAAGTTATTGAATATTTGCTTTTTTTCTTGTTTTCCGCTTTTATCCTATGGTAAGATATGGGGCAGACAGGAGGTATGTTAATGATAGAAAATGAATATTCCAAAATCACGCCTGAGATTCAAAGTCTCGCTGATCTAAGCAGCAGGCACTTCGCCATCGACCCATCCCTGTATTCCAGATACGATGTAAAACGTGGACTGCGTGACGTCAATGGTAAAGGTGTACTGGTAGGCCTGACTGAGATTTCTGAGGTATGTGCTACCAAAAGAGACGGCGACCAGATCATTCCAGCCGACGGTGAACTGTATTACCGTGGTTACAATGTAAAGGACATTATTGCCGGAATTCCGCCGGAAAGCCATTTCGGATTTGAAGAAAGCGCTTTTCTGCTGATCTTCGGAAAGCTTCCCACACAGGAGGAATTAAAGACATTTACCAGTCAGCTCTCCCATTACCGCACCCTGCCAACGAGTTTTGTACGTGATATAATTATGAAAGCTCCCAGCCAGGATATGATGAATACACTTGCCAGAAGTGTTCTTACGCTATATTCTTATGATAACAAGGCAGATGATATCTCCATTCCTAACGTACTCCGTCAGTGTATGCAGATGATCAGTCTGTTTCCATTACTTTCCGTTTATGGTTACCAGGCCTACCGTCATTATCATGATGGTGACAGTTTATTTATCCACAAACCGCTGCCAGAATTATCCACGGCGGAAACCATTCTGCATATACTGCGCCCGGACAGCAAATATACGCCTCTGGAAGCAAGATTGTTAGACATCGCCCTGATTCTTCATATGGAGCACGGCGGCGGTAACAACTCTACGTTCACAACCCACCTGGTATCTTCTTCCGGAACCGATACATATTCGGTCATCGCGGCTTCCATCGGTTCTTTGAAAGGTCCAAAACATGGCGGCGCCAATATCAAAGTCGTTAAAATGGTGGAAGATATTAAAGCGCACCTGACAGACTGGACCGACGAAGACGCCATGCGCACTTACCTGAAGGCTATTCTGAATAAAGAAGCCTTTGACCGGGCAGGTCTTATTTATGGTATGGGACATGCTGTCTATTCCCTTTCTGACCCACGTGCCAGAATTTTCCGTACCTATGTGGAACGGCTGGCCATTGAAAAAGGATTCCAGGAAGAATATGCCCTCTACTCCCTGATCGAACGGCTGGCGCCGCAGGTCATTGCTGACGAACGTAAAATTTACAAAGGCGTCAGCCCGAATGTAGACTTTTTCAGCGGTTTTGTATACCGTATGCTGGACCTTCCACTGGAATTATATACGCCTATTTTCGCAATTGCCAGAATTGCCGGCTGGAGCGCCCACCGGCTGGAAGAAATTTCCTATAACGGCAAAATCATGCGTCCGGCCTATATGAGTGTATCCAGCCGCAGAGAATACCTCCCGGTGGACAAACGCACACCGGAACTGTAGGACGCATTTACCGGGGTTATTTCTATAACAGAATAACCCTGCCTGTACCGGATGGGGAAACATACGCCGCACTTTTCATAAACCACACATGGAAGACGGCATCCTCCCGGCATCCGGCAGGTTATGACATGTACGCTTCTTTGATACTCTGCAGTTTCCTTACATACCACAGACAAACCGCCAGAAAACAGATCCCGGCCGTAACTTTCGCCAGATGCTGTCTGACCAGATACTGGATGCAGCACATCAGGATACTATATACACAGGCCGCTATTCCAAGTATAAGTGTAGGCAGATAAAGTCTGTAGCAAAATCCGGGAACATCCTCAATCCGTTCCGCTTCTTCTTCCGATATGAGAAACGATGGCGGTTTTCCGCTCTTTTTCATGCGGACGGCCAGTATCACCCCATAGGTCCCAAAAATAAAAATAATCAGATTAAATAACATCATCATTGCGTCTGGTGACATCCCCGGCTCTCCTTTCCCTTTTACTAAATGCTATTATAATATCCATAAGAGTCTGCCGCAACAGATTTTGTATATTTTTTATGAATTATCCAATTTTATCATTGCATAATTTGTATTTATCTTGTAAAATTAATGATAAGGCATAGAAAAAAGGAGTGTATCATTATGTTATTATCAGAAGCTAAAATTTTAATCGGAGATGACTCTATTCTGGCACGGAAACAATTGAAGGATATTTTAACTGAACTTGGTGCAGTCCACTTTGCGGAAGCTGCGAATGGCCGGGAAGTAATAGAAAAATATAAGCAGGAAAAAGCAGATATTGTATTCCTTGATATTGTAATGCCAGTGGAAGACGGTATAGACGCCACCAGGGAACTGCGTGCGATTGATCCGTCTGCGGTTATCATTATTGTCTCTTCTATTGGCACCAAAGAAGAGTTAAAAAATGCCATTGAAGCAGGTGCAAAAGATTTTGTTCAAAAACCATTTAATACCACCAATATCCGGCGGATTATAGAAACAAGGTTTGAACATTAAAGGAGACTATTTATGTATACACAATTTTTTGGAAATTTTCTTATCAACCGGAATGTAATTACGCCGGAACAGCTGATTACGGCCATCAGTAAGGAATCCACCAGTCACCTGAAATTAGGAACCCTGGCAATGTATCACAATCTGATGTCCGCCAGCGAGGTAGACGCTGTAATCGCCGCTCAGAAACAGGACCACAAATCTTTTCAGGAAGTGGCGGTAAGGGGCAAATATCTTACGAAGGAACAGGTTGGAAAACTGTTGACCAGACGGAGTCCTGAATATCTGTTACTGGGACAACTTCTGGTAGAAAACGGCACTATTTCCAATTCTGATCTGGAAGTACTGATCAATGACTACGAAGCTGCCCACGAAATCCTGGATCTTGATCTGGAAACTGACCAGAAGGAACAGGTAACAAAGTTAATCCGGCATTATTTTAAACTGGACGGTTTCCGTAACAGTGAAGTCTATGAAACTTATCTGGATCTGTTGTTTAACAATCTGATTCATTTTATCGGACCAGACTTCACCCTTCTGTCACCTATTTTAATAAATGAATTTCCAACACAGTATAGCGTAATACAGCGTATTACTGGAAAGCACAACATTCTTTCTGCCATTGATATGGACCGGACAACAGCAATTGAATTTGCTTCCCGTTATGTAACGGATGCCTTTGAGGCATTTGACGAATATGTACAGGCTTCCCTGGAAGATTTCATCAATCTCCACAACGGTCTGTTCACTGTAAATATGTCCAACAATTACGGTGTGGAACTTCAGCTTTCCCCGCCTGGGGCAAAAGAGAATTCTTTACTGGATTTTGCGCCGGGAGCTATTTCCTATATGTTTCCTGTCATGTACCCGTTTGGTACCATTAATTTTGTGTTATCTTTCTAGTTCTTTCTATATAATATAAGATTCTGTTACATAAAAGCATCCGGTAAGTAACACCGGATGCTCTGTCTGCGGCGGGCGGCCCCTGGCAGCATTTTCCCTTCCGCCGCATCGCCGGGGCAGACCCTGCGATCCTCCCAGAAGTTTTTTTCTTATAGGACGCTCTTTCCTATAGAGTAAAAAATTCCCGATGGAAACTTCCATCAGGAATTTCAGAATCAGCTTTGATATACCATGTTTTTGATTTTTTCACTATTTCCGGATTCCCAGAAAAGACTTCACATCCTCCGGCATCTGTTCCGCTTCGCATTCCGTATGATGACGCACGCTGGCGGTGCGGATCTCTTCGATAGCCGCCGGCACTTTTACTTTTGCCAGACAGGCCAGTTCGTCAATCAGTTCAAAATCCTCAGACGCATCATGGGATGTATCCAGTGCGTTCATAACGCTTCGTGTAAATTTAAACGGACTTGCCGTGGATACAATCACTGTCGTGGTATTATCCTTCGTCTCTGCGGTATATTTATCATATACCCCTTTCGCCACAGCGGTATGCGTATCAATCATATAACCGGTCTTATGGTACAACTCCCGGATTACCTGCGCAGTTTCCTGCTCATCCGTAAAATTCCCATAAAAATCCTTCAGCTGCTCTCTCATATCCGGCGTAATTTCGTATACGCCGCCGGTTGCCAGGGCTTTCATGTATGCGGCGTTTTTTTCAGCGTCATTGCCTGCGATCCGGTAGATGAGACGCTCTAAATTACTGGAAATAAGGATGTCCATGGATGGTGAGGAAGTCAGTTTAAACTCCCGGTTTTTATCATACCGGCCGCTCTGGAAGAAATCATATAATACTTTATTTTCATTGGAAGCACAGATCAGTTTATGAACCGGCAGTCCCATGTTTTTTGCATAGCAGGCTGCCAGAATATTTCCAAAATTGCCTGTAGGAACCACAAAATTAATCTCTTCTCCTTCACGGATGGCATTTCTGGCAAGCAGCTGCCCATAGGCATAAACATAATATACAATCTGTGGCACCAGCCGGCCGATATTAATGGAATTTGCCGATGAGAACTGAAAGCCATTATCATCCAGCAGCCGCTCCAGCTCCTTATCCGCAAACATCTGTTTTACCCCGGTCTGGGCCTGGTCAAAATTGCCATGAATGCCTGTCACATGGGTGTTTTCTCCCTTTTGCGTTACCATCTGTTTTTCCTGGACCGGGCTGACGCCATTCTTTGGATAATACACGATGATTCTGGTGCCTTCTACATCCGCAAAACCTGCCAGCGCCGCTTTTCCGGTATCTCCTGACGTGGCAGTCAGTATCACTATTTCGTTTTTAATATTATTTTTTCTGGCGGATGTAATCATCAGATGCGGCAGAATGGACAGCGCCATATCTTTAAACGCAATAGTCGGGCCGTGAAACAGTTCCAGAAAATATGCGTCGTCCGCCTTTACTAACGGCGCAATCTGCCCGGTATCAAATTTGACGTCATATGCCGCCTGAATACAGTCTTTTAACTCTGTTTCAGTGAAATCAGTGAGATACAGCTTCATAACCGCATAAGCCACTTCCTGGTATGACATATCTGCCAGTTCTTTCAGACTCACATCCAGTGGCGGAATCTGATCCGGTACAAACAGGCCGCCATCCGCAGCCAGCCCTTTTAAGATCGCCCGGGATGCGGTTACCTTAATACCGGCGTCTCTTGTGCTGGAATACATAAGGTCCATAATTTTATCCTCTTTCTTTGATAGTTCTTCGATGATTCTTTGATGATCGGGTTACCGTCCGCAGACACTGGTTCCCGGTTTTCCGCCGCCGCAGAAAGACAGCCCGGGCAGCGTGACGGCACGGTAAATAATGCCATAAAACAGAGCGCATGGCACAAATAAATAATAAATCATATACTATTATAAGCAAGATTCTTATTTTGACAAGACTTAATACTCATATTATAATAAAAAGGGACCGGTTTTACCGTACCACATCCCTAAATACAGAATGAATAAAGGATGTTTTTATGTTACCAGGTGTCTTTAAAGCCGTAAAGAAAAATGGCAGTGTATATTACCGGGCAAATATTACCTGCCGGAACAGGCATATCAGCCTGGGCAGTTTTTCATCTGAAGAAAGCGCCCACCAGGCCTATCTGCAGGCAGGCCGGCTGATGTCAGATACACGGATAACCATTGACCAGATTACTTTCTCAGATTATATTCTGAGTCACGAAAAAACCGTCACACTGCTTAATTTCCGTGACAACCAGATTTATATTAAAAATCCTGTCTATATGTACCGCAGATACTTTAACTATTATCTGACGCCTACAGAAATATACAAATTTGACAGCGACGACCTGTTCTATTACTCAGAACACAGGCTGCTGCGGCGGGGCGGTCATCTGTATGTAAATGATTATGGTATGCAGGTAACCATTCTCTCCCGTTACGGAATTCGTAATTATGCGGTGGCCGGAAAGGATTATCAGTTTGCCAACCAGGACGAATATGATCTGCGGTATGAAAATATTATTAATATCAACCCTTTTCACGGGGTCAGATGCCGCAACAAAAGTGGTATGATTTCTTATGATGTTTATATTCACATTCGTGGGGACTATCACATTGGAAAATACGCCACGCTTCAGGAAGCTGCCATCGCATACAACAAAGCGGCCGATCTGGCCCGCCAGCATGGAATTTCCAAAAATTTCCCATCTAATTTTCTGGCAGAGCTGTCATCTGAAAAATATGCCAGGGCCTATGAACAGGTGACAATTTCAGCAAAATACATAAATTATCTGCTGCAAAACCAGGCAGAGCGTTCCAGGGGATGACACGCCCCGGGTAAACGGCGGGCTGCCTCTGGCAGTCCTCCCCTCCCCCCGGGGGGAACTATACGCCTACGGGCGTACCACAGATACTGCCTGTTCCAGTGTCTCTGCGATTTCATACATATTTGTTACCGCTCCTGCCGCCAGCTTTTCTTTCAGTCCATAGAAATCCAGGCAGGTTCCGCAGGTAAGAATTTTTACCCCCTCCGCTTCCAGTGTCCGGAAGTCTTCCAGGGATTCACTGTCCTCACAGGTCAGAAACGCTCCCCCGTTATAACAAAGAATGGTTTCCGGCAGCAGATCCTGCTGTGTCAGTGCGAAAATAAAAGCTTTCATCAATGCCCTGCCCAGCTTATCATCACCGCTTCCCATAACATTGGAGGATATAGCCACTACCAGACCTTTTTTTCTGGCATCCGCATGACAGTCCACATCCCCGGACAGCTCCTCCTGCGCCCGGCTGTCCGCCGGAACAGCTCCTCCTGCAACCTGGATTGTAATCTGGTATTCCTTTTCCGCTTTTTTTGTACCTGCGGCCGCAAACCCTTTCTGAGCCGCAAATTTCTGAAGGTTCTGGAGTGCGATTTCATTATCCACCAGAACTGTCAGGGTACCTGCCTCTTTAAACTCTCCTACAGCCTTTTTGGCGTTTACTACCGGCAGCGGACAGGCAAGTCCCCTGGCATCTATCATCCGTTGTTCCATTTCTCTTTTCCTTTCCATTATATCTGTCACAAATACATTCTGACTGCCGGTTCATTCCGGCAGATACATTTCCCACAATGCTTTGACGGCTGCTTCCACTTCCTGTTCCGTATTGAAATGTGAAAAACTAAACCGGACGGCACCCTGCTCCCTGGTGCCCAGCGCCCGGTGCATCAGCGGGGCACAGTGGCCTCCCGGACGTGTGGCAATACCATAAGACAGATACAGTTCATCACTTACACTGGCAGAATCGTATGTTCCAAGGTTCAGCGATACAACCGGACACCTGTCCGTTGTATCAAAATCCCCGTAGATCCGGATATCCGGAATTTCCCGCACACCATGGTAAAACTGCCACATCAGCTCCATCGCCTGTTTTCGGATTATATCCATACCAGTTTCCCGCAGATAATCCAGCGCCGCATGAAGCCCGGCCAGTCCGTGTCCATTAAGCGTGCCTGCTTCCAGCGCCTCCGGCATTCTGTCCGGATGCGTCCTGCTGTAAGTTAAAATCCCGCTGCCGCCGGTTTTCAGCGGACGGACACACGCCCGTTCCCCCACATAAATACCTCCGGTCCCCTGCGGGCCGTGCAGCGCCTTATGACCAGTAAAACAGAGAATATCAATGTTCATATCTTCCACGTCAATGGGAAACATACCGGCTGTCTGGGCCGCATCCACACAAAACAGCAGCTGGCGGCGGCGGGCGGTCTCTCCGATACGCCGGATGTCCATCAGATTTCCTGTGAGGTTTGATCCGTGGGTACAGATAATGGCTCTGGTGGCAGGACGTATTGCCTGCGCAAACTGCTCCGGCCTGACGTATCCTTTAGAATCACAGGAAAGAATGGTCAGTTCCACCCCCTCCGCTTCCATTTCATACAACGGGCGGAGCACAGAATTGTGCTCCGCACTGGTTGTAATGACATGACATCCTTTGCGCAGTATTCCTTTTATGGCAATATTAAGGCTTTCCGTCCCATTTGCTGTAAAAGCAATCCTGGAAGGATCTTTCACATGAAACAGCCCTGCCAGCTTCTTTCTTGTTTCATAAATAAGGCGGGAAGCGTCCAGCGTGGCTTTATGTGCCCCCCGGCCCGCATTTCCCAAGGAAGTCATTGCCTGCGTAACCGCCCGGATCACACAGTCCGGTTTCATCATGGTCGTGGCGGCATTATCAAAATAAATCATCTGCTTCTCCTTCCTCTGGAGGAAACGGTGGCAGACAGGGTTCAGAGCAGACATTCATATACGGCCTCTTCTTTAATACCTGACTGCCCGGTCAGTACGGCCAGCGGTTCTCTCCATTCCAGAGGTGCGCACCAGGCCAGTCCGCAGCCGGCGGATATGGTGGAGGGAACCGGTATCAGACGGCCGGGCATCTGCCGGCGCATACAAAGCTGCTCCATCTCCATTGCGTCCGCCGTCGTATGAAAGGTTATGACTAATTTCAGTTCTCTTTTTCTCATAATTATTTATATCACATATATTTCCGTTTCCTGTTTATCCAGAATCTTTCCCACAGCCGCCGCAGGCAGTCCCTCCGCCTGAAGCTCCGCCAGAAAATCCCCTGCCTGGTCTGGCGCCGCCGCAAACAACAGCCCCCCGGAAGTCTGGGGATCATACAGTATTTCTTCCATTTCGAAAGAAATACTGCAGGTCTGAACGTAATCCTGCAGGAAATTTCTGTTTTTCTGACCTGCCGCCGTCAGATAAAATTCACTGGCATAACCGGCCGCCTCTTCCATAACCGGTATCTGCTCCGCATATATTTCGCAGGAACATCGTCCGCCCATCATTTCATGCAGATGTCCGAGAAATCCGAATCCGGTCACATCCGTACAGCCGTGGATCTGGTACTTTCTGCTTATACAGGATGCCTGCCTGTTCAGCGTGGTCATGGATGTGACCGCTTTGCGCACTGCCTCTGGTGAAGCTTCATGAATCCGGCTGGCCGTACAGATAATACCCACACCCAGTTTTTTTGTCAGTATGAGTATATCCCCGGGCTTTCCCTGGTCGTTGGGATATATATGATCCGGGTGAACCACGCCGGTTACAGAAAGCCCGTACTTTACACTGTCATCCGCAATGGAATGCCCTCCGGCCAGTATTCCTCCGGCCTCCATGACTTTTTCACTGCCGCCCCGCATAATTTCTCCCAGAATATTCAGATCCATGTCTTCCGGAAAACATACGATATTCAAGGCTGTTTTAACTTCTCCGCCCATGGCGTATACATCACTAAGCGCATTTGCCGCCGCAATTTTTCCAAACAGAAAGGGGTCTTCCACCATTGGCGGAAAAAAATCCAGTGTCTGCACAATGGCTGTATCTTCCGAAATCCGGTACACCGCAGCGTCATCCTTACTGTCATAACCGATTAATAAATTTTTATCAGGAGCGCCTTTCGGCAGCTTTTGCAGCACATGTCCCAGAACACCGGCGCCCAGCTTTGCCGTACAGCCGCCCCCTTTACAAAACACAATATTTCCGCCCATATGTTTCACCTGTATTTAATTCTGAATAAAATTTTTTAAATTCAACCGGCGTGTATCTTTGCACGTCTCTGCTTTTCAGTCTGGTTCCGGTCTGATTCTGTGTTTAACTTTACGTATCTTCCTCTTCCGGCTTCCGCGATCACTCCCCTATGA
Source organism: uncultured Eubacterium sp. (assembly GCA_947642745.1). Taxonomy (GTDB): domain Bacteria; phylum Bacillota; class Clostridia; order Lachnospirales; family Lachnospiraceae; genus Eubacterium_J. Next base: position 71,667 of record CANRTU010000002.1, read on the forward strand.
TCTCCAGTAACACGTCGATTACCCCGCCGCACACCATGCCCTCGTCACCGGCCTCTTTTCCCGTAAGGTCAATCCGGCAGATCTGTGGGTGTCTGGTATGTTCCGCAAGCATGGCCGCCGCTTTCTGACGGATCCGCTCTTCCGCCAGACCGCCGCCTGCAGTTCCGGCGCAGGCGCCGTCCGGCAGTACCAGCATCTTTGTGCCGCATCCCCTGGGCGCTGATCCTTTACGTGCGATAATCGTGGCAAGTACCTTCCTTCCCGGTGACTGAATGGCTTTTAAAAGCCGGGAAGGATATCCGCCGTCTTTGTGACGGTTTTTTACCTGAATGATTTCCGCCACAATGGCCACAGCGATTTCTTCCGGAGTTTCCGCGCCGATGGAAAGCCCGACCGGCGCATGAATCCGGCTGATTATCTGCGGCGGCGCCCCGTTTTTTAAAACTTCCTCTTTTACGAGCGCTGTCCGCTTCCGGCTCCCGATCATACCTATATAGGCATGGGGTTTTTTTGAGATCTGTTCCAGACACACTTTATCGTACTGATGCCCCCTTGTGACAATCAAAAAAAACGTATCCCGGTCTCCGTCAATCTGTTCCAGTCCCTTTTCAAAAGGCATACAGATAACCCTGGAAGCCCCGGCCTTTCCGGCACGGGCGGCAAATTCCGGACGGTCTTCCAGCACCGTGACCTCACATCCTGTCATAAGCCCCAGCTGAATCAGCGGAACAGACACGTGTCCGCCGCCACAGATAACTATTTTTTTCTCCTGACCCAGTATTTCGGCATACAGCATCGTTCCATCTTCTGTTGTGATCTGCCCGCTGTCTGCCAGCTGATCTGCCGTAGTTTCAAAAATGGTAAACACAGGATCTTCCGCCGACTGCCATAACAGACGCCCATCACAATAAAGCGCCTTTTCACTAGACAGATTTCCTGAAAGCACCGTTACAGCCACATTATGGCAATTTGCATTTAATTGTTCTATTTTCTGATAAAATTCAATCATTATTTCTCTTATTACCCCGTTATTTCTGACACATCCTGCTCCGCAATGCGCAGTGTTACTCTGGAATCTGCCCATCTTTTATGTTATGGTCACGGAAAGACGGTTCACATCTTCCGCCCTGTCCATATCCCACAGTTCCCAGTCACCAGATACTGGAAAATACACCGCATTCTCCCGATATTTATTTAATATCCGCCGTCCGCCCTGGTCGCCCTCCAGTTCCATCAGTTCCCTGAAGTAACTGGAGGAAAACCATCCCGGGTTTCCAAATCTGTCTTTTGTACACACACAGCCCAGCGGCGCCTGCTGCCGCTCCATGGCTGTTAAAAACGCTTCTGCGCTCTCTTCTGTAAAAAAAGGCTGGTCCGCCACAAAAAACGCATATGCCAGAGGGTTTCCGGCTGCCCTGAGTCCGGCCCGTATTGTATAAGACATCCCTTTATGGCTGTCCGCAGAATATATCGTCCGCAAACAACCGCCATCTGCTTTGTGCCTGTCATAAATTTCCGGAAATCTGGTTACCAGAATCAGTTCCCAGTCCGGATGGCGGGCACAGACCGCTTTGAGCCGGTCCAGCAGATGACGGTACAATGGCTTTCCGTGATACTCATACAGCAGTTTATTAGAGCCGAAACGGCTGCTGTTTCCGGCAGCCGCATAAATCAGACTGACCTTCACGTTTCCAGAAGTCCCAGGGCAATGGCTTCACTGGTCACCGGCAGTTCCCGGAACCATATTCCGGTAGCGTTGGCTATGGCATGGACAATTGCCGGAGCCGGTGTATTAATGACAATCTCTCCAATGGATTTTGCCCCGAAAGGTCCCCCCGGCTCATAACTGCTCTCAAATTCCACCCGCAGCCTGCCTGTATCCAGCCTGGTTGGTATCCGGTACTGCATAAAGGAATTATTCAGAAATTCTCCTTTGTCACTGTACTGTACATTTTCATATAAGGTCATTCCGATTCCCTGGGCCAGCCCGCCTTCAGTCTGCACCCTTGCCAGATTTGGATTAATCACCGTGCCGCAGTCTACCACCGCCACAAAATCCAGGATTTCCACATGTCCGGTTTCTTTATCCAGTTCTATTTCTACTGCGCCTGCCATATATGGAGGCGGCGATACCGGAGAACTGTAGCTTTCTGTTACCTGCAGTGCGTTGTCGCTGCCGCTCATGGAACTGATACCGATCTGTTCCAGTGTGACTGTCTGTTGTGTTTTTGTATTTCTGGCCATCTGACCGTCAAACTCCAGCTCTTCCAGCCTGCAGTCCAGCAGTTTTGCGGCCTGTTTTTTAATTCTGTGCCGCAGCCGTTCCGCTGCGTTGCGGACTGCGGTGCCTGTAATGAAAGTCGTACTGGAAGCATAGGAACCGGAATCATAAGGCGACGTATCCGTATCCGCACCTGAAACCGCTATATCCTCCAGCGGACAATCCAGACTTTCCGCCGCCATCTGGGTCAGAATCGTATCACATCCGGTCCCCATATCAGCAGCCGCAATGGAAAGTACATATGTTCCATCTTCATTTAATTTTATAGTGGCAGAACCTACGTCTACATTTGATATACAGGACCCCTGCATACCCAGGGCGATTCCCACACTGCGCACCCTGCCGTTTCCCAGATCACGGCAGGGATACTTGTCTTTCCATCCGATCATATCCGCCGCACGTATGAGGCACCGGTCCAGCGCACAGCTGGTAACCGTTTCGCCAAAATAAGCCGGCATGTTCTGGCCTTCCCGAAGCATATTTTGCAACCGCAGCTGTACCGGGTCTGTACGCAGCTTATGGGCAAGTTCATTGACAGCCGTTTCCACCGCAAAGATTCCCTGGGTAGCCCCATATCCCCGGTATGCGCCGGAAGACATTTTGTTTGTATATACCACATCATAAGAAAACCGGTGCGCCTGTAAAGACCCATAAAGTGGAATGGATTTGTGTCCGGATAACCCGACAGTTGTAGGACCGTGTTCTCCATATGCGCCGGTATTGGATAGTGTATGCACATCCATGGCAAGGATATTTCCTTCGTCATCCGCTCCCAGCTTTACCGTCACTTCCATCTCATGCCGTGGTGAGGATGCTGTCTGGCTTTCCCTGCGGGTAAATACAATTTTGGACGGTTTTCCTGTTTTCCAGGTAACAAATGCCGGATATATTTCCGATACTGCCGTCTGCTTTGCGCCAAATCCGCCACCGATACGTGGTTTAAACACCCGGATTCTGGACTTTGGTATTCCCAGCGCATTGGAGAGAATACGCCGCACATGATATACAATCTGTGTAGAACTCATAACATTCAGCCGCCCGTAAGCATCCATATAACAAACGGTACGAAACGTCTCCATCATTGCCTGCTGGACTGCTTTCACATGATAGGTTTCTTCCACGATAACCGTACTGGCCGCCAGCTGCGCTTCCACATCCCCGTCCATGCTTTCGCCAGTGGCACAAAGATTCCGCTTCACATCCGCTCCTACCTGACAGAGCGCTTTCCAGTTATCTTCCGGATGAACGATTACCGGATTGTCCTTTGCTTCATGAAAATCCAGTACAGCCGGAAGCACTTCATATTCTGTTTTGATCAGTTTCAGTGCCCGGTCCACGCAGTCCTCGTTTTCTCCAGCCACAATCGCCACCGGGTCTCCTACAAAACGGACATGACGGTCCAGAATGAGCCTGTCATAAGGACTTGGTTCCGGATAAGTCTGTCCTGCCAGGGTAAACCGGTGCTGGGGCACATCTTCCCAGGTATACACCGCCTCGATACCGGATACCTGTTTTGCCGCACTGGTCTTTACCGTACGGATAAAGGCATTGGCACAGGGACTACGCAGCAGTTTCACAATAAGACAGTCTTTTCCCGCCAGATCTTCCGTAAATACCGGCTGTCCGGTAACCAGAGCCCCGGAATCTATTTTTCTGATTGGCTTCCCTACTGACCGCATAAGGCACCTCCTTCCTTTTTGTATTCCAGAAATGCACGTATTGCCCGCAGCTGCCCCTCATAACCGCTGCAGCGGCACAGATTTCCTGCCAGGTATTCTTTAATTTCATCATCCGAGGGCTTTGGATTTTCCCGCAATAGTGCAATTGTATTCATGATCATTCCAGGATTGCAAAAACCACACTGGTCTGCTCCCTGGTCCGCCAGAAATGCTCCGAATTCTTCCGCCTCTTTTTGCAGCCCTTCCAGCGTATCCACCCTGTGTCCGTCCGCCCTGGCTGCCAGAACCCCGCAGGACAATACTGGTCTCTCATCCAGAAAGACGGTGCACAGCCCGCATACCGATGAGTCGCATCCACGTTTGACACTATAACATTTATGGTTTCTTACAAAATCTATGAGCAGCAAATCCGGTGCTATGTCTTCTATTATTTTTTTTCCATTTAATATAAGGCTAATCTGCATCCTGCCTTTCCTCCTCTTTTTGGAGCTTAGAAAGCCCTCTTTGTATCAGTACGCCTGCCAGATGACTGCGGTATCTGGCACCCGCACGCATATTGCTGCCCACCGGAATCTGCTCCGCCAGCGTCCGGGCCAGCGTCTGTATATCAGTATACTGGCAGCGTGAGGCGTCCAGCATCTCTTTCCACTTCTGCGGAATTTCCACACAGAGCGCTTTTGCCGGCCTTGCTCCCACTACGACTCTTGCGCCACGGCTGTCGCTGGATACGGCCACTGCCAGTACTGGAAAATCTGTTTTTGCGTTGCGATGGGACAGATACACCTGTCTGCCCGGCATTTTCTTTACGATAATCCTTACAAGAATATCCCGGTCCCTTTTTAATTCCGCAAACTCCCGCAGCGGCATAACTCCGCCCCGGTACAGCTCCACATAACTGTCCAGCGCCAGAAATGCGGTAAGCACATCAGAAAATCCAAATCTGCCAAAAATACTCCCTCCAATGGTAGCCAGATTCCGGAACTGTACACCTGCGATGTGCCGCACACATTCCTTTATCATACCATGGCTGAATTTTCCCAATGGCACATGTAACTCCAGCTGCCGCAGCGTTACCATACAGCCAATTTTAAATTCTTCCCCGTTTTCTTCAATTTTGTCAAGCCCCAGCCCGGACAGATCAATGGCTGTCTGAATCTGTACATTGGACATCTTCATCCATAGCATCCCGCCGATCAGACGGTTTCCCCGCTTCTGATTCAGTTCATATGCCTGCTCCAGGCTCTCTGCTTTTACGTATTCTTTTATCTTTAACATTTTTATACCCCGTTTTCTGCTCTCCCCGTTCACAGTGGATCTGACGCATATACCGGTCCGGCGGACCGGACTGTTACGTTTCCATCCAGAGTAAAACCTGTCGTCCGTGAGGATCTGGACCATCTGTTACTGGTTTTACACTTATGCGGATGCCTGTTTTGCAGAATTGTACCTTTGGGCGATTCCGCTTCTGCTTATAACTTCTTCCTGTCGTTGTTTTTCTGTCTGTTTGTCATTTATTCTGTTTGTGCCGTTCTATTCTGGCCTGTTTTATCACTGTTGTTTTCCAGAGTATCCTGTATATATTTTGCGTATTACGTTGTCTGCTTTTTATGTTAAATCCCTGTCTGCTTCTGTTGTTCCATGATCCTGTTTTTACAGGTTCCTGTTTTTAGTTTCTGGATTTCTTCCAGTTTTTTAATGCATTATATTGTTTTTTCTGTTCGTTTTACAATCCTGTAATTGTGTTTCTGTTCTTCTGTATCCTGAATTCATACATCTGTACTTCCTGTTATATATGCTGTCTGTCACACTGCCAGAAAAGATTTCACTGGCCGCAATAAGCGTCAAATACCGCTTTTGCCACTGGTACCGCCTTTTCGCTGCCGCTTCCGGCGCCTTCCACGATGACCGATACCACAATACTTTTCTTCTTTTCTTTTGTGGCATATCCCACAAACCAGGCGTGACTGTCCTTTGCGGCATTGTATTCCGCAGAACCAGTCTTGCCCGCAGCCGTATATGTCTGTCCGTTCAGCGCCCGGGCCGTACCATCTGTCACCACTCCCCGCAAATACTGCCGGAGTGCAGCCGCCCGGGCCGGCTTTAAAAGCCTGGCGTATTGTTCTGGTTCGTGGCTGCTTACCTGTGTGCCGCTGTGATTAGTCACCTGATCCACCAGGTAAGGGTTCATCAGCACACCCCCATTGGCAATGGCAGACATTACAAGGGCCATATGATAAGGTGTCACAAGCGTTTCTCCCTGGCCGATGGCCGTCTGCATAATCTGGCTGACAGAATCCCCTTTTTTTAACACAAAGCTGCTTTTCTGGTATGGCAGTTCACAGGGCAGCTCACTGTCAAAAAGCAGACTGTGGTTTAATTTCGCAAACCGTTCCAGATTCAGGCCCAGCCCGATACTGGCAAAGGAGGTATTGCAGGAACTGGCAAGGGCATCCGCCAGCTGTTCCTGACCATGCACCGCATTGCCAAAACAATGGATGATGCTGTCTTCTTTTTCAATACTGCCGCCGCATACATAACTGTATGACTCATAGTCTTTGTGTTCCCGCATATATTCCAGCAGTGTGAATATCTTAAAAGCGGACCCCGGCGGATACAGCCCCTGTGTGGCACGGTTTAATAACGCTGCCGACGTATCTGTCTCCGCCGTCAGGGTTTCCCAGTCCTGTACGATGGTATTCGGATCAAAATCCGGTCTGGATACCATCGCCAGAATCTTTCCAGTGGAAGGCTCCAGAGCCACCACCGCCCCCTGACTGGCGCCAAGGGCGTCGTAAGCCGCCTTTTGTACAGTCGTATCCAGTGTTGTCACCACCGTATCCCCGTCATTTTTCTTCTCCTGCAGCTCCTTTAGGATTTTTTCCAGAAAAAAGGAGTGGGAACGCAGCAGCCGGAAATTGTCCACCGCTTCCAGTCCGGATTTTCCATTGGCGCTGAATCCTACCACATGGGCAAACATCCTTCCATACGGATAACTACGGATTTCCCTGCCGTCTGTCCCGGTTTTTGTGGTGGCCAGCACATCTCCCGTGGAAGATACAATATCTCCCCGGATAATGCGTTCCGCAAAGGCATCCTGTCTTTTATTATACGGACTGTTAATAAACGCCTCGCTCTTACCGGTCTGAAAGTAGACAAAATAGGCAATCATTCCCAGAAATATCGTAAGAAACAGGTAGGTAACCACGGCAAATTCCCGGTTTCTGGCAGTATTATCATACGGCTGAATCTGATCTTCCTTTTGAAAACGCGCGATATCCTTTTTTCTGCGCTTTTCTTCCAGCTCTTCCAGACTTCTTCCCATCCCACACCTCCTCTTCTTCCATCTGGTCTTCCCGCAGGATATATAATCCCTGGATAATGGCAAATATCACAAAAGTAGCCAGCAGCGAGCTGCCTCCATAACTGACCAGCGGCAGCGTCACCCCGGTAGACGGGATAAATTTAATCGCACCTCCGACTGTCAGAATTACCTGAAATCCATAAACTGTACCAAGCCCCAGCGCAAGCAGTTTGTAAAACTGGTCACGCATCTGCATGGCAATATTTAAAAACATCAGATAGCAGCTGGCACAGACCATCAGCAGACAAATGGCGAACAGGCCTCCCATTTCTTCGGAAATAGCGGCGAATACAAAATCCTGGTCTACCACAGGAATAATATCCGGCATCCCCCGGTACAGCCCCATGCCAAACCATCCGCCTGTACCAATGGCAAACAGGGACTGGCTGATCTGGTATCCTTCGTTATCAATAACTACAAGCGGATCTTTCCAGGCCGTGACACGTACCCTTACATGGTAAAACAGCTTGTACGCTACTACTGAGGCCAGCGCACCGGCTGCCAGTCCGCCGGCAAAATAGCTGATTTTGCGGGTAGCCACATAGAGCATGATTAAATAAGTAATAAAAAAGATCAGCGCAGCGCCCAGATCTTTGGATACTACCAGAACCAGGACATGAATGGCAGCCACCACCGTTGTCTTTACCACCTGTGGAAATTCTGTGGAGTGATACAGCATGGAAGCTGTAAAAAACACAAACAGAATTTTTACAAATTCCGAAGGCTGGAGCGTAACGCCTGCCACGGTAAAGGAAAGATTGGCCCCATAACTTTCAGCGCCCAGTACCGCCACCGCCACAAGCAGAGCAATTCCGGTAATGGCATACACAACAGCCAGCCTGTCCAGGAAATGCAGCTTATGAATAAAAAAAGGAATAATAAGCGTAACCGCCGTGGCAGCCACCGCAATCTGAAACTGCCGCACAGCCTTGTCCGGGTCCAGCCGGTATAAAATAATAAACCCGGCCGCCAGCAGCATGCACATATTATTTACTACCAGCCCGGAGGCCCTTTTGTAGATATATTTATAAATAACCAGAATGCCGCACAGCAGCACGACCTGCATGGCATAATGTATAAATACTTCTGGTTTGCGCTGTACGGCGAAAATAACCGCATACGCATACAGATGGATCAGAAAAATCAGCTTCTGCTGGCGCCTTAACATGCGTTTCTGCCTTTTTTCTGATTTTCTCTTTCCAAGGGCAGTAAAGCAGATGTACGTATAACACGCAAACAATATGAGCATCAGATATTTTGAAAGTTCTATAATCAGATTTACCATATTTTACCTATTCCACACCCCGCTTAAAATGTCCTTTTGTACAAATGCCCGTCACCGCATCCATATCCGGCGTCCGTTTTTCAAAAAACGCCTGCCGGCACCCGTCCAGAATGGCCCGCACCTGTGCGCCGGATTCTATTGTAAAATGAAGCCTGTACGCTCCGGGACAGATAGCCGCCGCTTCCCCGGATAACCGGATCAGCGAGAGCGGCTGGGAATTATAAATGATATTATAACATTCCCGGCAGTTATTTTTCACCGGAAATTCCTTTGCGTAACGGTCTTTGAGATAACAAAGCCTTTTCGTACCCTTACAGCTTCCAAGCGTGCGCAGGATACACTGGGCGCTTATCATCAGCGGCGTATATCCGTAAATAACCAGTTCGCCTGTGCGGTTGTCCCTGGCCGTCAGCTCTTTTCTATTCAATTCCAGGGGAATCGTATCGTACAGCCAGCCCCTTTCCCTGTAACAATCCTTTGTTTCATCCGACCAGGCATACAGGCCGTGTCCCAGTACGCAGCGGCTCTTATCCGCCAGCCGCTGGTCCAGAAAGCCCAGTACGTCCATGTCTGCGGCCAGATAGCCGTCTATGCCGGTCTGTTCCAGCTGCTGCCAGTGTGTTTCGTAAAAACAGGCGGTTTTCCTGCGGAATACAGCGGGAAACACAAAATATGCCAGACGTCCGGCTGCGTGAATCTTCGTAATGTGCCTTGTAAGCTCCCCGGTCAGATTGTCTCCATACATGGAACAGTCCAGATAAATCCGGCTGATATAATCATATTCCAGCACCGCCGCCAGCTGGCTTTTTTCTTCCACCACAACCGTAAAATATGGCGGCTCATCAGATACCCGCTCCATTTTTCCAGAGGCTTTTTCCCCGGAAAATGAACCGAAAGGCTGTGGCGGCGCTTTACGCCTGTGCGGCTCTGAAAATTCTTTCGTCAGACCGTCCAGGGCATTACGCCGCAGCCGGTTCAGTATCTGTTTTGGTAAAAAAATATACTCATCCATGGTAATTTCCACAGATTCCATCGTATAACACGTGTTTCCGGTTCTGGATAACTGCTGTATAACCATTTCACGGCTGACCGGCTGACTTACGGCGGCACTTACCGGATCGTCCCGTACAGATACCGTAACTCCCCTGGCAGAAACGGTAAATTCAGCCGGCTGTCCTGTTCTTAAACGTATGTTTCCCTGTACGGGTATTTTTGTTTCCTGTTGTACATAAGTTTTCCGGACTTTATCCAGATAGGGAGCGTCTCCTTTTACATATGCGGAACCCTTCAGGGTAATCATATCCGGTCCGTTGTGCTGGTGATAATATCCGGGCGTAAAACCGCTGCGGTTTCCGGTTTCCAGAAGATAACGCATATCCTTTCCTTCCGGCTGACGGAAAGGAACCTCCCCGCAGGCATCCAGGTATTTGCGGTAAATGGCCGTTACTCCCGCCGCATATTCCGGAGATTTCATCCTTCCTTCTATTTTAAATGATGTGATCCCGGCCCGGACCAGTTCTTCAAGCTGCCCCAGCGTACACAGATCTCTGGGGCTTAGTGGATAACAGTCTGTTTCAGATATTCTGTGTCTGTGTTCATCCAGTACGGTGTACGGCAGACGGCAGGGCTGGGCACACCGTCCCCGGTTGCCGCTTCTGCCGCCCAGCATACTGCTGAAAAGACACTGGCCGGAATAACAGTAGCAAAGCGCCCCGTGTACGAAACATTCGATTTCTATATCCACCTCATTATGGATTGAGCGGATTTCATCCAGCGACAGTTCCCGTGCCAGCACCACCCGGCTGGCGCCCAGATGTTTCAGATAAGCGGCTCCGCACACGTCCGCCACAGACATCTGCGTACTTATATGAATGGGCAGATCCGGAAAACATCTGCGGATATTACACATAACGCCAAAGTCCTGTACAATAACCGCATCCAGCCCCTGTTCATAAAAAGGCAACAGATAATCATACAGCATGTCCATTTCCTGCTGTTTTAACAGGGTATTGACTGTCAGATATACTTTGCGGCCATACAGGTGCGCATAATCGATCATTTCCAGCAGCCTGGAACTGGTAAAATTGTCCGCACTGGCTCTGGCTCCAAAATACTCACCGCCCAGATATATGGCATCCGCCCCGGCATGAATCACCGCTCTGGCTGCTGCCGCAGAGCCAGCCGGCGCCAGCAGCTCCAGGCTGGCTGTGTACTTTTGTATTCCTATTGTAGACATTTCCATTGTAGACGGTTCCTGGTACTGTATCATGGATTCCTCCTGCAAGTGTCATCCGGATTTCAGACAGATAGCAAAAACAGGGAACAGACCTGATCCATCCCCTTTTCTTTTGCCCGGGCATATATGTTTTGTACATGTATGCGTTGTATATATTTCTGTATGTGTTCTTATGCTTCTTATGCTTCCTTGGCTTCTTTGTTCTGTCTTCTTTCTTTCCTTTTTTTTTCTGCCCGCTCCTGCCGGTTCATTTCCGCAATCTGCATGGCGATTTCCCGTAATTCCGGATCATCGTCGTCGGCGATTTCCAACAGTACGGCGTCCGTCTCCAGCATATCATCCTCATCTTCCGTGCGGGACTGCTTTTCCGGATGTGCCGTAATGGACAGTCCCTCCGGCTGTGATCCGTCAGCTTCAGTCTGTTTATTCCTGTCATCCTGTCCGCTTCCGGAAGTAAAGGATGTATGTACAGGCTCTATCTCTTCGGAAAACTCCGCCAGCGCCAGTCCGTTTTCTTTGAAAATATCACGAATCTCTGTTTCCATCACATCATCCGGTTCCCCGGATAAAGCCGGCGCCTGCGATGTGGAATCTTTTTCGTCCCCTTCTTTCCCATCGGATTCATCCGCGGACGTTGCGGATTGTAACGTATGACGGCTGGTTCCTTTAAATATTTTTAAGACTTCCCCGTCGGTTTCTGGTAAATTCGTATCCGGTGCCGCAGACAGCTCCAGGATAGCATTCTGTCCATCTTCATCCGGCCCGGACGACCGCATATTCTGGTCCGTGGCTGCTTCCGCTTCTTCTGTCTGATCTTCCGCCTGTTTTAAATCCGCAGCCTGTTTTATAGTACCGGAGTCTGACGCTTTTTTTTCGTCCTTTAGAAGCTCTGTCGCATGGTCGTCTTCTGTATGATCGTCTTCCATCCGGAACTGTTCCCGGCTTTCCCTGTCCCTGCCGGCTGCCGGAGACTTTTTTGCGTTTTCCTCTTTCCCGGACTGTGCGTCTGTTACTTTACTTTCAGTGTGGGCCTTTGCCCCGGTGACTGCCTGAACGCCGCTTTGATCTGATTCATCCGTTCCGTTCTGATCCGCAGGCGCTTTCGTACCGGTTTTATCTCCGTTAACTGCCCGGCCGGACTCTGTTTTTTCAGCTGCTCTTGTGATCGTCCGTTCTTTTTTTCTGGCATTTTTTTTAGCTTTCGGCCGGCTGTCTTCTGGCAGGTCCGCTTCGTCCGCATCATCTACTGCGTTTGTAAACGATGTGGATTTCCAGTCCGCCTGTTTTTTGCCGGCTTTTGCCGGTTCTGTCTTTTTATCTTCCGCCTTTGTTTTTATACCATCCGCACCATCCGTTTCTGAAAGCTTTGCCAGTTCCAGATCAGTTTCCATCAGTTTTACGTCCAGTGCTGACGGATCGCTGATTTTTGTAAGTTCCGCAATAGCCTGCTTCTCCTCTTCTGATAATTCCACGATAGGGGCAGGCTCAGGTTCTGGCGGCTTGGCGTCTTTTTCCGTCTGCTGGCTGGCTCCGAATAATGCGTCCGCCAGCGCCGACTCCAGTTTCTCTTTGTTCAGCCGCAATTCTTTATTAACCGATTCCAGTTCCCGTTTTTCCTGCTGGCTTAACCGGAGAATTTCTTCGAACTGACGATTTTTCTCATCGGATACTTTTGCGTTATTCAGCAGCAGCTGATATTTATCTTCCAGCTTTTTATACTGTTCTTCCAGCGCCTGCTCCCTGGCATTCTTCTGTGTCTTTTCCTGCCGTTCACTGTCCAGTTTTTCCAGCAGTTCTTCTACTTTCATCTGGGTATCGACAAGCTCATGTTTTAAATCAAACAGGTCTTTTTCCGCTTTTTTGTAATTTTCTTCGATATCTTCAAAGCGTGCCCTTGCCTTGAAATAATCATCTGCAATATTTAGTTCAATCAGAATTGCCTTCATATCATTTGGAATCCTGCGGAACTCTTCACGCTCGGTAATCTCAGAAATTTTGGCATTAATATAGGATGCAACCCGCTGAAGGTAGCCTTCTTCTTCATAGCCGCTCAGTGTGTATACTTTCCCCGCAATCATTACATCCGTGCTCTTTTTTGCTGCCATCGCTTTGTACTCTCCTTAATTACGTATCGTTGCGTTCATATTCCTATTCATTATACTTTTTTCCGGGCGGAAAAACAACCACTATTTTACAATTCCGAAATGTTGAAAGGCAAGCGCCGTAGCCGTACGTCCTTTGGGCGTACGGCTGATCAGTCCGTTCTGTACTAAAAACGGTTCATAGACGTCTTCTATGGTTCCGCTGTCTTCCCCGATTGCCGCAGCCAGCGTGTCCAGTCCCACCGGGCCGCCTGCAAATTTGCGGATAATGGTCAGCAGTATCTCCCGGTCGTTGTGATCCAGCCCCATTTTATCCACTTCCAGAAGATCCAGGGAAAATGCGGCTACTTCCCTGGTGATGCGGCCGTCATATTTCACCTGGGCAAAATCACGGACCCGTTTTAACAGACGGTTTGCCAGACGGGGCGTTCCCCTGGAACGGCGGGCCAGCTCGTATGCGCCCTCTGTGTCAATTTCCACTGCAAGCTTTCTTGCGGAATGCAGAATAATTGTCTGTAACTCTTCTACGGTATAAAATTCCAGATGATGAACGACGCCGAACCGGTCCCTGAGCGGAGCGGACAAAAGTCCCGCCCTGGTAGTGGCGCCCACCAGAGTAAACCCGGGCAGATCCAGACGGATGGAACGGGCGGTTGCGCCTTTTCCGATCATAATATCAATGGCAAAATCTTCCATTGCCGGATAGAGCACTTCCTCTACCTGCCGGTTCAGCCGGTGGATCTCATCCACAAACAATACGTCGCCTTCCGCCAGATTACTTAAAATAGCTGCCATCTCCCCCGGTTTTGCAATGGCCGGCCCGGAAGTGATTTTCATATGAGTGCCCATTTCATTAGCGATAATACCCGAAAGTGTGGTCTTGCCCAGTCCCGGCGGGCCAAAAAACAAAACGTGGTCCAGGGGCTCTTTCCTCTGTTTTGCGGCTTCGATATAGACGTTCAGATTTTTTTTCGTTTTTTCCTGACCGATATATTCCGAGAGGGTCTTTGGGCGCAGGCTCTTTTCGATCATAACATCTTCTTCCTGAATCCGGGTGGATATGACTCGTTTTTCCATTTTTTTATAATCCTTTCTTAAACCAAAAATATCCAGAAACATTCACATTCAGAAACATACCGGAACCATCCAGAAACATTCACAACCGCCGGATACGCCCTGCTTTTATTCTTTTGCGCTCATTGATTTTATATAAAACAAAAACCGGTGTGTTCCGGGCCATACTGCCGTCTTATGTTCCAAAAAACATAAATAAGCATGAAATAAAAACAGCAAGCCTTGTAATCACACATCTTTGAGCCTCCCGGATATGCGCATTAAAGCAAAGACATATTTTTTAAAGCATGCTTTAACAACTCTTCCACACCGGTATTTTCGGTAATCTCAATGCCGCCCAGCACCTTCAATGCCTCCGACCGGGAATAACCAAGCGCTGTCAGCGCCAGTACCGCCTCGCTTTTTACCCCGTTTGCGGCGCCGGACGATGGCGCCTGCGGGGACAGTTCCGCTTTCTGTTCAAACGTTTCTTCAAAACTGATTTTATCCCTTAGTTCCAGAATCAGGCGTTTCGCTGTCTTTACCCCGATGCCCGGCGTTTTCGCAATGGCCGTCGCATCATCCCCCAGAATGGCAAACCGCAAATCATCCGTAGTCATCACAGACAAAACCGCCAGCGCTCCTCTTGGCCCGATGCCGTTTACTCCCAGCAGCAGTCTGAAAATGCGCAGGTCATCTTTGGAAAGGAAGCCAAACAGCGTCATGGCGTCTTCCCGTACCTGCAGATATGTATGGATTTTGATGGTTTCTCCGATGGAAGGCAGCCTTTCCGTCACCTGTCCAGGCACAAAAATCTGATATCCCACGCCGGATACATCCAGGACAATACTGTCTCCGGATTTTTCCGCCAGTATTCCTTTGATAAATGCTATCATAATAATAATCTCCAGTTCTTATAATTCTTGCTTTGGCAGACGAAATAAAATCTCCCGGGCTATAATCCCTATGACTATTCCTGTAGTCAAACCAGCACACAGCAAAACAGGAAAATAATAAAACATGTTTAAATTTTCCACAACTGCAGCAGCAATTACCAGTTGTCCCAGATTATGGGTCACGCCTCCCACCGCACTGACTGCAATCAGTTTAAACTTTTTGGTACGTTTCAAAGCGGCCATGAAAAAAAAGCTCAGCAGTCCGCCTGCCAGACTATACAGAATGCCAGACATACTCCCGAACAGAAAACCAGCCAGAACAATACGCAAAACAGACACTGTCAGCGCCTCCCGGACACCCGTGTCATAAATCATCAGTATCACCACAATATTTGTAAGACCCAGTTTTACTCCCGGAATGCCAAAATGAATCGGTATCAGGGATTCTGCGTAACTGCACACAAGCGCAAGCGCAAGAAACATTCCGATATATGCGGGTGTGCGTTTCTTCATAAATCCTCCTGCAAAACAGTATTCATAAAGTCTGGCTGAAACGGCATCCGGCTCCCGTAAAATCTGATTTCTCCAGAATCCCGGTTCCCACAGACATATGATCCGGACGCCATCCGCCCTGTCCGCCCGGAAATGTCAGCGTGAGACAGAGTCCGTCTCTGTTTCCGTCTCTCCTGTTACTTCCACCACAATTTTGTTGGGCAGACATACAATATTGCTGCCCCTGCCCGAAACCGCGTTCTGATGGACACATAACTGATCCGGACAGTCCGCCTGAATCATTTTCGCTGTTCCATCTGAAATACGCAGCGTATTGGTGACTGTTCCATCTATGCGGACAGGAATGGTCTGATCCACGGACAGTGGATACGTCCCGTATTCCCTGCCGTCTGCCGTAATCCGTACCAGAGTGCCTTTACGGCCGTTTAATCCATGGAAAAACAGCAGGCCTCCCATTCCGGCGGCCAGCAGTAGTCCTGTCAGCAGCAGATCCGCTTTTGTGACCCTTTTTTTTACAAATTCCTCTATTGTTTTCCTTCGGTTATCCATACCTGTCCGGCCTTCCAGATCTGATTATATACCTGTTGCGCATCCGTTTATGACGTATGTGTGTCAGGCGCACCCCGCCCCACGATCTGTCCATAGTAATAAAATCCCCGGCACGCCGTGATCTTTACATCCACAAGCCTGCCAGTAAGCTCTCCCGTTCCCGGCAGATGTACCACAGAATTGTTTGAAAGCCTGCCGGTTACCAGCGACGTATCATGATCGTTCACGCCTTCCACAAGCACCTTCTCCACATTTCCCACAAGCCGCCGCGCCTTTTTTGCGGAAATTTCCTGCACCTTTTTCAACAGCCGTTCAAACCGTTCCTTAACCACATCTTCCGGAACCTGGTCCGCCAGTGACGCCGCCGGTGTACCGGTACGTCTGGAATAAATAAACGTAAACGCAGAATCAAATTCCACTTTCTGCACCACGTCCATGGTCTCCAGAAAATCCTCTTCGGTTTCGCCCGGAAAACCTACAATAATATCTGTGGTCAGTGCGATATCCGGCATGGCTGTACGGACCTGATCCACCAGTTTTAAATACGTCTCTTTATCATAATGGCGGTTCATGGCTTTTAAAATCCCGGAGCTTCCGGACTGTAACGGCAGATGAAGATGACGGCAGATTTTAGGAACCTGTCGCATCACTTCTATCAGATCGCCGGATAAATCCTTCGGGTGGGAAGTCATAAAACGGATCCGCTCCAGTCCCTCCGTCTTCGCCACTTCCCGTAACAGCCGGGCAAAAGTCACCGGATGCTTTAGCGTTTTCCCATAGGAATTCACGTTCTGTCCAAGGAGCATAATCTCCACTACCCCGTCAGCCACCAGGCTTTTGATCTCGCCTAAAATCTCTTCCGGTTCCCTGCTCTTTTCACGCCCACGGACATACGGAACAATACAATAACTACAAAAGTTATTACATCCAAACATAATATTGACTCCGGATTTGAACGCATATTTGCGTTCCACCGGCAGCTGTTCCACGATGCGGTCGCCCTCCTGCCATACGTCTACCACCATCTGATCCGACTCCAGTGTACGGGCCAGCAGCTCCGCAAACTTGTACAGATTGTGGGTGCCAAAAACAAGACTGACAAACGGATAGCTTTTGCGCAGTCTTTCCACTACTTCCGGCTCCTGCATCATACAGCCGCACAGTGCGATACGCATACCGGGATGTTTCTTTTTCAGATTCTGCAGCCGGCCCAGCCTGCCATAGACTTTGTTATTTGCGTTTTCCCGGACAGTACATGTATTATAAATGACAAAATCCGCCTGCTGCTCGGTATCTGTTTCCTGAAAACCGGCGGCCCGCAGAATGCCGGTCAGTTTTTCCGAATCCCTGGCATTCATCTGACAGCCAAAGGTCTGTACAAAAAATGCGGGGCCCTGCCCGGTCTTTTCATATTTTTCCCGGACAATCCGCCGGCATTTTTCCATATAATAATACTGTCTGGCAGGTTCTTCCTCTGGCGGGAGGCTCGTTAAACCGGCGCTGCCGGGATCTGTTTCGTTATACATGCTGATTCTCTTTCCCTTCTGCGATCGTATGATTGTGTGATGTTTTCAAAATTCCATTTTCCGTAACCAGAACGTCCATCCGTCTGTCCCAGGCGTCCAGAGGCAGACGGTCTGTCACCTGGCATTCATAGGCGCAGCCAGCCAGTTTACGACAGTCATGCCTTGCAAAATAGCGGTCATAGTATCCTTTGCCGTATCCAAAACGCCCGCCGCAGCGATCAAACGCTACGCCAGGGACAAAGCAAAGCGCCTCTTCCCATCGCACCGGTATGCGGCCTGCCGCAGCCGGCTCCATAACGTGAAAAGCCCCTTTGGAAAGCTCTTCCAGTGTCTGTATACGGTAAAATTCCAGATCTTTTCCCTCCACTTTTGGAAATGCCACCTGCCTGTTTTCTGAAAGGGCATCCCTGATAACCGCAAGCAGTGACACTTCATTTCCCAGTGGATAATAAAAATACAGTTTTTCCGCCTGCCGGTACACGTCCCAATGTAAAATAAAGTCACAGATGCGTGCGGATAACGCCTGCGCCTGAGATTCCGGCATCCGGCCGCGCCTTTGTACGCAATCAGACCTGATCCGCCGCTTTGTTTCCATATTTTTCACCCAGATTAATAATGGTGCCGTCTTCCATCTGCATGTCAATATTGTTTAACTGGCTGCGGATACTTCCCCGGATAGCCGCAATATAGTTTTTCCGTAAGAGCGCCTGTTCCTTTTTTTCCTCCGGCGTCAGACCTTCTGCTTTTGATTTGCGATATAATTCATTAATACGTCCGATATTTAAATCTGCCATTATTTCCTCCTGTTCCGCTGGTAACAGCTTATGGGCAGGCTTATTTTCAGCTTTGCTTATTATAACCCTCTGTCATCATCCAGTCAATAAAAACCGCTCCATATACACCCGTACCACAAACTTTCCGTCCTCAATCTCCGCCTGTATCCCGCCTCCCATCTTTTCCACAAAACCTTTCGCTATGGAAAGCCCCAGTCCGGTGGACTGTCTGCTGCGTGCCAGGTCCGCTTTGTAAAAGCGCTCAAAAATCTGTGTCATATCAACGCTTTGGGGAGATTCCAGCGTATTCTTACAGGTAAAGCAGACCCTGGTTTCTTCTATATAATAAGAAATTTCCACCTCTCCCGCCCCGTGTAATACGGCATTACGGATAATATTTTCAATGACCCGTTTTACCGCCAGCGGATTGCACCTGACCGGACAGGGTTCCTCCCATATATCCAGCTGTGGCCGCATCCCATGCGTTTTGCACATTTCATACATGGAAAAGAGGGTTTCCAGTACAATCGCTGTAAAATCCGCCGTTTCCAGCTCCAGTTCATATTCTTCATTCTGCAGCTTTGTATAAGTAAACAATTCGTCCAGAAGTCCGGTCAGCTCTTCCAGCTTATCAGAAATCATAACCGCATGTCTGTTTTTCTTCTGTGGATCATCCTCTGTTAAAAGCAGCTGGAAATATCCTTTGAGGGCTGTCAGCGGCGTACGGATATCGTGGGATACATTTACCAGCATCTCTTTCATACGCCGGTCTTTTTTCTGCAGGCCGGCGCGGAAAGAGTCCTGACTGTCGTACAGTTCATTCAGCTGACTGACCAGCAACAGTATTTCCGGAGAGTCAAGTGTGGTCTGTATCCTTTTATTTGTTAAATGCTCCTGTAAGAACTGTAACTGGCGGCAGATATCCCTGATCTGCCGCCGGTATAATATATATTTAATAAATATGGCAATGCCTGTGATTATAATCAGGCCGTCAATGATTTTCACTTATACTACATCCTTTTTCACAAACCAGTAAGTCCCGGCCACATTATACAATATTAAAAAAAGTATACCAGCTGTCAGTGCGTGACTCATGTCTCCCCGGGATGCGTTAAAACCTGCCAGCTGGACATTGCGGCTTACCATCCATCCGGAAAGATCCAGATTCAGCAGCTGGTTCAGCCCGTTTGTAATAATCGTGCCAAACCCGCAGGCTGAAAGTATTCCGATCGTAATGGCAATGGTGGTGCTTTTACAAATGGTCACCAGCATCACCAGACCGCTGGCAAAAGCCGTGTGCAGCAAAAACTGCAGGCTGACGGTACGAAACGCCCTGCCGGCATGTTCCATTCCAAAAGCCAGTTCGCTGCCGTGGAAATACTTCAGCATGATAAACAACAATATGCCATAAAATACCATGGAAATGAGGTAGTACAGCAGCAGCGCTCCCAGTTTGGACAGATAAATATACGCCTTATGTCTGGTCTGGCCGGAAATATTTTTGACAAAACCGGTTTTTTCTTCCGCATACACAAACAGCGCCGTCGCAATGGAAAAGAAAATAAGCATCAGACCGCTGGAAATATCCGCACAAAAGTACTCCTGAAAATCCAGCTGGCTGTTACCGTCTGATACGGGTCTTTCCACATTAATTCCAAAACCGGAAGTCTCTGGTTCTTTACTGATTTCTACTCCCGCAAGAATCTGCGTTTCTTCCTCTTCCGCCTGCTGTGCGATCTGATCCAGTTTGCCCGATATTTCCAGATTACTTACATACGCTCCAAACGCACCGAACGCCAGCAGACAGAAAAGCACAATATACATACTCTTCATATGTAACATCCGGTAAATATTCATTTTCGTCAGATTAATCATGTGATATTCCTCCCGTTAATTTCAGGAAATAGTTTTCCAGTGTTTCCTGTACTGTATGTAGTGCGTCCACCATTACGCCGGCCTTTACAAGCGCAAGGTTCAGCTCTCCCGGGTTACACACCGTTTCATAAATATGTATTTTATGATGTTCCAGCACTTTGTAACTGTGAATCCCTGCCCGCTCTATCACCGTACAGGCAGCGCCGGCATCGGAAACCGCAATCTCCAGATAGTCACTGCATCTGTCTGAAAGTTCCTCTCTGCTTATCTCTTCCAACAGGCGTCCTTCGTGGATGATCCCGAATGTGTCCGCAATTTTATACAATTCTTCCAGGATATGACTGGAAACCATAATCGTCATATTCCTTTCTTCTTTTAAACGCAGTAGTAAATCCCGGATTTCGGCCATGCCCTGGGGATCGAGACCGTTTACCGGCTCATCCAGAATGAGCAGGTCCGGCCCGCCAGTCAGTGCCAGCGCAATTCCCAGACGCTGGCGCATACCCAGGGAGTAATTTCTGACTTTCTTTTTCCCTGTGCCGTCCAGTCCCACCAGATGCAGCAGCTCCTTTTCGTAACCAGCCTTGTGGATACCCAGGGCAAGCATCTTGCAGCGCAAATTCTCAGCGCCGCTCATCCACGGATAGATCCCCGGCGCTTCGATCAGACAGCCAATGCGGCTGTGATATCTGGCGGCCTCACGTCCTTTTGTTCCAAACAGCTCAATTTCTCCGTCTGTAGGGCTGGATAATCCGCTGATCATTTTCATAAACGTAGTTTTTCCCGCTCCGTTTTTTCCGATAAAGCCGTATATTTCACCACGCCTGATTGTAAGGCTTACGTGGTCTGCCGCCAGATGCCTGTCGAATTGTTTCGTCAGGTTACTGGTCTTTAACACATATTCCATTCCGGACTCCTTTCATGTTTTGCTTTCTGTCATTGTGTGTTTCTTATAAATTTATCATACAGTCCAAAATCCAGGAAAACGCCAGGAAATGTTAAAGAAATGTTAAAGAAATGTTAAAGAAAATTCTTTTTTCAGACCAGCTTAAAACCAAGTCCCCAGACGGTTTCTATATACTCTTCATCAGTGAGTTTTTTTAATTTCTGACGAATATTACTGATATGTACATTTACCGTTTTATCTTCTCCTATATAATACTCCTCCCAGGCATACTGATATATTTCATTTTTGGAAAACACCCTGCCGGGATGGCGCAGCAGCAGTTCCATAATTCTTAGTTCCAGAACCGTCAGGGACAGTTGCCTGCCGGAGACGGTCACGCATTTTTTGCCGTCGTCATAACACAGTCCC
This sequence comes from uncultured Eubacterium sp., assembly GCA_947642745.1. Taxonomy (GTDB): domain Bacteria; phylum Bacillota; class Clostridia; order Lachnospirales; family Lachnospiraceae; genus Eubacterium_J. The sequence goes on from CANRTU010000002.1 coordinate 93,111, forward strand.
CGGTGCTCTATGTAACTGCCGCCTCCGGAGTTTTTTATGTTTCGCAATTGTACCAGTACTCTTGCTTCCAGCTCTTTTAACTCAAATGGCTTTGTCATATAATCATTGGCTCCCAGGTTCAGCAGGCCTACTTTTGTATCCAGTTCATCTTTTGCGGAAAGTACGATAACCGGCACATGATCGCTGCCCTGAATCTGTGCCAGTACTTCCTCCCCGCTCATTCCGGGAAGCATCAGATCCAGAATCACCAGATCATACCGCTCCTGTCCCATACAGAGCATTCCTTCTGTTCCTGAATAAGCGCTGGTACACAGATAACCGGCTTTGCCCAGCGCTTCTTTGATCATCTGGTTAATATGACTGTCATCTTCGATAATTAATATTTTTTTCTTTGCATCTCCCGGCATGACAAAGACGCCCCTTTCTGTTATAAAAATCTTTTTACCGGTGTCTGTATCAGACGTTTCACTACTCCCGGTATTATAATTTATACATGGATTTTTAATTGATTTTGCAGGAAACTTACAGAGCCGGAACATATAGCGGGACAGCCGGTGCTGTTTCTTCATCCGCAATCAGATGGTTTTTATCTGCCAGATATTATATCCAGCCATTCTTTTTAATGACGCCGCTATATATTCATCTTATATTCTACAAATCATCAATCGTCATACATGGTAATTCCTTTTCCTGCCTTAATTGTTTGTCATTTGTAAAAAACATATCACACCCGCTGGCTATAGCCGCTGCAATCCGCAAAGCGTCCATAGCTTTGAAATATTTATATCTGCTCCGGATTTTCGCCGCCTGTTCCGCAATCCCGCTATCTATATTGATAACATGGATGTTCATATATTCAATAAACCGTTTGAAATTTTCAATAAATTCTATTTTTCCACTCGCATATGGAAACACCAGATATTCTTCAACTGTAATCACTGAAGTAACAATCTGTATATTTTTGTCAAGACATAGTTCAAAAAAATGCTTCATTTTATCCATATACAAAGCACTGTTTTCCAAATAATATATAAACGGCGAAGTGTCAATGTAAACTCTCTTAAAGTCTGTCATTGTTTCTCAGCTCCCTTACATAAGCATCTGCATCCTGTCCTCTTTCTGTAGGCGGCATAACAAACTGCTCAAGATTATATCTCTTCTTTTCCCCTCCCGTTTCATCTGTTAAAGTACCGATAAATTGCATAATTATATGTAATTTATCCTCTGGCACTCTCTCTAATTCTTCAATAATACATTGCCTTAATGCTGTCATACGCATTCCTCCTGTTTTCTGTCCCGGGCAATATACATCATTTCTCCTATACCTCATACATATATCTTTCCTCATCAATACCTGCCAGAAAAAATTCATTTTCAAATGATTCCTGCCCGATGATCCCTTTAACTTTTATCCTGAATTTACTTTTTTATACTTTCATACATATGTTATCCTTTGTGATATACCTCTGATTTTCTCCTGCATATTCCATAAAAAGAATAGCCCCTGCGCCAGAACGTATCTGAAAAATGCTTTTCATGAGATGTCCCCTGAATGACAAGGTATACTTCTCATTTTGTACCCTGAAGGACATGATTTTTCAAACACGCTCCCGCTTCATTATAGCCTTTTCCGCCCCCCGTATCAACCGTCAGTTTATCTTTCAGAATATCTTTCTTCCCCATCCTCATTCTTTCATTCTTTAATTTTTCCTCCACATTTTTACGGGCGTATTCTTCGCACACAATGGTCAGTAATCCCTGTAAGACCGGCTGTTTTAACCGCTCCTTTGCTTCATTCAGCCTCTCCGGAATGGAACTCCTGTCGTATCCTGGCATGATAAAAGAGCAATCCATACATCTATGGCTGCTCTTATTCAGCATTTTTCTCTGTGAAGTTTTATGTGCCTCTGCTTCCTTGCTGTCTGCTAAACCATAAAAGATGCGCCTGTATGCATATACAGACGCATCTGAAAACTTCTGTCCGTTTTCTGCCGCTCTTAAGGCCGTAGGAAATGCCGGAAGTTTTATGTTTTATTATGAATGTAACGCCTGTTTCCGCTGCCGGATATATTTTTCGTAAAATTCGTCAGCCTCCAGCGGCCTGTCATAATAATACCCCTGGATATAGGAGGCCCCGGCGTCTTTTACAATGCCAAGCGTCTGTTCATTTTCCACTCCTTCTGTACAGACTTCGATTTCCATCTGGTTGCAATAGGTAATAATAAATTCCACCAGGTTGCGGTCTTTTGGCCGGTCTTTGATCGTGCGTATCATAGTATAATCCAGTTTTACAATATCCGCCGGAATGTCCTTTAACACCATAAGGGACGCATATCCTGTCCCAAAATCATCCAGCGCAATCATAACGCCTTCTTTACGGAAACTGTGCAGAATCCGGGCCAGATCGTCGCTGTATTCAATCTTGCAGCTTTCCGTAAGTTCCGCTACCAGTATGTCGTGGGGCAGCCGGTACTCATCCAGTTTTCTGATTACATAATCCTTTAACGTCTCATCAATCAGCTGGATATAAGAAAAATTAATATTTACATGGGGCAGCCTGGCAGCGCCCGCAAGCTGGTTCCACCGGGCGATAATGGAAAAGGTCTGGTCAATGATCCATTTTCCCACCGGGATAATGCGCTGCGTCTCTTCCAGTACCGGCATAAAATCCGCCGGCCCGATTTTTGGAAAATCTTCATTGTCCCAGCGCAACAACACTTCCGCAGAGTGCAGCTCTTCGGTCTTTGCGTCAATTACCGGCTGGAGCACCAGACGGAATCCCCGGAAATCATCCCCGACGCTGCGTTTTAAACAGGACTTAAGACGCACCCGGCTGTTGCGGGTTTCAGACAGATCCCTGCTGTAAAACACCATATCCGTCGTCTTTTCCTGTTTGGCATGGGCCAGGGAATAAAACAGATTACTCTGTATCTGGTCGATAAATGCCGCATCTTCCGGAAAAGTAGTGGCTCCGATGTAATAATCAATATGAAACCGGATGCCGTCCACCACCATCTCCTCGATCTCTTTTAACATGGCGTCTTTACAGGAAATGAGCTGTTCCCTGCCGCCCCTGATACAGACGGCGAACTGTGCGCCGTCCATCCGGTAAACGCCTGCGTTATTTCCACAGGCCCTGATGATTTTCTGACCGATTGTACGCAGTACCTTATCACCATACTGATAGCCGTAAGCGGCGTTGATCTGTTTAAAATTATCTATGTCCATCTGCAGGGCGCTCCCGGACTGGCCCATTTCCAGCATACGGACCACATCATGGCGAAAACCGTACCCGGTCCACAGCCCGGTAACCGGATCTATTTTATTCACAGTGCCCATATTGGTGACAAATCCGGCGAAAAACTCCGGATACCCGGCTTCGTCGTAATTCATATATCCGTGGCAGTTTACCCATACGTATTCATTTCTGGCATTGGTAACCCGGTACTCACAGTTGTGCAGTGGTGTGACATGAGTGACCATTTCAATAAATGAATGCTGGTACTCCGCATAATCATCCGGATGCACCTTTTCATCCCACAGGGTGGATGGGGACAGAATCTCACCCGGCAGACCAAAATATTCTACTGCCGGTCCGGACCATCTCGCAATATTTCTTTTCACATCCGCATAATAAAAAAATACACGGTTTGAGCTTTTGGATAACGTGTCAAACAGCCTGGAATCCAGTTCTGTTAAAATCTGTTCCATCCCGGCGCCTCCTTTCGGTCTGTGTCAGCGGCAGCTTTTTGTTATTCTAACATGTTCAGGAAAAAAACACAAATCTTTTTCCGCCGTTATTGTTCCCGCACCGGCACCGTACTGCCAATTCCGGAGGAGCCATGCAGTCTGTAATCCGATGTAATAAATATGGCTTCAGTATGTTCCAGTGATTCAATCAGCTCCATGCCTTTTTCCAGTCCAAGGACAAAACAGGCAGTACTTAACGCATCCCCGTCCGCAGAATTTTCGCATATAACAGATACGGCCAGCAGATCGTTTTCAACCGGATATCCGGTAGAGACATCCAGAATGTGATGCCAGACTTTTCCATCCTGAATAAAGCAGCGCTCATAAGTGCCGGAAGTCACCACTGTCTGGTCTTTTACTTCCGCCACGGCAATCATGGCTCCGGTATCATCAAATGGTTTTTGTATGCCTATGGCATAGGCGCCGCCGTCTTCTTTTGCGCCAATCGTCAGTACATTGCCTCCCAGATTAATCAGACCGCTTCTGATCCCGCAGGAGACAAGATATTTTTTCATTTCATCAGCAATATATCCTTTTGCGATACCGCCCACATCAATGGCTGCCGCTGTATGTTCCAGCGTCACGTCGTTGCCTTTTATGCGTATATTGCTGTAACCAACGGCTGCCGCCGCTTTTTTAATCTTTTTCTTATCCGGAATGACCGGGTCATCCGCCTGAAAATCCCATAACTTTGTCAGTTTTCCAATCGTAATATCAAACTTTCCGCCGCTTAGCTTCGCATAGTAAATTCCTTTTTCCAGCAGTCTGATTGTCTCGTCATGCACACGGACCGGTTTGCCGGGGGAAGCGTTGATTCTGCTGATATCACTGTCAGCAATTGTAGCGCTGAAATAGCTTTCGTACAGCTTAGCCAGTTCAAAGCAGTGATCCAGCTCACTGGTTTTTGAGGAGTCATACAGGGTCACGGAAATAATGGTATCAAAATAAAATCCGGTGCGGGTCAGAGGTTCTTTGTTTTTACAGCCGCTGCAGACAACGCCGCCGCAAAGTAACAGCAGGGACAGTATCACCGTCTGTAAATAACAGACTTTGAAAGAAAAACCGCATATTTTTTGTTTGATTTGTATACATAAGCGCCGGATATTCTGTGGAAAAGTATGTCTGTTTCCAGCCCGGCATTTATGGCATATATTGTTCTGTAACATCAGACGCATGTTCTACCCTTTCTTTCGTAAACCTGATCCGCCTTAATTTTCCTGATTCAGATTGTGCTCTTCAGACTATACGTTTGAGATAATAATTATCCGTCTGTCAGATCCGTCCGGCACATGAAAAACACCATAAGCTCCTGTGTTTTTATAAAATCACAATTTGTTTTTGAAATTCATTCTGTGCCGGACAGGAAGATTTGCCTGCCACAATGCCATGGTAAACATCATCCGCAAACAGGTTTTTTGCAAAAAAACTAATTGAATTTTTATTTAACAAAATATTTTTCGCATCCGCGGCACTGCTAATCAGAGGAATAGCAGAGTGATTTTTAATTTCAGTCAGTAATCTGGCGGACGCCCGTCTGAAACCCAGGACTCTGGCATAAGGCACATAAAAACGGCTGCGCCAGTATGTGTAATCATCCTGTCTGATATTAAGCAGTATATGCAGCAGTATACGCCGGATTCTGGCATGGGTAATATCCTTTGATTTCAGCTGTGCGCAAAAATCTGTAAAATCCGTATAGCGATACAGTGACTTTAAAATCTTCCTGGAAAAATCCGGCGTACAGTCCGCATAGCTTTCAAAACCGTCTGCGGAACCGGCCAGCAGTGCGTAATACAGCATCTGCGAACAGTCCTCTTCATATAAAAAAGCATACTGATCCTGCCAGTCACACAGCAGCCGCCAGGTATCAGCGGGCATATTGCGTATTATTTTCCCTGCGGATATACCTGCTGTCCGCAGGTTTCCTGTCTCACGCAGCAGCCTGCGGATAGCGGTGGCTGAGGACATCCGCCCGGTACATTCCTGTGAATGATATCCCTGTCCGGCACGCCCAACGGGATGCAGACGCATGGCAAATGAGCTTTGCAAAACCGCTTTTTGATATTCCAGCGCCAGAATATTATTCGGATGTCCCAATAGCTGCGCAATCCTGGATGACTGTATATCAGGAAGCATTTCACATACTGCCCTCTCCCTGGCTTTTGCATAATTATAACCTTCTTTTAATAAGTTAATCAGCTTTTTCTGATATACGGGCGTTTCCCGGACAATCTGATTACAGATAACAGAATAAAGATCAGAATCCACGGTTTCGCATCCATAGCATAACGTATGGACACACCCGAGCTGTCCCAGTAACGCAACCCCGGCCCCGGCAAAATATTCAGCGCTGGCTGTGGACCAGACCGGCGGCAGCTCCAGCACCAGATCGGCGCCTCCTGAAAGCGCCATTTCCGCCCGTACATATTTATCCAGCAGGGCAGGCGTACCCCGCTGGACAAAATTTCCACTCATGGCTATCATTACATAATCGGCGCCTGTTTCCTCTTTTGCCCGTTTTAAATGCCATGCATGTCCATTGTGGAAGGGATTGTACTCCGCAATAATTCCGGTAACGTGCATAAATTTCCTTTCCGGGCAGTTCTTTAGAGACCATGCCGCAGTGCGTCCGCACCATATTTTTTCCGGATACTTTCTACCGCTTCATCCAGCCGCCGCCTTTTCTTTGTCTTTTCCTGCTTATCCTGCAGATCAAAAATCGTCATCTGTACCGGCGTATCTTCCCCGGTCAGCTTTGAAGTCCGGATTCCCAGAAGCCGTATGGCGCTGCCATCCCAGAGTTCATCAAACAGACGGCACGCCAGCCGGCAGATATCGCCGGTTGCGCAGACCGGCGTCTGAAACGCCTGCTGGTGGGACACAGACCGGAAAGAAGCATATTTAATTTCCGTACAGACCACGCCTGCCAGCATTCCGGATTTACGCAGGCGCCTTCCTACAGACTCCGCCAGACGCTCCAGTACTTTATGGGCGTCCTCCCGCCTGACCACATCAGCGGAAAGGGTTGTAGAACTGCCAATTCCTTTTGCCTTCGCAGGCTTTGTAATTACCGGTGTGTCGTCCATGCCATTGGCATACTCCCACAACAGTTTTCCATGACTTTTAAAATTCAGCTCAATACTGGCAGGGTCTGCCTGTGCCAGATCCCCGATGGTACGGATACCGTAAGCATAAAAATGCCTGGCGCTGCTTTTGCCACACATATACAGCTTTGACACAGGCAGCGGCCAGAGCTTTTTTTCAATTTCCCAGGAATACAGTGTATGGACTTTGTCCGGTTTTTCAAAATCCGACGCCATCTTGGCCAGTACTTTTTTGTCTGATATTCCTATATTGACTGTGAACCCAAAGTTTTTAAATATGCCGTCCTTAAACCGGCAGGCAGCCTGCAGAGGCGGACCATACTGTCCGCAGGCAGACGTAACGGGCATATAGCATTCATCCACGCTCACCTGCTCGATATCCCTGCCGCACGTTAAGAGATACTCCATCAGCTGGCGGCTCTTTTTATGATAATATTCATGATCCGGCCCGATAACCGTCAGGGTGGGACATTTACGCAAAGCCGCCGCAACCGGTTCTCCAGTGACAATTCCATAGCTTTTTGCGGGAATGGATTTTGCCAGCACGATGCCGTGGCGTTTTTCCTGATCGCCGCCTACAATGGAAGGGATTTCCCGCAGATCGATGGGATTGCCATACTCCAGCTCACGCACAGCGCTCCAGCTAAGATAGGCGGAATTTACATCTATATGAAATATTACCTGTTCCGGTTCATATCCGCTCATAGTATAACAGCTCCAGATAAAAATTAAATAACAGCCCGCTGCGTGTCTGCAACATCCAGAAATGCTCTAAGTCAGGTTTCTGATCCCTTCGCATATTTTTCTTGCAACCACCGGGTTGTTCATTGTATACAGATGAATCCCGTCCACATCATTTGCCAGCAGATCAATAATCTGACTGAGCGCATAGGACATGCCTGCGTCAAACAGCGCCTGCTTATCCGATTCAAACTTGTGGATAATCCGTTCAAACCGCTCTGGCAGCGAAGCGCCGCATAGTGTCACCATCCGTTTAATCTGGGAAGCGTTAATGACCGGCATAATTCCGGGAGTCACGGGTATGTCAATGCCGGCAATCCGGCAGTCTTCCACAAACCGGTAGAAATAATTATTGTCAAAAAACAGCTGGGACAACAGCACTTCCGCACCCGCATCCACTTTTTTTCTAAGACAGCGCATTTCCGCCACCCGGTCCTCCGATTCCGGATGACACTCCGGATAGCAGGCCCCCGCTATACTAAAATCCCCTTTTAATTTCAAATAACTAATCAGGTCGGAAGCGTGGGCAAAGTCGTTCTTTTCCGGTATATCCGGGTTGCGGTCGCCCCGCAGCGCCAGAATATTCTGTATTCCTTCCGCTTCCAGCTCTCTGGAAAACTCGTCGATTTCCCTGCGGTCATAGCACAGACAGGTGAGATGAACCACCGGCTCCACATGATAGGTCTCCCTGATCTTTTTTGCCAGCTCTATCGTCCGGTTATGGTTGGAACTTCCTCCTGCGCCAAAGGTAACGCTTATAAAATCAGGATGTAATTCACACAATATTTCCAGTGTTTTGTCAATGTTTTTTAAATCCTGATCCTTTTTCGGCGGAAAAATCTCAAATGACAGGACGCTCTTTTTCTGTCTGTATATTTCTGATAATTTCATAAAAACCTCCATCTTTCTTTGTATCGCACAGCGTCAGCGTAAGATCCGCCAGTTCTTAACCCCGCATACACCCGTACCTCCCACCTGTGTCAAAGATGCCGGGCCGGCGGCAGATCTGCCGGTTTGGAAACACCGCAGCCGGATCAGTACGATACAGCTGCGGTGTGCCTTCTGGTAACCTATTTTATATTTTTATGAAATTAATGTCAACTACTGAATCCGTCGTCCGGGCATTTTCTGATAACCCTTTGCCGCTGGCCATGGGCCTACAGATGCAGTACCCGGTCCCGGATCTCCTGTGTGCGGCCCTGGTTCCAGAACTGGGTTCCGATATAGCCGCAGGTCCTTCTTGCAACCGACATCTGGGCCTGGTCCCTGTTGCCGCAGTTCGGGCATTCCCATACCAGCTTGCCGGAATCATCGGATACGATTTTAATCTCCCCGTCGTAACCGCAGATTTCACAATAATCGCTCTTTGTATTCAGTTCCGCATAAACAATATGGTCATAAATAAATTTCATAACTGCCAGTACCGCCTCGATATTGTTCTGCAGATTCGGGACCTCCACATAACTGATCGCCCCTCCCGGGGACAATTTCTGAAAATCCGCTTCAAATTCCAGCTTACGGAACGCATCAATCGGTTCTGTCACATGAACGTGATAACTGTTTGTGATATAGTTTTTATCCGTCACGCCTTCTATAATGCCAAACCGCTTCTGCAGGCACTTGGCAAACTTATAGGTGGTAGACTCCATCGGCGTCCCGTATACGGAATAACTGATGTTTTCCGCCTTTTTCCATTCTTTACATTTATCATTTAATTTCTGCATAACCCGCAGTCCGAATTCCCTGCCCTCCAGGGATGTATGGGTCTTTCCGGTCATGCGCACGCACATTTCACATAAGCCCGCATATCCCAGGGAAATCGTGGAGTAACCGTCATACAGCAGCCGGTCAATGGTCTCGCCTTTTCCAAGTCTTGACAACGCTCCGTGCTGCCACAGAATCGGCGCCGCATCGGAAGTAGTGCCCAGCAGCCGTTCGTGGCGGCAGCGCAGCGCACGGTGGCACAGTTCCAGTCGCTCTTCCAGAATCTCCCAGAACTTTTCCATATCCCCGTGGGCAGAACAGGCCACATCCACCAGATTGATGGTCACGACTCCCTGATTAAACCGTCCGTAATATTTGCGGCTTCCGTCCGGATTGCGCTGGCTGTCTTCCACTGTTGGAAATGAACGGCATCCCATACATGGATAGACGTCTCCCTGTTTCAAAGACCGCATGACTTTTGCGGAAATATAATCCGGCACCATGCGCTTTGACGTACATCTGGCAGCCAGTCTGGTTAAATACCAGTATTTGGAATCCGGCGTAATATTGTCCGCATCCAGTACATATACCAGTTTTGGAAATGCGGGTGTAATCCAGCTGCCCTTTTCATTTTTGACCCCCTGCATCCGCTGGAGCAGCACTTCTTCTATTACCATGGCAAGATCGTCCCGCAGTCTGCCTTCCGCCACCTCGTCCAGATACATAAACATTGTCACAAACGGCGCCTGTCCGTTACAGGTCATCAGCGTAATCAGCTGGTACTGGATCGTCTGTATGCCATTTTTCACTTCCCTGCGCAGCCGCATTTCCGTCAGCTTTTCCACAATCTCTTCATCCAGGGATTCCCCGCATTCCCTGCGTTCGTCAATTACCGCCGCCCGCAGCTTCTTACGGCTGATTTCCACAAACGGCGCCAGATGGGACAGTGTAAAGGTCTGTCCGCCGTACTGATTGCTTGCCACCTGGGCCACAATCTGGGTCGTTACGTTACATGCGGTAAAAAAGCTGTGGGGTTTTTCGATCATTGTCTCACTGATAACTGTACCGTTCTGAAGCATGTCCTCCAGATTAATCAGGTCACAGTTATGCTCTTTTTGCGCAAAGTAATCTGTATCATGAAAATGTATGATGCCAGCTTCGTGGGCCGCCACAATGTCTTCCGGCAGCAGCAGCCGGCTGGTCAGATCCTTGCTGACTTCCCCGGCCATATAATCCCGCTGGGTAGAGTTCAGCACCGGATTTTTGTTGGAATTTTCCTGATTGATTTCTTCATTAATATTTTCAATCAGGGTTAAAATACCGTTATCTGTAGTGTTGGATTTTCTGGCCAGTTCCCGTTTATAGCGGTAGCGCACGTATTTTTGCGCTACTTCGTAGCCCCGCATCTCCATAATCCCTACTTCCACCATATCCTGGATGTCTTCCACATGCAGGGCGTGGGGCACCTGTGCCGCCTGTTTTGCGATATTGTCCGCCGCCGCCTGTATCTGGAATGGATTCATCTGATAAATGCCCTCTACTTCGTCATTTGCGGCTTTAATTACATTGATAATTTTGGACAGGTCAAACGCAACCTCTTCCCCGCTTCTTTTAATGACACGCATTTTTACTGCTGTCCCCATAATGTCCTCCTGTATCATTCCAATTCCATTAATCATAATCTTTTTCTGATATGAATGACTTACTGATTCCGTGTTCATAAGCATATCATTTCGCTACAGGGAAGTCAAGGGATTTTTCTATATGTGGTGTTATACTACAGATTTCCACACTATATCCAGGTTTCTGATCTGGTTACTTTACATTTTTAGACATTTTTATACATTTACTCCATGGTTATGCCGGATAAAACCGCCGCTTCATACCAGAACGCTCTTATGACAGACTGCCTGCCCGCTGCCAGTCAGGTGATACCAGAGCGTGTTTTTAACATTTCCATAACCCGTATCTGCCTCTCATGCCCTGAAGAGCATGATTTCACTTAAAGGACCTGATACACCTTAAAGGACATGTTTTAACTTAAAGGACATGATACGGATCATGCATCCCGGATTTTGTCCGTATCGTCTGCCATACCCGGAGAGTCCGGCGCACTGTTCTTTTGGATACGCCTTATAAATGCAGGATACATTCTCCCTGTCATGCCCTCCTAGCAGCCCTCAGAAAGTATTTTAATATGTTGTGGCGCTTTATTCGCCGTCCTTACTCCGGCTTCGGTATACCACGCACACGAACAGCGCCGCCGCCGTAAATACCAGCCACCCGGCAATCGTCAGGTTCCATCCCAGTCTTTCCACCATAATTCCAATCGTAAACGTGGATACCGCCGTACCAAGATAAGCCGCTGCGTTCAGAAATCCGGAAACGGAAGACACTCTGCCTGTTTTTTCAAACCGGAGCGGGAGCATATTTATAAACAGCGTGTTGACCGCCATCATGGACGCTGTAATTACCGCAAACAGCAGCACGGTAAGTACCAGCGATATCCCGTCCGCTATCCAGAGTCCAAAAAGCGCCGCCGTAGCCGCCGCAAAAAATACCGCCGCCGCTGACATTTCATATTCTTTGCACTTACGATACACATATCTGGCCATATAAGCGCCTGTGAGATTCAACAGGGGCAGCACAGTGGTCACCAGTATGGAAAAAGCCGGCGTGGTATAAAAGGTCTCCGTAATGTATGTAGGCACCCATGTAGTTACACCGTCTTTTAACATTCCGTGGATCACCACCGGAAACAGCACTGCCGCAAGTCCGCTGCCACAAAAAATAGCCAGAAAACCCCCACTGTGTCCGGCATCCGCCCGGGCGGCTGTTTCTGCCGCCGGTTTTTGCGATGTCTGTCCACCAGCGGACAGATCTTCTTTTTCCGGATTTTTTTCCGCTCTTTGTTCTACTTTACGAAATCCGGTATGCCAGACTGCCGCCATAAGCGCCAGACAGGCTGACGCCGCCATAAATACCGCTTTCCATCCTGCCAGCCACATAACGCCGGCCGCAATAAGATAGGACGCAAAGGTACCGGCCACCTGCGACGACACAATGTCGATACAGTATTTCATTTTCCGCTCTTTGTCCAGCATTTCGGCAAATATCCGGATCACCGGCGGCCAGATCATTGCCTGCGCATAGCCGTTGACACCCCATATCACGGCCATGACAAAAAACGTTTCCACAAACCCCATCAGCAGATTCATGACAGCCGCCACTGACAATCCGGTAAAAATCATACGCCCGGGGTGCATACGGTCTCCCAGTATTCCGTTGCACAGCTGACCGGCGCCGTATGCGAAAAAATAAACCATACTGATAAAACCTGCCTGGCTTTTGGCCAGTATCCCCTCACGGATCATCTGCGTCATTGCGGACGAATAATTCAGCCGCCCGATATAAGAGGTAAAATATGCCGCCCAACATAGTACAAACAATCCAAGCGCTGTCCGGTGATCGTTTATTTTTCCCAGCTTTCCCATAAACCTGCCCTCCAATACCATCCAGAAACTATCTGAGTTCCAGAATGTCCTTCTCCGATACCGACAGATATACCATATCTCCCGCTTTCATCCTGCCCTGCGGGGCAAATAACACGTCCGCATTCACTTCCAGTCCGCCGCAGTCCACCGTATAGGCCACCGTCGTCCCCCTTGACATGGCTCCTGTAATCGTACCTTTCATCTGAAGCTGCGCTCCTTCCGGCTTCATACTTTCTTTTGAAATATGAATAGCTTCCGGACGTACCGCCACAAATTCGCTGCCACAACGGACCCCTGCTGTCTCCTGCACCGCCTCTGCCTGCAGGATATTGTAATGTCCGATAAAGTTGGCCGCAAACTTTGTCTCCGGATACGCATAAATCTGCTCCGGTGATCCGGACTGTTCAATCAGTCCTTCGTGGAAAAGATGAATCGTATCCGACATAACCATGGCCTCCTCCTGGTCATGGGTGACAAAGATTGTCGTAATTCCCAGTTTCTGCTGGATTCTGCGGATCTCAATCTGCAGATTACGCCGTAGCAGGGCGTCAATGGCGCTTAACGGCTCGTCCAGAAGCAGTACCCCGGGCTCCATAACAATGGCCCTTGCCAGGGCAACCCTTTGCTGCTGGCCGCCGGAAAGCTGGGACGGATACTGGTTGATCTTTTCCGAAAGCCCTACGATTTCCAGCACTTCTTTTACTTTATCTTCTATATACTGTTTTTCTTTTTTCTGGATCTGGAGACCGAACGCCACATTCTGGCGGACTGTCATATTCGGAAACAGGCTGTACTGCTGGAATACCATGCCGATTTTCCTCTGTTTTGGCGTAAAATCCGTAATGTTCGTGCCATTTAAATATATTTCGCCTTCGCTGACTGTCTCAAGGCCGGAAAAACAACGTAAAAGCGTACTCTTTCCACATCCGGACGGCCCTAACAGCGTCACAAATTCACCCTGTTCAATATTCAGGCTGATGCCCTTTAAGACATGCACATCGCCAAAACGTTTATGGATATTTCTAAATTCGATATATGACATACGCTTCACCTAACCCTTTTCTTATTCTGAAATTTAAAGACTGTCTGCGAAATAATAAGTGTGGCTGTAAACATAATAATTACAATTACGCACTGGTACTGAAGCACAATCAGGCGGCTGTTATACAGCAGCATCTGCACCGTTTCATATTTGTTGCCCGCAATAATTTTAATAATGGCAAAATCACCAAATACCGTAGACAATGCCAGCAGGGAAGATACCAGAATACCGGAAAGCATATTTGGCAGGATAATCCTGATAAATGCGTACAGCCTGCCGGCGCCCAGAATTTCCGCCGCTTCCAGAAGCTGCCGCACGTTAATGCCATGGAGATTGTTGCGGATACCCTGATATACAAAAGGCAGAATGGAAATACTGTATATACATACGAGCATAACCATGCGGCTGGAGAGAATTGTCGGTGTCCCGGCATAAAGCGCCAGCACCGGAATGGCAATGATTACGCCTTTTAACGAATTTGGAACCATACAGATGGCCTGTATATATTTTTCCAGCTTTGGATAGTACACGACAGACGTATACAGCGCCAGTATGACGACGATATTACAGATAATAATCGGCGGAATACTGATAAGTACGCCTTTTAAAATCGCAGGCCACAGTTGCGGTTCTGAAAATGCCTGTCCCCAGTATTTTAAAGTCCATCCCGCAGGCAGCAATTTGGTCCATCCCACGGTAAAGGAATAGATCAGCGTGGCCACAAACGGAAGCAGCAGAAAAATACCTGTCAGTGTCAGTACGATATAAGGAAATGTTTTCTTTTTTTTCATGACCCGCTGCCTCCTTTGTACATCAGTTTTTTAATCAGATTGCATCCCCAGATAACCGCAAGCATAATAAGAATCATCCAGATTGCCAGCGTGGAGCCCAGTTCCCGCTGGGGCGTCATTTCACCGGTAAACATGGTCGTAATCTTTACCGGAAGCAGCGGTATACTGGTGGTTACAAGCAGCAGTACTGTGGCGTATGCCGTTATCGCATTGGCAAACAGTAAAGCGAATGTATCCAGAAGGCTTGGCAGCATCACCGGAATACCGATTCTGGTCCAGAATTTAAACGGAGTGGCTTCCAGTATTTCAGCCGCTTCCTTCCAGGCCGGACGGATCGCCTGGAATGCGGGAACGAGCATCAGACTCCCCAGAGGCAGCTGGAAGTAAATAAACATCAGCATCAGCCCCTGCATGGAATACAGTTTAAATATGCTGGCCAGTTCAAATCCAACGGCCTTTAAGGCAAGTACAAATATACCTGTATTGCCAAGAATTACCACAAAGGAAAAATATAAAGGCAGTCCCGCAAAGTTCGACACCATATTCAGCAGCGATAACATACGCCCCTGGCCTTTCCGGCCCAGTTCGTTAACAGAATATGCGATAAAGAAAGAGATTACCAGACCAGCTAATGTGGAAAAGAATGATAGATATAAGCTGTTTTTCGTAGCAACCTGGTATACAGAGTCAGTAAATATCGTCCTGTAGTTTTCCAGTGTAAACGCTCCTGTCTGCGGCAGTGTAAAGCTGTCCCGTATCATACTCAGTATAGGCAGAAAGATAAACATTGCAGCCAGTAACAGCAGAGGGAGCATGGTGATCATATTTTTAATTTTAAATTGTTTTTTCATAGCATCCTCCTATCAGATGCGGCATATCCGGTGGCAGCTGCCGGATGTGGCAGCCGCCGGAGGGTGGTTTTGTAAAAACCAGTCCGCCCCGGCCCCCGGCTCAGAGAGCCGGAGCGGCACAACAGATATCGTGTGCCGCCACATCTTTTTATGGGCAGTGCGCCGGCGGCGCATTCCGGATTACTGGACAAGCGGAAGCACTTCCTTCTCCCACAGTTCAGCGATTTTCGCACAGGCTTCGTTTAATCCTTCAATATCTGTAATATTTGTACAATTTTCGTAAAGATCATCGCTTAACAGCTTTGACGCAACATCTTCTGGCAGAGTCACATTTTCCCTGGTCGGTCTTGCGTAACCTTTTGCCCGGTCGATGGCGCCTTCTTCGCTGCACAGATATTCGATGGCCATTCCTGCCGCATGGGGATGCGGTGCGTATTTATTCATAATCTGGGCGTATCCATTTGTCACAGAGCCGTCAGACGGAATCGTAATATCCAGTTTCATGTCCGGATTTTCAGCTATGATATTATCCCTCCAGGCCAGAACAGAATAATCATAATTACCGACACAGCAGACCATTTCGCCGCTGGCAAGCCTTGCGGATGTGGTATCGCCGGTATCCAGCCTTTCCGCCTGCGCCAGTTCTTTGAAATAGTCAATGCCCGGCTGGACGTCTTCCAGGGAGCCGCCGTTTGCCACCGCACAGGATAATACCGCCACCTGGGACGCCGCTCCTCCGAGCACATTCCCCACAGATACCAGGTAATCACCCTCTTTTACTTCCGCCCAGGAAGAAGGACATTTCCCTCCGGTGGACTCTGTATTTGCGATAAACGCCAAAGACCCGGTATAAGTCATGACCCAGCGTCCTTCCGGATCTTTGGCCCAGTCCGGGAACTGGTCCCAGGAAGAGGCCTTAAATGTTCCGATCACGTCCTGACGGATTGCTTCCGGCGTCATGGAAAGTCCGATATCTCCCATATCCTTGGTAGGATCGTCTTTTTCCGCCGCAAACTGGGACAGCTCCTCGGCGGACGTCATATCCACGTCTCCATGGGAAATACCGTACACATTCTGTACCGCCGCCCAGGAATCTTTCCAGTTTGCCCAGTCGTCCGGCATACCCACAGACTGTACGTCCCCTTCTTCCTGCGCTTTGGTCACCAGTTCACTCAGTGGCATCTGCGTCCCGTTCAGTTCTACTTTTGCGTCTTTGTCCACTTTGACTTCTGGCATTGGTTTCTTTTCTTTGTCTTCGCCGCTGCCGCAGCCTGCCAGCGCTGTCACTGCCAGTGCCGCCGCCAGTACCATCCCCAGTGTTTTTGCTCTTTTTTTCATAATAAAACCTCCTCCTGTCCGGATGTTTTATTCATCCGTCCATTGTTTCCCTTTTCTGTTTCCCTCTCCTGTTTCGTTCCTGTTTTCCACAGACAGCCTGTGCCATCGCTTCCCTGACCCCCTGCCAGATACACACAGTCGCCATCGCGTTTCAGTCTGTCAGAAACCAGGTCTCCAGCCGGCTTTTCATGGATGCCCCGGCTGGAATGCCAAGCAGCCGGCAGAGCAGCGGCGCTATATTAAGCTGTGAGATATACTGCTCTTCAAATCTGCCGGTTCTGATCCCGTCCGCAAAGATATACAGCGGCACATCCCTCTGCCATTCATCCGTACCCCCGTGAATGCCCAGCGTATTTATGCCATGATCCGCTGTAACGACCACCTGGTAACCTTCCCTGCGCCAGGCGCCCATCAGCGCCGCAAGGATATGCCCGGCTTTTGCCACTGCCTCTTCGTATTCCCTGCTTCCGGCGCCCTTTGCGTGTCCCGCATAGTCAATGGCCATGGAATGGTACATCATAAAATCCGGATTGTATGTGCGCCGGATATACTCGCCGTCCGCAAACAGATGCGTATCCGGATATTCATCCTCCCAGTAGAATATACCAGCGTCAATCATTCCTTCCGCCTCTGTCTGTATCCGGTCTTCCATCATCAGAAACGGACTATGGTTATACAGCTCACTGATCCAGTAATAAGCAGCCGCCCCTGTTACTCCCCCATGGCGTCTGCACAGCGAAAATACATTTTCTTCCGAAAGCGTATGCAGCGTTTCATTGGCCACAATCCCGTGTACATGGGCAGGAACGCCTGTTAAAAGCGTTGCGTACATGGGAGCGGACAATGACGGAAGATCCCCTTTTACTTTATATTTCGCTCCTAAACCGCAATCTGTCAGATGTTCCAGGTATCCCAGATTTCTGGTACCCGCTTCATACTGGCAGGCATCCAGCAATACAAATATCGTTTTATTCATGATTTCCCGATTCCTCCTTATCCATGCCATCGCAGCCGGATCAGACCGGACGTCTGTCAGATCACTATGGAAAAAGCATTGGTGACGGCCCTGCGGCTGTTGATTTCCCGGATTTTTTCCGGCTCTATTTTAAATTCATGATTTTCATCCAGCAGTCCGTTCTGTTCCTGCTCAATGTCTGAAAGCTGTGTATAGCAGAATCCGCAGATGAGATCCGACGCATAGATACTGTCAATCAGACGTTCATACATTCGCAAAAACGATTCTTCGCCGCCGGCTCCGTCATATCCCCAGCCTTCTTTGTCTGCGCCTTCTGCGGCACATGTAAGATTCACGGCAATCCCCCCGGTTTCCGTAAGCATGACCGGCTGGCCCTCATAAGAAAACCCTTTTGCGAACATCGCTTTTTCCACCAGATCTGAAAGTCCTGCGATACTGCGGATTCCCTGACGGAATTTTTCCTGCTGTGCCCGGTCGTCCTTTGACCCGTGTTTGTAGGAATGAAAGGCGCAGATGTCATTTTCTGTCAGTTCCCAGCCGTCATTGGCAATTACAAGCCTTGTGCCGTCCATTCCATGGGCCATATGGTACATCGCCCTGGCGAAATGCTGCTGCTGGCAGTTGTCATATACATGGGAAATGCCCCAGCTTTCATTCATCATATTCCAGACAACTATACATGGATGACTGTAATCTCTTTGTATCAGCGCATACCATTCACTGGCAAATGCCGCACCCCCCAAAGGTGTGTAATTCCAGAAACTGGCCATGCTTTCCCATACAAGAAATCCGAGGCGGTCCGCTTCATATAAGAATACCGGATCTTCCGCTTTTTCATGTTTGCGGCATCCATTAAACCCCATAGCTTTTGCTTTTATAATATCCTGCGCATATGCCCTGCCGTCCGGGGCAGTCATAAGTCCATCCTTCCAGTATCCCTGGTCCAGCAGCAGTTTCTGGTAATATGGCTGGTTGTTCAGGTATACTTTTCCATCCTGTACATGTATTTTGCGCATACCGAAATATGACCGGATGGTGTCATGGCAGTCCGGTCCGTCCATAAGAGCCGCTGTCACATCAAACAGATATGGATGCTCCGGCGACCAGTACCATCCGGTAAAATGAAATGCGCCACGCAGCGCTTTTCCCTGAAATACATCCACGATCATTCTGCCCCGTCTGCCGTTTGCGGATATAGTTCCTTTAAAAATCCGTTCCGTGTCAAAGCGGATATCCAGACTGATCTGATAACGCTCCGGCGCGGCGTCTGATACCTGGTAAGTAATTTCCACCGTCCCATTATCAATATCCGGCGTAAAATGCATCCATTCCAGATGCACCGGATCTACAGGCTCAAGCCACACCGACTGCCAGATACCGCTGGACTGTGTGTACCAGATAAACTGGCTTTTCTCCTGCCAGAACTGTTTTCCCCTTGGGATACTTTCATCTGACAGATAATCTTTCACGCATACTTTCAGCGTCTGTGGACCCTCCCGCAGAAAATCTGTAATGTCAAACGTAAACGGTGTCTGTCCCCCCTGATGACCGCCTGCGCAGTGACCGTTTACCCAGACACTGCACTGATAATCCACAGCGCCAAAATGCAGCAGAATCCGCTTCCCCTTCCAGTCCGCCGGCACTTCAAACGTCCGTTCATAGACCATTTCATCTGATACCAGCTTTTTATGCAGGCCGCTCAGCCTGCTCTGCGGTACAAATGGCACCAGAATTTCAGTCGTTTCCCCGCCGCTGCCCTCAGAAAACTGCCAGGTTCCGTTCAGTGTCCGCCACTGCTTTCGCACAAAATCCGGACGTGGATATTCCTCTCTCATACCTCTCCACCTGTTCCTTTTTATTTTAGTTTTACTGTAGTTTTCATATTGATACAGGATTTTACAACTACATTTTTACTGAAATAAATCTGATATTTCCAAAATTATTTACTTCAAAATTAATGAAATTTATAAGTATCCATGTATGTAATTCTATCATCCCCCATTTCCCCAGAGTGTGGAAATCTGTTTTCCGCTCCCTTTTATGATTCATAATATACGCTACATTTCCAGCAATTGCAACATTTTTTATGCAAAATCACAATTTTAGCTTATTTTCACAAATTGTTAACCAGCATTTTGTGCACTTTTTAATGTCTGCTTCATTTACTTCAGCTTTAATGAAATAAATTGTCAACTAGCAGAATAACATTTACATTTTTATTGAAATATTTTAATATATATATTACAATGAATATGAAATCAAAACAGGTTTCAGTCTGCCGCAGCTGACGGTCAGGGAAATTACGCGAAAGACAGCCAGAGACAACCAGCTTCTGGCAGTATATATAACATAAAAATAAAGGAATTACGATAAAAGACTGACAAATAACCGAAACAGAAAGGAAAAAGAACATGAAAAAAGAAGCATCCGTTCCAAAAACACTTCCGGAAAAATCTCTGGAAAAAAATATTGAGTTAAATCTGT
Organism: uncultured Eubacterium sp.; assembly: GCA_947642745.1. Taxonomy (GTDB): domain Bacteria; phylum Bacillota; class Clostridia; order Lachnospirales; family Lachnospiraceae; genus Eubacterium_J. The sequence goes on from CANRTU010000002.1 coordinate 113,386, forward strand.
CCGTGGCAGGACACAGAGAGCTGATCGCCGCCGCAGGCAAAGCATTATCTTCCACCGTGCGCATTGACATTTTAAACCTGATCAAGACAAAGCCGCTGTCCCTGCAGGAAATCTCACGCATTCTGAAGATTCCGCTGTCATCTACCGCCATGCATATCCGTTGTCTGGAAGACGCCCGCCTGATCATTACGGAAAGCCAGCCCGGTATCCGGGGTTCCATGCGTGTATGTACCTGCGGATTTCTGTCCCTGCATCTGGAAGCCTATGACAAAGAAACAGACGCCGTGGATAATTCTTTTGTGTATGATATGCCGGTAGGCAGCTATTATGATTTTGAAGCTTATCCTACCTGCGGTCTGGCAGGTACGGAAGGTATTATTGACAGCTTTGACAATCCGGTATCTTTTTATTCGGCGGAGCGGCAGAACGCCCAGCTTATATGGTTCAGCCGTGGCTTTGTGGAATACCGTTATCCGAATAAAATTAATAAGCTGCTGACACTCCAGGAGCTTTCTTTCACACTGGAAACCGGTTCAGAAGCGCCGGGTTACCGGGAGAGCTGGCCATCTGACATTACGTTTCTGATCAATGGACACGAAGCCGGCACTTATACGTCGCCCGGAGACTTTGGTATGCGCAGGGGGCGGCTCACTCCTGATATCTGGCCCATCGGACGCTCCCAGTACGGGCTTATGGTTACGGTGTCTTTAAAGCCCGACGGCAGCTACATCAACGGCTCCCTTACAAACCCGGATGTGACCCTGAAAACGGCGGGGCTATACGATCAGGCGTATATTTCCTTTGAAATACGGCTGAAGCCGGATGCGGTCCACCCGGGGGGCATTAACATTTTTGGCGAAAAGTACGGGGATTACCCACAGGGAATCTGTATGAGAATTGTATACTGACACATACTGCTTTATTTTTCCGGAAAGCCCGCAACTGCGAAAGCTGTTTAAAGACTGATGATCCAGACGTCTTCCAGCTGTTTTACAATTTCGGGCATCAGATTCAGCCAGCTGCCGCACCGGTCCAGAATTATGGCGTCCCCGCTGACGACGCCGTCCAGCCGTTCCAGCGTCCGGTCCACATCCGCAATGACCCGCACATCCGCCAGGACGCCGGTCTCTTCTGCGCACTGGCGGATCAGTCCCGCCAGCCTTCCGGAATTGGACACCGGCGCATCCAGATAAAAGCAGGCCCTCTTTATATTCAGGAACTTCAGATGTTCCAGCAAAAGGCTGACGGCAGTCTGTGTCTGTTCTATGATACGATACGTTCCCCGCAGCCCTGCCAGATCCCGGATCACGCCGTCCCTGCAGCGCAGTACCAGGGAACCAGACAAAGCCACTTCCAGCGTAATAATCTGATTAAAGCCGTCTATATGCACCACTTCCGGAAGCGCCTGCGGACCGGCCAGCAGTTCCCTGCCGGTCCGGCTTGCGGCTGATACGGCGGACGCCACGGACCGTGCCAGCGCCAGACGCTGCCGTTCGGAAAATATATAGTGATTGCCAATAAAAGTAGTTACAGGTTTTACATCATACCCCCGGTCCAGCAGATACCGGACTTCGTCCGCCGCCTTTTGTAATAGTTCCAGCTGTTTCCCGGTAAACTGTTTGTGATCTTCCGGAATATATCCCCGTCTGCCCATTTCTTTTACACCTTCCCTCCGCGTCTCTTATATGTCCTGCCCGCTGTTTCACAATGCGGACAGCGCTCACACCTGTCCTTTACATACATCTACCCATCCCGTATACCCGGAATATTGTTCCAGCTGGGCAATCGTAAGCTCTATGGCGCTGTTGGAACTGCCACAGGCAGGATATACTTTGTCAAAACGCTTTAATGACACATCCAGGTATACTTCCACACCTTTACTGACCGCAAACGGACAGACGCCGCCCACGGCATGGCCCGTCCGGGATTCCGCTTCCTTTGGAGAGAGCATCTTTGCTTTTGCGCCAAACTGATCCTTATATTTGCGGTTATCTATTTTTTCATCTCCGGCCGCCACAATCAGTATGGCCCGGTCATGAAGCATAAAAGAAAGCGTCTTCGCAATCCTGCCCGGTTCACAGTGAAGCGCCGCCGCTGCCAGCGCCACCGTAGCGCTGGATGTGTCAAATTCCAAAACCCTTTCTTCCATTCCAAATGTACTGAAATATGCTTTTACTTTTTCTACTGACATTTTATATTCTCCCTGATCCGTTCTTTCATAAATAATCTCCGCAACTGTTAAGTCAGTGCTGCTTCAGTTCTTTCCAGCGCAAGAGCGCATTCCAGGGCAAGGGCCATATAAATATCGCCGGAAGCCATCCCATAATCTGTTAAATCCACCGGATCCCATTTATCCCCATCCAGACTGTCCGCCCCATACAGAAACTGAAGTAACGGCACTTTCCGGAATCTGGCAACCGCCATTGACGCTGCGCATTCCATTTCCACACCGATACAGCCCTGTGCCCTGCGTTCATTAATCAGTTCCGGCGTTTCCCTGTAAATAGCGTCAGTGGTCCAGACCTTTCCTGTGACGTAAGGAACATGATGCCTTTCCATGCATTCTGCCGCTATGTCTGTGATGGCGCTGTCCGCCCTGATTTCCTCGTCCGGCGCAATGTAATGGTAACTGGTGCCTTCATCCCGCACTGCGGAAACCGGAACAATCAGCTTATCACCTGCCAGGGACTGGTCCAGTATTCCGCAGCATCCAAACTGCACGATTTTTTCCGCTCCCATGGCTATGATTTCTTCCAGACCGGCCACACAGGCAGGGGCTCCTACCCTGGACAGAAACAGTCCCATCTTTCTATTTTTATACTCTGTTTCATACACAGGAGTCACCCCGTTTGCGGTATACAGCTTTGCTATTATTTCCAGAGAATTTTTTTCTGCAAAATCCCCGATTATGCCTTCTGAATATGTAGTAATACATACTTTAGGAAAGCCGGGTACTTTTTTTGTAAGATCACAGGGATTAATAAAAGCGTTTCTTTCTCTGCTGGTCCGGTAAAATATCGTTGTCATTTTAATCACCCCTTATCAGTATGCTTTTAATCTGCCGGATAATTCTGGAAGGTATTTCTTTGTCCACCGGAACCAGCCTGCCATACATCCGGACTCCCTGATAGGAAAAAATAATCAGGTCAATGACCGCATCAATATCCACCTGACAAAATTCCTTTCTTTCCATGCCGTACTGTATCAGCTTTCTCCAGGTATTTACAGAAATCAGATACTGTTCATATAACGCATGATTCCCGCCTGCCATATCCTGACTGCTGAAAAATTCGTATATCGCAAGGCTGAGCGAGGCCCCGGTATCCTCCATCTCATTCTGGTACCGGTCCAGCAGCTCATTTAATATGGCCGCCGCAGACTGGTTTTGCCTGATTTTCAGGTCAGATTCCATATCCTGGCTGCTCATCATGTCATTGATCATTTCCTGGAAAATCTGGCCGGTACTATTATAATGACAGTATAAACCTCCCCGGCTGAGTCCGGCCGCCACGCATATATCTTTCATGGTAACCTGCTTAAAGCCTTTTCGGGCAAACAGATCAGCCGCACATTTTTTGATATGTTCTCTTGTTTCCTGTCCTCTTTTATTCATCCGGAATCCTTTCTTTCCGACACATGTGTCGGAAATTATTATACGACACCTATGACGGAAAGTCAATACCATTATCACATACAAAGCGGATCCTGTTCAGGATCATTTCTCCGCAGGAAGCCCCTGCGTGCAATGCGGCAGGGCGTATCTGCTGTTTTAGAAACGCACGGATGTCACAAACTATAATTATATGCATAAGATGAACTAAATATACTTCAAAATGCTGAAAGGAATGAAAATATGAATATTCATCATAATAGATGTTGTTGTAACTGCTGTTGCCAGGGACCAGCTGGACCGCAGGGTGACCCCGGACCACAGGGGCCCATGGGGGCCATGGGCGAGGCAGGACCTGTAGGGCCTGCAGGGCCACAGGGTGAACCAGGACCCAGAGGGCCCATCGGGCCACAGGGCGATGCGGGACCGGCAGGGCCTGCCGGTCTTCAGGGCAATCCCGGACCACAGGGACCAGCTGGACCGCAGGGACCGGCGGGGCCGCAGGGCGAAGCCGGAGCAGCCGGGCCGGCAGGACCAGCCGGGCCGGCGGGGCCGCAGGGCGAAACCGGACCACAGGGTAATCCCGGACCACAGGGCGAGACCGGGCCTATGGGCAGACCGGGACCCAGAGGACCGGTGGGACCGCAGGGCAGTCCCGGACCACAGGGGCCGGCAGGGCCACAGGGGGAGACAGGACCACAGGGTAATCCCGGACCACAGGGACTGGCAGGACCGCAGGGCGAGACCGGACCACAGGGACCGGCAGGGCCACAGGGGGAGACAGGACCTATGGGCAGACCAGGACCGCAGGGCGATGCGGGACCGGCTGGACCACAAGGCCCACGGGGGGAAACCGGACCGCAGGGGCCGGCGGGTCCGCAGGGCGATGCAGGGCCACAGGGACCTATGGGACCGGCAGGACCTGTGGGTGAAGCAGGACCACAGGGCATACCAGGATCACAGGGCGATGCGGGACCGGCTGGACCACAAGGCCCACGGGGGGAAACCGGACCGCAGGGACTGACCGGACCGCAGGGACCCGCCGGACCTGTGGGACTGGCAGGACCACAGGGTGAAACCGGACCACAGGGACCCGCTGGACCACAGGGTGAGACCGGACCGCAGGGACCAGCTGGACCGCAGGGCGAGGCAGGGCCGCAGGGACTGACCGGGCCAGCAGGACCACAGGGACCAGCTGGCAATCCCGGACCGCAGGGCGAGGCAGGACCACAGGGACCGGCCGGACCCGCTGGCGAAACCGGACCCAGAGGACCACAGGGACCGGCTGGCGAAGCAGGACCGCAGGGACTGACCGGACCACAGGGACCAGCTGGACCGCAGGGCGAGGCAGGGCCGCAGGGACTGGCAGGACCGCAGGGTGAACCAGGACCGCAGGGCGAACCAGGACCCGCCGGACGCACCGGACCACAGGGCGAAACCGGACCGCAGGGACTGACCGGACCGCAGGGACCCGCCGGACCACAGGGTGAAACCGGGCTGCAGGGACCGACGGGACCGCAGGGCGACGCAGGACCCGTAGGGCCGGCCGGACCACAGGGCGAAGCCGGACCGGCCGGTGAACCAGGACCGCAGGGACCTATGGGACCGCAGGGCGACGCAGGGCCTGTAGGTCCACAGGGGCCGCAGGGCATCGCCGGACCTGTAGGTCCCGCAGGACCGCAGGGCAATGCGGGACCACAGGGACCCGCCGGGCCTGGTGTACCGCCAGCCTTCTTTAACGCCGTTATGCAGGGAGGATTCCAGGATATCTCCCCGGAAGGAAACGTAATTTTCCGTACCGCATTCCAATCCGGTGATTTTTCCTTTACTCCAAACTCCGCAGAAATTGTAGTAAATACCGAAGGCATTTACCGGATAGATTATTCCCTGCTGGTACGGCCCGTTACCGGACTGCTCAGTACCGCATACGCTGTGGCCATCAACGGTCAGGAATATCCATTATCTTTCTTTGGAATTTATTCTGATACACTCACGACCACAGACCGTATGGAACTGACGGGTATGTGCATCATTCCGGTCACCGCCGGAGCCGTCATCGTACTGCGCAGCAAATCTTCCACAGAAGATCATCTGGCGGGAACCGGTATAGATAACCAGTCTGTCAATCATGCGTCCATCTTAATCCAGCGGATCGCTTAAAGGCCGCTGGCAATAATATAAAATATTTAACCGCCGGACGCACTGATTCTGCTTGCTGACAATTCATTTATGATAAATGCGGGTATGCTGGCGATACTTCCAGTATACCCGCAGTATTTTTTACGACAAAAATAATTTTAAGCAATTCCCGTACCATACAGATTATATGATATTCTGCCGTCAGACTGCTCTTATTGATGACAGGACAGCATTTGTATACAAAAGGGATAAAAAGAAATAAAAAATGAACACAAAAGACATTCAGAGATTCTCACCAGAAAAACATACCGTACATAAAATACTATCAGATAAAAAACGGGCAGCATCTCCCGCTTCACCGGGCTGCCCGGCGGCAACTGAAATGGCGTATAAAAGTCCTGCGATCCTCCCGGAGGATTTTACTCTATAAGACAATTTTTCCTGCAGAGTAAAAACACCGGAAAGAATTATTTATAATTCTTTCCGGTGTTTCTCTCCCTGATCTGCAGGGAACCTGTAATAGCAGTCCGTACGGGAATCGAACCCGTGTTTCCGCCGTGAGAGGGCGGCGTCTTGACCGCTTGACCAACGGACCTAACAAAATTATACTAACACAACAGATGATATATTGCAAGCTTTTTTTACATTTTTTCAAAATTATTTAATTAGATGAAATTCATACGTGTTACAACTGATACCCCTGTCCGCTTTTCTATTATATTGTATATCCGCTTGATTGTCAATCAGAAAATACATCCGTTTTTATACGGTTCTTTCGCTGGTACCCATTATCAAAGAGTCGGACAGGCAGGCCGTGACGTGGCAGAGGCCGGCTTGCGGAAGCCGCTATTATGCGCCGCATCTTCCAGCTGGTCATGATCAGCCATAGTGGCCCGGTATCAACGCTTCCCTGCCATAAGGCGTAAGAACTGCCACAGGCAGAAACAGTCAGAAGACGAAGCTGTCCGGAAGTCTTCTGTGCGGAAATCCTGGAGCTGCCAGCTTTCCGGAGCCAGAACAGTGGCATGGGCTCCTTTCCCCGTCATCCGGAATATGCGCTTATCTTTCAGGCCGTGAAAATACACAAATTGGAAAATGCAGATTGATTTCGTTATCTTTCTGTTGAGAAAAGCACATCCAGCATCCGCAGCACGCCGTCATGGTTTTTCCGGCTGGTTGATATACTTCCCTTGTTGTGCTATACCTGCCATGGACAAAACACGGCAAACCGGGACCCGCACAGACTGGTAAGCAGAAAGAAGTAATGTAATGAAGTACCTGATAAAATATGTCATGGATTTTGCAGCGCTGGTTTTCCTGTATGCTTTCGTCTTTTTCAGGAAATGGAAGACCCGGGGAACAGAGCGTGTTTGAAAACCAGATGACAGGCGGTTTTGCGGTAAATGCCAGTTTATCAGGGAATTAAAAATCCCGCCACAAAGCAGGACTTCCAGAAGTCCGGGTGCCTATGCGTCACCCTGTGACCTGAAAGTGCAATCCCCCTTATGCCATTCAGGATATGATCCTGACATCGTCCGCATCTTTTAAAAAAATTTCCAGACAGGTTTCAATCCTCATATCCGTTCGGGTTATTTTTCTGCCATCTCCAGGAATCCTCGCACATTTGCAGAATTCCATTTTCCGCCTTCCAGCCAAGCTCTTTTTCCGCCTTATCCGCATTGGAATAACAGGTGGCAATATCCCCTGCCCGGCGTGGCCTGATTGTATACGGAATCTTTACGCCATTGGCTTTTTCGAAATTCTTTACAATATCCAGCACACTGTATCCGTGTCCGGTTCCCAGATTGTATACACAAAGTCCTGCTTTTTCTTCGATCTTTTTTAAAGCTTTTACATGTCCCACTGCCAGATCCACCACATGGATATAATCTCTCACACCAGTTCCGTCCGGCGTATCATAATCATCTCCAAAAACGCCCAGCTCCTTTAATTTTCCAACAGCCACCTGTGTAATATATGGCATCAGATTGTTCGGAATACCGTTTGGATTTTCACCGATCGTACCGCTTTTGTGTGCGCCGATCGGGTTAAAGTAACGAAGCAGGATCACGTTCCATTCCGGATCTGCCTTCTGGATATCCGTCAGTATCTGTTCCAGCATGGATTTGGTCCAGCCATAAGGATTGGTACATTCTCCCTTTGGACATTCTTCCGTAATCGGAATCAGGGCCGGATTGCCATAAACCGTGGCTGATGATGAAAAGATAATATTTTTGCAGTTATTCTGTCTCATCACGTCTACCAGCGTAAGAGTACCGGAAATATTATTCTGATAATATTCCCACGGCTTTTGTACCGATTCCCCTACTGCTTTTAAGCCTGCGAAATGAATACAGCTGTCAATCTTATGCTGTGCAAATACTTTTCCAAGTATCTCCCGGTCCAGAATATCTCCTTTGTAAAAAGTGAGATCTTTTCCTGTAATCTGTTTTACCCTGTCCAGCGACTTTTCACTGGCATTGCTTAAATTATCCAGTACTACAACCTCATACCCTGCCTGTAACAGTTCCACGCATGTATGACTCCCGATGTAACCTGCCCCGCCTGTAACTAATACTGCCATTGTTCATTCTCCTTTCATTCTGCCGCTGCCGGCATTTTGCCGCCTGCCATACTATACGCAGACGTCCGTTCCGGCCCGTCAGACCGCCGCAGCAGCCACTGTCTTTGTTATATTTATAGTCTATCCCCAATTTGCCGGAAAGTATAGAAAAAAATGTGTAATAAACATGTAATTTTGTTGCACATACGCCCGTAAACAATTATAATAAGAGCATATAAATGTAAAAATGATTCAAGACCATCCTGCTAACAATTATTCCAGACATAAATTTCCAGATAGAAACATATGAATAAAAATTATAAAAACTCTTACAAAGCAACTGAAAAAGAACTGGTATCCCTGGCAGTCTATAACGTAGGATACGAAAAATGCAATCCATGCTACCAGTGGGGCCCCGGTATCCGGGACCACTATCTGATCCATTATGTGATTTCCGGCCATGGCAGCCTGCAGGTAAACCAGAAAACCTACCTGCTGTCCCCGGGAGATTCCTTTCTGATTTATCCCGGAACCGAAACCGCATATACCGCAGACGCCAGGGATCCCTGGGAATACGCCTGGGTAGGATTTAACGGCTCTGACGCATCCATAATTCTGGAAGCCACAGACTTTACTCCCGCCTGTCCGGTTATTTCCGCCACACCTTACGGCGAAGAAATTTCCCGACAGCTGCTGCATATCTATGAAGTGCGTGGCAACGACTTTGAAAACGCCGTGGCAATGACCGGCCGGCTGTATACGACGCTGGCTCTCTATTTAAAAGGAGCGGATCATACGCCGGTGCAGAACAATTATCATACGTATGTCCAGAAAGCCATCGAATATATTTCCACCAATTACTCCTACCCTGTTACAGTGGGAGACATCGCGGACTACGTAGGACTCAGCCGCAGCCATCTGTTCCGCTCCTTTGAAACTGTGCTGCAGGAGTCTCCCAAGGAATACCTTACCAGATTCCGTATCAAACAGGCCTGTTATCTGCTCCGCCATTCCAATCTGTCTGTCACCACCGTGGCAAACTCAGCCGGTTTTGAAAGCAGCCTGTATTTCTCCAAAGCTTTTAAAAAAGCAAAAGGAATATCTCCCAGAGAATATAAACACCAGCATGCGGACAAATCAGAAACTGACGGGGATACCGGTTTATAACCGGCTTTCCTGATATTCAAAACATACCGGACGCAGAACGAAAATGCCGGACACACCTGGTCTGTACCAGATGTGTCCGGCATTTTGGAGGAATATATAGAAAGATTATTTATATACTTCCGGATTTCCGGCCCTGCTTTCCGCCAGTATCTGACGGCTCTGGCAGGAAAGATTATGTATCCGCCGGAATGTGCCCGTGCTTCATGCCCGTAAAGCGCCCGGGCAGACGAAAAATACCATATGGTCCATTTTCCGCTCCACAGGTTTACTGAAGTCCGACTACGCCCATAACGTCCGCCTTATTTTCAATGCAGAGCAACAGTTCTTTTTCAAGTACCTGATAACTGGATACATTTTCTTTTTCTACGAATACGATATGACCGGTTTCCACCATTTCCTCAAAGGTTGTTACGTTCCGTATCATATTTTCACCATACCCGGCATGAATTCCATTCTGCCGCAGACTTTCCCGCATTGACTCCACAGCTTTTTTATCACTGGCATCCAGATGATGGGCAGATGTAAACATCACAGACTTAATTCCTTCTTTTTTACATGTCATTAACAGGTTGGACAATATCACCTTCTGCTGCTCTTCCTGTGTCCAGGATTCCTTCTGGCGCAGTCCGTCCAGCAGACGGTCTATAAAGCCGAGAAAACGTTTTTTCTTTTCACCTGCCTGTACCATGCCAAAAATCCGCAAACCGTAAATGTTCTGCAGCTCTTCTACCCGGTAAATTCTGGAGGAAAGGATAAATGCGCCCGCAATCCACATACATACTAAAAAACCGCCCGCCAGAAATCCAAGTACCAGATATTTTTTACTGACAGACGCCGGTGAAGCTTCCCGCACCGCTTCCTGTTCAATATCCATTTCTTCCGCCATTACGCCGTTATAAAGCTCTGTCTGTTCTGCTGTAAAAGCCGTGGTCATCGTCTGCAGGCTGGCCCGCATATTTTTCAGTCCTTCTCTCTGTTCATTCTGGGACGCAGCCATACCGCTGTCATAACTGATATAACTGCACCGTTCCAATACAGAAAGCTCATGTCTGCCGATTTTTTCTTCCACGGTTTTGTGATATTCATTTACCAGCTGCACCATTTTATCAGCCATTTCTTCTGCTTTCGCTTCATCTTCCGCATACACATTTACCATAAACTGGGAGCCTTCCATCCGGGTGGTTCTGACCAGTTCTGACAGCTCTGTCACATCCATATCTTTTCCAGCCGCTTTGCGCAGACGGCTCACCAGTCCGCCGTTAGAAAGATAAGCCATATATGCGTTGACAAAATTTCCACTTACAAACGACAGCGTTTCATCTTTGAATGACTCCGCATCCTCAGGTGTGGCATAAAAAAGAACGGATACCCGGTTTACCTTGTAAGCATCCAGGTTCATGTATACAGACTCTGCTAAATAATCCTCCTTTTGCTTAATCTGTTTCTTTAATCCGAGTGCGTTTTCCACTGCCTGGAGTTCTTCATCCGATAATGAATTCTCTTCCATTGTAACCGTTGAAGTCTGTGGATTCTGCGCATTTTTGTATGCCCTTGCGTCTGATACATATTTCAATCCGGCAAGTCCGATAGCGCCAGCAACGGCACAAATGAATAGAGCCCGCCAGTGATAAATGATTTCCCACATTAAAGCAATCAGATCAATTTCTCTTTCTCTGTTCATCTGTAAGATTTCCTGTCTGGTTTCCATAAAAGCCTTCCTCTCTGTATATTTTTCTTTCCTGTTGCCAGAGTATGTCTGAAAAATCACTTCCACTATCCACGCCCGCTGTGCAGCGCATTCAGTCCCCGAAATCATTAATATATGCCAGATCCTGTAACACTTTTCAGCCCGGCAAGGATACGCTTTTGCGCCCTGTATTTATCACGCTCTTGCGATACACATTTATATGGAAGGTATTTTTCAGACACGCTCCGGGAAACAAGGCTATCTTACCACATCAACCGAAATGTTTCAATACATAAACTGACTGTTACCATGAAAACCATAACTACCTGTTCAGAAACTTCCATATTTTACAGCTGTTTCCGTTCTTTTTAACTGAATACTTTTATTCTGGTAGAATTTTTATCAGAGGTTTTCCGCCCGGATATTTTACGGAACTATATGAATCCTGCTCTTCCCATTCCTGGCGATCCGTATCCAGTACCCCGCTTTGATCTTTCCCCAGACGTCCGTCCCGGCTCTTTTTGTCTCCATCAGCCGGAATTTCGCGCCTTTTCTCAGTAACGCATGTTTCTTCTTTTTACTACACTTCTTTTTCATTTTATCAGACATTACTTCATAGCGGACTTTCTCTGCGCCGGGACGTTTCCACAGATAAAATCCGGCTTTTGCCGCATATATCTTATTAATTTCAAAAACAGGCTTCTTCTGCCAGGTGGCACGAAACCGTTCCGGTGTGCCATATTCAGACTTCAGCCGCAAAGGCGTGCTTCCCCACCAGGGAAGATACAGATGAGGTTTGTCAACCGGACTTTTCCAGTCGCCTCCCCACCCCAGACCAATGGACTTTGCCAGTGCGCCTGCCTGATCAAAAAATCCGCCTGCCGTATTAAATGCACCGGTTCCGTCATTTCTATAAAAGTCAAACGCAATCCCCCACTGATGCTGGGAACTGTAAGTACTGCCCCTGGCGTTTGTAACCCGTGTGCCAGGTTTTGTCCTGCCAATGGCATACAGGGCGTCCTGCTCCGCCACAGTCCGCAGACATTCCCCGATTCCTGCTTTCAGCCCGTTTTTTTCACACAGAGCTTTAAACTGATATACTTTCTCCTGCAAATCCGGATGTAATGCTGTGATATCTCTCATACTGTCTCATTTCTGATTCGTTTTTCTATTGTATGTAGCATGCCTGCGGATGTGCATATGCACGGATGGTCAGTCAGCGGAACCATACGCTGCTTCACAGGCATTTTACTTCCTATGTGATTTTCTTTATTTTCGGTTTACTTCATATGCGGTATACGCACCGTCCCTGTGATACCCCAGCTTCTCTGCCAGAGACGCAGACCAGGGATTCTGGGCATCCCATCCCGGATACCAGCCCCGTTTTAAGCATTCCAGAATCAGTGTGGCTGCGCATATGGTGGCAAGTCCCTTCCTGCGATAATCAGCCCTGGTATCAGTCTGTATTTCTATCCCATTGTGATAACTGGTATAAGAAGACGCTCCGGAAACTGGTTCTGAGTCTTTTAAGATTACCACACCCAATCCATACTTACAGTACTGTGCGTAATCCTCATAACAGGAAGTCCAGTCCCTGCACCAGTGCGTGTCTGCGCAATACCGGAATAACGGCTCATCTATCCATCTGATGGTATAACCTTGCGGCAGTCCGGCTGCCAGAGACCGCAGCCTGTTTTTGTCAAATACATCCGGCTCATTTTTGAATGCGTAGCGGGTTACTTTTACCGCTTTATGCCCGTAACAGGATTCGATCAGCCTGTCCCAGTCTGTCCCTTTTTGAGGAACCATAATAAGATATTCCAGTCTGCGCCCTTCCGGCTGGTACATGACAAGATCTCTGTCCGGCTTTCCCGCCAGAAAGCAGAAATCTCCCAGCAGCGCCATTGCCCCGGACGGATGCTCTGACGCATCTGCGTAAATATTTCCCATCACCCCCTGAAGGCAGGACCAGATCATGGTTTCCTGCCATCCTTCAAATAAATGCGCCGCTTTTTGCGGCTGTTTCAGTTCAGATACCATTTTCGCACTCCTTTTTTATTTATCTGCGTCACCTGCTTCCTGTATCTTATCACAATAACAGTCCAAAAAAGCCTGCTATTTCAAAAACTTTCCTTTGTGGCCATAAACAGGACATACTGCTGTCATGTCCGGCATGATATGGTTATAAAAAATAAGAGAAAGGAATCATACATATGAAACTGGACGGATTTGGAATTCTGGTAAAAGACATGGGGACTATGATCCACTTTTACCGTGATGTACTGGGTTTTGAAATCAACGAAGAGGAAAACGCCGCTAATGTGTTTCTGGAAAAAGACGGCACGCTGTTTATGCTCTACCGCAGATCTGATCTGGAAAACATGACCGGACAAAAATTTAATTATGCAGACGGATGGAATGGACATTATGAAATCGCTCTGTCAGTAGAAAACTACGCCGCAGTAGATCAGGCATTTGATCAGATCGTTGCCGCTGGCGGAGAGCCGGTTATGCCCCCGCAGACAGAACCCTGGGGCCAGAGAACCTGCTATATCGCAGACCCGGAAGGAAATCTTGTTGAAATAGGATCTTTTCAAAAATAACAACTGATAACAGCAGCATACAGATTATAACAGCAGGATTTAAAAACAGCATACAGATTCAGCCAGAAGCGGCGGCAGGACGACGGGTCTGCCGCCGCTTCCGGTGTCCGGATATATGATTGTCTGCCGGGTTTTACTTTTACCTGAGCAGACTTATGTATACTTTTATTTATTCTTTTAACTATTTTTTCTGCCAGCCGCTGTAATCAGGAAATCATCCCGTTCATAATCCGGTACTCCCGCAGCCTGCGGTAAAACGTTGCCTGGCTTAATCCGCTTTTTTGCAGCGCTTCCCCAAATGATATTTTCTTCTTTTCCCATTCTTTAACAATCTTTGGAAATTCCAGGGGCATTTCCACTTCCGGCCTGCCAAATCGCACGCCCTTTGCCTTTGCCGCCGCTATTCCCTGTTCCTGGCGCTTTTTTATATTAACCCGCTCGGATTCTGCCACAAAAGACAGTATCTGCAGCACCAGATCCGCAATAAATGTACCCATCAGATCTTTGCCGTTTCTGGTATCCAGCAGGGGCATGTCTATGACACAGATATCCACTCCTGTCTCCTTTGTCAGAATACGCCACTGATTCTGAATTTCCTCATAATTGCGCCCCAGACGGTCGATACTCAGAATGTATAGCAGATCACCCTCTTCCAGCTGTCCGGCCATCCGCAAATACTGCACCCGGTTAAAATCTTTTCCAGACTGTTTGTCCATATAAATGTTGGACGGTTTCACGCCCCGTTCCCGCATAGCGATCATCTGTCTGTCTTCATTCTGGTCCGCAGCCGATACACGTACATATCCATATGTCCTGCCCATAAATAACCTCCTGCTCTCAAGCTTTTTATCTTTTGTAAAAAATCCAGACACGCTTTCATTTTATCACGGACAGGTACAAGACTTGTTTCTGTCAGCTGGGAGATTTTTATCATACAGGAAAAATAATTTTTGAAAAACAAAAAAGAAATTACAGTTTTGACCATAATCTCTTTTTCAGCCGGCCGGTATCCGCCGGCCCGCTATGCGATATCGTCTGGTTTTGCCACCAGCTCAATGCCAAGATAAATCACCGTCTTACGGTTCATAAAATCCACTTCCACCTCAGCTACCCGTTTATGCAGATTGATCTTTTTAATCATTCCTTTCATATTTTCCAGCGGACCGGAGAGAATAACCACCTCGTCATTTTCCGCTACCGCTACCCTGGAAAGCCCCACTTCATAACCTGATGATTCTGACGCAGCCTTCCCTGCGGGATTCATCAGCCGCCGCAGCCATTCCACATCCCGGTCACTCAGCGGGATCACATATCCATGATCCGCCGGATCACTGCCCAGCAGCCTGGTCAGCGCCGGAACTTTTTGCAGCTCCACAGCCAGATTACGGATATCCTCTGAAACAATAAAGACATAGCCCGGCAGCAGCTTCTCATTGATCTCCTTCCACTGACCGTGAAATTTTTTCCGCCGGATTCTGGTAGGGTGGAAACAGGCAGAATAAAGTTCTGACGGTATCATTTCGCTGATCTTCGCTTCCGTTTTTGCTTCCGTTCCGGGCGCAACCTGTATCACGTAGTGCATGTCTGTATCTCCTTATCATTTGTCTGTATTTATGACGCCCTGAAGTATGTCAGAAACCGGCCGGTACATCTTTTCTCCGTAAATCATTTCTTTACGGACATAAACAGGCATCAATTCCATTCTGACGAAAGGCAGATACGCCGCACTGTATGAAACAGGCTCACGAATCTGCCTTAGAGCGTGTCTGAAGGGAACTGTCCGCATGACTGCGGGGCCCGTCTGTCCGCTGTTCTGGTTATTCACAACTGTATCTCACCCGTTTGCCGACTCCCGTTTCCCCGCCTTCCAGCGTTTCTTCCCTCTGTCCCGGACCATAATATTCCACGCTGCAGGATTCTCCGGGATATGCGTAGGACGGAACAATCTGTTTTACAACTGCTTTCATTTCCGGATTGTCTTCATAAGCTGTTTGTTTCAGTTCTTTTAACCGTTCAAAAAACTCTGTTTCATCAAACGCCAGCGGTTTTCCAATAAAGATCAGGTTATTGGCTGTTTTCTGAAGTCCTTCTTCTTCCCGCAGACACTCTTCGTACATTTTTTCTCCGGGACGCAGCCCGGTATAGACAACCGGAATATCCACATCCGGCTCATAACCGGAGAGTTTGATCAGATTTCTTGCCATGTCGTCGATTTTTACCGGTTCACCCATATCCAGTACAAAGATTTCACCGCCCCTGGCATAGGCGCCTGCCTGAAGCACCAGAGAAACCGCTTCCGGAATTGTCATAAAATACCGGATAATATTCGGATCTGTTACCGTCACCGGACCACCTTCCGCAATCTGGCGCTTAAACAGCGGAATGACGCTGCCATTGCTGCCCAGCACATTTCCAAAACGGACCGCCACATAATTGGTCGTACCATATGTGCGCTGCATCCCCTGGATCACCATCTCGCAGATGCGTTTGGAAGCGCCCATAATATTCGTAGGATTCACGGCTTTATCGGTGGAAATCAGCACCATCCGTTTCGTTTTGTTTTCTCCCGCAGCCCTGGCTACATTTAAGGTGCCAAAGACATTATTTTTAATCGCTTCATTCGGACTGTCTTCCATCAGCGGCACATGTTTGTGGGCAGCGGCATGGAACACAATATCCGGCCGGTAATCCCGGAATATGGTATCTACCCGGTGGGTATTACGTACAGAGCCAATCAGTACAATCAGCGGCAGATCCGGCCATTTCTTTTTCAGCTCCAGCTGCAGACTGTATGTAGTATTTTCGTATATATCAAATATAATCAGACTTTTCGGCCTGTGGGCTGCAATCTGACGACACAATTCGCTGCCAATGGAACCGCCTCCGCCAGTAACCATGACTACCTGTCCGCAAATATATCCCATTACTTCATCCAGATTGGTTTTTACCGGCTCCCTGCCAAGCAGATCTTCGATCTCTACTTCCCGCAGACTGGAAACCGTCACCTCGTCATTGACGATCTGGGCCATACTCGGCAGAATTCTAAGCTTGCACCCTGTATTTTTACAAATGTCCAGTATCTTCTTTTTTCTGCTGCCGGACAATTTGGGAATAGCGATAAAAATTTCCTGCACATTGTATTTCTCCACTGCCCAGGGAATCCGCTCGTCATTTCCAACAATGGGCACGCTTAAAATACTGTTTCCAATTTTAAGCGGATCCGCATCTACCACACAGGTCACCTGGTTATTGACGGCCCAGCTGTTTGATATATCTTTAATCAGCGAATAAGCCGTATCCCCGGCGCCGATAATCATGGTAGAAACAGACTGGCCGCTTCTGGAAATCTGAATGGACTTGCGCATAACCCGCACACTCCGGTATGCGAAACGGCTGGCAGAAACCAGTGAGAGCAAAAAGAACGTATACAGAATATAATACGCCCTTGGCATATTCCATAACAGCAGATGCATACCCATACTCTGGGCACAGGAAGCCATTACACAGGCAATGAGCACATTAAACATTTCATGAACGCTGGCATATTTCCACAGACTGCTGTATAGTCTGGCGATTGCGAATATAACCAGTGTCACAATAATATTGATCCCTGTATATTCTATAGCCGTCATTAAATATTTCCTGTCAATGAAGCTGACGGAAAACTCAAATCTGGTCCAGAGAGCCAGAAATTCCGACAGGCAGATCATAAAAATATCACAGGCGGCCATCAGCGCAATCCGCATAACTTTGTTTGTATTCTGATATAAATGATTTATCTTTCGATACATACCGTTTTCCTTCTGCAAATATTTAATTCCACAAGTTACTGGTTTTCTGTTTCATTATATTCGTATTAATTGTGTTAGTCAATGCCTAATTCCTGGAAACCAGAAAGAAACCGGAAGGCTGCGTCCGCAGCTTTTTCCATCCCGGCGCATGGCGATCCTGCCCGGAGGCTTTTTGCTTTGCGGGACGTTATTTCCCGCAATGTATGTTAGTATCCGCCGCAGACGGATACTACGACTGCGGCGGGCTGCGTCCGCAGCTTTTTCCATTCCGGCGCATGGCGATCCTGCCCGGAGGGCTTTTTGCTTTGCGGGACGTTATTTCCCGCAAAGTATATTAGTTTCCGTCGCAGACGGATACTACGACTGCGGCGGGCTGCGTTCGCAGCTTTTTCCGTTCCGGCGCATGGCGATCCTGCCCGGAGGGCTTTTTTGCTTTGCGGGACGTTATTTCCCGCAAAGCAAAAAAGGCTGATTCATTCAGCCTTCTTTGTATTGTCTTATCTATATTTACGCTACTTTTTCTTTTGCGATCTCTACCAGTTTTGCGAAACCAGCCGCATCATTTACAGCCATCTCAGCCAGAATCTTGCGGTTTAAGTCAATATTTGCCAGCTTGAGTCCATGCATAAACCGGCTGTAGGAAAGACCATTTAACCTGGCTGCCGCATTAATACGGGCGATCCACAGACTGCGGAACTGGCGTTTACGTTCCTTTCTGCCTACATAAGAAGATGCCAGAGCCCTCATAACAGACTGCTTCGCAACACGGTATTGTTTGGAACGGGCGCCTCTGTATCCTTTTGCTAATTTTAAAATCCTGTTGTGCTTCTTTTTGGCATTTAAGCCGCCTTTTACTCTTGCCATGTCTGATACCCTCCTTCACTTCTTAAATATATGGTAAAATCTGTTTCATGCTTTTTACATTTGTCTCGTCTACCAGTGTTGCTTTTCTAAGATTTCTCTTTGTTTTTGGAGATTTCTTCGTCAGGATATGTCTCCGGTACGCTTTATTTCTTTTTAATTTTCCTGACCCTGTGGCTTTGAAACGTTTTGCCGCTGCTCTTTTCGTTTTCATTTTTGGCATTGTATATTACCTCCTTCAGTAAAATTATTTTTTCTCTGCCAGCACCATGCTGATTGCACGTCCTTCGACTTTTGGCGCTTTCTCCACTACCGCTACCCCTTCCAGTTCTTTTACGATATCATCCAGAATATGTTTGCTGGAATGCATGTGGGCCATTTCACGGCCACGGAAACGAAGTGTGATCTTTACTTTGTTTCCTTTTGACAGGAACTTTCTGGCAGCATTTATTTTGGTATTTAAATCGTTCGCATCAATATTGGGCGAAAGGCGTACTTCCTTTAGTTCTACCACCTTCTGCTTTTTTCTGGCTTCTTTTTCTTTTCTGGCCAGTTCGTACCGGTATTTTCCATAATCAATAATCTTGCATACCGGCGGCCTGGCAGTCGGAGCAATCTTTACTAAATCCAGTTCTGCTTCCTGTGCGAGCTTCATTGCCTCTTTTGCGGACATAATACCAAGCTGTTGTCCGTTTTCACCAATCAGACGAACTTCCCTGTCACGGATCTGTTCATTAATCATTAAATCACTAATGGTTTTACACCTCCAAAAAAATAAAGTGGACAGGCAGACCATCCACTTTCAAAGACACAATTCAGCATACTGAATAAACATTGTCAATATAAACGCTTAGGCACCTGTTTGTGCTAAGGTGAGAGTGGATACTCTACTTTGATTTCACAACGATGATAGAATAGCATACCGGTGAGCGTTCGTCAAGAGTTTCTGACTTTTTTTCTTACTTTTCTTTGTAGGATTACAATACATGTGTTACAACTGAATATTTAAAAGACAGAGATACCT
>CANRTU010000003.1 GCA_947642745.1 uncultured Eubacterium sp.
TTGGGCACCCTTTCGGGTGGGGCAAATTTTGAACCCCTGTCCGTCCTCATTACAAGTCCGGCATTCGCTTCTTCCGCAATCCTATACCCGCATTCCCAACGGCTTCCCTTACGGTCGGCTTGCCCATATGGGCAGGAATACGGGCTTGACACGTTCCACTTAACCAACAATTATTTGATAGTTTAGGTTCCGCCTTCTACTCCGGCAGTCATAATGTCCGTGTATTCCCACCTTGGAAAGGAATATCCGACTGCACACCTTTTGGTTCAAGCCTGTCAGCTGCTTTGGCTTGTTCAGCCTTAACGAAGCTTACGGCGATTCAGTTAATTAACCATGCTATCAGTAAAAGCCTGCACCCTAACCGCATTGCAGCTCGCAGCTTCATCCTCCCCTCACGGTTTGGATTCCAAATAGGGTTACGTTTATGTCCGCTTCCGAACAGTGCCATTACTGGCAGAGCCGGGGACAACGGCTTCATCCAACGGAATGGATGGTTTGGTCGGCGTTGCCGCCAAACAGTTAAATTAAGCGACTTCGTGTCGCACCCAGGAGTAGCTGTCGAAGGTTCCTTCCGTCACATACCGGAAAATCTTCACTTTCGGATTGAGGTTGCCCTGGCGGAGAATACGCCCCTCCTGCTGTTCAATGTCTGGCGGACTGTGGCAGGGGTCATTACACCGCTCCGCCTTACGCTGTCCACAAGCTGCTCCATGTCCTCGTCCATTAAGACCTTGAACGGGTGGTCTGGGAACTCGTCAATCTCCGCAATCGGGATTTCCCTTATTTTGCTTAGATTCGCTTCCGCACGGCTCTCGTCCGTTTCAAAGAGGTCATCGTATGCGGTCAGCTCGATTTTGCTTTCTCTGTTTCTCGCCAAGCTCTGCCACCTCCTTTCCGAACTGCTCGTAAGCAGCGGCTACCTTGCCGCCTTTGTCGTAGGCAAAAATGCTTTTTCCCTCTGCGGTGGCTTCTACCGCACGGATAGAATGGGGTATCTGGGCATCGAAAACTTTAATCCTCTGCCCATAGGCACTTTTAACCGTTGCCGTGATTTCCTTAGAGATGTTCGTGCGTGGCATTACCATCGTCATAAGGATGCCGTCAATCCGCAGGTGCGGGTTGATTTGCCGTTTCACTTTAGACACGGAGCGAAGCAACAGCTCTAAGCCTTTGGCGGAAAGATAATGGGGCTGTGTCGGGATAACCACGCTGTCAGCCGCCGCAAGTGCGTTGATGGTCAGCATCCCCAAGCTCGGCATACAGTCAATAAGGATAGTATCGTAATTCTTTTTTACTTCATTGATGCAGGTTTTCAGCACACTTTCACGGCTAATGGCGTTTATCAGCCTTACTTCCAGTCCCGACAGTTCAATGTTGGACGGGAGCAGGTCAACGCCCTCATCATGGCGCAGGATAGCTTTCTGGACATTGACAGGATTATCGTCTATCACATCCTGCATAATGCTTGAGAGCGTATCTGACAAGTCATCTGGTCTGCCATAGCCAAGCGACATCGTAAGATTCGCCTGTGCATCGGCATCAATGAGCAGGACTTTTTTACCCTGCTGTGCCAGAGCTACGCCCAGATTGACCGCCGTGGTGGTCTTTCCGACACCGCCTTTTTGGTTGGTTAAAGCGATTACTTTGCAATTTGACATAGGTGCGTCCTCCTTTCGCATAGATTTAGCCACTTTGTCAAGGTGGCTATGTAAAGGATTCATGACAATAAAAAAAGCCGACTGGCTGTTTTTAATTGATATGCTCCCCTTATAGTAGACAGATAAAATAATAAAACTGTCGCTGTAAGGAGGAGCATATTTCATGGGACAACATTCAAAATACTCTTTTGAGATGAAACTGGCTGCTGTCACAAAGTATCTGGAGGGAAGCTGTTCAACAGAAAGTATTGCCCGAAGCCTGGGAACAAATGGGACACGTATCGTCGAGTGGGTGACCTTGTATCAGGCCCTGGGAGCAGATGGGTTAAAAACATCCCCCAAACTCAGCGCCTATTCTGCCGAAACAAAACACAATGCCGTCTGTGATTACCCTGCCGGCAAAGGGACATTAAGGGAAATCCAAAAAAAGTATAGCATCCGCTCGGATAAACAGCTTCGCAACTGGATTATGAAGTATAATGGTCATGAAAATCAAAAAACTTCTTTCACAGGAGGAAACAGTATCATGGCCAAAGGAAGAAAAACCTCATATGAGGAACGGGTGGAAATTGTAACATACCGCATGGAGCATGGAATGGATTATGCCCAGGCAGCAGAAAAACACCAGGTATCCTACCAACAGATTTACCAATGGACAAGGAAATACCAGTCAAACGGCGCAGAAGGGCTTATTGACAAAAGAGGGAAAAGAAAACCTGAAACTGAAATGTCTGAACCGGAGAAACCGCGTGCGGAAAATAAGCTTCTCCAGGCGGAAAAGCGCAGAGCCCGGCTGGAGGCTGCTTTCTTAAAAAAACCCGACGAAACCGGAAGGAGGCGGTTCTAGGTCAGATACAAAATGAGACGGTTTATCTGGCGATACAGGAAATATATGATGAGCAGGGATGCCCTATATCGGAACTCTGCAAATTTGCGGGAATTTCACGTTCTGCCTGTTATAAATGGCTGAACCGGAAACCAGGTGATAATGGGAAATTCAACCAGAAATTATGTGTCCTCATCAAAGACGCGTACGAGGAAAAAAGCGGGATTCCGGGTTACAGGCAGATGACGGTTAAATTGAACCGTGAAAATGAATTTCAAGTCAACGCAAAGAGAATCCTGCGCCTTATGCGGATTTTACATCTGAAATCTGTGTGCCGGCGCAGGAGAAGAAACTATGTAAAATCAACGCCAGAGGTTACTGCCGAAAACATCTTAAACCGGGAGTTCCATGCGGAACGTTTTGGGGAAAAATGGCTTACGGATGTAACGGAGATGAAATATGGAGCCGGCGGGAAGGCATACCTGAGCGCCATTCCGGACTTGGCGGATAAAAGTATTGTTTCCTTTGTCATTGGACATTCCAATAATAATGCCCTTGTTTTTGAAACCTTTGACATTGCCCATGAAAACCATCCAGACGCAAAACCTTTATTCCACAGTGACCGCGGGTACCAATACACCTCAAAATCCTTCCGCAAAAAGCTTAACAAAGCAGGAATGACGCAAAGTATGTCAAGAGTATCCGGATGTATTGATAACGGACCAATGGAAGCGTTTTGGGGGATGCTGAAATCAGAAATGTATTATCTGAAGAAATTTCAAACATATGAGGAACTAAAGGAGGCCATATCCGATTACATAGATTATTATAATAATCATCGGTATCAGAAGCGCTTAAACTGTATGACACCGATAGAATATAGAAACTATTTGAAAGATGCTGCATAAAAACTCTGCCAGTCCTCTTTGAGACTGGCAGGTAAAAAATTTTATTTTTTTAACTGTCTACTTGACAGGGAGCAGTTCATAAACTACACCAATCGGCTATGTAAAAATCTATTCTGTTTTATTATCTACCTTATTTGCTCTTTAGTGATAAGGCTTCTCTTATTCTCTCTGTATCCCATTTTTCTGGAAATAATACCGCCATAATATGAAACGCATCTATCAGTCCTGCAATATACGCATGAGTACCGTATTCAAAATCCTGCTTATCTCTGCAATCTATAAGACGTTGACAAACTACTCTCTGTTTCTCTGTCAAGTCAAGCTGATTATAGGCATCTTCCGCATCTCCCTCATTATTACTATCTTTTTGATAACTCGCATCAGCTTGTAACAGTTTCAAGACAGATTCGTCTTTCAATTTCTCTACCGCTATCTTCACCAGTTCCTTAAATTCCTTATTGCACATCACTTCCTCCTGCCAGTTCTACCCTTAACTTTTTTACAGGTGCATGGATAACTTTGAAAATAAGTTCATCAACACAATCTGTATATCTGCCCTGCTGAATGAGCTGATTTTTCAGTCCCACAAGGCTATGTAACAGGAGCTTTCTTTCTTCACTATCCACATATAAATGATTTTTCTTTTCTCTCATAATCAACACCAACCTTTTTTGATTTCATTATAAAGAGAAATACCAATCCAATCAAAGGTACGATTCAGACAAAAAAATAAGCGTACCACTATTTCTAATGATACGCTTATCATAATTCATTCTCTAATCAAGGTCGATATAAACGGTTACATTCGTTTCTCTCCATTGATTTTTCCTTACATACTGTCCGTTAGCCTTTCGGTAAGCTGCCGCCTGCTCGAAAGATAGCGGTAATTCAAAGGAAAGAGAACTCCTACCTACTTTGTATAGCCGCCTGTGCCGCTGCCAGTCTTGCGATCGGTACACGGAACGGTGAGCAGGATACATAATCCAGACCAATCTTATGACAGAATTCTACAGAAGAAGGATCTCCGCCATGCTCGCCGCAGATACCTACATGCAGTTTATCATTAACCGGTTTGCCAAGCTTAATTGCTGTTTCCATCAGCTTGCCAACACCTGTCTGGTCTAATTTTGCAAATGGATCATTTTCAAAAATCTTTGTATCATAGTAAGCATTCAGGAACTTGCCGGAATCATCACGGGAGAAACCGAATGTCATCTGTGTCAGGTCGTTGGTACCGAAGCAGAAGAAATCAGCTTCAGATGCGATTTCATCAGCTGTCAGGGCAGCTCTTGGAATCTCGATCATTGTACCTACTTCGTATTCCAGCTTAACGCCTGATGCGTTAATTTCAGCGTCCGCAGTCTCTACAACTACTTTCTTAACGAATTTCAGCTCTTTAATATCACAGATGAGCGGAATCATAATTTCCGGTTTTACGGTCCAGTCAGAATGAGCTTTCTGAACGTTAATAGCAGCACGGATAACAGCTTTTGTCTGCATCTTCGCAATTTCCGGATATGTTACTGTCAGACGGCATCCACGATGGCCCATCATCGGGTTGAATTCATGGAGGGAATCAATCAGTGTCTTAATTTCTTCTACTGACTTATTCTGTGCCTTTGCCAGCTTCTCAATATCTTCTTCATCTGTAGGAACGAACTCATGCAGTGGCGGATCCAGGAAACGGATGGTAACCGGGCATCCTTCCAGAGCTTCGTAAAGTTTTTCAAAGTCTCCCTGCTGGTAAGGAAGGATCTTTTCAAGAGCTGCTTCTCTTTCTTCAACAGTATCAGCGCAGATCATCTCACGGAACGCCGCGATTCTGTCTTCTTCAAAGAACATATGCTCGGTACGGCAAAGTCCGATACCTTCCGCGCCCAGCTCTCTTGCTTTCTTTGCGTCAGCAGGTGTATCTGCGTTTGTACGTACTTTTAATACACGGTATTTATCTGCCCAGTCCATGATTCTGCCGAATTCGCCAGCGATGGTTGCATCTACAGTCTGGATTGCGCCGTCGTAAATATTACCGGTAGAACCGTCAATGGAAATGAAATCTCCTTCGTGGTATTCCTTGCCGGCTAATGTAAATTTCTTGTTTTCTTCATCCATGGCAATATCGCCGCAACCAGATACACAGCAGGTACCCATACCACGGGCAACAACGGCTGCATGGGATGTCATACCGCCACGGACAGTTAAGATACCCTGGGACGCTTTCATACCAGTGATATCTTCCGGTGAAGTCTCAAGACGTACGAGAACGACTTTCTCGCCTCTTGCGTTCCATTCTTCTGCGTCTTCCGCAGAGAATACAATCTTGCCACATGCGGCGCCAGGAGACGCACCAAGTCCTTTGCCTACTGGTGTGGCAGCTTTTAAAGCCGCTGCGTCAAACTGCGGATGAAGCAGGGTATCCAGATTACGTGGATCAATCATGGCAACCGCTTCTTCTTCTGTTCTCATACCTTCGTCTACCAGGTCGCAGGCAATCTTTAACGCTGCCTGTGCGGTTCTCTTACCATTTCTTGTCTGAAGCATATAGAGTTTCTTATTTTCTACTGTAAACTCCATATCCTGCATATCACGGTAGTGATCTTCCAGTGTCTTACATACATCCGTAAACTGCGCAAATGCTTCCGGGAATTCTTCTTCCATCTTTGCGATTGGCATTGGTGTACGTACGCCGGCAACCACATCCTCGCCCTGTGCGTTTACCAGGAACTCGCCCATCAGTTTCCGTTCTCCGGTAGCCGGATCACGGGTGAAAGCAACGCCTGTACCACAGTCATCGCCCATATTACCAAATGCCATGGACTGTACGTTTACAGCAGTACCCCAGGAATAAGGAATATCATTGTCACGACGGTATACATTCGCACGAGGGTTGTCCCAGGAACGGAATACCGCTTTGATAGCTCCCATCAGCTGTTCCTTTGGATCATCCGGGAAATCTGTGCCGATTTTGGACTTGTATTCATTTTTAAACTGGGATGCCAGTTCTTTCAGATCATCCGCTGTCAGATCGACATCGTAAGTAACGCCTTTCTTTTCTTTCATCTGGTCAATCAGCTGCTCGAAGTATTTCTTGCCTACTTCCATAACTACGTCAGAATACATCTGGATAAATCTGCGGTAGCAGTCCCATGCCCAGCGTGCGTTGCCGGATTTTTCAGCTATTACTTCCACAACAGTTTCATTTAAACCAAGATTTAAGATTGTATCCATCATACCAGGCATGGATGCCCTTGCGCCGGAACGGACAGATACAAGAAGAGGATTTTCTTTGTCACCGAATTTTTTGCCTGTAATTTCTTCCATCTTTACGATGTGCTCATTGATCTGGGTCTGGATCTCATCATTGATCTCACGGCCATCTTCATAATACTGTGTACATGCTTCAGTTGTAATTGTAAATCCCTGTGGTACCGGAAGGCCGATGTTTGTCATCTCAGCGAGGTTTGCGCCTTTACCGCCAAGAAGCTCACGCATATTCGCGTTTCCTTCGCTGAACAAATAAACCCATTTGTTTGCCATTTGCTAATTCCTCCTAAAAATATTACTTTTGATTTATACTATTTGCGGATGATGACAGACAGGCCTGTCCGGAACATATCCGCATTGCTAACACTGTCTGCGCCGGTTCTGCCGGCGCACATACCCATTTTAACACATTTTTCCAACTTATCAACTGTTTTTTGCGGTTTATTCATTAAAAATGTAAATTTAAAATGTAAACTTATCCGCAAACCAGGCATCCAGATCTTTAATGGCCACCCGTTCCTGTTCCATGGAATCCCTGAAACGTATAGTGACAGCCTGATCCTCCAGAGAATCAAAATCATACGTCACACAAAACGGCGTCCCGATTTCGTCCTGGCGGCGGTAACGCTTGCCAATATTGCCCCTGTCGTCATATTCACAATTGTATTTCTTTGAAAGCATGGCAAATACTTCTTCTGCGCCTTCCGCCAGTTTTTTGGAAAGCGGAAGCACTCCGATTTTTACCGGAGCCAGCGCCGGATGGAAATGCAGCACGGTACGCATATCCGGCTTTTCTTCCGTACCGATGTTTTCCTCATCATAAGCAGAACATAAAAATGCCAGCAGTACCCGGTCCGCTCCCAGCGATGGTTCAATCACATATGGGATATACTTTTCATTTTTTGTATCATCAAAATAAGACAGATCCTGTCCGGAAGTATTCTGGTGCTGCGTCAGATCATAGTCGGTACGGTCTGCGATTCCCCATAATTCGCCCCAGCCAAACGGAAACAGGAATTCAAAATCCGTAGTAGCTTTGCTGTAAAAGGACAGTTCTGCCTGATCGTGATCTCTTAACCGCAGTTCTTCTTCTTTCATGCCAAGGCCCAGCAGCCAGTCACGGCAGAATCCCCTCCAGTACTGGAACCATTCCAGATCTGTACCCGGTTCACAGAAAAACTCCAGTTCCATCTGCTCAAATTCCCTGGTACGGAATGTAAAGTTACCGGGCGTAATCTCATTCCGGAAAGATTTGCCGATCTGGGCAATGCCAAATGGAATCTTCTTACGGGATGTGCGCTGCACGTTTTTGAAATTCACAAAAATACCCTGGGCTGTCTCCGGTCTTAGATAAACCGTATTTTTGGCGTCTTCCGTTACTCCCTGGAATGTTTTGAACATCAGATTGAACTGACGGATATCGGTAAAATTGTGTCTGCCACAGCCGGGACATGGTACCTGATGCTCTTCGATAAAGCGCACCATATCCTCATTGCTCCAGCCGTCCACAGATCCTTCCAGTGTAACGTTCTTTTCCGCCGCATAGTCTTCAATCAGCTTATCAGCCCGGAAACGCTCATGGCATTCCCTGCAGTCCATTAACGGATCAGAAAAGCCGCCCAGATGCCCGGAAGCGACCCACGTCTGCGGATTCATTAAAATTGCGCAGTCCACACCCACATTATAAGGATTTTCCTGTACAAATTTCTGCCACCAGGCCTTTTTTACATTGTTTTTCAGTTCCACGCCAAGATTGCCATAGTCCCAGGTATTCGCCAGTCCGCCGTATATTTCCGAACCGGGATAAATAAATCCTCTCGCTTTTGCCAGCGCCACAATCCTGTCCATTGATTTTTCCATTATTTACCTCCCTCTCTGCGGGTTTCTGATATTATAATTTGAGAGCGTGTCTTAAAAATCATTCCTGCCATCCGTAATCCCCTCTTTGCGTGATCTTTCCGCAAAATTCAGGATACACAGCCCACTATACCCAAAGGGCATGATATACCCAAAGGGCATGATATACCCAAAGGGCATGATATACCCAGAGGGCATGATATACCCAGAGGGCATGATATACCCGGAGGGCATGATATACCCGGAGAGTACGATGCAGCGTACCCCTTTGGGTATGCGCCCTTCATCTGGCGCAAATCTCCCATATCATACCCTGCGGGATACTAATTGTGAATATCATACCCTTCAGGATATATTATATCCATCCGGGCACATCTGACAGAAAGCATTTTTAAAGCACGCTCTGGTATGTATCGCAGTTATTATTAATATGATATCCGGATTATGTCTATCATTATACCTGCATATATCTATGATTGTATCCATATCCGGCGCCTGCCAGATATCCGGGTAAATTACCGCAGGTTAACTATATATAATATATGCCGGTTGCGCGTCAGGATCTTCCAGATCATACGTAACCCGTGCCGTATTTTTACCGGTCAGTTCCACATTTCCGTCTGATACATATGCGATTGTCCCGTCTACCCTGACCAGTGTTTTTTCACCGATGACCACCACTTTCAGCTCTTCGGAATCCAGAAAGTCCTTTGCGGCGGCGCTGCCTGCCGGACTGCCGTCCTTTACTTTTACAAATCCCTGGTCAAACGCATGGTTTTCCGCCTGCGCCTGGGATATTGTCCCCGCAAACAGTGTCACATCCTTAAACTGGGCATAATCAATATAGGTGGCATAGTTCAGGTATAACTGTGCTGTCGTCCGCCCATTCTCTGATGAAACGATTTTAAAGCTGTCCAACTCCACGCTGCCGTCTCCGTTGGCTGCCACATAGCGGTCCACTGACTCCGTTATGTAATTTTCCAGTTCTTCTTCGTCATAGTAATCTTCGCTAAAATCTTCAATGTCCGCTCCTGTAACCGTTCCCTCGTCCGTTATATAAACTGTACTTTCAGCAGCTTTGAATGAAGATCCACAGGCTGTGATCATACCGGCTGCCGCACAAATCCACAACGCCGTATACAGCTTCCGTTTCATAGCTATTGCCTCCTCTGTATGTATGGTTTGATTGACTCTACGCCGACATTATACTAAGAATACAGCATATTTTCAATCACTTTTTCGATTTCATCTTCTCCCGGTTTTTGATACAGCGCCCGGATTTACCTCCGCCGCAGATCAGATTCCGGCGCTTTTATACTCCGGAAAGTCAGGTCCACTTCAGCATGTCTTCAGACTTAAACTTATGATCGCTGTAGTGACGCATGTAACCGGATACAATCTCCTCCAGACGTCCCAGCACCTGTGGGCTGAGTGTAAACGTGTACAGCTTTTCCAACGGGGCGGTTAATATATACTGCAGGGCATACAGTGTGGATGTATCAAGGGGAAATGCGTGTTCTCCCTTCAGACAGCCCGGACAGAGACATCCGTGGCGCCGCACGCTGAAATAACACAGTTCTTCTTTGCCGCCGCATTTCATACAGGAAAAAGCATCCGGATATTCTCCGGAAAGAACCAGTATGCGCATCTCATAAATCCTGCGGACCAGACTGTTCTCCAGGGAAGGCTTTAACAATGCTTTTAACGTCAGATACAGCAGATTCAGAAAGTCTGTGCCATCCATGTTTTCCTGCGTATACCAGGCTGCCATTTCCAGAAAGTAAAACCCATAGGAAACCGCCTCCAGGTCACCGGCCAGTTCCCGGAAATAATTTTTAATGTCCGCTTTCGACAGACTATAAGCGCTTTTGCCCTCAAACACTTCAAACTGTCCGGAGGAAAAGGGATTGGCAGCGGCCAGCAGCGCACTGGCAGGACGCCTGGCCCCCCGTGCGAACGCTGTGATCTTTCCCCTTTCCCTGGTCAGTATCTGTATTCTTTTGTCATAATCACCGACAGGCATTGCGGACAATACAATACCTGTCAGGACGATTTTCAGACCCATGTTCTACTCCGCCTGTCCATACCGCCAGCGCTCCGGGATCACACGGCGTATGGGATTTCTGTTCCCGGTATTTTAAATAATCACTGACCCTGCCGCTGGCGGCAAAGTCTTCCCAGCAATCTCTTGTCATATGCGTCTCCTCTTTTTCATCTTGATGGTCCGGTTACCGGCCAGTATGTCTGAAACAGTCTTCAGGCTGGACTGGTCCATGGATAGGTTCTGCATATTTTGTATTTCTGATACGAGATAAATTCTGGCAGGACTATGATTCTTTATACCCGAAATTTCTAATCATGGAATCACTGTCCCTCCAGTTTTTCCTGACTTTTACCCACAATTTAAGGTTGACTTTCTCCCCCAGCATCCGTTCCATTTCAAAACGGGCGTTGGTACCAATCTTTTTCAGCATGGAACCCCCTTTGCCAATGATAATGCCCTTGTGGGAATCCCGTTCACAGATAATGGTAGCCTCCACGTCCATAATCTGCTTTCCTTTCCTCTGTTTCATATGATCCACGGTCACCATAATGCCATGGGGAATTTCTTCATCCAGCGCATGAAGAGCCTTTTCACGGATCATCTCTGCGGCAATCTGGCGCTCCGGCTGGTCTGTAACCGTATCCTCATCATAAAACATCGGTCCGTATGGAAGATATTTGAAAAGCGTATGAATGACATCCTCCACATTATCCCCCCGCAGTGCTGATACCGGAATGATTTCGTCAAAATCATAGATCTCCCGGTACTTATCTATAAACTGGAGCAGCTCTTCTTTCTTCCCAAGAGTGTCAATTTTGTTGATGGCAAGAATAACCGGTGTGCGGGCTCTGGTCAGGACTTCCGCGATATGCCGCTCTCCGGCGCCAATAAAATCCGACGGCTCCACCAGCCAGAGTACCACATCCACATCCTGTATTGTACGCTCCGCCACACTGACCATATATTCGCCCAGCTTGTTTCTGGCCTTATGAATGCCGGGCGTATCCAGAAATACAATCTGTCCTTTTTCCATATCCGTATAGACAGTCTGTATCCGGTTGCGGGTCGTCTGCGGTTTGTTGGAAGTAATCGCAATCTTCTGACCAATGATCCGGTTCATGAGCGTTGATTTACCTACGTTGGGACGCCCGATAATAGTTACAAAACCTGATTTAAAACTAACATTCTGATCCATGATATTCCTTTCTATAAATAAAATCCGGGCCAGTGCGGATATCTCCTCCCCAGAGCGTGTCTTTTAACTGCTGTATTAAAACAGATCTTCCAGTGTCATAAACATCCCCGCTTCTTTTTCCAGCATCTGTTCATTGCCCAGTACACAAAGATTTTCCTCTGACAGTACAGAAGCAATGAGTGGTTCCAGGGCACGGATGTCCTGCGCACTGGCTTTTAATATTTCATCCCGCTCCCTCTGCACGTCTTCCTGCCCAAGATGACTGAAGTACGCAACCATTGACCGGTATCCTTTGGCTGATGGATTAAGCGGGGTGTCCAGACTGCTGATGGTGCCAATAATATATTTGGTCATATCCCGCTCGTCAGCGTCGAACTGCTTTAAATATGCGGCAATACCGTTAAATACCTCATTGGACCGTCTCAGATTCGGATCACGGAAAGTGGAAAAATACGTATCCCCGCCTCTTCCAAATCCGCTCATACATCCATAAGCGCCTCCCTGTACACG
This sequence comes from uncultured Eubacterium sp., assembly GCA_947642745.1. Lineage (GTDB taxonomy): Bacteria > Bacillota > Clostridia > Lachnospirales > Lachnospiraceae > Eubacterium_J. Next base: position 12,260 of record CANRTU010000003.1, read on the forward strand.
GATATTCATCCACAGATAATCATAATTCAGGATCGTTCTGAGAATACGCAGCGTTCCGGTATAGGCAAATCCATGCTGGCAGAAATTGCCTGCCCTGGATACATACTGTACCTGTGCGGCGTTTTTAAATCCTTCATTTTTTCTGTCGCAGGTCAGTTCCAGGCTGCATTTATCATAATCTCCGGTAAACAGGTCTTTACGCAGCGCTTCCATCTGCCCGGACAGTACCCGGAACCCTTCCTCATCGCTGGTAAGACTTACGATCAGATTTTCCGGCCTGAAAACCGTAAGGAACAGCTGCTTTAAAATATCCCGGATGAGATCTTTCCGCTGTTCATAGTTTTCTTCCGCCTCCGTCAGCAGCCTGTACAGGCCAATGCCGCCCGCCAGATCATTAAAACATGCCGCCCTGGAAAAATAAGACATGGCCCGGATGGCTGATATGGAATGTCCCGCCTGCATCAGCTGCATTTCCATCCGGGATTTTGCCTGGGCAATTACTTCATAAAGCCGCCTGTCATCCTCCAGAACCGTGGAGCACAAAATACTGCGCACCAGCGACAGCGCAGTGGCTGTTTCATCGTATAAAGCCCTGACGACCACCTCGAATTTTGTAATCAGGGTATCCTTTGAAACCACATCCCCGTAAGCTGTAATACTGGCGGAAAATCCGCCGGTATGAAGGTTCATCTCATTGGCCAGATCCTCATAAGTGTAATCCTTTGTATCCATATAGCCCAGCGCCGCTTTTAAAACGCCCAGATAAGGCACCCACTCTGCCCTGACACCAGACAGATCAAACACCAGGGATATATAATTAATGCCATTGGTATTCATATTGTGATGAATGACCGGTATACCCGCCGCCTCTTTTTCCTCATTATAGAAAGGCGCAGCCTCTTTACGCATATCATTCCTGGTCAGCAGCGGGAGTTTTTCCAGATCTTCCCTGGAGGACGGTTCCTGCTGGTATTCCCTTAAATGCTCCGTATCCGCCACAAGCCGCGCGATTTCTTCCGGCGACAGGGACGCTTTATAAGCGGCCAGCTTTTCCCGCAGTGCCTTTTCGTTCTTTTCATTCAGGCCTTTTTCCGGTTCCACCACTACCAGGGATTTATGGGTATTATCCAGAAAATATTTCTGGATCAGCTGTTCAAAATAGCCTTTGTCCACCTGCTCCTTCAGGAAACGGAACGTCTCCAGGGCTTCCAGATGGGTAAACGGCGCCCCGTCGTCATACAGCCAGCTTTCCAGACACTGCAGGCCATAAATCAGCCCTTTTGGATAAGCGCCAAAATCAGCTTCCCGGAATTTAAATTCGCTGCTGTTAATGCCGGCTGACAGCGCTTTTTTATTCAGCCCGTTTCTGATCTGTTCCCGCAGCGTTGTTTCGATGATTTCCACGAATTTTTCTTTATCCTGTGTATTCGCATTTTTGGCTGTAACGGTAAATACCGGCTGGAACACAGAACCGTCATACCCGCCCAAAATATCTTTGCCGATTCTGGCATCCAGAAGCGCTTTCTTAAGCGGCGCTCCCGGAGCGTTCAACAGCGCATAATCCAGCACGTCAAACGCCAGATTTAATTCCTTATCCAGGGAAGTGCCCACAACCACGTTATATGACAGATATGTCTTATCCTGTTCGCTTTCTGATCCCGCAACCGGATATTGTCTGGTCAGTTCCAGAGACTGGCCAAAAGGCTTCTGATAACGGATTCCGGAATCCAGATCTATTTTATCATAATGGGAGAGATAGGCTTTATCCATCCAGTCCAGCTTTTCCGCCGCATCCACATCTCCATAGAAATAAATATAAGAATTGCACGGGTGATAATACCGGCGGTGAAAATCCAGGTAATCTTCGTAAGTCAGATCCGGTATGCAGGCCGGATCGCCGCCAGATTCATTGGAATACGTTGTATCTGGAAACAGGGAACTCATGGTAACACGTTCCAGCACATCTTCCGGTGAAGAATACGCTCCTTTCATTTCGTTATAGACCACGCCGTTTAATGTCACTGGCGCATCTTCTGATTCCAGTTCATAATGCCAGCCTTCCTGCTGGAAAATCTCCTGATATTTATAAATATTGGGATGAAAGACGGCATCCAGATACACATGGATCAGATTCTGAAAATCTTTATCATTGCAGCTGGCCACCGGATAGACCGTTTTGTCCGGATAGGTCATCGCATTCAAAAATGTATTCAGCGAACCTTTGGCAAGTTCCACAAACGGATCTTTAATCGGGAACTCGTCAGACCCGCATAATACCGTATGCTCGATAATATGGGGAACGCCTGTACTGTCTTCCGCCGGTGTGCGGAACCCGATATAAAATACTTTGTTTTCATCATCATTGGAAATGATACTGATTCTGGCGCCGCTTTTTTTGTGGCGCATAACGATACCCCTGGAATGGATATCCGCAAGATCTTTTTCTTCTACTATTTCATAAGCAGACAACTCTGAAAGTTTCAAATATAATTCCTCCTGTTTTTACGCATAGTATAAACAAACCACTGCTGATTTATGTTACGTGATCCGGCGATGACAGATACAGATGACCCGTATCAGTCTGTTATTTTTCATATCATACCCCGGCTGCCGTCATTTAACTTCCGGACTACTAAATAACCAGGCACCCTGTCCTGAAGGACAGGTCCGCCGCACAGATGGCAGCTGTATCTTTTGCTATTTAGTCTTTTGACAATTAAAAAACTGTTCATAAATCATAAACAGTTATCATTTGTGAATTAAATACCGGTACCCGGTGCCAGACTGTAAACATTTTATCCCATTTACCAGTTTCTGTCTATATGCAGTTTGCAGACGTATCCCGTATAAAACAGCGTTCATCCTGCCAGACCGGCGTCTGGCAGAAACTTTCAGAGACCGGAGAGCCGCCAGACTCTGTCCGGAGCATATCTGAAAATGCTTTTCGTCAGATAATCGTCATTCACTTTAACGGCCGGGCCATTATCCGTGCAAAACCGGGAGCATTTTATGCCTTAATTCCAGCCGTGGAACACTTCAGTGAATGACAGCGTGCGGATACACGGACTGTAAAACAGTCCGGTACCTGAAGCAGGCTGTTTTGCCGGAATGATTTTAAGGAGTACATGCCGCTTATGAATTTTTGATATTTACATCCACCTGACGGAAAGGGATCACAATTCCATGCTCATCAAAAATAAGCTTGACCGCTTCCAGTGTGTCCCACCGTACCGGCCAGTAATCTTCCGACTTCACCCAGAAACGGCACCCCATCTCCACGCTGCTTTCCGCCAGTTCTGATACGTAAATGTCCACCGGCTGATCCGTAAGCACCCTGCTCTCCTTTGCCACAATATACGCAAGCAGCTCTTTGGCCTTATGCAGATCCGAATCATAGGAAATCCCCACGTTCAGATCTATGCGGCGGGTGAGCTGTCCGGTAGCGTTGACAATCGCTCCCCCGGCCAGTGAGCCGTTAGGCAGCATAATAACCCGGTTGTCAATTGTCGTAAGTTTTGTATAAAAGGTGGTAATCTCCTGCACAGTTCCCTCATATCCGCTGGCATTTGAGACGATATAATCCCCTACCCGGAAAGGCCGCAGCAGCAGAATCAGCACTCCGCCCGCAAAATTTTCCAGACTGCCCTGCAGCGCCAGTCCCAGCGTCAGTCCCGCCGATCCGACAACCGCCACCACGGAAGCTGTGGTAATTCCAAACAGTGTGAGAATCATCAGCCACAGTACAATAAACAGAAAATATTTAAGAATAGAGTCCAGAAACTGCCGGACGCCCAGATCCACGCCCCTGCGCTCCAGCGTCTTTCGTACCACCTTTCTGGCAAATGAAATCAGATGCTTTCCAATAATATACAAAAGCACCGCAAGCACAAGCTGGATGGCAAAGTTCAGCAGGTCGGGAATATAGTCTTTTAAATACTGTTTAACCAGGTTCTTATCTATTTTCTGAAGGTTTTCCAGGCTTTCGATTCCTTCCAGATTTTCCAGTTTTTCCATTCCTTCCGATATAATATCTGTCGCCGCGCCCAGGCACATGCACATCACCTTTCCTTTTCTTTCATCCTGAAAACTCCCATCCCCGGAACCTTTATCCGCTAATCCTTTAAATCCTTATCCACAGACTATTGTCCCGAAACCCTCTTATTGCTGCCCACAGACACTTTCACAGGCTGTTCTGCATCCCGGAGCGTATTTGAAAAATCATTCCCATGATCCGCACTCTTCAGGTTACTTCTCACAGAAAGCACTATTCAGACACGCTCTGATTCTACAGCGAACAATACCTGTTAATACATGGTTATTTTTCATTTCATGCAACAGATCAGCTGCGGATGAATGTATATTTCCCGGACGCCGGGGAAAGGCAGCCGGTCCCTGCCGGCATTCCGGTTCCGAAAAGCGGGAGTCCCTAAGTTTTCTGCCGGGAAAACATTCATACCGGACGGACCGGTGCCCATCCGTCATCCCAGGGTCACCTTTCAGGGACGTCCGTGTCCCTGAATCCTGAAAACAGGCAGAAAACAAAGAGCTTCCTGCTTTTCTCCACAGTCATGCCTTCAGGGACCGGCTGCCTTCCCCCGGCTGTTTCCGGCAGAATATACACATGCCTGCCCCTGATTCCCATGCCTGCACCGGAAGCCTCCATGCGGCACACAAGGAAAAGGCATCTGTATTGGGACGGATGATCCGGAAATTCTGGCAGGCGTTTCCCAGACCGGATGCAGCTTCCCCGCAGACCTGCCGTCTGCCAGAATAAAGCTGAAGTTCCTGCCGTACCCCTTCATGTGTGCTAAGCCGCAGCTGCATATAATTTCCGGAACTGATCCCGGATATTCCCGCATACACGGTTATCCTGTCTGCCGGAATAAGTGCGGCGAAGACAGGAAAGATAAACGGATACTGCCGGAAACAGCTGGGGAAAGGCGTGCCGCTCCTGCCGCTGTGACTGCGGAGGAAAGCAGGCAGTTCCCGGGTTTCCGGCTGTAAACAGGATTCAGGGACACGGATGTCCCTGAAAGGTGCCTGTGAGCCAGGGAAGGCGAATAGGCACCGGTCCGTCCGGTATGAAAACTTTCCGTGCCGGAATCCTGGAATTGCCAGCTTTCCGGAGCCGGAACAGCGGCAGGAGCAGCACGCCTTTCCCCGGCGTCCGGAAGATACGGTTATCTTCCGGCTGCCATAATTAAAAATGAAAGATAACCATGTATTATATGGCATTGTTGGCTGTAGTACCAGGCAGATGCATTTCTATCTGCATTTCTATCTGTCCAGCTCATGAATAAACAGTCCGCTGCGCAGTTTGGGTTCAAACCAGGTAGATTTTGGCGGCATCAGCAGTCCGGCGTCCGCCACAGCAAACAGTTCCAGGATATCGGTAGGGTACATGGCAAAAGCCACCGCACAGTCAGTTTCCACCCGGCGCTCCAGCTCGTCCAGCCCCCGGATACCGCCTGTGAAATCAATACGCCCGTCCGTTTTCGGATCTGTAATGCCAAGCACCGGAGCCAGCAGCAGATTCTGCAGTAACGATACGTCCAGGCTTCCCACCGGATCGGACGGAATCTGTTCCGCCGGAACCGTACACATATACCATGTTCCATCCAGGTACATGGAAAAACTGCCTTTCTTCCGGGGCCGGCGTTGCGCTCTGTCCACTTTTTCCACAATAAGGCGCTGGCGCACCTGATCCAGGAAAGCTTCTGCTGACAGCCCGTTCAGATCTTTGACGACCCGGTTATAATCCATAATCATCAGCTGGTCATCCGGAAAAAGCACGGACAGAAAATAATTAAATTCTTCTTCCCCTGTATAACCCGGATGAGCCTCCCTGCGTTTTATTCCTGTTTTTACGGCGGACGCCGCACGGTGGTGCCCGTCCGCAATATAAATAGAATTCATGGCCGCAAATGCCTGCCGGATCGTACGGATCCATGCGTCGTCACTGATTACAAATACCCGGTGCCGGATCTGGTCATCGGATACAAAATCATAGAGCGGCTCCTGCCGCACGGCCTGCGCCACTACCCTGTTTATCTCTTCATCCGACCGGTAAGCCAGAAAAATCGGCCCGGTCTGGGCATTGCACACATCCACGTGCCGGATACGGTCCGCTTCTTTTTCCGCCCTGGTATTTTCGTGTTTTCTGATCACCTGGTTCTGGTAATCGTCTATGGAAGCACAGGCCACAATCCCGGTCTGTGTCCTTCCATCCATCGTAAGCTCATAAATATAATAACTACGGGCCTGATCTTTGATAAAGGAGCCATCCGCCGCCATGCCCCATAACAGGTCATGGGCTTTCTGGTACACTCTTTCATCATACATATCCATATCTGCCGGAAACTGTGTCTCGGCACGGTCGATATTCAAAAAAGAATCCGGATTTCCCGCTACTGCTGCCCTTGCTTCTTCCCGGTTGTATACATCATACGGAAGCGCCGCTATTTTTGCCGCTTTTTCCCTGCATGGCCGCATGCAGCGGAATGGTCTGATATCTGCCATGGTTGTCCTCCTCTGGTATTCTGATTGTGATATGATAGCACAAATAGCGGCATCCCACAAGGGGGACAATCCTGATTCCACAGAAGGGCTGTCATTTTGTTACTATAATCCCACGATGATTGTGTAAAATTTTTTCCGGAGAATTTAAGAACATGATTCAGTTGTATGAAAAAACGGGTAAAACGAATTGATCAGAAATCCATTATTTTACTAAAATATCCGATAAGGCGTATATTGAAGATAAAACAGAAGCAATACGCAGCATGGGTCAAAAGACAGTACATAACGTTAAAATGCCAGATACGGCAGAGGACTGGTTTTGGAAAATACATCCATCCACAGCTGATCCGTTCATGAAATGAAAGATAACCATACATTATCAGATATTGTTCGCTATAGTACCAGGCCCGCCACAAAATCAGTATTTGCCGGAGTAATCAGCTATAACAAAAAGCACCCTGAGAGGAAGCCCAAAAACAGGAGCCGGCAGCATAGCAGGACACTAAGCGGAGGGCGAAAGAAATTTCATGAAAATGTAATAGAAATATGAATGTGATAGTGATCTGCTATTAACGATACAAATTTCATTTTGCAGCAGGAGAAAAACGATGAAAAAATATAAAATATTCCTGTCTGGAGCATTCAGTTTACTGATTTTCGGACTATTGCTTCCACAGCCAGTCCAGGCATTAATGGTGTTAGCTGAATCACCTGTCAAAGATTTTTTTCACAGCATTCAATTTTACTATGTGCTGCAGTTGGGATAATTCAGGGATTGTCTGAAGAAGGTGGATACTACCTTGTATTCAGAACTATGCTTAAAAAAGAAAAATCCAGGGAAACACCTGTTGTATTTGGATCAGGCCGCAGCAGCTTACATACGATATTTGATGCCGGAACAATCTTTGCTGCCCGTATGAGCATTCCGGGTTATTTAATTGCTGTAGCTGGAAGAATTTTTAGTTTTGGAGCGTTGATGGGATTAACTTTCATAGATTATAATTCCATTACAAAAAACGAATAGTATTTTTAGCTTTCAGTGTAGCGCTTCATGCAATCATGAATGGCGTGCTCTATGCTAATGAAATGGAGCTTTTTAAAGAAACATGGAGGAAAATTCCAAAAGCATATATATCACAGATTGATGAAGGGGAATATGTAGAATTAAACTGCCCCCATTATGTTCATGATTACGAGTACGAAACAATCAGCGAAAAAATAATTGCATTCCTGATGAAACGATAAATTATCATTTATTCCGAAAGAATTAAAAGGAACAGGAAAAAAAAATGAATTGGATCATCGCAATCATAGTGACTATTGGAAGATACCCCATCCACTGTAATAATTCTTTCATAAACACACCCCCTGTTCTTTTACTTTAACAGAATAGAGGTATGTTCACAATTTATCTGCTCATGCGTTTGTCATAATCCCGCCACATCAGGTATTGACAAAAAAAAACAGTTCCTGTATATTTACAAATAATATCTGCGGGAAGCAGACGCTGGAAACTGAAGTTTCCTTATATAATATCAATATCATATAAAAAAGTATCCGGCGAAGCCGGATACTCCGCCTGCGGCGGGCTGCCTCTGGCAGCATTTTCCTCTCCGCCTGCGGCGGGCTGCCTCCGGCTGTATTTCCGCCTCTGCCGCAGGACAATCCTCACAGAGGATTTTACTTAACAGGATACATTTTTCTATAAACAAAATACTTATGATTCATTTGTACCAGAGCGTAACATACGGACAGCCGTCGCAAATACGCATTTAGCGCCCGCTCTGGTCTTACACTGTGATACAGATATGCATACGCAGAACAAACAGGAATGTATGTGCGGGAAACATACGGCCATTCAGAAGAAAACTGGCAGCCGTATGTTTTTTGTGCCCATTTTTATCATCTGTCCCATAAAGATGTCCGGATCAGGATATGGACAGGAAATGAAAAGGAAAGAGAAAAGAGAAAAAAAATATGAAAAAAACGAGAAACAGAGAAAGGAAACCCGCACCATCATGAAAAAAAGCAAAAAAATCACTTCTATTTATATTTATGTTTCTGTTTTTATATGTCTGGCGCTATGTATTTCCGCCTGCGGCAGCGCAGGCGGCCCCAGTGACTCCGCCGTGACAGCTTCCTCTCCCTCCACCCTCGTCTATGGCAGCGGCGACTATACCCGCATTAACCCAGCCATGGACGAACATGGAGAAATCAGCCTGCTGCTCTTCGACGGGCTGACTGCCCACGACGGCAGCAACCAGATCATTCCCGGTCTGGCAAGAGAATGGGACTACGACGCAGACGCCTGCACGTATACTTTTTATCTGGAAGAAGACGTACACTGGCACGACGGAGAGGCCTTTGACGCTGAAGACGTGAAGTTTACCATCGAAGCCATTATGGACCCTGACAATGGCTCCGAAAATGCCCCTGATTTTGAAGAAGTACAGTCCATTACGATAAATGACCCCTATACTGTCACCTTTTTGCTGTCCGTACCCAATGCGGCCTTTCTGGACGATATGTCCATTCCTATCCTGCCAGAGCATCTGCTGGAAGGCGAAGATATGCAGACTTCCGGCTTTTTCCGCAATCCCACCGGTACCGGTCCTTACCGGCTGGAACGCTGGGACAACGGACAGGCCATCACGCTTGTAAAAAACAAAGACTATTTCAAAGGCGCCGCCAGTATTGATACCATTGTTTTTAAAATCGTCCCGGACGACCAGGTACGGGCGCTGCAGATGCAGTCTGGTGAACTGGACCTGGCGCTGCTCACACCCAGGGATGCAGAAAACCTGAAACAGAAAGACGGATTTGAACTGTATCATATGCGGACCTCTGACTACCGGGGCATTTTATTTAATTTTAATCATCCCTACTGGCAGAAACACCGGGACCTTATCCCGGCCGTCTGCTATGCGCTGGACCGGGAATCCATTGTGGATGCGGTTCTGCTGGGACACGGCGCTGCCGCCTATGGACCGTTACAGCGCAATATTTATAACTATGAAAAAGTGGAACACTATGACTACAATCCTGAAAAAGCCGCAGAAGTACTGGAAGCATCCGGCTGGACCAGGGCGGCTGACGGCTATTATTACAAAGACCGTGAAAAAGCCGGGTTTGTCATCAGCGTGGCTGCCGGTGACCAGGTGCGGCTGGCCATGGCACAGGCTGGCGCACAGCAGCTGAAAGAAGCAGGTATCGACTGCTCTGTGGAGATTCCGGCAAAGGTGGACTGGAACGGGCAGATGGCTTATCTGATCGGCTGGGGCAGTCCTTTCGACGCAGACGATCATACTTATAAAGTATTCGGCACCGGCAAGGGAGCCAATTATTCCGGCTATTCTAACGCAAAGGTGGACCAGTACCTGCTGGCAGCCCGCCAGTCGGAAGATCCGCAGGTACGGGCAAAGGCTTACAGAAAATTCCAGAAGGCTCTGGCGGATGACCCGGCATTTGCCTTTATCTGCTATGTGGATGCGGATTATGCCGCCACCCGGGCGCTGAAAGGCATTTCCACAGACACCGTACTGGGACATCACGGCGTGGGAATTTTCTGGAATGTGACATCATGGACACTGGAGCGTGTTTGAAAATTCTTTGTAGTTGTACAATTCGCCCCAAAATATATCATATTTTGAAATATCATACCGTTTTCCAGTTCAGTATGGTTTCCAAAAGAATTACATGTAATCCGGTTTTTCCATGTAATATGTGAATGCCGCTGAGACCCGGGCTTTATCCTGGCAGACAGCAGCTCTGCGGGTAAGCAGGTATAAAAACCAGGCAGTATCCGGAATGGTTCCCGGAAAAATTATGTGTCATTCCATGTTTTATCTGACAGCGGAACACAGGAAGTTATACTACTGATACGGGCAGTACGCTGTCTGTATCAGCAGCATCCGGTCTGGAAAATGCCGGCCGGAATTTCCGTATCATCCGTTTCCATACAGAAATCTTTTCACTGTCTGTCACATGGATCTGTCCGGTACAGGCATGGAAACCGGGAGCGGGCATATGTATATTCTGCCGGAAGGCAGCCGGTCCCCGCAGGCGTGACTGTGGAGAAAAGCCGGAAGCCCTTTGTTTTCTGACTGTTTCAGGATTCAGGGACACGGACGTCCCTGAAAGGTGCCCCTGGGATGACGAATGGACACCGGTCCGTCCGGTATGAAATCTTCCATGCAGAAAACTTAGGGATTCCGGCTTTTCGGAACCGGAATGCCTGCGGATGCCAGAATCATTTTTGCGGCCACAGTGCATATCAATCAGAATTTAAACGAAAGGACTGAAACGGCTCAGCGCCGGTTACCGTTTCTATTCAGAAATTAAGCGAAAGGACTGAAACGGCACAACACCGGATACCGTTTCTATCAGGTACATATTTATGTCCAGACTGTTGGAAATCAGAAACCTGTCTGTCAGCTTTTCCACCCGGGAAGGAGAGCTTAAAGCCTTACAGAATGTGTCGCTCTCACTGGAAAAAGGTGAGATACTGGCGCTTGTCGGTAAATCCGGCTGTGGAAAAAGCACACTATGCAGATGCCTGATGAAACTGCTGCCTGTTTCAGCAAAGATAACATCCTCAGGCATGACCGCAAACGGCACGGATCTTGCCAGTTGTACAGAGCACGAAATGAAACGGCTGCGGGGAAATCTGTTTTCCATGGTATTCCAGGACCCGCTCACAGCGTTAAATCCTGCCATTCCCATTGGAAAGCAGATTGGAGAAGCCGTAGCGGCCCGTTATAAGACCCTGTCAAAAACACAAATCCGCCAGCGTGTGCTGGAACTGATGGCTCTGACCGGTATCCGGAATCCGGCAGACCAGTATGGAAGATATCCCTGCCATTTTTCCGGCGGTATGCGCCAGCGGAGCGTACTGGCCATTGCGCTGGCTTCGGACCCGCAAATCCTGCTGGCGGACGAACCGGTCACGGCGCTGGATGTAACGCTCCAGTCAAAAATACTGGACCTGATGCAGGACCTTTGTAAAAATACCCATACCTCCCTGCTGCTGGTCACCCATGACCTGGGCGTGGTAGCCCGTATCGCAGACCGGGTGGCGGTGATGCACGCCGGAGAAATCGTGGAAACCGGCAGCGTGGAAGAGATTTTTTATCACCCCGCACATCCATGTACCCGGGCGCTTCTTCTGTCCCATCCCGCTTTTGCGGCAGGAGGCGGAACGCTTTGTACAAAGCTGTCCTGTGGCTGTCAGCCACAGGACACCCCTGCCTGCCACAGTCCTAAGACTGATGCCGGCGCCGTCTCTTTGGAAGCGGCGCCTCCTGTTTGTAAGATGACAAATCCCCCTGCCTCCGCTATCTGGCAGCCCGGGTCACAGACGGAGAAAATTCCCACAACAGACAGCCTGCGCACACCAGGACCCGCAAATCAGCCACAGCGCCAGACGCCGGACCGGGGACCACAGCTATTGCCGGACTGTCAGACGCCGGACCGAAGGCCACAAATATTGCCGGACTGTCAGCCACAGCGCCAGACGCCGGACCAGACGCCTCAGCTATTGCCGGACTATCAGACGCAGCGCCAGACGCCGGACCGGGGACCACAGCTATTGCCGGACTGTCCTGATCCGGTTATACTGGATGTCCGCAATCTGTCCCATCGGTTCCGGCTGTCTGGAAACACAGTAATCCGGGCGCTGGATCAGGTCTCTTTCCAGATCCGCCGTGGAGAGATTTTCGGGCTCGTGGGAGAATCCGGTTGTGGAAAATCCACCATTGCCCGCTGTATTATGAATCTTTACAAACCATACCGGGGTGACATTATTTACCGGGGCATTCATACCTGTAAGCCTTTAGAACGCCGCCGGCACCGGAAAATGCTGGCGCAAAGCCGGCAGATGATTTTTCAGGACTCTTCGTCCAGTCTGAATCCACGCATGAAAGTAGCGGATATTATTGCGGAGCCCCTGGTCATTCATCACCTGACTCCCCCAAGGGGCTCCCACCGGGCGGAGGCGGAATTCCAATTGCGGCAGGCAGGTATGGACGCTTCTTATCTGGATAAATATCCTCCGGAACTTTCCGGCGGTATGCGCCAGCGGGTAGCCATCGCCAGAGCCCTTACCATGAACCCCGGACTGCTTGTGGCGGACGAGCCTCTGGCTTCTTTAGACGCATCTGCACAGGCACAGATACTGCGTCTGTTTGCCCATCTGCAGCAGGAGCATGGATTTACCTTTTTATTCATTGCCCATGATCTGTCAGTCGTCAGATATCTGTGCAGCCGGGCAGGCGTAATGTACCGGGGAGCGCTGGTGGAAACCGCACCTGTGGAGGAACTGTTTTCCAATCCGCTCCATCCTTATACCAGAGCGCTGCTTGCTTCCATACCAGTCCCGGACCCGTTATCCGGACGCAGCCGGCAGACACCCCCTGATACCGGGCAGGATTACCCACACGAAGGCGCCCTGCGTCTGGCGGCGCGGGATCATCTGGTTCTGGTACCCTGATTGAATTGAAAGCGTGATCACCGTTGAATTTTAAAACTATTATCATAAACCTGTGTAAAAAAATACTGTCAGTTTCCGGCAGCATCTTCCTGCTCTCCCTGCTTGTATTTTATGTGGCCAGACTGGCGCCCGGGGACCCGTTAGTATCCTTCTATGGAGACCGGGCAGAAAATATGAGTCCGGCACGACGCAGCCTGGCGGAAGAAAAACTGGGTCTGCACGACCCGGTGCATATACAGTATATCCGCTGGCTCTCCAATGCCCTGCAGGGAGATTTTGGCATTTCTTATAAATATAAAACAGACGTAATCCATGTGATTGCGGACCGTCTGCCAAATACACTGCTGCTGGGCGGCGCCGGATTTCTCCTGCTATTTATACTTGCCCTGCTGCTTGGAATGTTCTGTGCCTGGCAGGAAGGCCGGTGGCCGGACCGTATCATCTGCAGGGCCGGCACAATCAGCGGCTGTATCCCGGAGTTCTGGCTTGCGCTGGTCTTCATACTTATTTTTTCTGTCTGGCTGGACATACTGCCGGGCAGCGGTGCGTATACTCCGGGCGCAGAATCCGGCCTGGCGGACAGACTGGCCCATCTGGTTCTGCCTGTAACCCTGGTAGTTATCAGCCAGCTGTGGTACTATGCCTTTATGGTCCGCAACAAACTGGTGGAAGAAGCCCGTGCTGATTATGTACTGCTGGCAAAATCAAAGGGACTGGGGCAGCGCCAGATCTGGTTCAGACACTGCCTTCCCAACGCCATGCCCGCTTATCTCAGCCTGATGGCGCTGTCCGTTCCCCATATTCTGGGAGGGACATATATTATAGAAACTGTGTTTTCCTACCCCGGCATCGGGACACTGACCTATGAAAGCGCCCGCTACAAAGATTATAATCTGTTAATGCTTTTGTGCATTCTGTCCGGAACAGTTGTCATCTTCTGCGGTTATCTTACCAGAGCTGTAAATAAACGCATCGACCCCGGACTGTCTGAATATGCCCACGACCCGTTCAGATATTAACATGGAATTGTATAAACAGATAATCATATCATGAATGAATGAAAAGGAGACATAAATTGAACGATCATAATTTACAGACCGGCAAAGCGCAGGCGTCAGGTTCCCCGCACCGGAAAAAAAGAACCGGCCGCAGTCTCCCCCGGATTTCCATTGCTTTCCTGATCCTTATCATTTGCGGCTGTGCCTGCTGTGAATTTTTTAGTTCCAAAGACCCGGCGTATATGGATCTGACCGCCTGCCACATACCGCCGGGACCGGAATTCTGGTTCGGCACGGACGCCATGGGACGGGATATCTTTTCCATGATCTGGTACGGAGGCCGGGTTTCACTGTTTACCGGCTTTGCCGCAACAGCCCTGTCCACAACAGCCGCCGTCCTGTATGGCGCCATCAGCGGCCTTGCTCCCTGGTGGCTGGATGCGCTTCTGATGCGCCTCACAGAAATTCTCCACAGCATCCCGGACCTGCTGCTGGTCACGCTGCTTGGGGCATTCTTTGAAAAGACGGATATTGTAAGTCTTTCTGTCATGATCGGAATGACCGGCTGGTATGGCATGGCAAAAGTTATCCGCACAGAAGTCCGCAGAATGCGTGGCAGAGAATCCATCCTGGCTGCCAGATGCATGGGAGGCAGTTTTTTTTATATTCTGTTCAGACACCTGCTGCCAGAGTTTCTTTCCCCTGTCCTGTATATGATCGTTATGAATATCCGCAGCGCCATCATAGCAGAATCCACACTGAGCTTTATGGGAATGGGTCTGCCCCTGGAGGTCATTTCCTGGGGCAGCATGCTCTCCCTGTCCAGCCAGGCGCTGACCACAGGCGCATGGTGGATTGTCTGCATCCCGGGATTTTTTCTCATAACCACCCTTATCTGTATCACAGACGCCGGGAACTGCCTGCAAAGGCGCACTGAACACAGGGAGCGGATTTTGTAACGGCTCTGATACTGTCGCAGTCATATGCGATCAGAAGCATTGTCCTGACATAAACCGCAGCCGCTGTACAAGGTGTCTGACGGCATATACAAAATACTTGCGTTCTATGCTATTTACAGTATAATGGAATCGTACCTTATTGACCGATATCCGGAAGCTGGGAAAACCAGCGATGACAGGAGGCAGCATGATTCAGATTCCCATGAGGACAAAGGCTCCCATCGACCAGAATTCCCTTACGTCCCTCAATCATCCAGACACCACCGGTGCGCTCACATCCCGCAATATCTCTGTGCTCAACCAGCCTCTGGCACAAAGACGGGCAGCGTCCATGACCAGACACACATCTCCAGGGAAAAGTCCTGCTGGGACAGCGGAAAACCGTACCAGCGGCAGTTATTCTCAAAATAACAGAAAAAGTCCTGCCGGGACAGCGGAAAACTATCCCAGAAGCAGCGCTTTGCAAAACAACCGGTCCGGACGCACCACCGCCGGCTCTGTTTCCCACAGTCAGGCTGCCGCCCGGCCTGCGGACATACACCGGGAATCCGCTTTACAGCCAGTCCGGCTTCCGGCGCTGGAAAAGCCGGTCCGGAAAGGACAGAAAACAGTTCTTTTCTCAGACGGAACCTTACCATCAGTCCGTGCCTGCTTTGGCTGGAACACAAAAGACGCCCGGTGTGATGTGGACGTATCCGCTTTTTTATTAAATGAAAATGGAAAAGTACCCGGGGATTCCTGGTTTGTTTTTTATGGTCAGACCACAAGTCCGGACCAGAGTACCCGGTTTTTCGATACAGATTCTGCTGACCGGGAAATGATCACGGTTGACTTTACAAAATTAAATTCGAATGTAAAAAAAATTGTTTTTGTCCTGACAATCAACGACGCCTTTACCAGAAATCTGCATTTTGGTATGCTGGAAGACGCCTACATCCGGCTCCTTGATAACCGGAATACAGAACTGGTCAGTTTTAAAATGACAGATTATTACCCGAATGTCATTTCCATGATGATCGGAGAACTCTATGAACACAAAGGTTCCTGGAAATTTAACGCCGTAGGAAACGGGGTAGCCAGGGATCTGGCAGGACTATGCGCCTTGTACGGCGTACAGGTAGTGGAATAACCAGTGGTCCGCAGATTAGGAGGATAGCGTATGCTGACATTTGAAACCATCAATGAACTGACACTGAAAGTCACATGTACGGGAAATGATGTACTATTTACAAAAGCCGGAGCTTTCATTGCCGGAGACAGTGCTGGCGGAAAAAACTATAAATTTGAAAAACTGCTGCTCGGTCCCCAGAACGGTCTGGCCCAGGCGGCCCTTGGCTCCCTGATCCGGCGTGTAACAGGGGAAAATATACCATTAATGAAAGTAACCATGAACGGTGATTCTGTTACTTATTATGCCAATAACAGCCAGCACGTGGTAATTTACCATCTGGCCGTGGGAGAAACCATTTCTGTAGAGTCTGAAAATATACTTGCGTTTTCCCAGGATTGCAAATACGAAGTCCGCTTTATCGGATGCGGTGTTCTCTCCCAGAAAGGTCTGGCTACTTCAGTCCTTACCGGAAACGGAAACCAGGCGTATGTGGCGGTTCTTTCAGACGGCAATCCTATCGTATTAAGCAATATCCAGAACAGAAACACCATTTCGGTGGATCCGGACGCCGTAATCTGCTGGATGGGACAGTCCGGCTACTGTGACCCGCAGATTAAAACCGACCTGTCCTGGAAAAACCTGATCGGCCAGGCTTCCGGTGAATCTTATGCTTTTGAATGGAGCGGAAACCAGCCTGTTTCTGTTATTTTACAGCCAACGGAACGCAACGGCGGAATCCGTGTGGGCATTGATTAAACGGCCCGTCCGCAGCGATAACATCCATATTCCGGCTGATTAAAAGGGGCTGTCTGAAACGGCAGCCTGCCTTACAGCCAGTGAATCAAAACGGCGGAATTTTTTCAGCCACTCTCAGGTAATTACAAAAACCTTTGCCGGATTTCCTCCAGCACTCTCTCCGAAAAAATTTCCCCGTCCCTGATTGTAATCATCCGGCCACTTTCCACAGGATGTTCCGCCAGCCTTTCCGGCGCAAAGGCATGATCCACGCTTTTTAACATCGGAATATCAAATGCGCTGTCTCCTGCCGCAATAGTAAGATCCGGTCCCAGTCTGGCAGCCAGACGCCTTACCGCCGTGCCTTTATCCAGTCCCACCGGCAGCACGTACACTTTCTGGCCGTTGCTGAATATACGGACCAGGGCAGAATCCAGATATCCGGCCAGCTCTGAAACAGATTCCTCCGGCCGGCTGCTTTTCGTAAATAAAAACAGGTCGTTAATATTCCGTACCTCCAGCGTGCGGTACCTGTCTTTTTCCATCAGCGCTTCCGCCTTTTTCATCTGTTCCCTGCTTTCCGCAATCATTTCCAGGGAAGCGGCATACCAGTGCCTGTCTTCCACGCCGTTTTCCAGCAGAATCCCTCCGTTACAGACAAGCGCAAAGGACGCCTCCCTGAAACCTGTCCGGATGCGGCGGTACTGTTCAAGCGTTCTTGTAGTGACAGGCACAACCATCAGGTGTGCGGATATCTCCTTTAACAGCGCCATCGTCCGGTTTGTCATAAAAGAAACTTCCCTGCCCCGGTATAATTCCACGCAGGTTTTCTGACTTCCAGTCTCATGCCTGCGGGAATATATTAACGTATTATCCAGATCCGTAAAAAAAATAATCATAATCACTTCATAGAATCCACTGGACAAACGCTTTCTTATCTTCGCTGTTGTATCCC
Source organism: uncultured Eubacterium sp. (assembly GCA_947642745.1). Classification (GTDB taxonomy): domain Bacteria; phylum Bacillota; class Clostridia; order Lachnospirales; family Lachnospiraceae; genus Eubacterium_J. The sequence goes on from CANRTU010000003.1 coordinate 30,024, forward strand.
GCCCGCCAGTAAAAATTCCATATTCCCTCCTGTTTTGAACCTGTCATCAGCATCAGTTTGTAGCAGCGTTCTCTTTCCGCTATGTTTCTGGCATAATCCAGACAGGCAGATGCCAGTCCCCGTCTGCGGTATGCCTCGCTGGTAATCACATTTTCAATCAGCGCATAAGGACGCTGGCCATGGGTCAGGTTCGGAATAATGATACAGGTGCAGGACGCCCTGATATGACCGTCTGCTTCCGCCACAACCAGATGATAGTTCCCATCCTCCAGAATCCGGCGCCACAAGTTGGCGGTTTCCGGCGTCTGCGCTGGCAGCGGATTGTCATGAAGCTGTGTGTACAGCTCCATCAGTTCCTGAAAATCTGACCCACATATCTCTCTTACCATAATATTCCTTTCTGAAAAGACCTGACGTATCATTCCCTCCGGATACACCTGCGGGAAAGCATTATTCAGACACAATCTAGCGCACTGCCGCAAAAATCACATAAGCCGCATACAGCAATACCATAACAATTCCTTCCAGCCGTTTTATGGACCGGCCTTCCATGGCAAAAATAAAGGTAATCACACTGGCGATAACCAGAATCACCAGGTCATAAACGGACGCCATATTCACCACAACAGGGTGGATGGATGTGGATAATCCGAGAATCAGCAGCAGATTAAATATATTGGAACCTACAGCATTGCCCACCGCAAGTCCGGTCTCTCCTTTCCCGGCCGCCACCACCGATGTGACCAGCTCCGGCAGTGAGGTGCCCACCGCCACAATCGTTAAACCGACCAATGTTTCGGACATGCCCATCGCGGCGGCAATGTCTTTTGCGCTGTTCACAACCGCCTGGCCTCCGGCGATTATCAGGGTCAGTCCCAGGGCAATCAGCAGAAGGCATTTACCGGCGGACAGGCATTGCGCCTGTTCTTCCTGGTCAGATTTTCCCGCATGGGCAATGAGTACGATCATATAAATGATAAAACAGGCTAACAGGGTAAGACCTGCGCCCCTGCCCAGCTCTCCTGCCGTTTCATCCATATGCTTTTGCAAAAAGCCGCCGGAAAACAGTACGCCATAACCTGCCAGCAGCAGTGTCAGTACCGCACTGGAAGCCGCCACCAGAAAGTCTCTTTTCAGAATCCCGCCATCTACCGGAATCTCATGAATCATGGCGCAGATTCCCAGTACACAGAACAGATTGAAAATATCAGATCCGGTTACATTTCCAAGCGCTATCCCGTTTGCTCCCTGCAGCGCCGCCGAAACGCTCACCGCCAGTTCCGGAGCGCTCGTTCCCATTGCTACAATTGTCAGTCCGATAATCACACCCGGTACATGAAAGCGTCTGGCAAGGGCAGAACTTCCATCCACAAACCAGCCGGCGCCTTTGATAAGCGCAACAAAACCAGCCGCAAGTATAAAAATATTTAATATGAGCATATTCTTCCCTCCCTGCACTTAATGTATCATTTCCTTTCTATGCAGGCAAGGGACCTGCGATTCATTTTACATACATTTTACATAACCGGAAAATCCACACAGATAATCGTACCGTCGCCTTCCTCGCTTTCCAGTGACAGCTGCGCACCGTGCACCTGTGTAATATGCTTTACAATCGCAAGGCCAAGTCCGGTGCCCCCTGTTTTTCTGGAACGGCTTTTATCCACACGGAAAAACCGTTCAAATACCCGCTTCTGATACCTGGAAGGAATCCCGATCCCGTCGTCTTCTATCTGCAGCCGGTCTGATACTGTCACCCACACATGGCCGCCCTTTTTATTATAGCGGATTGCGTTATCACACAGATTACAGATCAGTTCTTCCATCAGATGCCGGTCTGCCCGGACATACAGCGGCGTTCCCTGAAAACTGAGCGAAATACCATGCTTTGCTGCTGTGTGCCGCATCTGTTCCACGCACTGGCGGGCAGTTTCACTCAGATCCACTGTCTGGAAAAAATAATTCTCCCCTGCCGGATCTTCTAATTCAGATAATCGCAGAATATCATTGATCAGTACAAGCAGCCGCTTGGCGCTGCCATGAATTTCCGCCGCAAAATGCCGTGCCTTTTTTTTTGACGCCATTCCGCTTGCGATCAGTTCCGCATAACCGGAAATGGACGTCAGCGGCGTCTTCAGCTCATGGCTCACATTTGCTGTAAATTCCTGACGCAGTTTTGCGTTTTTTAACATTTCTTCATGCTGCGTGCGTATCCGTGTAATAAAAGGGGCCAGCTCCTTATAAACAGTCATCTGATCCAGATGATCCATATTCTCCGCCATCCAGGCCACCGGCCGCACCAGCGCCTTTGTGAGATATCTGGCAAGCCATACTGTCACCGCAAACGAACAGGCAGCCGCCAGCGCCATGGCAGGCAGTGTACTCCGGTAGATTTTCCATATACTTCCCGCCTCTTTCGCAATCCGGATAACCGTACCGTCCGCCGCTTTTTTCGCATACAGAAAATTACTCTGGTCCATGGTGCGTGATTTCCGTACAGCCGTACCTCTGCCGCTTTCCAACGCCTGTCTGACTTCCGGCCGGTCTGCGTGATTATCCTTTGTACCAGTATCAAAACTGTCATATAATACCGTGCCATCTTCTGCGATCCAGGTCAGCCGCAATTCGCTTTCCGGTTCCACGAACCCGCTTTGTTTCATCTGCTCCATCAGATCCAGACTCTGTATCAGTCCGGCCACAGAAGACAGATCGGAAAAAACTTCCTGCTGAAACAGCCGGTAGGATACAAAATTTGTCAGAACCACCGTCAGAAAAACCGCAACCGCAATGACCGCCATAAAATTCAGATTGATCTTCCGTGTCATTTGTATATTCCTCCGTCTGCCACGTATCCCACATTCCGTACAGTGTGAATATGTTTTCCCGCTGTTCCTAATTTTTTCCGCAAGGATTTAATATGGACATCCAGTGTTCTGGATTCACTGATAAAATCAATTCCCCAGATCTGTTCCATCAGCACATCCCTGGACAGCACGATTCCTGCGTTACGCATTAACAGCGCCAGAAGCTCAAATTCCTTAAACGTCAGTTCCACCGGCTTTTCATCTGTTTTGCAGATACGGCTGGCTGTATCCAGCGTAATTTCCGAGAGTGTAAGTACAGACTGTGACGTCTCCTGCCCCGCCCTGCGTAAAAGCGCACGTACCCTGGAAATCAGCTCCATCACTCCAAAAGGTTTGGTAATATAATCATCCGCTCCCGAATCCAGCCCCCTTACCTTATCTATTTCCGTCGTTTTTGCCGTAACAAGAATTACTGGCAGCTCTCTGGTATCCGGCTCCTGACGCAGTTTTTTTAAGACCGCAATGCCGTCTTCATCCGGAAGCATCACATCCAGCAGTACGAGAGACGGCTTTCTTTTTCTGATTCCTTTAAAAAAATCCGACGCACAGGCATAGCCTTCTGTTGCGTAACCGCTGTTTTTTAACGCAAACAGCTCAATCTCACGGATATTGGCGTCGTCTTCCACTACATATATTTTTTTCATCGTTCACCTGTTAAAGCAGAATACGTTTTCCGCAGATACACTTTTTGCACTCTGCCGCAATCCTTACATGAAAACGGCGACAGAAAAAGCCGCCGGAAGCATACTGTTACTTCTGTCATAAAATCATATGATAATACGTATCCTTTTCTCCCCGGACAGGCCATATGTTTCTTAAAACACTTCTTTCTTCTTTCCGCTCCCTGTCCGTAATTCACTTTTTTCTTCCTTATTATAACAGCCCGGGATTTCCTTTACAACCAAAAAAAGACACGCCTTTTCTGATAAAAAAGTATCCGGCACAGCCGGATACGCCGCCTGCGGCGGGCTGACTCCTGGCAGCATTTTCCCTTCCGCCGCAGTGCGATCCTCCCGGAGGGGTTTTTATGATATAGGAAATCCGGAGGAATTTCCTATATCATAAAAAAGTATCCGCACCATAAGTACAGATACTTTTTGTCTTACCTGTGTATAACCATCCGTCCACAGGATATTTATTTCCCACCGTTACTGCCGGATATCCACATAACCGGTTTTCACGGACTCTTCACTGAATTGTGTGCCGCCAGAAGGCTCCAGGCTGATAAACATTTTGTCCAGCTCTTCCTCTGTGACTACCCAGGCCATATGCACAGTCGCCGTCTCCCCGGGCATGATGGAGGCAATGTAATTATTGTTTCTTTCTCCTCCCCGCACATCATAATAAGGCATCTCCCAGAACGCTGACAGACCATGATTCACAGCCCTGTCCCAGTTATCATTTTTTCCCGGCGTTTCGTCCTCTGCGATCCGCATCTGCCCGCCTTCTTCACGGATACGTATCAGCTGCCCAAAGAACAGGACATCTTTCATTTCCTTATCGCCCGTATTCGTGTACTCTGTCGTAATATACACGAGTTTCTGCGGAACCTGTCTGGATGATATTTCCTGACTGACAGTATCCTTATTTCCGTCTTTGATATACTGAATCGTTGCCGGAAGCAGTTTTCCATTTCCGTCCAGCTCGTTTCTGAAATCCTCATCTACATACCTGGCGTCCAGCAGGCTGATATCATCCATAACTTTTACATCCGTTACCCTGGCCGTCAGTCCTTTTCCTTTGACAGGAAAGCTTTCGCCTTGCTGATGAATATTGATGTCTTCCCTGGCAGCTTTTGTAATAGTTTTATCCTCATATGTTCCTTCATCTTTGTCTGTTTTTGCGTCATAGACGCTCCAGTCCAGCGCAAGCACTGCCTCCGCTTTATCCGCATCCGTAACAGGAACCAGACTGACCTGCTCCGCAATTTTTATTGCGTCCTCTTTACTTACATCCGAAGCCGCATACATCTCCATCACATAATGGACGTCCGTAAATGCCACATATATCCGCTTATTGAAATCAATGTCGTCCTTATACAGATGAGGATATTCCAGATAAATCCCCTGCCCGCCGCTGGCAGCAAATTCCTCGCTTGTCAGTACGTCTTCATGTTCCACTTTAAATTTATCGTCACCCGTATCCATACGGTAAAACATCATAGACACGCCGCCTTTATTCAGCGCTTCTGGAAAACTGTATTTTCCCTGTTCTGTACAGACCATTCCCTCCGGCAGATAACCTGTTTCCAGCTTTACCTGCGGAATTGTAACTGCCTTCCCGGTCTGTTTTGCGCTTTCCGCTCCGTTTTTATCCGCTGTAATATTGACGCTGACTCCGTGATCCCCGGTTTTTTGCTGTCTCATCCGGTAAAGTCCCGCTCCGGCAAATACCGTTGTCCCGCACAACAGCACAACCGCCATGGATGCGGCAATAGTTCTGCCTGCCGTCTTTCTGGTTCCCAGATGCTGCTTACCTGTCTTTATCTGTTTTGCTACTTCTTTTTCTATCATAGTTCTCATCTCCTCCGGCATTTGGGGAAAATCATATTTTAAATTTTCATAATCCATAACAAATCCTCCGTTTCCAGTCCAATGCTAAGTCGCTGCTTCTTCCAGTTCACTGCGCATCCGGTTTCTTGCCCGCGCAAGCCGGTTTTTTACCGCACTCTCCGTAATTCCCAGCATCTTCGCCGTCTCCTTTACACTGTATCCTTCCAGATAATAAAGGGTAACACAGATCCGGTTATCCACAGGCAGCTGTCGCAGCGCCTCATACAGATCCGAATAGTCCCGCGGCTGTATGGCGGTCTCTCCGCCCTGATATTCTTCCAGTGATACAATCCGTTTTTCCCTGCGCATAATGGCATAGCACTCATTGATCAGAATTCTTACAAGCCAGGTCTTTGCGTAGGAATCCTGGCGCAGGGTATGCAGTTTTGTAAATGCTTTCACAATTGTGTCCTGTATTGCGTCTGCGCAGTCCGCATCACTGTCAAGCATCGTTTTCGCCACATGATACATCATATCTTCAGAGGCAATAATGAGTTGTCCTAACTGCTCTTTTTTCATAATGTCCTTTCTGCTGGCCAGCTTTTTTGTATTTACACTAATTAGACGAACTGGAACAGGAAATGGTCTCTGGAAAAAAATTTTTTTATGATACCAGCTGCAGTATGCGGATAACGCAAAATGGAAAAGGAAATGGTCTCTGGAGAAAATTTTTTATGATTCCCCTTCCCATAAAACAAAAACACCAGTGCCGCACATCCGTAATGTACAACACTGATGTTTCAGAGCGTAACTTTTAATTGTTTCCTCATCCACACGTTCTGGCATTATAGCAAACTGCGAATACATAGTTATCTTTTATTATTATGGCAACTGAAAAATAAACATATATCCCGGACGCCGGAGAAAGGCGTGCTGGTTTTAGCATACACCTGTTTCTTTCTATTGTCAAAAAACCCCCTTTCATAAGCGGCTTCCCGCTTACAAAAGAGAGTTATTTTCTTTCAGATAACAGATACAAAAGTTACGCTTTACCGTTCACCACCGCTTTACGCACCATATCCACCGGAATCATCGTTACAGCCAGTAATACAACCGCAACCCATCCTTTAATGCCAAACGGCACGCAGCTGAACATATTGCCGATCCAGGTAAATACAGGTACCGGGATAAGTGCGGCGTTTACAATCAGAGCCTGCACCAGAACAATCGTTAAAAACACTTTTATAAATCCGGTATTTTCATCCAGCCCCTTGAAAATCGCAAATCCATCGTCCCTGACATTAAACCCGTTAAACAACGCACTGACAATAAACAATACAAAATATCCGGTCAGATGCTGCTTTTCACCCGCAAATAATCCGGTAAAAAACGGCAGTTTAAGATATAAAAAGCTGATGACTACCAGCCATGCTCCCATAACGCCGATCTGGGCCATCATGGAACGGCTCACAATATTTTCATCCCTTCTGCGTGGCTTTTCCGTCATATACTTTTTCTGCGCCGGTTCATTGCCCAGCATAATTGCGCCCAGACTATCCATAACCAGGTTGACGAATAATAAATGGGTCACCTTTAGCGGCTCTTCCACACCAAAAAACGGCGCTATAGCGCTGACGACAACCGCCGCCACATTAATAACCAGCTGGAACTTACAGAATTTTAATATATTGTGATAAATAGTTCTGCCGTACCAGATTGCGTCTTTGATGGACTTGAAATTGTCGTCCAGTATTACAATCTTACCGGCTTCCTTTGCGGCTTCCGTACCGCTGCCCATGGCAAATCCCACGTCGGCCCGCTTTAAGGCAGGCGAATCGTTCACGCCGTCTCCGGTCATTCCAACTACAAGATTCATTTCCTGACACAGACGCACCATTCTGGATTTATCCGTCGGCAGCGCCCTGGCAATGACTCTGATATTTGGAATTATTTTTTTCACGTCTTCATCTGACATTTCATTTAGTTGTGCGGAAGATAATGCACGGTCCGCTTCTGAGCGGAGCAGCCCTGCGTCCTTTGCAATGGCTACCGCAGTTTCCAGCCGGTCCCCGGTAATCATGACTACCTGAATGCCGGCCTGCTGCACCTGCTCGATGGCTTCCCTGGCCTCCGGCCTTACATCGTCACGGATACCCGCAAGACCGATAATAACGATATCGTCATTAATGGCGTTTTCTGTCATATCTTTTTCCGAATAGCCAAATGCCAGCACACGCATTGCTTTTGCCGCCAGTTCGTCTATTTTTTTGTCCAGCGCCGCTTTGTCAATACTTTTAATATTGCCCTGTGCGTCCAGATATTTTCCCGCATGGGCCAGCAGACGCTCCGGCGCCCCTTTATAAAAAGTCTTTCCAGTGTATTCGATTCTGGCCTGGCTGAACTTATTGGTAGAGTTAAATCCCTGGCTGGCAGTCACCACATAATCCTTGCTGGCGCTCAGGGAATGGAACGTCTCCTCACCGATAAATTTCATCAGCGCCTGGTCTGTGGCATTTCCTCCAATGACATTATGGGAAGCGTCAAACATGGACTGGGTATTTTTGCCAATGGCCAGATCCAGCAGGCTTTTTACCGCTCCATGATCCCCCAGCTTTGGAATCTCAATGGAGACGCCGTCCGCAGTAAAGAAATCCACCACTTCCAGACGTCCTTTTGTAATCGTACCAGTCTTGTCGCTAAAAAGAATATTCAGAGAGCCTGCTGTCTCGATACCTTCCGCTTTGCGCACCAGCACATTGTGGTCCAGCATTTTGCTTGTATTCTGCATAAGTACCAGCGAAATCATCAGTGGCAGACCTTCCGGCACCGCACAGACAATAATTACAATCGCCAGGGAAACCGCCTCAATCACGTCTTTGACAATTTCCTGAATGTCATTGGCAAAATAAGCGGACACTCCGCCGGCGGACATAATAAAATAGGCAAAATACAGTACGGAAATGGCAATAGCGCCAATATAGCCAAACGTGGAAATCTGTTTTGCCAGTTTGGACAGCTTGACTTTTAACGGAGAATCCGGCTCGTTTTCCTGCATTTCCTCCGCCATTTTTCCCATCATCGTCTTTAAACCGACTTTGCGCACATCCAGCACGCCTTCCCCGTCGAAAACCACAGCTCCCCGGAACAGGGAATGGGCGTCTACGAACGTATCCCCGGTAATATCTTCCGGCAGCTGGAAATTTTCATCCGCCTGCGTCTTTTTGCATTCTTCCGCCTCGCCGTTGAGCGCCGAGTTATCTACCCGCAGGGAACCGGATATCAGAATACCATCCGCCGGAATTTTATCTCCGGACTGAAGCAGTACTTTGTCCCCGGTCACCACATCATCCACGTCCAGTACGGTGACCGCACCGTTCCGGTATACTTTACACTGGTCTTTTTTCGTATTGTCCTTTAATTCCCGGTATTTGGTATCACTGGCCACTCCTGTTTTGGCTGATACAAAGGCTACGATAAATACTGCCACAATCGTACCAAGTGGTTCGTAAATCTCCGCATAACCGAAACAAAACATAACGATCATCAATACGGCGATCGCCAACAGTATTTTAATCATCGGGTCTGAGAATGTCTCTTTAAATTCTTCCCAGAAAGTTGTGGGCTCCGAATCCGGTATGGCGTTGGAACCATATTTCTGACGGGAAGCCTCAGCCTCCTGATTTGTCAATCCCTGAAATTTCATCTGCAATTAGTCCTCCAAATTATTTGTAACTATCCGCCACTGTCCAGTCCACGACACAGGTAATTTCCTGCGCATACCAGTCCGTTACCGCAACAGACTTAGCGGACGAAACCGTGGCGATCCTTCACAGACAACGTCAGAAAGCACCAGCCCATGCAGATTCCCTGCACGATGGACCGGTGCTCCTGTCCACTGCACTGTTTATATTTTCAGGTAAAACCCCTTCGTTTTACCAGGATACACTGCCTGTTCTTATTGTTTCCGGTCTCCCGGCATTTTATACATATCTGTTCGCAAGTTCTCCCAGTCCGGGATCAGTGGTGCCCTGACCGATGGCATTAAATTTCCATTCCCCGTTGTGACGGTAAATTTCACCAAAAATCATGGCTGTCATGCCTGCATAATTATCTGTCAGATTGTATTTACACATCTCATTGTTGTTGCGCTGATCCACCAGACGGATAAACGCATTCTGTATCATGCCAAAATGCTGCTTTCTCTGTACCGCCTGATAAATATTTACTACAATCACAATCCGGTCATAATCCGCCGGTACACTGGCCAGGTCTACCACGATCTGCTCGTCATCCCCGTCCCCCGCTCCGGTCAGATTATCTCCCATATGCACAATGGTGCCTGATTTATGTCTGAGATTTCCAAAATATACAATATCTTCTTTTCCACAAAGCCGTCCGCCTTTTAATAAGATTGCGGATGCGTCGCAGTCAATGGGCTTTGGTTTCGGGGCAAAAAAACCTGCCTTTTCCCTTCTGGCTTCGTCCCAGCCCAAACCTACTACTACCTTTGAAAGTCCCGCATGATCTTTAGACAGACTGACTTTCTGGCCTTTCTGCAAACTGACTGACATAAAATGTCCTCCTTATTTTTGTTTACCTGTTGTGACAATTAAGCTTCCGGCTCCGCATGTGTACCAGCCGTCGGGAACCATGCCGGGGTTCCTGCGCATTACCCGGCCGGACTGTTAATCCGTCTCAATGCCAAAGCTGGCGCATAAAGCTGCCAGGCCTCCCTGATATCCGTTTCCAATAGCGTTGAATTTCCATTCTCCCCCGTTTTTGTACAGTTCTCCGAATACGGCGGCTGTTTCGATGGAGAAATCTTCCCCCAGATCATAACGAAGCATTTCTTCTCCTGTTACTTCATTATAGATTCTGATAAATGCGTTGTTTACCTGGCCAAAATTCTGCCTGCGCTGTTCCGCTTCGTAAATCGTAACGGTAAAAGCTATTTTAGTAATATTATCCGGTACTTTCGCAAGTTCGACTTTGATCTGTTCATCGTCCCCATCCCCGGCTCCGGTGAGATTATCTCCCAGATGCTGTACGCTGCCGGACGGATGGGTCAGATTTCCATAAAATACAAAATCCTCTGACTTTGATACTTTGCCGGTATCTGTCAGCAGAAACGCTGCTGCGTCCAGATCAAAATCCCCGCCGGTATCGAAAGCGTTCACATCCCAGCCCAGCCCCACAACGACTTTGGAAAGGCCCGGATTATTTTTGGTCAGACTGACTTTCTGACCCTTTTGTAAACTGATTGGCATATGCTGTTCCTCCTGTCTGATCACATATAAACAATACTGAAACTATGTTAAAATATATATTCTGGCTAAAGAAAGGCGCCCGTATCCGGGTTACTGACTCTCCGGCTGAATCACGAAAGATGAACCGCCCGGACCTGAAACATGTCTGTCTGAACCTATGCCACCTCGATGCCATAGTGTCCGCAGAGCGCCGCCAGGCCTCCCTGGAAACCGCTGCCAATAGCGTTAAATTTCCACTCGCCGTTATGCCGGTATATTTCTCCTACCACCACAGCTGTCTCGATGGAAAAATCTTCTCCCAGATCATAACGTATCAGCTCGGTACCTGTTACTTCATCTATAATATGAATAAACGCATTGGACACCTGGCCGAAATTCTGTCTGCGGGTATCCGCTTCATAAATGGTAACGGTAAAAGCTATTTTTTCCACATTTGCCGGAATCATGCTTAAATCCACCTGAATCTGCTCGTCATCGCCTTCTCCTTCCCCGGTCAGGTTATCCCCCATATGTCTGACAGCTTTACTGGGATGCTCCAGATTCCCATAAAATACAAATTCCTTTTCAGTCGGACATCTGCCATTCGATCCAAGCAGAAACGCCGCCGCATCCAGATCGAAATCAGCGCCGGAATCAAACGCATTCACGTCCCAGCCTAATCCCACCATAATTTTCTTTAAACCCGGATTTCCCTTTGTTAAATCCACTTTTTGTCCTTTTGATAAATTAATCGGCATCTTTGTTCCTCCTTATATATATTCATATCAGCTGTTATGCTGTTGATATCTGCATTACTGCTTTTTATCCGGCATATGGTACCTACTGTTAAATTCCTGCTTGATCTGATCCAGCCTTGCCTTGTCTTCAATCCGCTGCCTTCTGGCATTTTCCTGAATCTGCCTGGTCTCGTCAATACCATTTACAATCGTCTTCCATGTAGTCTCCAGTGTTTCTATTCTTATGGAACTGCCGGAAGCCATAGCGGCAGTCATTTTGGACTGTTCCACCGTATTTCTGGCATTGCGCACCAGTAATTCATTTGTCTTTTCATCCAGAGCGGACATAGCCTCTGCCTGCACTTTCTGCCGCTTTAACATAATTGCCTGTGCCAGCGCCTGCTTGAATACAGGCAGCGTGATAATAAATGCGGAATTAATTTTTCGCACCAGATTCATATTGCTGAATTCCATGGTTTTGATCATTGGTATGGACTGCATGGCCACGCTTTCCGCCGTCCGCAGATCCTGCGTCCGCTGTTCCAGCATCATCAAAGCCTGGTTCAGACTCGTCAGTTCAAACTGGATGGACGCATCGCCGCTGGATTCCATATCTGTCTGCCGCTGGGCTATATAAGCTTCCAGTTCCCTGCAGCCCTGCTCCCCGGCCAGAATATATTTTACCAGCTGGTGATAATAATTTACATTGGCATCAAACATCTGGTTCAGTTTACGGTTTGCCTGTTTAATTTCTGATTCATACTGTTTTAACTGGACATAAATTTTATCTACTTCATCCCCCATAGTATGATATTTATCCAGAATCTTTTCCAGCTGCTTTCTCATATTTCCAAATATCTTTTTAAACCGTCCCGGATTTTCCTGGATCTCTTCTATATCAAATTTATCCATAATCTTTGCCAGTGCGTTCAGCATCCCGCTGGAATCATCCAGCTGGGACATACTCATGCTGTTTAAAACCACATCCGACGCCTTTGAAATTTCTTCCGCTGCTTCGGCCCCAAAAGAAACGATGGTTTCCAGATTATAGACTTCAATCGTACTGGCGATTTCATCCACTTCCGGAGAATTGACCAGCGTTTCATTCATCTGCTGTCTGTCTGCCACAATATCATACTTTTCTACTACTTCAATCTCATTTTTTGTATCCGCCGTCGCTGCCGTCATCGTTTGCGGCGACATCGTTCTGCCAAAATCAATTCCCATACTCATGTCCCTCTCTTAAAAATAATATCCCGCCATTTCGGGCGTTTTGCCTGCTGTTTTCCGCTCAGGGCAGGCGCCTGCAGATCATACAGATATTCCCCCGCCTGATGCTCTTCCGGAAGCCTGTGCAAAAAATACTTCTCAATGCACTGGTATCCGGTCGGTACGAGAAACAATACGTCAAACCCCGTCAGATTCAGATAAGCCGTTAATATGGTATCTTCCAGGGAAATCGCTTTTTCCCCTGTATTAATATAGACCAGTTTGGGATTCATTTTCGTAAAGTCAAACCGCTGCATCAGCCGCACCAGTTCTTTGGGCAGATTCAGGATTGTGGACACAATCGTATATTCCGTGCCATTTTCAAACGTCCCCCAGATCATTTTCTGGTCAATTAACAGCTGTAGCTTATCCAGCATATGCTCCTGCATTTCTTCCCGGATAAATCCATATGGATAATCCGGATGACTTTTGATCTTTTCCCTCTGTAATCTGCCGTTTTTCAGAAATACCGCCGCATGAGCCTTCACCGGGTTTGGCTGTGTGGCGGAGAGAAACGGCGCAGAACGGATCACAAACGTATCTTCCGTCATCAGATCTTTCACCTGTGACCAGTAAGTGGATACCACCCCGTCTTTTACACCGGATACTTTTGCGAAAATCACCGGCAGACTGACAATTTCATTTATTGTACTGAAATTCGGCCGGTATTTTAATTCCTCTTTCCACAATATCGGAATCTCTTCATACATCGTCTGAAGTGTTACCGCATTTGCCTTCGCATACTGCTGGTTCCGGTAGAGCCCGCTGTCCTGGTACATCAGCGTATCCAGCTCCCGCTCCGCATGCCAGGCGGCTGTGCCCATCTGCACATCTGCCCCGCTCTTTGGAAACCGTACGGCCTGCAGCGACTCCGTATAATGAATCTCATATAACAGATCATCCCGCAGACTGCAGGGGGTATCCAGATCCGGATGCAGCACCAGTACATCCACCGGAAGCCTGGCCAGAAATTTTAAAAACAGGCAGTCCTGATCCTGGTTACAGCCGCCCATGTATATAAAACAGCTGATGTCCGGCAGTTTCCAGCCGGAAAAAAGCTCCGGCTGGTAGCGTTTCAGCCAGCACAACAGATATACGGCCTGGCTGGTCAGCCTGTTGAGACTGCCATCCGCCTGCCCGGCCTCCAGCAGCATGACATCCACAAACGCCTTTACCATCATCCGCTGCAGTTCCAGACTGGCTGTATAACTGATATTGGACGATAAATCCATAATCATCTGTTCTGGTTTCCCGTAATTTTTTCTCCGGATAACCCCGATTTCTTCCATGGACGGCCCCGGAATGCCTCCGTCCACTATCACAACCCGCCGCTTTTGTTCCTGCAGCTTCAGGTGAAACTGGTAGAGCTCATTCGTATAAGCCAGCTTATCTTCCACCCCGTCTATTTTTATAAAACAGTTATAAAATAATTTTGGATCTGTGCCCCGTGCCGCCGGGTCCTGCCGGATATCAGACAGTCCCCCGCCGCTGATCCAGGCATTGGTACAGTTTTGCACTTGCGGCCTGCGGCCGTAAAGCCGTTCCTGATCCGCCTCTTTCTGAATCTGTTCCCTGATCCACCGTAAATGAAACGTCTGTGGAAATTCCTTCATATCAGGCAGTTCCAGCCGGTCTGACAGCGCAGATTCCGGGTCCAGCCGCAGATAGGACTGGTCTCCCCCATACTGTAGCAGAATCACATCACATCCCGCATGGGAAAGAATCTGAAGCATCATCAGTTCATAGCTGCTGATTGTGCCTTCATACAATATTTTAGGCACCTGCTGGTTTCCAAGTAAATGAACGACCCTTTCAAATTTATAATATAACCAGCACATAAATTTGATATAGGCGTTTTTCACCATATTTTCATTTTTTCCGGCTTTGCACAGGGAATTCATGGAATCGTAAATAGACGCTGCGACATGTCTGCGCTGAAGATCATTCATCCTTGGCAGCCATTTTTTTAAAGCCTGCAAAACAAACCCCTGATCCATCTGAAAATCCATTCCCATAATCTCATTATAATAAGAAAGATTTTTTTCATCCGGGTTCGGTATTTTGCCTTCGATAATAACTCCGGCTTTTCTGGCTGCTTCGTAGTAAGTCTGTATAAACCGTGCGATCTGATCTGTATAACCGTTAATCCGGTAAAAAAACACCCCGGGAGCCGGCCTTTCGTCCAGTGCGGAAAAAAAATCATCCAGCTGCTGCATTTTTATATGTTCAAACATGAAATGTATCACCTTCAAAAGTCAATGATTAATGTCAGTTTTGGTTAACCTTATCCTAGCACATATTTACAAAAATAACAAGTTCTGTCAAAAAATTTTCAGAAAACATGCCGTAAACGGTTTCTGTCAGGGGCCCCGGACTTCTTATTTTATTTCCCTGCTTTAGTACTACAGTGGACAATGCCGTATAATACATGGTTATCTGACATTTTGCGTTCCGGCTGTTTCTGGCAGTATCCGCATAGCTTTCCTGTCCTCCCCACACATATTCGGTCAGACAGGATAACCGTATGCGGGAGGGTATTCGGGTAATTTGCGGAAAACCATATGTAAGACGGATTGGAACCCTGGATGCATGTACAGGGGAGATAAAGAAGCAGACACTATAAACAATAAATATGAGAGACGGTCAGCACCACGCTATTCCGTATAGAGTCTATGGAAAAGTTGAAAGAAAAATAAAAAAACGATAAAAAATGCAGCAGAGGATGTTATAATATTTAAGAAATAGCCATAATTTATCAGAATGCGATGGTTGGGACGTAAGGATACTGTAACCAAAGAATATATGCGCAACCTGTAGTGTTTGCGGACGTGTTTAATAAATACCTGTATCATGACAGACAGGTGATAAAGCCGGAAAATCTGATGGAACCGGATACCACAGAACCTGCTGTTCCATACGGGAATGATGATGCGGGCATGCCCCCGCTTCGCCGGGGCAGACTCTCCCGGAACAGAGGTATCGGGATGTGATGAAAACCATAATGACAGATGGAAATATGGCATACTGTGTCCCCGGAACAGAGAACGTCAGCAATATTCACTATGCCCTTCCCGTGAAAAAGAGATATCAGGGGGCAATCTGAGCGCAAATATGAATCTATCAGGGCGATGGGCAATTGGGAAGAGCTGCTATGACAAAGGAGTATGTGCCAATAACGATGCAGGCAGGCCAGATCTATAATGGGCGCATCTGGCAGCGGAAAGACGTCGCTTCTTAACCTTGCGGCAGGCCTGGAATGTGCGACAGAAGGGATGGCTTTTCTGCTGTTTTATCTTTTTTCATTCCATCTCCCTGAAGGTACCGGCCATTCCTCCCACAAGGCTCCACTGGCGCCGCATATAGGATTTCAGATTTTCCGTGCTTTGCCGGTAAATCTCACGAGCCATTTGCGGATTATCAAAATGCTCCATAATCGCACAGGCGGCGCAGTACCCACTCTCCATTCCGGCAGATATGCCCTCGCCCATAGGGTTCAGAAATCCTGCGACCTCCCCGGCGAAAAGGATGCGTCCCACACCGTAATCCACACGGCATCCCGGACGGATATGCGGCATCAGCCACTTTTCTTCTTTCGTCTGCCTGTCAATCCGCAGGTGATGGTTTACTTTCATGTAAGAAATAAAACGTTTATAATAATATCTGGTTTTATCCATATCCTTTACGGACACTCCAAGCACCAACAGGTCATCCTTCACGTTAAACCACGCATCATATTCCGAAAGTTCCGGCTGCAGGTACGCGTAAAAGTAATGTGGATCTAAGTCCATGCTACCCTCGTTAAAGGTCTGGTATGTTGTTATGTATCCGGGAACCTCCCCGGTAATCTTCCGTCTCAATGTTCCGACAACACCCTCACAGTCCAGGACATACCTTGCGCTTTCCGTATAATTATTTTCCTCATGCAGGCTGACCTCCACAAAACCCTCCCTTTCCGTACAGGAAAGAGCCGCCACGCCATCCCTGACCTCTGCGCCGCTCTCCTTTACCTTTTTAGCAAGCCATCCGTCAAAATGGCTGCGCCATACATTCAGCCCCTCCTGCTCAAAGCGGTATTCCCTGCCTGAATCATTTGTAAAGATCATGCCCCTGTTCTCTGTCGGGGTACACATGACTGATTCCGGCACACCCTCCCCGAAATAAGTCTTTACAAGTTCCATTGATTTCTTTATCAGAACACCCGAACAGGATTTATACCTTGGCATTTTGAATTTCTCTACCAGAAGAACCCTGTATCCCTTTTCTGCCAGGACCTTAGATGCCGTGCATCCTGCAGGCCCCGCCCCGGCCACTATCACATCATACATCCGTCTGTCACCCTTTCCGCCGTTTCCTATTACTTCGGCAGAATACCGTTCCGTCTAAAGCAAAAGTATCCATGAAATTATATCATAGAAATTTTCTGTTTTTCTAAGTTCCATGTCATGTCCGTTCTCTTTTGCGTCTTCCACAAAGGCATCCACCAAAGCCGCCGTTTTCCCCTTTAGGCGGGGCTTCCGTTTAACACTAAAATCTTCATGCCTGCCTCCCCATCTCACGAGCCTTTTCCAGAACGCTATGTTCCTTTATTGTTTCCGGAGCACCCGCACCGCCTGCAAAAATACAGCCCGCAAGACATGCCCTTTCAAAGCAGGCTGTGAATCCTTCCAGTCCTTTCCTTGCTCCGTCTATGGCATGCTCATCCTCATCTGCTGCCGTTGCCAGAAGATACACATCCCGATATGTATAATCTGCCGTATATAAAGGGTTTGCCCAGCGGGGCAAGCTCCAATAAGGAAGATACCCCAAAGCCTTACATTTAAATATAATTCTTCTTGTGTTGTAACAGTATAACCTATGGCTATGCTGTTCTTCCGTTTATATTATTCTCATAGATTTTCTGAATAAGGAGGTCAATCTCGCTTATACGTTTTTTTGTTACCGTAAGTTCTTTGCGCTTTCGGGAATGCTCCTTTTTCTTTTCTTCGCCAAATGCCGCCATCTGCTTTCTGGCAAAGTCTTTTTCAAAGCTATGCACATACCAGAATACTGGTATTTATCGCCCCACATTTCCCTTGCTAATTTCAGTCCGATTTCGTGGCACTGTTCGGGCGTTACCTCGTCTGGCTTGAGCTTTGGTAGCCGTGCCATGCGATATACCCGCCTGTCTTTTGGTACTGTTTCTTTGTCAAAATCATCTGCTGTAATGCTGTTTCTTTCAGACAATTGATTGCGGAAACATACTCGCCCTCATTTGTTTTTAACGGATTTTTCACATAGGAGAACACGTCAAAAAAATCCTGCATATCTTGATTCGGCACGGTCTTTTCTGGGTTTTCTATATAGTCAATCACGTCTTTTATGCTCCCTTTGACATGCCACAGGCTCGTTACCGCCAGGCTGTCCACCCATCCCCGATATGATATATGTAAATGGAAATTGCTATTTGCAGGCAATATAAATCCCTCCAAACTCCAAAAAGCGAAGTCGGAGGGGGGCAGGGTATGACGAAGCAGCCCACCCGAACATCGTTTTTTATTTGGCGGGTTATCGTTTTTGGAATACTTGCAGCTGGTTAATCTGACAGTTCTGTAACTGATTCTATACAGCCGTCTTTGATCATGATAATCTCATCTGCCTGTGCTGCAAGATACTTGCTGCGCGTTACTACAATGACACACTTTCCAAGCTCATGCGCCGTTCTTTTCAGCAATTCAATAATTTCCCCTGCTGTGTTTTCATCAAGATTGCCTGTGGGCAATGTACAGTTAGTACAACATACGGAACCCCGGAAGACTGCTGCCCTCCGGGGTCCTTTTTTTCTCTCCTGCTTCCGTCACATCAGCCCGCCATCTTCCGTCTGATACACTCTTTCGATAGAAAGATACTGGCAGGCGCAGTCCTGCGAACAAAAAATATTGTCACTTCCGTCCATTTCCCGAAAATACTTTGCCTGTATAAAATTATCCCTGCACATGACAAAACCATCTTTTACCGGGTCAATCTCTTTTCCGTACTGTGCGCAGACTCTCCCCGTTTTTTTAATCTCCATCAAGCAACCCCTCCCCCGTGTCCCTCTTGTATGCTTCTTTCACTGCTGCAAGTATATACTCATTGCGTGACATACCCTGTTTTTTCGCCACCGCTTCAATCTTTGCTTTTGCCCCTTTCGGCAGAATCATTTCAGCCCGGTCATAATGCTTACGTGTGTATTCATTTTTCGCTTTTGTTGCTGCCGGTCCCCGTGGAACCGTCCACTTTTTCTTTTCTTCCTCTGCCGCCTGCTCCTGCCTGCTTTCCTCCGTGTTCCCCATATCTGGCATGACCTCCTTTTTCCATGATACACACATTATAGCATATCTTTCAATAATACGTAAGTATACAAATTATACAAATATACTTACGTAAGCTTGTGCATTCTGCCTATTGCCATTATACCTACGTAAGTATATAATAAAGGCAGTTAAAGAAAACGCCACATCAAAGAAAGTGAGGAAACATACATGCAGATTGCTAATAATTTTAATGAATTTATCGACAAGGTATCGGAAGCGGAAAGACAAGTTTTGAACTCTCCTGCCGGGCAAGAATTGACACAAAAACTTCTTGAAATGAAGCTGAAACAAAACCCTAACATGACCCCGGAAGAATGGAAAGACACAAAATCACAGTTCATGACTTTCATGTTTGCAGTGTTCGTGAAAGAAGTCCCGGAAGCAATGCAGGAATTAGGCTCCCATTTATGGCATGAATTAAACGCACAATAACAAAACCACCGGGGCGGCACTGCTGCCCCGCCCATCAAAGAAAGTGAGGAAATAAACATGGCTTATGAAGTAGTTGCCTGCAAAAAATGCGGCGGGTCTGGCAAATTCCAATACCGTTCCGGCGTTGTCGGTCACTGTTACCCCTGCAACGGCTCCGGCAAGCTGAAACGCTACGCCCACAAGTCCTTTGCAATCAGCATAAATGATGAAGCCGGGAACCCGTTCTGCTGGCTCAATGTCACCGCAAGAAGTGAAGCGGAAGCAAGGCGCAAGGCTCGCAAAATCGGTGAAAACGGCTGCTACAAAGATAGGCTTGACACTATCGTTGCAGTTGAAAGCGGCATTGAATACACATACAAGCCCTTATAGCCCCATACACGCAAAAAAGACACGCAAGCTATAAATATATGCCTGCGTGTCTTTCTTTCAATTTTGGGCTATTCTGTGCGCCGTGGCGGTCATCCCCCGCCGCCGTCTTCAATCACAATTTTTTCCACGTTCCGTTCTGCCGCTTCCGCTTCCTCTGCCGATATGGTCCCAACCTTTTCCCCGTCTTCATTGTACACATTTACACTTCCGTCCGGGTTGTCTTCCAGTGCGCCGTCCGGGACATTGTTTGTTGCAACTGCTGTTGTCCCTGCATATCCTGTATAGATATTTACCGTGGAACCTTTTGCCGCTGCCCTCTGCCCTACTTTGTAATATGTCGCATTGCCTGTTTCCGCTTCCTTTTCCCCGGCTTTCATAGCGTTGTATGCAGACTGGGCTATTGCCTTTAGCTGGTCTTCCGTCACATCAAGCCCGGCTTCGTCCGCAATCTCTTTCAGCTTCTCCACGACTGCCGCCATTTTTTCTTCCCCGGTCTGCTTCTTCATAAACTCTTTTGCCCATACAACAAACTGCGCCGCCCACTGCGAAAGCATATTCAGCTTATCGGTCACGGTCTTTGGCACTTTCGGGAAAACGTATTTCCCCACTACAAAAGCCACAACCGCAATGCCTAACTGTACCGCCAATAAAGTAATGTCATTCATCTTCTTTTATCCTCCCTCTTATTCTTCCGGCACGACAACCACGGAAATAACGCTGTCCATATTGTAAATTCCTATCCACTGATTATCTTTTACGATAATGAAGCACTTTCCGTCATACTTGTAGTCGTCATATTCTTTCTTTGTCCACTCGGTTTTTTCTCCGTTTTTGAATGTAATTCTAATCATGTTCTTTTCCTCCCTCTTATTTTGTCGGCAGCTTCAAAACCTGCCCTTTATGAATTGTATTGTCTTTCAGCCCGTTCATGGTCTTAATTTCATTGTACCTTGAACCGTCCCCCAGCTCTTTGTCTGCAATCGCCCACAAGCTGTCACCCGCTTTCACGGTATATGTCTTTGTCCCGGTTCCCGGTATCTTAATAACCTGCCCTACGCTGATTTTGTTAGGGTCTGCAATGCCGTTGTAGCTTGCCAGCTTTTGGTATGTAGTCCCGTACTTTGCGGCAATCTTTGAAAGCGTATCGCCTTTTTTCACTGTGTATGTCTGCTCTTTCGTGCCGGAAGCGGGCTTTCCTGCCGCACTGGAAGCTGGCTTGCTTGATGTGCCGGAAGCTGCCTTTCCTGCTTTCTTTGCATAGTCAGGCAGACAATATCCCCTGATAAACTTACCGTCTACCTGCAGTTTCCTGTATGAAACGCTGTCATTTTTGTTGCCCTCAATGATTGTCATTTCATCACCGTTTACGGCTGTAACAATACCTACGTGTTCCGGGTAGCCCGTGCAATCGCCTTTCCCGTTATCGTCCCAGTCATACATGATAACATCACCTTCCGCTGGTCTGTATGCGTCATTCTCTTTCCAGCGTCCTAACTTCTTGTAAAGCTCAATCATTGCGCCACAGCCGCACTCTATCGGCATAATGTCCGTAATGCCGCACTTGATAGCCACAAAGGAAACAAATGTTGCACACCATGAATCTGTATACTTTACCAGATAGCCCCTTGCAAGCGGCTTGTGTGCGTTGTAGCCGTCAATAATCTTCCTGTGGCTCCCGTCAGATTCTTTGCAGCCTAAATACGCCTGCGCCGTCTTCACCACTTTTCCCCTTAACTCTTTTTCTGTCATATCTGTATTACCTCCTGTTTTGATTTTTGTATAATAAAAGGCTGCGGCGATCCCGCAACCTCTTATTTTTTGTTATTGTGAAGCCATGCCGGAAAAGTCAGACAGTGACGCTTCCATTTCCGGGTTGCCCTGCTTTATCTTTTCCAGATTTTCAGCTTTCGACTTCCAGCAGTAGAACGCCACTGCAAATACCGCAACGCTTCCGACAAACGCCAGCAGGGTTGAAAGCTGGTATATGTCTTTCATCAGCACCACCCACACCGCAACCGCAAAAGCTATATAGTATGTAGCCATCACCGAAAAGACAATGATTTTTGTAGCCTGCGGTTTCTTCTCCGGGTGTTCCCTGATTTCACGCTTTCTTCTTCGCCTTGCCGCCGCAACTGCTCGTATATTCAGCAGAAAAATCAGGGCAAGCGCACATATAAAGCCCAGTATGAAACATAAAATTTTCATTTCCCCTAAACCTCCTATACTCCGATACCCAGCCGCAGGAACGCAATTCCAATTCCTATTACCCCGGTAATGATTGCCGCAATCACTGTTCTTTTCAGCCACGTTGCTTCTGCCTGCTGCTGCTTGATTTCAGCCTGCGTGTCTTTCAGCTCGTTTTCAAGCAGCAGTATTCTTCTTTCATTCTCGTATGTCTTGGCTTTTACGTCACCGTAACTGTCCATCTTGATTTCGATTGTCTTCAACCTGTCCAGCACTTCCCTCTCGAAAGTTTGTTCCATTCCCCAGCACCTCCTTTTTATACATTTCGTTCAAGCTCTGCCGCAAACCGTAACTGTCAAAATGCTGCAATATTCCCCGGTATGAAGCAACGCTCCTGTCAAGCGTTTCTTTGTCAATCTCTCCCACCGTATAGGCATGGAACATATATTGCAGCCGCCTTTTCAGCTTCTTTGCGGTCTTCTTGCGCAGTTTCCTGTGCGTTGACCATACCCGGAACCCCACAAACTCAATCCCCATGCTTGCAGGGCGTATGCAGGTTTTGTTGTTTAGCTGCAAATTCAGCCTTTCGCCTATAAACGCCACTATTTTCCGCTTGACTTCCTCCAGATACTTTTTATCATGGTGAAGTATTATGATGTCGTCCATGTACCTGATATAAAAATGGATTTTCAGCTTGTGCTTGCAATACTGGTCAAGCTCATTCAGATACAAGTTTGCAAACATCTGTGAAGTCAGGTTCCCAATAGGCAAGCCAACATCATCAAGCATTTTGTCAAAAGCCACGTCCCCTACATCAGCACCCAGCGGCAATCCGAACTTTGTATCTTCACAGTCAATGATTTTCGCCAGCAGGTCTAAAAGCGGCGGGTCATCAATCAGCCGTGCAAGTATGCCTTTCAGCTTTTCATGGTCAATCCTGTAAAAATACTTTGCAATGTCCAGTTTCAGGTAATAATACCGCTTCGGCTTCCTGTCCGTCTGGCACAGCCAGCTTTGCAGGCGGTCTATTGCGGCGTGCGTCCCTTTCCCCTGCCTGCAAGCATAGCTGTCATATATGAACCGCTTTTCTATTAACGGGTTTAGCTGCCTGTATATTGCGTGCTGTGCAACCCTGTCTTTGAAAATCAGTGACATAATAAGCCGCTTTTTAGGCTCATACACGTAAAAAATATTGTACCTGCCTACCTCATACATTCCCCATATAAATTCATTCTGCAAAATTATCAGGTTGTCTTCTAATCGGTCCGTATACTCCATTACGTCCTGCCTGTACCTTTTGCATTTTATAGCCGCCTTGTATGCGTAAAACAGATTTTCAAAATCGTATATCTTAGGGAAAAGCCCCTTGATTTTCTTCAATGCTTCTTCCCTCCTGTCATTAAAAATGCGCCGTGCAAATCTACTCTGGTACTGCCATTTCAAACGTGACATATAACATTCAGCTTTTCAGCCGACTTTCACCGTGTAAGGCAAAATCAGGAATATGTCTTACATTCCCGGACGCAGACACGGTTACTAACTGTCTTCACGGCAATTCAATCTTTTTCCTACGGTTCCCGGTCTGGTCCCCTTTGGAACGGAAAACAACCCCTTTAACCCATACGCACGGGACACGCTCACTTGTGAACGTGACTTTCTGGCAATAGGGGTGAAGCGGAACGGAACGCCACATTGTTGTTGCTGTTAGAACGGGGGTTGTTCAAGTTCAACGCCGCAACGCCACCGTTGGAAGTGTTGTTGAAACTCGAACCCCGGATAAGCACGGCAAGTCCTCTATAACGGTTGTTTCCCAAATTATGTAAAAAGCAGGCTTTTCACCTGCTCATTTCTTTATTGATTTATAGTAGCCGCCAATCATGCGCCCTATTTCGTTGACTTTGCGGGATATGTTTTCATATTTCTTCAATGACAGACAAGGCTTTCTGCTTCTCATGTATTGTGGGTCAGCGGCTAACCGTATCAGGTGGCGCAACACGTCCACTTCATTGTCCAACTCCCCCAGCGTTGTCTTTTTATAGTGCTTGTTTTCCAGCGTCACGACAAGCCGCAGGATTGAAAGCATTGTTTCCCGTATATCGTCAGCAAGTTTTCTTTGCGCCCGTGGAAACTGTTCAATTTCCGGGTTCGTGTAAAGTATCAGCTCATACACTTTGTTTTTCGTTTTGAAGTCTTCTGCCGTTGCATTGTCCCGTACCGGGTCAAGCTCCGGCAGGCTTTGTGCTTCCTCTGCCATTTTTCACCCCGCATTTTTTCTTTTTTTCAGGTCAAAGGGCTGGCTGCCGCCAGCCCTCCAGTTCATCAGTTTACAGTTTACAGTTATTCAACAAAAGCGGAACGGAACGCCACACTGTAGTCGCTGCTAGAACGGGGGCCGTCCAAGTACAACGCCGCAACGCCACCGCTGGAAGTGTTGTGGAAACTCGAACCCCGGAAAAGCAGTCTTTCGCCGTGATTTCTCGCCCAATAATGCCCCGGTGACTTCATGCCAGCTTCCGGGAAAAGCCCTGCTGCAATCAGGATTTTAGGAATTGTCACGCCTGCTACTGCTGCCGTTGTCTTAAATACCCCGTTTGTATCGTTGCTGTCAGTTGTCCTTGTCGTTACGCTTGTATTTATGCGCAGTGTTGCGTCACTTGCGCTGGTCCTGTCAATCTTCAATGTCCCTGCCGTCCCCGGTTCCACAAGTGTTCCGTTTGGCATGATTGCTTTCCACTCTGTACTATTTTCTCCCATGCTGCAATCAGGCTTCATTGCGTGACCATACGGGATAATCTGTATTTCACCGTCTACCAGACGCATACCCGATACCCACTCCCAGCAGTTTCCGCAAAGGTCAGCAATGCCCGCCGCACTGTGGTCATGGTTCCATGTTACCGGTCCGCTTCCCGTTGCAGTCCTGCCGCCTTTGTGGCTTCCATCTATGTAGGTATTCACGCCCCGTTCCCATGCGTTTTCATAGCTTGCGTCCCAGTTCGTGTTCCCTCTCGGAATGGTCCCGTTTTTCTCTGCCCATAACATAAGTGCTGCAAAAACGCCGTTCTGGTTCAAGTGCCAGCCTGCACCCTTTTTGCGGCAATACTGCAGTGCTTGGTCAAAATTGACATAGCAGCGTGGGTCTTTCATTGGCAGGGAATATGCACGGTCATTCACAACACAGTTGATATACTTAGATACCCATATCACGTCTTTTTCTTCCCCGTCAATAATCCACCACGGCAATACTTCCTGTGTGCCGCCTGCAATAATGTCAGAAAACTTCATCTTAGGGACCCCCACCATGATTGACGGTTTCCCTACATCATCAAGAATTACTTTGTTATTGCCGCCAAATGAAGCCACGGCAAGTGCCAAATCATCAAAATTGCTCATTTTTTATTCCTCCAATCCCCACAAAATCAGTGTGCAAAGTGTCATATCAAAATCAATCGGCATAGGTACTTCCCGGACTTCCCCGTTTTCGTCCACGCCGTCTTCTATCATGTCATACCTGCGGGCTGGTATCACGATTTCTGCCGCATACTTCTGCGCCTTGCCGCCTGTACCGATTACCACGCCATCTTCCGTGTCAATGCAAATGTCAAGCGTCACTTCATAATCTCTTTCCCTGCTTGCCAGATTTACGGACAATTCATCATCACCGAAAACCAGCTTGTTTTTCTGCACTTCATATGCAATATGCTTTCCCGGTGTCTTTTCTACAACATTGATTTTCTTTGTAGCCATCTTCCCTTTACCTCCTTTTGCTGTCCCTTGCTATCTCCCGGCTTCGTGCCGCTATTACTGCCGCTGCTTCCCTCTGCTCCGGGGTCCCTTTTCCCTGTACCCCAAAAGAACGCAACACATACGCTTCATGCTGCTTTGTTGCTTCCTGCTTTATGATTACATTTGCCATCAATAAAAACCGCCTTTCACAAATACTTTCAGCTTTGCTTTTTTTGCGCTCCCGGTATACTCGATTTTGAACCCGTTCACAAGTTTTTGTGTCACTTCAATATCTCCTACGCTTCCCCCGGAACACTCCATGACTTCCGCTGTAACGGTATAGTCAAGATTGTTTCTCGGACGGGTCAATGCAACTGTTTTCACGGAATTATTGAACGGATATACCATGCTGTTTGTCAGCTCTACTTCCAGCACATCACCAGACAAGTTTTGTGTCTGCTGCTGCTGGTGTATCACCCCAATTGTCAGCAGTGCCGCAAGCTCACTGGCGTTTGAAATACCATCCTCCATGTGATTGAAGTTTTTTGCGCTCTGCGGCGTTCCCTGCTGCAATATTTCCCCCTCAACTGGCGTGTGGGTTATTGTGCCATCTTCGTTCCGGCTTTCCGTGTACCTGTCTTCAAACTCCGTTACATGGTCCTGCCATTCTGTCCACTTGTAAGACATTGTTTACACCTCCTGTTCTACAAATTTGAATACAAAACGGTACAATGCGCCCTCCTGTACGTCTGAAAGCTCTATTTTTTCCTCTTTCTCTGCCCATAACTGCTTGTTTTTGTTGTACAGTTCAACCTTTTGTATCGTTGCCGCCGTTTGAAGCTCCGGCGTAATGTTGATATACACCGCAACCCTGCCATCTTTCAGGCGTTCCCTGCGGTGTATTCGTACTTTCTCCGTCTTCCCGTTCACTGTCACTTGTGCGTATGCAATGATAGTGTCAAGAAAGTCTTTGAAGTCTTCTATTGCCTGCGGTGTCAGCATGATTTTTCACCCCCTTTCATAGCTTCCGCTTATTCCCACAAAGAGTTGTTTTGTGCTGGAAAACTGCTGTCTGCACTTCTCCCCCTATGGTTCCGCCCCCTGCCTGCTGCCCCTCTGCGTTCCTCTGTGGCGTTTCTCCGGCGTTTTTCTGCCCTGCTGGTATATTTCTATACCCTAACGCATTTAACGCCGTTTCTGCGTCAATCTGTGTGTCAGAATGGCATAATATTGTATTGCGTTCCGGGGCGGTCCCTGCCTGCGGCATGGAAAACATAAAATCTTCTGCCGCTTCCTCCACCGTGACTGTTTCCCCGCTGTTCTTTCCCCTGCGGTTCCTGTCCGGGGCGGTCCCTGCTTCCGGGACGGAATACGGAAAACTTTCTTTTTCCGCTTCTGCCGCAATGACCGTTTCAACCGCTGCCCCCTTGTGGCTTCTCTGTGGCGTTTCTCCGGCGTTTTTCTGCCCTGCTGGTATATTTCTATACCCTAACGCATTTAACGCCGTTTCTGCGTCAATCTGCGTTGCAGAATAGCGGAATACAATATTGCGTTCCGGGACAGTTCCTGCTTCCGGGACTGAAAACGGAAAACCTGCCGCCCCGTCTTCCACCACAACGCCCGTTTCAACTGCTGCCCCCTTGTGGCTTCTCTGTGGCGTTTCTCCGGCGTTTTTCTGCCCTGCTGGTATATTTCTATACCTGTTTGCTTTTAACGCCGTTTTTACGTCAATGCGGCTGTCAGAATGACGGAACACAACATTGCGCTGCGGGACGGTTCCTGCAAGCGGCGGCAGGAATATAAACCCAGCCGCTTCCGTCCCTACTACAATACAACTGCCAGACTGTGCGCCCCTCCTGTTTCTTTGCGGGTATGTTCCAGCCAGCAGCCTGTTTGTCAGCGGGTTTTTGTATATAAAGCAATCTGTGTGGGTCATAATAGTACAGTAAATGCGTGACTGGTACACTATTTCATCAAGCCAGCTTGAAAGCCTTTTATACATCTTTACCGCATTTACTATTTCCCTGTAACTTGCCGTTATCCTGTTTGACGATACATCACACACAATATGGAAGTGGTGCGGCTGCCCCTCATACTCGAACCATTCTTCTACTTCACTAATCGGGTATAGCCCGCTTAGTCCTTTTTCTATTGCGTATTTTGTCCCCATTTTCTTGTGAACTTTCACGCTGTTTTTCAGTATGTCCCGCTTTGCCGCCAGCGGGTATGAATAGTCGTACCAGTCAACGTGCATATCAAAAGCAAGTATGTCAATCAGTTCTTCTGGCAATTCGTCAATCCTTGAATATATCAGTACATTATCAATTTCCGCACTCACGCCCAGCATTTGTTCTGTGACTGCTGCCGCCAGTGCTTTCATTTTCGGGTCCCGTTTCAGTGTTTCCGGCAGATAGTCCGCAAAGTTCGTGCTGTATATGTCCCTGCCGGGGCTTCTTATGCCTTTACCGTCAGCCAACTTCAACACCCCCGTTCAATACCTGCATTGTGTCCCGGACAATGCGTGCAACGTGCGTTTCTTCCACAACCCTGTATTCTGGTTTCCTCACCTCCACACGCTTCACCCCGGCTTCCATGATTTTCTGCACTAAATAAGACGGGTTTATATCCCGCCCCATTTTCCCGGTCTGCCATGTTATGTATTCCTCTACCGCCGCCCGTGTTTCCCGTTCAATGATACTGCTGCTTGCCTGCGTGTTCTTCTCAATCCAGAAAGTCAAATCAATTTCAAACGGGTCTTCTTCCGGCGCAGATACTATCACCGTATCTGTCAGCGGGCGCACATCATCAGCACTTAACTTTTCGTATATCTCCTGCAGTACCGCTTCTGTTGGCTGTTCGCCGCCCTGCAAAAGCACACGCACATCAACCACACCCGGCTCCGGCGTTGTTGCCGCAACGTCCACGACTGCTGCCGTCACTGATTTTGCGTGGTATATATAGCTGTTTGCCGGTCCTGCCGTTGAAAAGCTCTCCATGCTTTCCCTCATGCGCTCGTAATACTCTTTGTCTTCCTCCTGCTCTGCCCCGCCGCTGGTCTTCGTTATGTTCTCGACTTTCAAATAATAGTCGTATACGTCCACAATCTCTTTCACCCGCCCCGCCGCAAGGTCATTCCCAACGGTTCCAGCACTCTGGCACTTCCCGCCCACGTCACCATACGTACTTCCGGCAGGTATTTCCAGTTCTTCCGTTGTTTCAAAAACAAGTTCGTCAAAACTGATACGGGTCCCGGCAGGTATTATCACGCTTTGTTTCTGCGCTTCCGATATGTAGCACCTGAAAACTGTAACCGCTGGCTTTGCCGGAAGCCTTTCAATATCCTTGAAAAGCTCTGCAAGGCTGTCTAAATATTCCCCGTTTGCATACCGTGGCACGTTCTTTTTTGCGACTTCATCAATTAAAACCCTCTGCTGCACGACTATTGCCGCACACCACGCAAGAAAAAGCCTTTCCGGGGACGCTGGCTGCATTTTATAGTCTTTCCTGCCGCTTTCCCTCATAAAAAGTTCATACAAGGCAATCATATTGCTTTCTATGGTTTCCGTATCAGTTTCAAGAAACTGTATATCGGGGTATTCTCTAATCGCCATCTTCTTCCACCCCCTCAATTTCTACTACTGGTATCAATATCCCCTGCAACGGGTATGAATAGTCAGGCATTTCAAATGTCACGCCGCCTATTATTGCCCGTGGCTCGTATTCGTCTATCTGGTCATAGATGTACGCCACAAGCATATTTTCCACCACGTTTATAGGTCTTTTCAAAAGCTCCCCCGGAAGTCCCAGCCCCCGCAACATAGGCGCAGACTTCATCACCGTATCAAGTATTATTGCTACATTCTGCAATACTTCTTGATGTACGTTTGCCGGGGCAAGGTCTATGTTTTCCAGCAGTTTCCCGTCACCTCTTACAATCTCCATAAAAAATCACCTCTTTGGATATTCTTTCAGCGTCACTTTGATTTTTGCCGCCCATAGGTTGCCTTTTTTATCAAACCTTTGCAGCTCAACGCTTCCTTTCTCCATCACCCACTTGTAATTTCCATACACCTTGCCGCCGATTACAAGCCGCCTTGCATATCCTTTTCTAATCATTTTCCGCATTTTCTTTATTTGTTTTAGCGGCGTTACCCCTAAAAATACAGAAAGCACCATTGAAAATGATATTGTTTCAATCTCTGGTCCCATGTACTCTATCAGGTCTGCTTTTATATGCCTGTCGTGCGTGGCGTACTTTGCGGAAAAGTCCCAGCTCATGCCGTCAAACGTCCGCACGAACTTGTCAGACACTTTGAAAGTCAGGTCCCCAAAACTTCCTATCTGTGCCATTTACTTTATACCTCCTAAAATGTACCCCTCCCCGTCCCCGTCTGGTATCATCAGGCAAAGAACCATGTCCCCTACTTCTGGAAGCCAGTATGCCAGCCACGCTTTATGCACTGTTGGGGACGGGTTGCGCACAACTTCATCATCATGGTATGAAGCGTTTATTGATACGTCCGTAACGTCATTTTTTATCCTGCCCGCTTCATCTTCCACCCACGCTTCCACCGTGTCATGTATGATATGCCGCTTTTGTATCAAAATGTGAAGCTCCCCGGATATAATGCCGCCTTTGTCTCCAAACTTCACACGGGCTTTCATTTTCTTTTTGTCTACGCTCTGCACAATCCCTTTACGCACAATATTTTTCAGCTCTGTTATATCTGCCATTAGTACCCCTCCAATATCTGTTTTAATGACAAGTCAACCGTGTAGCCGTCAAGCAAATTGTGTTTCGCCTGTGTTACCTTGTATTTCTTGTCGAACTGCTGGAAGCCTTTCAGCTTTACCGTAATACCCGCCACAAGTGATACATCACCCACGACTTTCAGGCTTGCCGTGTACTCCTGTGTATTCTTTTCCCGCAGGCGTTTTTTTGCCAGCCTGATTGCTTCCGCTTTGCTGTTCACCTTTTCATTTATTTCTAATGTCTGCCCCGTCCCGGTCTTGCTGTCCGGGGTGTATGTATATTCAATGGTTTCTTTGCTGTCCGGGTCCGTGTAGGAAACGTGGCATGAAGTATACGCCGTGTCCGTCAGCTTTGTACCCATTTTGTATGAAATAATATCCCCGCTGCCTTTTTTGAAAGTCTTCACTGCAGGCTTTTTGTCATACTCGGCAGCGTCATATATTACTATTGTCAAAGTCGTAACTTTCAATGCCATGCCCGCCGCATGACATAGCCCTTGTAAAAATTTAATGTCGGAAGTCTGCACCTGCTCTTTCCGCTTGTATGTCGGGTTTTCGCTGGCTTCATACATCAGTTTCAGCCCGTTTTTACCCGCTATTTCCTGCCCTATCCCTTTGAGTGATATTTTTTCCCACGCCTTGTTTTTCTTCTCCATTCGTAGCTTTGAAGTGTACGGGATTGACGTGCTTTTCACTGTTATTTTGTCAGGCGGTCCAGACATATCCACACTGTCAATTTCAAATGTCCCCATGTCCAGTGTTACGTCTTTCCCCGTGTCGTTCCAGTTCTTTTGCACCAGCACGGCAGATACAAGTTTCGGTTTCGCCCCGCTTGAACCGCCGGAACCTCCCGCCCCCTGCCCTTTTTCGCTTTCTTCCTTTTCTTTCACCGTGCTTGACGCTCCCCCGCCTGTTGTTATCTTGAATACCTGCCCCGGATATATCAAGTTAGGGTTTTTGATGTTATTTTCCTGCGCTATCTGTGGATATTTTGTGCCGCTTCCCAAATACTTTGAAGCAATCGCCCATAGGGTGTCCCCTCTCTGCACCACATAATTTATTGTTTTTTCATCTTCAACTTTCTTTTCAACCTGCTTTTTGCTTTTTGAAGTCGTTGGCTTCACTTCCAGCCAATTCCCCAGCAGTTTGTTTTCCCGGTCTTCATAAGTTATCTGCAAGTCGTCCGTGCTGTCTTCTTCTTCGTCCGTGTAGGTTGCCCCCGTCAAATGCAGGTTGATGTTTTCCGGCACGTCCACGCCGTTGAACTTTAGTTTTAACTGCACACGCCTTGCCAGTTTTTTATCGCTCACGACAAAATCCCCCTTTTCCACGGCGGCAGCTCCATGTTTGGCTCGTCTTCAACCTCCGGGATAGTGAGAACTACCCCGGCGGGAAAGACGAACAACTCGGCGTATTTTGCGTTTGCCCTTATCAGCTTATCGGTATGCAGGACGCTTCCCATCTGCTCATATGCTATTTTGTCCCACATATCCCCGGATATTGTTGTATAAGTATCACGCATAAACGGACCGCCTTTCATCATCATCACGCTTGTCAAGCAGGTCTTTCACCTGCTCCAGCAATCGTCTGTTGTTTTCCTCCAACTTTTCCTCTAAATCTCCCGGCTTATCGCCGTCAACGTGGATTGTCGGATTATTGTTGATAGTTACTGTTATGCTGCTTTGCCCGGTTGTACTTCTTAGCTCCGGCGCACTCACTCCCGGCACGTTCTCAGGTGCGTTATTGTTTGTTATGTTGGTCACTCCCGCCGCCTGCACTGCTGCCACTGTATCTGCCGCCGCATTGTTGGCATTGAAAATGTCCTTTGTCTGCTGTGCTGTAAACACTGTACGCCCCGGCGCATTTGTTATCAGCTCCGGTCCCCGTTCACCTGCAATGAACGTCTGTGGGGTATTCTTTGAACCTTTTGCAAGCTGTGGTATCTCTGGTATGTTTATACCCTTGCCACCTACCCCCGGAACCCAGTCAGGCACTTTCAAAGAGTTTAGCCCACGTATTACGACATTGACCGCACCTACAATTCCATTGATTACACCCGTGCATATTGATTTTATGCCGTTCCATATGCCGCTGAAAATAGACTTCACGCCCTCCCATGCTACGGACCAGTTCCCGGTAAAAACTCCCGTGATAAACTGTATCAGCCCATTAAATATCTGCTGTGCCGCACTGATAACGCCGCCTATCGCATTAAACACGGACTGGAACACGGACAAAACCGCCGGAAGCACGGCTTGAACCGTTGACAAAATCTGCGCTAAAATCGGCTGAATTATGCTCCAAATTGTAGAAAAAACCTGCTGTACAACCGGAAGCACCGCTTGAAGCACCGTTGTAATGATAGAACCTAACTGCTGTATTCCCTGCACAATCAGCGGCAGTACGGTTGACACAATAAAATTGAAAACCTCGCTTATTATCGGGAATACATACGTCTGTATAAAGGTTATGACTTCACTGATAATCGGCATAATTCCCGCTATAAAGCTGCCAATCACCGGGATAATTCCCGCTATGAAGTCCGCTATTGCTTGAAAAATCTGCATTACCACCGGGGCTGCCGCCTGTATGCCGCTAATAATTCCCGGAATAACGCTGGTTATAAGTACATCAAATAATTGTTCTACAACCGGGACAATATGCTCTGTCACAAATCCTACGAACTGCCCGGCTGCTGTTACAACCTTTTGGAAAACGCCTGCAAATGTATCAAAAACCGCAACGCCTTTTTCTCCAAAGATTTCATTTATTTTGTCCCGTGCCGCCCCTATGTTGCCATCTGAAAAAACGCCCTTTATCGTTTCCCCAACATTCGTTATCACTGCAACGATTTTGTCAAAGATTTCAAGCCCTTTTTCTCCAAAGATGTTCCCTACTGCTTCACGGACTTTATCAAAGTTTTTCCGCAGTATCTGTACTACTGCAATTATTGTTGTGATTATGCCGATTATCGGCAGGAACTTTCCTGCAATGCCGCCCAACGGTCCCAGTGCCGTTTTCAGCAAGCCGCCCAACGGTCCAAATGCCGATTTTAGCACATTCCCTATGGGTGCAATCAGCGTCCCCAGCTTCCCAAAACTGGAAGCAATCACTTTTCCGATAGAACCCAACGGCGAATTTAAGATAACGCCGCCGACTTTTGACAATATGCCGCCAAGTGCGCCGCCTATGTTTCCAAACGGTTTCAGTAGCAATGAAAGCAGTTTTGAACCCGTCCCCGTAAGAACGCCGCCCAGCTTCCCGGCAAGCCCGGCAAACCCGGCAGACATTTTCCCCGCTACGCCGCTGAATAGCCCGCCCACTTTCTGAAATATTGTGCTGCTGCTGAAAATGTTCCCTATTGCGGAACCCAGCCCGCCCAGTGCGCCGCCTACTCCTTTGAAGTATTTCAGCACGCCGGACCCCGCCGCTTTCAGCTTTGTTGCAAAACTTGTGCTTGTGGCTGCGCTTTCAAGAAAGCCTATCCGCAGCCCCATCAGCTTTTGAAGCAATGACACAATGCCGCTTGCACCTGTCAGCCCTGCCAGTTTCAATGACAGCATACCGACACGGAACGCCATCAGCCCTGCCACGACTTTTGCAATCGTCTTTGTCATTTCCGGGTTTTTCTGCACAAAGGTTGTCACTACCCCCAGCACTTCCGTTGCCTTTTTTATCAGGTCTGTAAGCACTGGCAAAAGCATTTCGCCCAGCTCCACCTGCAATGCGTCCCATGCGGACTGCATAAGCGTTATTTGCCCGTTTAGGTTATCCAGCTTTGTTTCAGCCATTGCCTTTGCTGCACCGTCACAACCCTTTATGGATTCTGTCAGTTTTTGGTAGTCCGCTTCACTTGCGTTCACTATTGCAAGCAGTCCAGACATTCCCGTTTTTCCTGCTATGGCTTCCGCATTTGCCGCCTTTTCAGCTTCCGTCATTTGTGAGAACGCTTTTCTTAAATCTCCCGTCACGTCCTCCAGCTTTCGCATGGAACCGTCTGCGTTTTCAACTTCTAAGTGGTACTTTCCTAATTTATCCCCGGTCAGTTCCACCCCGCCTTGCAGACCTAAGAAAATCTTACGCAATGAAGTTCCGGCTTGACTGGCTTTTATACCGCTGTTCGCCATAAGCCCTATCAATGCCGCTGTGTCTTCCGCTGTATATCCTAACGCCCCAGCAACTGGCGCAACATATTTGAATGTTTCGCCCATCATGCCTACGTTTGTATTAGCATTTGATGAAGCCTGCGCCAGTATATCCGCAAAGTGCGTGGCGTTTGAAACTTCTTTTACAAGCCCGTCTTTGCCTATTACTTTTGTTGTTCCGTCTGCCGCCAGTCCAAATGCCGTCATTGCGTCTGTCACAATGTCGGACACTGCCGCCAGTTCTTCCCCGGAAGCCGCCGCAAGGTTCATTATGCCTTCAATGCCGCCCATCATGTCTTTTGTTTTCCAGCCCGCCATAGCCATGTATTCCATAGCTTCTCCGGCTTCTTTTGCTGTAAACTTTGTCGTGGCTCCCATTTCCTTTGCTTTTTCGGACAATAATTTCAAATCGTCCCCAGTCGCCCCGGAAATAGCCTGCACGGTTGACATTTGCTCCTGAAACTCTGCTGCTTTTTTTACGGGTCCATTGTATATTGCGGCTCCCGCCGCCACCATGACCCCTACTGTCCCGGCAAGTTGTGTCTTTGTATGTGAAATGCTTTCGTTTATATTCTGTTGTGCTTGGTTCAGCCGTTGTATGGTCTGCTGTGAGTTTTGCAGCCGTTCATACGACCGTTGTAACCTTTCGTTTGCTTCTCCCAGATTGTCAGTGTTTACTCCTGCTTCCCGCAGTTCTTCACTCATTCTGGCAAGCTGTTCTTTTTGTTGTTCTGTGCTGGCACGGGTCCGTTGTATCTGGCTTTCGTTGCTTTTCAGCTTTTCGGTATTTTTCTGGACTTCGTTTTCTTCCCTCACAAGCTGCGCTGTCAGTTCCCCGGTTGCGTCCCCGGTTTCCTCAATCTTTGCACGCAACCTTTCTGCGTTCTGCTGGTGCGTCTGTATCTTCTGCGCAGTCTTTTGGTGTTCCGTTTGCAGTCTTGCCAGCTTTTCATTTTGCTGGCTTATCGCATTTGAAGCCTTGTTATAACCGTCAACTTTTCCTTGCAAGGAATTTACGCTTTTCAAGCTGTCCTGTAACTTTTTCTGCTGTTCAATCGCACCTTTGAAAGTGCTGTTGAAGTTGCTGCCCAGTGACGCTTTCAGCCTGAAAAGCAGTTCAAATTCCTTTTGTGACCCTGCCAATCGCCCCACCTCCTCTTATTTTTTGCGGTCCCTCTCTTTTTTGTCTTCTTCCTCTACTTCGTTGGCACTTCTAATCCACTTGTAAAGGTTTCCGATAGGAAGCTGCATAAAATAATAGACGGGTGTATTTGACGCTCTTGACATTCTATACACCTGTTTCCGTATGAAGTTTGCGGGCTTCTCCTGTTTTAGTAGCCCATACCTGTTAAAAAATCTCTTGCTTTGTTCTTGATTTTCATGTAATCTGCCACGGGCAAACGCCTGATTTCATCAGAACCAACCCTTGCCGCCCTTGCCGCAAGCATACTCTGGAATATAGATGAAATTTCAGGGGAAAGCGCATATTTTCCCATGTCCTGCATTTCCTGTTCTACCGCTTCAATGTCAGCCCCCGTTAAATCTTCAAATCTAAATGTAAGCGTTTTATACTTTTTACCTAAAATTTCTACTGGTTTACTGAAAGTGTGCGTGTAGTTCGGGTTTTTCTTTTCTTTCTCTGCCTTTTTGTCAGACATATCTACAACGCCGGTCCGCTGCGCTTCTGCCAGCTCCCTTGCTTCCTCCTGCTTCCTCGTTTCTTCCTCCTGCTGCCCCTCTGTTTCTTCTCCCAGCAGTTCTGCTTCCTGCTTCTTCATTTCCTCTGTGATTTCGATATTTTCTACTTTTTCCATGCTTATATCCTCCTTAATTTTTTGTATCAAAAAAGCAACCTTTACGGCTGCTTTTTATTTTGAACTCTAACTTTAGTTGTCAGTGCTTTTTCTGCACTCCACCCTAACTTATTGATTCTGTCACTTAATATCCGTCTTTTTATTCCTGTAATATCTGCCCATTCTGCTAAACTTTTTGTTTCTCCGTTGAATGTCAAATAATGATTTTGACGTGTATTAAGATTCTGCTCTTTCTTTGTTGCCCATCTGCAATTATCTGGGCAGTACCCTTTGTCATTGTCTTTTCTATCAATCGTCAGGTTTTCAGCATATCCATTTTCGATAGCCCATTTTTCAAACACTTCAAAGTCTTCTTTCCATTCTTTACATACTTCAATCCCCCTCCCGCCATAATCACAATATCTTGGATTGTTTGCATTGGTTGTTCTTTGTATCATATTGTTCCAAATGCCATACAAGCGTGTTCCCGCCATTCCATGCCTAATGTTTCTTTGCGACAATTCTTCTTTCCTAATGCACCCACAACTTTTACTTGAATGATTTCGCAAATTACTTGCCTGAATAATTTTTCTTTTTCCGCATTTACATTCGCACAGCCACGCTGTTTGACCTCCCTTTGTATTTGCAGAACGCTCAATAACTTTCCAATAACCAAAATGTTGACCTGTTAAATCAATTAGTTTGGACATTTTCAATCAACCTTATTCTGAATCTTGCAAGCTCATTCATGTATGTATCGTTATCGACTTTTTCTTTATATCGTGCGGCGCAAATTCCCAAAAGCCTTTTTAATTCTTCTGGTTTTAATAGCTTTCGCACCTCAACATAACTTCTTTTATATCCTCCTGTTAGATGAAGTGCCAGCGTTCCTCTTATATAGAATTTGTCAATTCCCTCTGCTGGCAAATATTCTTCATGGTACATTTTTTCTAACTGTTCAGCTTCTAATAATTCCATTCTCATCTGGTATTCTCCTTTCAAAAAACTATTGAAAGAAATTCCTAACCGTGATAAGATATTTCACGTAAGGAAACTTCTTACAAAGGAACGGTGATTGCTTTGGACGGCGCACCGTTCCTTTTATTTTTCTGCTACTTCTTTGTAAACCAGTTCAATTCCTTTTCGCAAAATGTCCGCTTTGCTCATTCCAGTTTTTTCCATGCAATATTCCAGCATTGTGCTTTCCCGTTCTGAAATTCTAATCTCAACACGTCCATTTTTCGGGTCATTCGTTGGTCTTCCTGTTCTTGGTGACAAGTTAAATCCTCCTTTCTTTTGTCCGTACATAAATAATAATATATGTCCGTACAAAAGTCAAGAAGTTTTTTTATCACTTGCCCAATGCGCGGCGCACATCTGCTAAATAGTCAACCCCATCAACGTAATAAATAAAGTTCAACTGGTCAATCTCCACTTTCTTGACCCCGTTTTTATAGATTGCATAGTACGTGATTGCATATTCCCCGGAAGCGTCTGCGGTTGTAGCAACCCCCACTTTTCCGGGCGCAAGTTTCTTCGGTCTTACACGCATGATATATTTCATTCCGTCTATATCTATTTTTTTCGTTGCCGTGTTCTCGCTCTGCTGTGCTGCCCGTAAATCAATCATATGTATTCGTGGTTCATTCAGCCTGATTGTAGCGTCCGTCACAGTTCGGAAATTCAGCGTCAGCGTCATTGCTTCAAAATGCCCTATCACAACCGCTTCCACGTTTCCGGCAATCCCCGCACCTGTGATTTCCTCTGTCAGTGCTGCTATTTCCGGCAGCTCCACTTCTGCCATTCCCAGATACTCCACTGCGTCTTCATATATCGCAAAATTTACAACAAGTTCGTCAACTCTTGGCATTGTTTATCCCTCCTTTATCCCGCCATCAGGCTTGAAAGATACGACACATCATATTCAAGCACATATTCCAGCAGGCACAACGGGCTTGGCGGCGTAAGATAGATATGGAACTTTGCGTGTCCTGCCATCAGTGCTGTTTTGCTGTTTTCTTCTTCCCTAAATTCCACACGCCCGCCCAGTATCCTTTCTTCTGCCGTCAGGCTGTTCAGCCAGTCATTTACGCCCTGCAAGATAGCGTCAATCAATCTGCGGTTCAGCTTGCGGTCAACGTAATTCCAGTAAGAAAGCGTCACTGTCTTTGCAACCCACTTGAACATACGGGAAATGCAATAAAAATAGTCTACCGGGTCAGTGTTCCCCGGAAAGCACGCTGTCCAGTCCCCCCAGCTCACAAAACCGTTGTAGAAATTCAACCCTGTAATAATTCCGTTGTCATTCAAATAGTTTGCCTGCTGCAAGTCAAGTGCAACTTCCGTCCCGTCAGCCAATATCATTCTGTCAGCCTGCAA
Source organism: uncultured Eubacterium sp. (assembly GCA_947642745.1). GTDB lineage: Bacteria > Bacillota > Clostridia > Lachnospirales > Lachnospiraceae > Eubacterium_J. The sequence goes on from CANRTU010000003.1 coordinate 68,741, forward strand.
TGACTTGTTTGACGCACTTTCACACGGCGTACCGCCGCCCCACGCTTCTGTATTGTCTACTTTCGCAATCAATCCCGCAAGCTGTGTGGAAAAGTTGAAATGTCTGTCCCCCAGTGCCAGTTTCGGGAAGCATACAAGTTCATTCGGTTTTGAAAAATTCTTCTTTTTCTTCCACGCAATAGCGTCTGAATAATACGTTACCCCTGCTTCTGTTGTGTCCATATCCAGAATTACATCAGCTTCAAACAATCCGTTTATGTTTTCTGCCTTTGCAGACATTACCGCTGCAACTTCACTGTCATGTGACCAATTCGGACACAAAATCAAATCTGGTATTTCTGTGAACCGTGGAAAAACGCTGTCTATCAGTTCCAGCCCCGTTGACTTTTTCGTTGTCACGCTGAAACCGCCTATAATATCATCTTTGTCAATCTGTGCCGGGTCTACTTCGTTGTATTCCAGCTCCACTTCTCCTGTTGTGTCGGAAAGAAATTCCACAATGCAGTTATCATCATCATAGAATGTTTCAAAGTCCGTCCCTGCTTCCAGCCCATTCACCTTTACGCTCCCAGCAATGGCTTCAATCGGTAATTTTACCTGATTTTCCACAACCTCCGTTGCCAGTGTCTTCTTGGTCTTTTGTTTTGCAGGGTCAAGCACGTTGACAAGAAAAATGGGTGAAGTTGTGTAAAGCTGGAACGCCGTGTATATAACTTCACACAAGCTGTATTTTTTCCAATCATCAGAATAGCCCAGCTTCTGCACCGCTTCTGCGTAATTGTTCGCCATTACTACTTCATTTATCTTGCCGCCCTCTACCATCTGCACTGGTGCTGTCCCCACCGCAAATATCACGCCGCTTGACGCTACATTCGGGGTTGAAATGCTGGTTGTCAGCTTCCCGGTCTGTACGCCGTGTGTTATTTGACTTGCCATCTTTTATCCCTCCTTTGCTGCATTTCCCGCTATTCCCGATACAAGGTCAGCATAATATTTATGCAGAATGTTCCCTGCGGTTTTTGCTTTGTCTTTCTTCTCCCCTATCTGGCTTGCCGGGACAAGCATTTTCTCCACAAGCGGGTACTTTTCAATAACCGCTTCCAACTCTTTCTTGATTTCAGTTTCCGTGCCTATAAAGATTGCATTGCACTTCAACTGTCCTGCTGGCAGTGTCGGTCCGATATACGCCAGCTTCACCGTTTCTTCTTTTTCCTCTGTGGCTTCGTTATCTGCCCCATTTTCGGCTTTTTTCTGTTCAGCCGTATTATTTACCGTTTTTTCCTCTTTCGCCGTTCCTGCGGCTTCTGTGGCGTTTGTCACTTCTTCTGCTTTTTTCTTTACTGCCATATTGCTTCAACCTCCCTTTTAATTTCTGGTATTGACCAGTTTGTTATCATTTCCCCTAAAAAATAGGGCTGTGTACTGTCCGGGTATACAATGTATTCAAGCGGTTTTTCCAGTGCAAAATATCCCCCGATAATCCCAACTTTCTGCAGTTCGCTCCTGATACGCAAAATCACGTTCAGCACATCATATGCCCCCATGCTGTCATTTTCCGCATATGTAGCAACCACAATTCGTATCTTGCAGGTGCTTCCCTCCTGCACTTCCCCGTCTTTCCCCGTCAGGAATTGCAGCAGGATATACGGTATTTTTTCTGTCTGGTCTTCCTTTTTTGGAAGACGCATTTTATATACATCTGCCGCCCGTTCTTTTTCCTGCCCCTGCTCCGGCTTCCGTACCCTTACCTGCAGTTTGATGTCCTTTGTCTTCTCTTTCACAAATTCTTCCAAACTGTCCAACAAAATTACTGGTGTCATGTTCTAACCTCCGTAACCATTCAGCAGACGGTCAATTTCATGTACAATTCTTTCATCAACCGTTTTCTGCGCTTCTTTTTCCAGCTCCGTCATTACGTTTGTGTTGCCTACCATTTGCGCCATTGCAAGCCCCATTTTTTCTTCTATCGGGAAGCGTTTGCTTGTTTCCCGTTCAAATACTCCGATATGCCCGCTTTTCATTTGCGCAATGAACGCATTTTCAAAAGCCGTGCCGCCGCCTTTTTTGACTGCTGCCGTAACCTGCTTTTTAACGCCGGGGGCTTTTGGTGTCACTTTGAATTTATAAAGCGGTATCTTGTAGCCGGAAAAATGAATGTAGCCAGCAAGGTTTCCCGTGCTGGCTTTCTGTATTCTCGTGTTTGTGGCTTCATTGATTGCGCTGCTCTGTACTGTGTATACCTCCCGCACTTTCTTTGCCGCCCCGGTCTTCATTTTTGAAAGCCCTCTGTTCATTGCATTTGACAACGCACATTCCGCACCTTTCGGAACTCCCGCCAGCAGTGCTTCCACCCGTTCTATTGTTTCGGCAGAAACTTCAATCATTCAGTAAACGCCCCCAATTCCAGCACAATTTCCCCGTCTTCATAATCTGATTTTATTATGTCATACATATTGACTGCGCCCGCTTCCTCAATCTCGATAGTGCAACCTTTTTTTGGCATAAAGCCCAAATCGTCAAAAGATATATACACAAGTGCTTCCGCAAGGTTTATCCCCTCTGCATGGTCATTCACAAGCGTTTTCCTGTCTTTTACCGCTTCATGGTCAATCACTATCGGGACTGTGTAGCAGCCGCCGCCGTACCAGATATTTGTCATTGTCGCAAACTCTCCGGGGTTGTGAAAAACTTTCAAATCTTCCAGAATTTGCGCCTTGAAGTCCATTACATTACCTCTGCAACAAACCAGCTATCTACATCATGCGGCACGGAAAGCGGCGCAGACTGTAATTGCAGGAAACGTCTTGCGGGCTTTCTTTCTGCCCACATATCCGGCACATATTTTCCCTCTACCGTGCGGAATTTTCCCGTCAGCGGGTCCACAAGCGTGATTGCCCCGTAATACATGGAATAGTTTGCCTTGCTGCTTATCAAAATCAATGTGCCGTCCGGGACCATAGGCTTTTCCTCTGCCTTTGCGGGGTTCGTCCAATCGTCCAAATACCACTCGTTATATGTGTAAATATCAAGCCCCAGCTTGTGGTATGTGCCGATATATGTCACTCCGTTTGGTAACTGCTTCGGCTGAATGGTTGCAAGGTTGTAATTTTTCACGTCAAGCACTTTCTGCACTTTTTCATCATTTATGAAAGCCGTTGCCACATCATCAGCCATAATGCACATATCGCAGTTTGTAAAACCGTGCTGCTGTACGTGCTTATGCCAACGTTCCAAATCTGCTATCTTTTCAGACTTTGCATTTGACCATTTCTTTGTTGCTTCTGATATTGTTTCTTTGTTCGTAAAGCCAAAGTCAATGACTTCATTCAATCCCTCACCGATAATCGGTATCTTGCCGCCTATAATTGACTGTACGCACATCAATTCTTCACGCCTTACAATCATGTCACGCAACTTTTTGAAGTCACTTGACATTTTCAGCACCGCACGTTCCGCAGGTGTCCTACCCGATACAATGCTTTCCCCCGGCTGGCGGTTCAGTAAATCGTCTATTGTCGTTATCGTGTCAGGCGCAACAAGTGTCGGCTTGTATGTCTTTGTTTCGTAGCCCTCATTAGGCACGGTCTTCCCGCCTATTACCGGGTGTACATATGGTGCAACTTTCCTTGACCCCTTTACAAAGTCCACGTCAACTTCCTTTGTCACAAATGTTTCCTCATTGCGGAAAAATGTGCTGCGGAAGAACGTATGCACTGGCGGCAGTTTTGTCACTACCCGCCCCATAGTCCGTGGGTCATATATGCTAACTTCTTTTGCCATGTTTCTTTCCTCCCTTATCTCAAAAAGATTGAAATTTTTCTGAAAGCGTCCTTTAACGCTTCAATTTCCACGCCATCAGGAAGCACAAGTGCTTCTGCAAAAAATTCCCCGGTCATGTAGTATACTGCGGGTTCGTCTTCCTCTGCCGCTGCCGCCGCAATTCCTACCACCGCCATTTCTTTTCCTTCTTCGGCGGCTGCTACCGGGACAATTTTCCCGTCAGCGTTCTTTGCGACTGGCATACATTCTTCCAGCTTTGCCCCCGCAACGCCTGTTTCTGGCAATGTCGGGAAGTCACCTGCAAAGAAATTTTTAGGCTCATGCTTCCTTGTGTCAATCTCGTACATTTTCATTCCCTCCTTGTCTTATTTTGCGTCAGGGAAAAGCCTGTCAATAGCCGCATTGAACGGGTCCGCTGTTTCGCCGCCCTGTTCTGCCGCTGCCGCCCCCACGCCGTTCACGTTGCTGTCTGCCACGTCTGCCGCACGGTCCGTCATGTACTGCCCGCCCTGCTCTTTCTGCTTCATAAGGATTTTCAGTGCCATTTCCCCGGCAGAAACGGGCTTGTCAAACATTGCTTCATTCACAATATCTTCAAAACCGTCCACTGCTGCCGCCTGCAGTTCTTTTATGCGGCTTCTCTCTTTTTCCGTGGCACTGTTTTCGATTGCCGCCGTCAAGTCCGGGTATGCCGCTTTCAGTTCGTCAACCGTTTTAATGTCTTTTGGTTCCATTGTCCTTTCCTCCCTTTTCGGTTTATTTTCTGGCTTTGCGCCGTTTTGAAAGCTGCCCTTGCCTGCAATACTGTTCAAGATTGCTTTAGGTATTGTGGAAAAATTTGTAATGTCAAACGGTACGGAATTTACTACAATCCTGTTTTCGTTCTCCACTACTGTTTTGCTTTCTTCAAACAGTAATTCATCACAAAAGCCATTTTCCACGGCAGCGTCACCAGTCCACCAGCTTTCTTCTGTCATAAAATCGGATATTTCCTGCTCTGTCCTCCCGGTCTTCATTGCGTAAGTGTTTACGATAGATTGTTTTATCACTTTCAATTCGTCTGCCAGCTTTGTGAAGTCTTCCGCTTTGAACGTGTCCCACACTGTCATTGCAGGGTCATGTATCATAAATACCCCGTTTTTTGCAATTTTTATTGTATCGCCCGCCATTGCAATTATCGTGGCTGCGGAAGCCGCCCAGCCGTCTATTTTGACCGTTATATTTGCCGGGTGGTCTTTCAGCCTTGTATAAATTGCGTTTGCTGCAAATACATCACCGCCGGGGCTGTTTATCCTCACAATGATTTCCGGCACGTCTTCCCCCAGTGCGGCAAGCTCTTTGTTAAACTGCCCCGGTGTAACACGGTCTTCCCACCAGCTTTGATTGCTACTGATTGCGCCGTATAAAAGCAGTTCCGGGGGTTTTGTTGCTGTTGCTGGTATAAAGTCCCAAAATCTATTTTTCTGCTCCCCCTGCGGGCTGTTTGCCGTCTTCCTGCTGCTTCCCTGCCCCATGCTGTTCTGGCACGTCCTGTTCTTCCTGCTCCTGTTGTCCGGGCTTCTCCTGCCCTTTTTCTTTTTTCTCTGCGCTTCCTGCAATTTTTTTCACCTCTTTCAATGCCTTTTCTTCGTTTTTCAGTTGTTCGCAGTTGCTGTAAAAATCACCGCCAGCCATTTCCATTGTTTCCGTGCTTCGTGTAGAAAAGCCGTTTTCTACTTTCAACACTGCTGCATTTACTTCCTGTACCGGGTTCAAAAGCCCCCTTGCCGGTCCGTTCCATGCCGCCTTGCAGTATGCCTTGTGCCGCAACGGGTCAGCGAAAAAGCCGGGTGCTTTTATCCTGCCTTTTGCTACCGCTTCCGCAAGCCATTCTTCATAGATAGGCTGGCAAAAGTCATTCGCAAGCCATGTCCGATACATTTTGAACATTTTCCACGCTTCTTCCAGTGCGCCCCGGCTTGCTGAATAGCTTGCAGTAAAATGTTTCATCAGCAGTTCATACGGTATTTCTAACGCTGCCCCTATCTGCTGGCAGATAGCTTCCACAAAACCGCTGAAATTTGCGTTAGGTCTTCCGGGGTTTATGTCGTGCGCCTTTTCGCCCTCTCCCAAATCAAGAACCGCACCCGGCGCAAGCTCCAGCGTTGTTTCGTCTTCTGCGTCAATCAGTTCTTCTTCTGGTATGCCGGACCCTATCGGCTCCCCGTCTTTGTCTTCCGTCTTCTCAATGAATACCGTAAACATTCCAGAAACAACCGCCGCCACAAGTTCAGCGTCCGTATACCGCCCCAACTGCTTCAACGCTTCAATGACCGGGGCAAGGAACGGAACGCCCCTGCGCTGGTCTATGCGCTCCCTGCACATTAAATGCAACACATTCCTGCGCCCTGTCCGTTTCCCGTATGCTTCCACCCTCTGCCACTCCATGCGCTCATTTGCGTATGAAAGCGGGTGGTGCTTTGAAAAGTGATATGCTACCACTTCCCCGTCTGCGTCTACTTCAACGCCGCCCACAATCTGATTGTCAAACGTGTCAAAGTTGTACGGGCTTGAAAGCCTATCCGCTTCTATAAGCTGCACCCGTAAATCATACGGCTGGTTTTTCCGTGGCTTCACTGGAAGCAGTGCCAGCGTGTCCCCGGAAGCAAGCCAGTTCAAAAACGCAAGCTGTTGAAGCTCATAGAAATTGTCAAGCCTTGCCATGTCGCAGTCTGCGCTCTCTGCCCACAACTCCCATTCCTTAGATATTTTTCTTTCAAGCTCCTTTGCCTTTTCAGGTGAAATTTTCAGCACATCTGCGTCAATCGTTGGTTTCGGCATAAGCCCCCGCCCCACAACATTTGTCCGCATTGTGTTTACTGCTGCCCTGCCTATCGGGACCCCCATATATATGTCCCTGCTTCTTTGCCGCAGTGTTGGTAAGTTCTCGTTTATATCCTCCCGCCAGCTTCCTCCGGCGTAATTCCAGCCCAGCAGTGATTTTTTTGTTACGCTTGCGCCATAATTGCCGTAACCGCTGTTTAATATCTGCATTTTGTGTCTTGCAGCCGTCCTTTTCAGCGCAAATTGCGGGGCTATTGTCGCAATTATTCCATCAACCGCCCTTGCAATGCCGTTCAAAATCTCACCTCCTGCCCGTTTTATCGCATGAAAAAAGCACCTTTTCCGGGTGCTTTTCTGCTTTCTTTTAATTTTTCCAGTTTATATAATATCACTGTTTTTCGGGAAATGGGGGGAAGAAAATCGCCAAAACGGGAAATTGCGGGAAATGTCGGGAAATTTTACAAGTCACGGGGTACAACCCGCCGCACACGGTTCCTGCCGCCTGCCTTTTTCGCATTTTCAAGCGCAATGACTTTTTTATTCCAGTAATCTATTACATTTCTGATTTCTGTCAAATTTGCCCTTGTCAGTACCCGGCTCCCTATTGTGTAGCTCTGCCCTGTTGTTACGGTCAGTTCTGCTTCCAGCCATGCGTCTAAATGCTTCTGCGCTGTTTCCAGTGTAATTCCTGCCATCAGATAACACCCCCTTTGCTTCTCTGTCCTCTTTTTTTCCTTTTCCTGCCGCCTGCTGCCTGCTGGTTGTTTTCCTCCGGCTTTTTCAGCGGCAGGTTTGTTATTTCGATAGCCGCCGTTGCATAGTTCCGGCAGTCTAACGCTTCATTTCTCTTGTGCTGCCCTTTGTCCCGCAATTCCCATACAAAGAACGGTTTCCCCATTTTGTATCTTAGCACTTTCTTTTCAGACGTAAGCCCTTTGAAGTATTTTTCGTCATACCCTTTTCCGTCTTCCAGCGGAAAGTGGCAGTACCCCGGACCCGGATTTTCTACTTTCAGCCTATCCATAAGCCAGCTTTTTCCCGTGTCAACGCCTATCATAAAAAGATATGCCTGCTCCCTGTTGTTCTTTGACGGCTTCTGTATGTATGCCGCCGCACTGTCATTGCTTCCCTTTATTGCAAATATGTTCCTGTTGAACCTCTTTTTGCAGAATTTATATACCTGATTAGCCCTATGACCGCCGCTGTCTACGCAGGCGCATATGATTTTCAGCTTTGTTCCGTCCTTTTTTTCAAATGTCTGTGAAAGAAACGTGTCCAAATCTTTCCACACCTGATTTTCAATACTGCTGTTGTCCCCGTATAGCACGGCATACTTTATTCCCCAGCTTTCATACTCTGGACCCCAGCCCACAACATCAATTTCAAATCTATCGTCTTGCGTGTCCACTCCTGCCGTTATGTACATTACATCTTCCGGCACTTCACAATCATATATTTCCCGGCGTTCCAGTAACACGTCATCTTCTATGGTTTCCCCGTCTTCCTCCCACGTCTGCCCCATTTCTGTATTAGTCCATACTTTCATCAGCTCCACATTTCCTTTTTTGACTTCCTCATTCGCAAGTATGAATTTTTCTACAACCTCCCGCCATGTGGTCAGCGTTGAAGCAAGCGTGTTCAGGTGAAAGCCCTTGACCGGGTTTTCCGGGTCCGCATGAATAAAGCAGCCGTCAATAAATCTTTCTTTCCATTCTGCTTCACTCGATATTACGCCGCACTTTTCACATACATACTGTATTTCAGACAAGTCTTTTTTATCATACACGACATTGCCCCATACAAGCGGCTGTAATTCACCGCAACACGGGCAAGGCGTGTTCCACTCTCCCCGGCTGCTGTTTTCATATTCAATTTCAATCCGGGAAGCCCCTTTGATTGTCGGCGTTGAAATGTCTACCTGCTTTTTGTTCCAGTACGTTGTCTGTCTTTTTGTCGCAAGTAGCAGCGGGTCCCCCTCATTCCCTGCGCTTGCCGGATAGCCGTCTATTTCATCAGCCAGCAATATCCTTACTGTGTGGCTGCGCAGTCCTGTCGGGCTGTTCGCTCCCGCAATCGTAACAAAACCGCCCGGAAAGATTTTTTGCAGTATCGTGTTTCCGCTGCTCCTGCTCTTATCGTTTACACGCTCCGCAAGTACCGGGGTTTCCCGTAGCATAGGGGACAACTTTTCTTTTGAGAACTTTTCAGCCATGTCTATTGTCGGCTGTATTACCATAATCGGGGACGGGTCATAATGTATATAATATCCTATCGGGTTCAGCACCATTGCGTCCGTTTTCCCAACCTGTGCGGCAGACATAATCACGACTTTTTTTATTGATATGTCCGTGATTGCGTCCATTATTTCTTTCTGGTACGGGGCTTTTGCAGTCTTCCACCTGCCCGGCTCTGCCGTTGTCCCTGCTGCCAGCCGTCTAAATTCGTCAGCCCATTCAGATAGTTTCAAATCTGGCGGCGGCTTCAATACTTCAAATATCTTCCTGAAAAGTTTCCTTGTGTTATCCCTCATTTTTCTTGTCTTCCTTACATATCTTGTCAAAGTCCGCTAATTCCTCCAGCGTTTCATCAATCGCCGTTTTCATTAGCTTGAATATTTCCGTCTGGTCTTTCTTCTTTGCCATAATCGGGCTTAATTTTGCGGGTATCGCCATCAACTTTGTGCGGAAGTTCACAAGCACATCTGTCAACGCCTTTTCAATGTCTTCTGTCGTGTGAAGCTCATTCTTTCGCACCTGCAGTTCCAGTTCTTCACTCTCCCTTTTTGCCCGCACCAGCTTTGCCCGTTCCGTGTTATAGTCCACCTTGTCTTCCGCTTCCGGGTTTTTCTGCCGCAGGAAATTTATGTACTGCACTGTGGCTGTCTGCAAGTCATAAAGCCCCGGCTTGTATTCGGTCAGCACTCCTTTGTCACGTAGCAGGCGCACATTGCGTTCCGTCATATCCAGCCGCCGTGCCACTGCTGCCGCTGTATACATTTTCAAAAAATACACCCCCTTTCATATTTTCGCCCCGGAAGCGGAAAGCGATTTTTTTAATTATTATCTAGGCAGGCTTTGGGCGTCACCGTACCCGCACCCCTGCTGAAACGCTGAAAGAACCTACTCGCAGCCGCTTTCGGCTGTCGGTTCGTCAATGATTTCTTCCGTTTCATCATCTATGTCAATCTCGCCTGTTAGCTTCTGCCTTGCAAGGTTGTATTTGCGTTCTTCCAGTTGCAGTCTTTGTTGTTCCATCTCGTATGACTTCATGCTGTCAAGCTGTTTTATAATGCGCCCATGCAGGCGGTTCAGTTCAGCTTCCACTTTCATTGCCCTGTCAAATGCGCTTGCTTTTATGATAGATTTCATTGCAGTCTTTAGCTTCTCACTGCTGCCGCCTGCTGCTCCTGCTTCCGGGTCTTGTGCCAGCCCTGTTTCAATGCCTGTTTCCTGCTCCTGCTGTTGTTCCTCAATTCCTTTTGGTACTACCATATGCACTATTTTATCAACGTAATATTGCCCCTCTGCTTCCGGGTCCGTGTACTGTTTTAGCAGCCCCTCCAGATATGACTTGCGTATTAGCAGGCTTTGTAATTCGTCCTGCATACGCTGTATATTATCCCCCTGTAACGCCTGTTTTATCTTCTCTACTTCCTCCGGCGCAATGTCTTCAATGCCCGCTTTTGCGTATGCGCCATGCGTGACCGCATTTTTATTTCCGTCCTTTGCTGGTGTCCTCCCCCCGGCGTTTTTATTTCCCGGCTGCCCACCCCTTTTTTTAGTGGCTTCTTTCAGCTTTTCTTCCCACTTGTCTTCTGATTTCCACTTGCTTATGCGTGCCTTTGGGACACCTGCTGCCGCCGCCAGTTCGTCAAGTGTCATTTTGCCGCCGCTTTCAATGTACCGCCGCAGGCTCTGGTCCCGTTCCGGGTTCCTTTTCCGTCCCATGCCCTCACCTCATTTCGTTTGTTTTCAAAATCCCAGTTTTCCGTTTTTTCGGAAGTGATAAAAAATATAGACTTTGCAAATTGCAGAAACAAAGTCATTCTGCCGCCATGCGGCTTGTCAAAAAGTGTCTTCTTTCTGTCTATTATAGCAGGCAGTAACGGGAATTTCCGTGCAATGTTTTATTCCCCTATTTCGTAATCTGTCAGCACCTTGTTTTTCTGGAAGCTCACCAGCAGTTTTCCCAGTGCTTCATCACGGATATTTTTACACTGTCTGTCACTGTAATTTGTGCGCTCTGCCACCTGCTCCCACTTCATGCTGTCAAAGTAAAAACCAAAAATGATTTTTTTATGCTTCAAATTCAGCCTTGACACTTCTTTTATGATTTCAATTTTCACTTTCTGCAAGGCTTCTATTTCCCTTTGGTACATCTTGATTTCTTTGCTTACGTAGTCCGGGATATTCATTGCCCTGCTTTCTGTCTGGCTCCCTGCGTGGTAGTTCCCTTTTGGCATACCGTCATACTGTATTCCAGATACCGTATTGTAATACTGGTCTAAATCTGCTATTGCGTTTCTTTTCGCCCTGATTTCTTCGTCAATGTCCGGGAAGAACTCTAAAAGCCTGATAACCTTTGCTTTGTCCATTGCTTCCGCTACTTCTGCCATTCCTTTTACCTCCTAAACACTTTTTGCGCCGTCTTTCCGGCTGTCTTTGCACCGCTGCCGCCTTTCCTTATTACGCACCGCAAGGGCAAGCACCTTTTCAGGCGTTGCCCCTTTACTTCTTTACTTTTTCCGCTTTTTGTATTTCCGCTTTTTCTTTGTTGCCCTGCTCGCTTTCCTTTTCTCTATCGGCTCCCAGCTCCTTTGCCCCGCTGCCTTTTCTGGAAGAATAACCGGGCTTTTTTCTCCCGGCTTATCCTTTACCATTACGCAGTCCCCGTCTTTGACCAGCCCTGATACTATCAGCATTGACTTGTCTGCGCCCCGCCTGCAAAGTGCATTGTATGTATTCTGTGATACAAGGAACTTTGCACACTGCACGCCGTTTCTTTCCGCTTTCCTCTTTGCTTCCAGCAAGTCTTCAATTATTCCCATTTTCTTTTGTTCCCTCCTATGCTCCCGGCATTAGCACTGGCTGTTCTGCCCCTCCTGCCGCTTCTTCTGCTGCTCCTGTCAATACTCCTGTTACCTTAAAGCCTATAATGCAATAACCATCATCAAGCCCGGTCCAGTCCTGCCAGATATATTTCACTGTTACACAAATCTTTCTGCCCGTTGCGCTTCCGTTTTCATGCTCTACAAGCCAGATTTCTTCCCCCTCTTTGAAGCCGTCCTTTTTCAGTAAAAGAAAAGTCAGTTTTCCGCTTTCAATTTCAGCGCACTTCCCAGCCGCCGTTATGATTTCATGCTTTTTTGCTTCCCCATCACTCGGAAGCTGTGACATTTTTTCTTCCTGCCGCCGTTCTCTTAACTTCTCCCGTGTCTGCCTGTCAATTTCTGCCTGTTCTTCATTGTACCGCTGTTCATCTGTCTTCTGCGCTTCCGCACGGTTCACATAGACATTGCAGGAAGTGACCGTGCTTTTCTTTTCGTGGCACGTTTCATAATTGTTGCATGAATAGCAAAGAGAAGTTACCGTGTCCGGCTGCGGGTCAATATATTCTTCCTGCGGCTCTCCTGCGCCCTCTGTGGCGTTTTCTTCCGCTTCCCCGTGTATTTCTTCCTCTGCTCCGTTTTCGCCCTCTCCTGCGGCTTCTGGTGCGTCCTGCTTCCCGTTTCCCGTGTCAAGCTCCATCTGTCCGGGTATGCCGCTTTCTTCTTCTGCCTGCCTTTTCATTTCCTTTACGTCCGGCAGGGAAATTGTGCCGCCGTTTTGCAGAATGTCAGCCGCTTTCCTCTGCATATCTTCTTCCATGCCTGAAAGCTCCACCGCAACCGATACAACTATTTTGCTATTCTTAAATTCTTCCATCAGTTCCGGTAGCAGATTGTTATATATCGCTTTATATCGTCCCAGTTGCGCTTCTGCCACTCCTGTGATTTCTGAAAGTATTTCACGGGTCCTGCCCTCTATGCTGTATTCCTTTTTCAGTTCCTTTGCCAGTTCTTCCGCTTCTACCGCTTCCGTCATTTTCTCCCAGTCCGTTTTTTCCCGGAACCTGTTTGCCATAATGATTGCCAGACGGTCCATAACATCTTCTTTTTTGTACACGCACGGCAGGAAGCGGAACTTTTCTTTGCCCTCTTTTACCAGCTCCATTACCGCCAGCCGTCTTCTATGCCCCGCCATGACTTTGTATTTGCCGTTTTCCGGCTTGTTTACAAGTAGCGGCTGCAATACCCCTACAAGCTCAATAGAACGCTTCAAATCGCCGTCTACGTGATAGAAATTATCTTTTGACGGCACAAGGTCTTCAACGTCCACCATCACAATTTCATTTTCCCGGCTTCCTGCCGCCCCCTCCTGCCGTCCGGCTTCCTTTGTTTCCTCTGCCGCCCCTGCCTGCTCCTGTGCCAGTTCCATAGAACGCTGGTTCAATAGCCCTGTAAGATTAAACTTTGATTTTGCCATGCCTTTTTCCTCCTTTTCGTGTCCAATTCGGTCACATTTCCTGCACTGCTGCCGCCGTCTTTTCCAGATATTCTTTTACAAATGCCTTATAGTCCTGTGCCGCACCGCAACGGCTGGAATATACAAGAATAGGCTTTCTTTCAAATGTGCAAGGCTTCATTTTTGCTGTGCGCCTGATATGCGTATCAAACACCGGGTACTCATTCAATGTTTTCAGATATTCTTCCCCCTGCTGGTCTGCTTCATTTGTCCTGTCATACTGTGTGATAAAGCAGCCCCGGAAGCACAATGCCGGGTTCAAGTCTTCCCGTGTGTTGTCAATCTGTTCTTTCAGCTCTGCAAGCCCGTCAAGTGAAAAATCATCAATAGTAATCGGCACAAGTACATCATCAGACGCAACAAGGGCATTTATTGTGCTTATGTTTATATCTGGCGCATTGTCAATGATACAATAATCATACTGCCCCGCTACCTGCTGCAATGCTTTTCTGAAACGTGTCTGCTGTGGTCTTGACTGGTCAAGCATGACGGTCAAATTTGCAGTCAGCAGGTTCATGTTTGCTGTGATAATGTCTAAACCCTCATAGTCCGTGTGCTGAATGACTGCCGCCATGTCAATAGCCCTGTCCGTCATTACCTCTGCCACCCCTGCCGCTTCATATCCGTGTCGGTTCATAATCTTTGAAGCGTTCCCCTGCTTGTCATTGTCAACCAGCAGAACTTTATACCCGTGTACTGCTGCCAGAATGTGCGCTACATTTACGCTTGAAATTGTCTTTGCAACGCCGCCTTTTAAGTTGATAATAGAAATAGTCTTCATGTGTCATTCCTCCTTGTATCTGGTATGATTTTTTATTTCCCAGCAATGCGCCGGGCGGGAATTGAACCCGCCTTGCAGGTCTTCACCTGCTGCCCCTTGCGTCTCCCGGCTCTTTTACGCTTCTACCGTTTCACTTCCTGCAAAAAATACTTCCCTGCCGTCCCAGTTATGTATTTTCGCTTTCTTTTCTTCTCTCCGGCTTTCGTTATATCTTCCTGAATGGTGGATTGCTGCATATGTGATTGTCTTCGCCGTCCTCTTTACGATTTCAAATACAACTGCGTGTTCTCCGTATCTTTTTCCTACTTCAAATGTCCTCATGTTTTATACCTCCGCTTTCCTGATTGATTATGTATTTATTATATACTTACGTAGGTATAATAGCAATAGTCATATTGTGCAAACTTACGTAAGTATATTTGTGCAATATGTATATACTTACGTAAGTGTTGTACTTTTACCGTGACAGCCCAGCTTCCTGCGCTGTCACAAATGGAATGTATGTGCCTGACCCGTCAAGCTCATATGTGAAAAGAACTTCCCCGTTTTTCAGGTAATGTGTGCAGGCAATGTCCGTTATCGTTGCAGGCTCCGTCATATACTGTTTTCTACCTCCTGCGTTCACTTCCTTTATCACCTGTATTTTGTCCCCTATCTCATACGGACACTTTGCGCTAAATGCCGATACCTGCATTTTTCTTTTCCTCCCTCATTTTCTTTCTTGCCTTTTCCATTGCTGGTCTAAGCTGGTTTATTGTCTGTAACCTGCTTTGCAGAATTGTCTTCGGCTTTCCGGCTTCCTGCTGTTTCTTCTGCCGTACCCTCTGCAATACCTCCTGTTTGTTCCGGCAATGCTTCTTTCCCATTCCTGCCGCCCTCCTATCTTCTTTTCTTTCTCCTGTGCTTCTTTGTTGCCCGTGCCTTGCGGCGTTGCAGGAAGACTTCTTCTTTTGCCGCCGCAACTGTCTTTCTTACTTTTTCATGGTCCGTGTTGTCTTCTTCCTCCTGCACAACCTCTATGACTTCTACTGCTGCCAGCGGGAAAGTATACGTGCAGCCGGGGTCATATTTTCCGGTTTCCCATTCAGCCTTGAACCCCTCAAAATCATTTATGTACCGTTCATACGGGTGGAACTGTTCTGCTTCATACATTGCCATCATAACCCGGCTATCATCTTCTTTTTTCCAGTTCCACAAATGCCAGCTTTCGTGGTTGTCATAGCTCCACATACTCACCCATAGTTCTAACCCGTCCCAGTATTCATCAGATTTCGCCATATGCTCAAACTGTTTGAAAGTGAAACCCTGCCCTTTTAGCTCCTTTTGGTAGTCCTTTGCCGTCTTCCCTGCCGTATGCAGCCGCACATATGCAACCTTTGGCAGATACGGCGGCTTTTCTTTCTCTGTCTTCATTTCTTTTTCCTTTCCAGCCTGCTTGCAATCCGCAGCAGTGCTTCCATTGATTTCTGAATGTTCCTGTCAGTGTTTGCCGTTATGCTTAACACGTCCGCTATGTCCCGTAACTCCTGTGCTGCCTGCTGCTGTTCTTTTCCTGCTATCTTCATGCAGTCCGGGCATACCTGCGCCCCCTCTGGAATAACCCTGCCGCATATGGCACACTTTTCAGCTTCCATGCCCTCACCCTGCCTTTACCAGTCCTGCATTTTCTTCACCTGCTCTGTCAATGCCTTTTCCCTCTCTACCAATATCCGCACTTCATACGGTGCAAGCCCTGTTTCCTCATAGTCATACAATTTCTTTGCCGCCTGATTGACGTTTACGTTCTGGAAAAGCACGGGCTTCCCGCTTCCCCCGCTTATCTCTGTCAGCCGGACCCGCTTTTTCTTTTTCACGTTTCCTTTTTTCTCTTTTGACTGCTGCTTTGACTGCTGCCCTGCCATAATCTTTGCCCCGGCAGAAACAATGCCGCTGTGCTGGATATATCCCCTCATTGCGTTGTTTGCTGCCCTCATTGCCGCCTTTGGTATCTGCATAATTTATTCCCCCTTTCCTGCCTGTTCTAATGCCGGATAGCCTGCCATTTGCAGATAGCTTGCAATTACCGTTTCCGCTTCCTCTGCCCCATAGCACACCGCTGTATAATATCCCTGCTCCCGCAGTGCTTCCAGCCATTCTTCCTGTTTCTCCGTTGTTTTGTTCTTCCCGTACTTCATTTCGATATAAAGCCCGTGAAAGCCGTTTTTAGGCACTGGCAGACATAAGTCAGGCACTCCCGCTTTTACCCCCTGCCGTTTCAGGTTCGCCGCTTCAATCGTGTTCCTGCTGCCGCCGTTCGGTACATGGTAAATCAATTTCAGCTCCGGGTGCTTCCCCTCATGCCAGCCGCACCACTGTATTACTGTTTCCTGCTCCGTTGCTTCGCTCCGCTTCCTGTACTGCTGCCTTTTATAATATCCCATCACCGTTTTACCTCTCTTTCAGTTTCTTAACGTGCGAACTTCTAAACAAGCAGGACTGCGGGCTTGTCAGGAAATACCGCTTTTGCGGCAAGTATAAGTTAGCGTCATTTTTGAATTGTTCTTCCCCGGTTTTGTGAAGCTCCCCTGTTATAACGTCATTGTCAAACAGTGTGATTGTAACTTTCTTGCCTAAATGCTTTTCTAAATCGCTTCTTTTCACTGCTTCACCCCCTGTTTACTTTTTCTTTTTATTTCCCGTTTCTTCCGGCTCCTGCTCTCCCTGCCCTGCTGCCATTATCATTTGTGTCAATAGCCCCATTACCGGGCTTGCTTCCGGCTGCTGTTTTGGAAGCGTGCTGTTTATTGCCATGATAACCGTCCCCGCTATCTGCGCCGCAAATTCCGGGTTCCTTACCTGCCCCATTGCCAAATTGTAAGAAGCAAGGAACGCTTTTGTAAGTTCTTCCGCTTGCTGTTCTATTGTCATTCTTCTGTTTCCTCCCTTTCGTCAAAGTGCGTTGCCATCATATCCGCAAGGTGAAGCATGACCGCCAGCTTGCTTTAATGAAAAGCGTTATTCAAATCATACCCGCCGCCCCTTGCGTAAAAGTCATACTGCCCCATGTGCCAGCGTATAGCCAGTATTTCTTCCTTTGTCAGCTTCATGTACTGCAATATCAGGATAACGGACTTTTCACCGTGACCGACTGGAAAGCTCCGTGTGGCTTCGTACTGCCCTGCGGCTCCCTTTGGCACCGGAATATTTCTGTATGCGTCTATCTTGCACAAGTCATGCAAAAGCCCGCATATTGCAACGGTTTCCAAATCGTACTGCGGTTCCTGCAATCTCTGTTCTTCCTCATTGTTCAGCCTTAAAAGCCGTTTGAATACGTTTATTGAATGGGCTGCAAGCCCTCCCGGAAAGCTCCCGTGGTGTCCTTTGCTTGCCGGGGCTGAAAAGAACCCATTTCTTTCTATCCAGTCCAGCAGGCTTTTTGCCCCCGGTCTTCGTATGTACGAAAAATAGTTCTTGTACTTCTGCATTATTTCTTCCTGTTTCACTCTTTTTCTCCTTTCATCATGCTAAATAGTGTTATCTGGCTTGTATGCTCTTTCCAGCTTTTATAACCCCTTTTGTATATTCCCCGGTCTTTTTCAAAACCGATAAAACGCCGCCCGGTATTGTGTGCCGCTTTCCCGGTACTTCCGGACCCGGCGCAATTATCAAGCACTAAATCACCCATATTTGTGTATGTCAGTATGAAATATTCAAGCATATGGACTGGCTTTTCTGTCGGGTGAATTTTCTTTGTCTGGTCCCCATTGCTGAATATCTGCACATCAAGCGGGTAACGGTCGGTAGAATCATAAATTGTGTTCCTGCTTTCTTTCCCATAGCAGCCAGCCCCGTCCTTTTCCCTTGTGTATTCGTTCTTTGCCGTCTTCCTCTTGTGTCCGTGCGTCATTTGCGGGTTATATGTAGGCTGGTTTTTGTAGAAAGCGCTTATAACCTCATGCGCCCGCATTGGCTGGCTTTTTGCGTTCAAATGCCCTTTCGGGTTCGTCTTCTGCCATATCCAGTCATATCTGTACATCTTTTCGTTGCTCAACCGCAAGCGGGAAGAAAACGGCTCCATGCCGAAAAGCAGGATTGCGCCGTTATCCTTTATAATTCGCTCGTACTGCTGCCACAAGCTGTCAAACGGCAGAACAACGTCCCATTCGTTTTGCGTTGTCCCAAACGGCAAATCGCAAAGTATCAGGTCTATTGACTTATCATCTATCAGGTTGAAGCCCTGAAAGCAATCCATGTTGTAGAACCCGTCAGCAATCACCCTGCACGCCCTCTTTCCTGCTTTGCTTTTTCCATGCGCCTGCATATTTCCTTGATGTTCTCATACGTCCCGCACTGTTCGCATATCTCCTGCCCGTTCTGGTATGGACAATCATTGCAGTTTTCAAGCTCCTGCTGCAAGCTAAAGCCCATCATGCCCATGTAGAACATTGATATTGCACAACCGCTGTCTTTTTCTTCTGCTGCCGCTTCCTCCTGCATTTCATATTTTTTCTTTAATTCCTCATAAAGCCGCTTTGCCGTTTCCTTTTCGCCGCCCACGCCACGTTCCGCAAGGGCTTTCAATGCTTTCAGTTTTCTTCTTACCTGTTCTTTTGTCATGGTTTCTGCCCTCCGTTATATATTTCAATCAATCCTGCTTTTGTCGGTGCAAGCTCTATTGTCCCACATTGAATCGCAATCTCTATTTCTTCCAACATGCCCGCCGAAAGCCCGTATTTGCTTCCAATCAGGATATATTTACAGTGCTTCAAAAGCTCTTTTCCTGCTGCCATTCCCTTTTTCCGTTCCTCCGGCACTTCATCATTGACCGCCTGCGTCAAGTATAGGTGCGGCGTTATCGGCACAAAATCATTATCCAGTGCAATCCGGGTCAGCTCCCTTGCATACTGCAGGTTCCTCTCTACCTCTCCCCGGTACGGGCTGCATATATAAACCAGCTTATTTCCCATGTGTCCAACCTCCCCTTTACTGTAAAGTCTGAATTTTCATTGCTTTCCACAAATAGTCTTTCAGTGCTTCTTCCTGCTCCTGCTCTGTGCTATCCGGGTTTTCCATCATGTCTGCCACCCTGTCTGTTGCGTCTGCCATTTCCCGGAAAGCCTTTGCCAGTTCTCTAAGTTTTACCGCTTCTTTATCCACGTTCATTTCCTCCATTCTGTCTTACATTTTCCTGATTTTGTCTTGCAAAATCTTTGACAAGGTTCCGCAGTTTTTCAGAAAAGTTTTTGCCCCTGTAACTCTCTATCACTTCCAGCGTTTCAGGATATAGCCGCACCGTCTTTGACTTGCTGTAATCGTCATTTGTCCACTCTCCGTTTACGTTTTTATACATCTGCTGCCCGCCCTCCTTTCCTGTAAATTCGCACTGCTGCCGCCTGCAACTCCAAACACTGCACCATCTGTTCTTTTCCTTGCACCAAAACATTTCACTGCCCTTTCTGGTAGACAAGTACAAACTCGCTTTCTTCATAGTCCAGCCCGTATTTTTTGCAGTCTTCTTCATCTGCCGGAATAACATTTTCAAGCGGGCATGACCACTGATAACAGCAGCCTATATTGTGCCATTCCTCCGTTTGCTCCGGGTGCTTGCAGTTATAACCGTTATTCACTGTATACGGCACTTGAAGCGGGTCCAGCTCTGCATTGTAGAAATAGCCGCATATATTAGCAAGGTTGTTTATTGTCATAATGTCCGGCACTTCATCACCCTTGTAATAGCACCATGACTGCGGCGGCCTTTTCAGCCCGTAAAGCCCTAACGGGTGCGGCGTGTAATACTCTTTTACTTCCGTAACCGCCCAGCCCCATAAGTTCTTTTTGCTTTCCCCGGCGTATTCCCTTATCTGGTTTTCTGTCAGGCAGCTTTGCTTTGTATGCGTTTCTTTCAGTTCAGGAAACATTTTTATTTTCATAAAGTCTGTACAGATAAATTCACCGCACACACCGCCGCCCCCGGTCACATACACAAGCACCCTGTATTCCCGGTCCTTTTTCGTGGGGGCTGTCTTCCTGATTTCCAGTATCTTTTCCCCTGCAAGCATTTTCTTCCACCAGCGTTCATGCAGGGATAATATAATTGTGTCCAACTCGGACACGCCTTGTTTTTCAGCCATTTTCCTGTACCTCTCTTTCTGCCGCAAGTATGCCCATGAAGACACGTTCTGCACAAGGAACCGCAATGCTGTTTCCCAGTGCCGTATATCTTTTAGTGTCTGAAATTACATTCCCTTTTGTGTCCTGCTTTGTCCACCCATCCGGGAACCCGTCAAGCCGTTCACATTCTGTCGGGGTCATTCTTCGCACACGGTATACTATGCGCCGCCTTATCCCCTTTAATATGTCCGCTGCCACCTCCCATACGCTTTCATTCTCTGCCGGTCCCTGCTGTTCTTTCGGGAAGTCTATGTAATAATCCGCTTCACACTCGCAGCCCTGCACGCTGCAAATCCCTCCACCGCAACCGTTGTCCAGATACTTTTTTGAAATTCCATACTTTTCAGCACATTCTTTGCACATATACGCCCAGTGGCTTCCATCTTCATTTTCCGCAAAATCATCAAACCGCACCACATCATTTTCAATTACAAAACTTGTGTCCCCTCTTACACTGCTGTTTGCCCCCGCTGTCTGCGTGTTCGCAACATTTGACATTCTGTAACCGTGGTGCTTGTATGCTTCCGCAAATTGCAGTCTTTTTTCAACTATCATTGTTTCACTTCCTCCCCCGTAGTCACCGCCGCTGGCTCTCAATGTCCCCACGCCCTCTTTATAGTCACCATATCCAGAAAGCCTATATGCTTCATATTCCGGCACAGCCACGCAATGTCTGTCTGCTGCGGTCAGTGTATAGCTTATGTCCTGCCCTATTCCAAGCTGGTTGCCGCCGTTCCTGCCATTCCTGCCGATTGCGTTTCCTGCGATTGTGAAGACTGTTGGCGTTGTATCTGCTGCCGCAGTGCTTCTTCCAGTACCGCAGGAAGCGTCCTGCCCCTCTGTTCTTCCCTGCGCAATATCCCGGAACACGCTTTCGCACTCAAATAGTATTTGTCCGGCACGTTCATTTCCAAAACTGTGAACAAGGTAGATACGTTTTCTTCGCTTGGGTACTCCCCAGTATTGAGCGTCCAGCATTCTCCAAGCTGTACTTCCGCCCCAGCTTCTAACCATTCCGGCTGCTGCCCATTTTCTGCTATCAGGCATTGGAATGTAGGTTTTTGTGATTTCTTCAAGCACCCTGCGGAAATCCTTCCCTTTATTGCTTGAAAAAGCCCCTGCCACGTTTTCCCAGATAATGTATTTTGGATATTTCCCATTTGTCGCACCTCTCATTTCATAAACAATTCTTACTGCTTCAAAGAAAAGCTGCGACTTCTCACCGTCAAGCCCTCTTTGATTTCCTGCTGTTGATAAGTTCTGGCACGGGCTTCCAAAACTTATAATGTCCACCGGGTCAATGTTTGCTCCGTTTAGTTTTGTTATGTCCCCAAGCTGTTTTGCTTTCGGGAAGTGTCGTGCCGCTATCTCCACGCAATTTGGTTCTATTTCGCTGGTCCATATTGTTTTAATTCCCTGCCGCTGTGCTGCCAGCGGAAAACCTGCAATTCCGTCAAACAAGCTCCCCAGCGTCAACTGTCTTTCCATGCTTCCGCACCTCCATCACTTAAAATCTTCAAACTTTTTGCAGGCGTAAAAACCTATTTTTGAATTTACCCACCTTTGCAGGCGGCGCAGTTCGTTCCCACGCTTTACATTCTGTTTGTCATATATCATCACATACGGCATATATCCCATGTCCCGCAGTGTGTATACCCTCTCTAAATCCTGTTCAAGTGTCGTGTTGAAATTCGTCAGCACATACACACTCATTTTCTTTCTGCTCCACTCGGTTATTTCAGCAAATTCTTTCAGCTTTGGCACTATTATTTCTTTGTCTTCGTAGTTGCCCCATGCAAAATGCACCTGTTCAACTTTTATTTTCATCAGCTCTGCAATTTTTTCTTGCGTCATTAGCCGTATGTCAAGCCCTTGCGTGAAGTCCACCCATGCGCCTGACTGCTGCAACTGTCCGAAAATGTCCCGCCACTCCCTGCAAGCTACCGGGTTCGGGTCCAGCAATTTTATATACTTCTGCCCGTTCCAGAACTCCGGCAAGTCAGCCACCTTCTTTGCCGCCCTGCCCTCTTTTGCTTCTACGTGGCAGAAATTGCAACCTCTCGGACACCCCCTGCTCATAAAGCCATATGCTGTATCTTTTGTCAGTTCCGGGTATAGGCTGTAATCCGGGTAAATGTGTTCTATCTCCGGCGGCAACTGCCCATCTTTTTCAGCGTTGTATACTTCCCTTCCGTCTTTCAGCTCAATACAATACCCGCTGCCGCCCTTTATCACTTCATCAGCGTTCACATAGTATTCAAAGTCTGGCGTGAAGCTGAAAACTTTTGACATATAAACCCGGTCAAGCGGTTCAAACGGGAAACCGTGTTTCATTTGTTCGTACCACTCCACGCTGTCCCCCTGTTTCTTGTGCCATGCAGATATTTTCATTAGCGGGATATTCTGGAAGTTGTGACCGTCTACATCAATCAGCCCTATTCTTTTACCCATCTTTCACCCCTCCAGTATGATTTTTATAAATACCAACATCTGCAAATCAGAATACTTGTATAGACTTGTGTTTTCTTCCGGGACCCTCTCGCCCTGCTCTTTCCAGACGGCAACGCCCTTTTTCATGGTCTTTGTGGTGTATATCTCTGCTGAAATGCCGCATTGCTTCACTTCCCGTTCCCCGTCTATGTCCTTATACTGCAAGCACCCTATAAAGCCCCTGTACAGTTCTTTTCCGTTGCTGTCCATCACCAGCAGGCGGTCACTATTTATCGCCGTTTTTACAAAGTCATTCAGCGTCATTTCCTGCGCCCTCCTGCCGCCGTTTTCGTCTTCCGGCTTTTCTGCTTTTTCCTGCTTCCATTCTGCTTTCCTTTCTGCTTCTTTGGCTTTTTCCTCCACATCTTCATGTAAATGTGCCAGCCTGTCTGCTCGTAATACTCCACTTTTATATCTTTTATGTCATAGTCTGGGAACTGCTTTTCAAAGAACGCCTTGCCTAAATCATTTGACTTTGCTGCGTTCTCCACCTGCTTTTTGCTGTACTTGCTGTCTGCTGGCGGGTGCTGCACTGGTCTTTCTAAATTCCTGCTGCTTGACCAGCGTTTCTTCCCATTCGGATTTTTAGTGATATACATACATAGCCCCTCTATGCCGTTATCATTCACCTGCAGTCTGTCAGCATTGACCCACCCTATCTGTTTTATGCCTGCCCTGTACTGCTGGTCTGCCCCTGCCTTTTTCCAGTCGATACGGTCAGTTGTCCACATCAGTTCTACATCATCACGGGACAATCCACCGTTCATAATGATATGGTGGTGTACTCTTGTGATTTTGTCCTTTTCCTTGCTGTACCCATATTCTGTTACAAGGATATACTTCAAAGGCTCTAACCCCAGCTTTATCCTCCTGTATGCTATCCTGCGCAGGTAGTTCCTCACCATCACTTCCGCTTCTTCCTCACTTTCTGGAAGACTTGTATTGCTGTATGTACAAGTAACGTGCAAATCCCCTACGCCAAAATTGCCATTTCCCAACTGTACCAGATACCGCCTTGCATTTTTATCATTCAGGTCTTTTTGCTTTGGCTCTGTTACTTTCTTCTTTTTCCCCCTCTTGCCCCTCACTGCTTTTTCTGCATTGTCTGTCCGTGGTATTATGTCCACCTCTCTGTAATTACCACAATCTGTCTTTTTCTCTCTTTCAAACACCCTGCCTGCTCCTTTTCCGTCTTATACCGTTTTGAAGCGTAAAGGGGTACTGGGTACAAAGGGGGATCCTCCTACCCTGTCTATTATTATCCATGTATTACGTAAGTATATATATTATACAGTATTACGTAAGTATAAATACATACTATTACTTACGTAAGTATAATTATATATTATCGTAGGAATGTTATTACCCCATACAAGCCCGGAAAGCAGTGTAAAACCTGCTGTTTTTGCTTGCGCTTCCGCTGTCAACATGGTATAATAGACATTGGTTAATGACTTACGTATGTTGACATTAAAAAGCCTTTGTTTTGTGTTTGCGGCACATCACAAAGGCTTTTTATTTTGCTTTTTACTGGCTTTTTCCTGCCTGCCCGTACTTTTTATGCCCTGCGCCTTTTTCGCCGTTCTCTGTCCGTCTGGTGCGTTCTCACGCACCCGCCAGTATTTCAGTTACCAGTTTCCAGTCTTCCAGATATAAAGCGGAACGGAACGCCACAAGGTTGCTGCTGATAGAACGGGGGATGAACAAGTGCAACGCCGCAACGCCACCGTTGGAAGTGTCGCCGAAACTCGAACCCCGGACAAGCACGGCTTCTTCAAGCGCACTGTCAACCCATATCCCGGCTTTTTCTGTTTTCCAGTCACGGGGCAATATTCCCAGTTTGTATATAATTTCCGGCACTTCTTTCAGGCTCCCGGCAAGCTGTAAATCTTTCATATGACCGCCATTAAATGCGCCCGCAATTTGTCCATCAGTCAGCACTACTTTTCCGCATTGTGCGTCAAGAAATATCTCCCTGCCGTCTACTGCTGCTGGAACCCATTCTGTGCTATATTCGTCATAATCTGCCGCCGCTGCGTCATTGTCCTTTATGTACTCAATTACACCCCTATGCAGGCGCAGTCCTGCCGTCCATTCCCAAAAATTGCCGCACAATCCGAAAACGCCATCTTTTGTCCCGTCATGGCTCCACGCCAGCGGGTCAAGCCCTGTCAAGCAGGTATATCCATCATAGCACCAGCCTTTTTCCTCCGGGTCTTCAGCGTTCTTCCCATAGTTTGTGTTACCGCTTATTTTATGCCCCAGCCTGTTTGCTTCCTCAATCAAATATACCCACTCTGCATTTGTCATTAAATGCCAGCCTTTTCCCTTTTCCCGGCACAGTTTGGCGGCATTTATGCAGCTTACACTTTCCGCTGGCTGCTGGTACGGCAGGGAAGCGGGTATGTCTTTAATCATTGCATTTGTATACTGGGATATAAGAACCGCACACACGGCTTTCCCGTTCACAATAAACATTTCCGGCGTTTTGAACCCCGCCCCCTGTCCTGTGCTTAACAACGGCTCTAAATAAAACATAGTCATGTAATTAGGCAAGCCGTGTTCATCTTTCACAATTACTGCTTTCTTTTTGATAAAATCATTCACTTTGTTTACCTCCTGTATCTGGTATGAATTTTATATATTAAACAGCGGCTTTCCGCTGCTGTTCTTCTATCTGCTTCACCGTGACTGTAATTGTCACATTCTCCCGGCGTGACAGAATCGCCGCCAGCGTATCAAAAAACCGCTGCGCCGGGAACGTGCCTGTTATGACGGGCTGCACCTTTTCTTTCTCTGCTCCCATGTGTCCACCTCCGTTCCGGCAGTGCCGCCCCGCACAAGGCGGGACGTTCTATACTGCTGCCGCTTCCTGCTTTGCTTCCTGAAACGCCTTTACCAGCTTTGCACCCCGGACGAACCCCATAAACTCCCTTTGTTCATACGGGTTCAGCGTTTGCATGAAGTCCAGCACTTCTTCTGTTTCTTCCCTGCTGGTCTGTGCAAGCATGATTTCCATTCTCTTATCCTCTGCCATCTTCCGTACCCCCTTTCAGATAGCTTCCTACAATCTGCAAGAACGCTTTTATTTGCCCGGTGTCATTCAGAATGATTTTCCCGCCGTTCCCCGGCATTATCTCCACTGCCCCGGTTTCTTCGTTTCTTTCCATAAAGCAGACTGTTTTCTTGTTGAATCCTTCAATTTCCGCTTCTGTCACCTGCAAATTTTCCAGTTCTGCCGTGTCCAGTTCAATTACATCTTCCCCCAGCTTCTCTTTCAGCGTTTGCGCTATCTGGTTTAATGTCTGCATTTCACGCATTAGCTGTTCAGCTTCTTTTTCCGGCTCCCTGAAAAAAACTTCCTGCCCCGGCTTTATTTCCTGTATGCTTGCTGAAAACATCAGCTTTGCTTCCACATATTCCGCATACTTCACCGCTGCCCGTTCAAATGCCTGCATGAATGTCCCCATATCCTTTTCTTTCCTTTCCGCACTGCTGCTTCCGCTTTTCGCATTAAAAAGCCGACTGCCTGAAAAACCTGTTGACCGACTGCACGCTTTATAGCTGGCGTGTCCGCTGCCCGCTTGACAGTGCCTTATTTTTTGGGTCTGGCTTCCCCTATTGAACCGGGCGGGAATTGAACCCGCCTTGCAGGTCTTCACACCTGCTGCCGCCGTCCGGCTTACGGTTCCGCTTTTCAGCGTCTTTTCCCTTTGGTATAATTGTTTCATCAGCCCTGCACGGTTGAAACATATAGCAAAGGGGGTGTATCTTATGGCAAGATACTGTGTTGACTTATCCGGCATTGATATCAATAAAAGAGAAGAAATCTGCGACTTGCTTCGTGACTACTCATTTTTTATTGAACGTGTAATTGTCAAACACAGTCTTGAAGCCGTCATTGTGAACTGGGATTCCCCGGAAGACTTTGAAAGCTCTCCTGCCTTCCCTAAAGGCTGTCCGTGTACGCTTATTGCGCGTTGACATCTTTAGTCCCTTTAATTCTCAAAAACGCTCTCGGAAAGTCTGGGTCATACTCAAATATGACTTGGACTTTCTTTTTTAGGTCTATTGCGCTCAATATCCCGTCAGACAGATTCTTTATGCGCTCCGGCACACTGTCTTTTGTCCAAAATCCCATAGCAACATGCGGTTCCTTTGTATCTTCATATCCGTAATGCTCCAGAACTGCTTCCCTGCACATTCCGTCATGCCACAACTGCTTTCCCAACTCCCTCACCTCCCTTTTACAAGCTCTGCTTCCGACACTTGCAGGTTTTCCAGTTCTTCCAAGTCCAGTTCAATAACATCTTCCCCTCTGCTATAATTGTTTCATCAGCCCTGCACGGCTGAAACACATAGCAAAGGAGGTGTATCTTATGGCTACTTTTCTTGTTGACCTCACAAGCCTTGACGAAAACAAGCGTGATGAAGCCTTTCAGCTAATGAATGACTATTCTGAAATGGCTTTCCGTGTAATCAACAAAGGGAAAACGGAAGCTGCGCAAATTGTCTGGACTTCCCCGGAAGACTTTGAAAGCTCTCCCGTCTTCCCCAAAGGCTGTCAATGCACACGTATTTCAGACTAATTCCTCTTTTACTTCATAATGTCTGAATACAACTTCTTTCTGCTGCGGGTCATAATCTGCTATGACCCGCACTTTCTTTTCCAGCCGTATCTTTTCAGCCAAACACGGCACACTTTTCAGCATTTTTTCTATTGACTTCCTCTGTACTGAAAAAGCTATTGTCTGTTCTAACCCTGTACCTTTCAAATCATCAAAAGACTTTACCCAGCCGCTGAATTTTATCATTTCCATTGTTTCAAGCTGGCTTTCGTCTTCCGCTTTCCCATTGACTTTGAAAAATGTAAAATTCACAGCCCGTTTTTCGCTGTCGTAATCAAGCATGAATTTTCTTTTTTTACCTCCGGGAATAAATCCCCTTGACAATCCCTCCATTACTGCAAGAACTTTTTCAAAGTCTATGGTCTGTACTTCCGACCGCCACACCTGTTTTGTTACTTCCACCTTTTCACCTCCCTTTTATCTCCTGATAGCAATTATTGGTATCAAGTTAGCAACCATGTATTGCTTGTGTTTATATTATAGCAATCATGTATATTTGTCAATAGCTTTTTTAGAAATCATGTTGACTTTTTTAGCAACCATTGGTATTATGTGAATATACCGCAATGAAAGGGGGTGTAAAAATGGCTTCGCTAAATGAGCGAATAAAAGAACTGCGAAAAAAACATAGTCTTTCGCAAAAAGATTTTGCCACGAAAATAGGTGTTTCCCAGCGTTCTGTAAGCTGGTCCGAACAACCCGGCAACAATGTTCCTGATAGTACGGTAAAATCACTTTGCATGGCTTTTAATGTCAGTGAAGACTGGCTGCGTGACGGCACGGAACCCATGTACATACAAGAACCTACTTTCAGCCTTGATGAATTTGTCAAGCAACATGGTGGTACTGAATTGGAACTTGAAGCTATGAAAGCATACTTTGAACTTGACCCGGATATTAGGAAAATGCTTGTGAAACACTTCAAAGAACGGTTAGCCGCTGTCCGTGACGAACCTGCGGAACCAACCATGACCGTGGAAGAAGCGGAAGCAGCATATATAAAAAGTCGCTCCAATCATGTACAAAAAACGGCACAATCTGTTTTGAGTACCTCCGCAGACACCACGGAATCTGAAAGTAAAACTTACAAAGCATCAAACCAATAACAAAAGATTGGCTATGTATAATAATAGCCAATCTTTACAAAACGAAATGGAGATTATTATGAAAAAGAAATTTCTTGTTTTAACTTTATCACTTGCTTTATCGCTTACCGCTTGCGGTTCTGCTACTTCAACAAATAATGATTCTAGCAAACAAAACGATACCACTTCTTCCGTTTCTCCTACGGAAGAACCTACCATAGAGACTACCGAAGAGCCTACCGCTACGCCAAAGCCAACCAAAAAGCCTAAACCAACCAAAAAACCAAGAAAAAAATCTATTGGCAAAAGCGATAAAGATATTTCAGACCTTGACGACAACTTTAAGCCACAAGATATGCGTGAAGATGTTACTGGTAATTTCCGCAAAGTAGAAATTGCAGATACCTCCTTTATTCCGCAAGAATACGCTTTATCTTATTACAAAAATTGTTTCAAAAATGATAAGGAAGTGCATTACATTGTAAATTTTTCTACAATGACTACTACATGTATCACTTGTGTTCTTGATATTCTTAATGTCACGGTTACTGAATATGTAGACAAAGAACAATTCAGTGCTAAATCTATCGGCGGTGGTATGGTTCTTGAACAATATATGATATATTTTGATAACGGCGATATTGAAAAGATTAAAAACTAATTCATGTAAATGTATCTATGTCAAAGATTTTGCAAGACAGAATCAGGAAAATGTAAGACAGATAAATTGCAATAAAATACGGCAGCAGTGCTGGGAACACCGCCGCCGCTTCGCAAACTTTACATCATACCAGATACAACATACCGCCTGCATTTGTATTATAGCACCTGCAAGCGGGAAATCAAAGGAAATGCAGGTGATTTTTATGCGAAAAAAACAACCGGGCGCAGACGCTCTTGTGCGTGCCGCCCTTTACATCAGGGTATCAGGTGAAGAACAAAAGATAAAAGGGCTTTCGCTGGAAGCGCAGCAAGAACGCCTTGAAACATACGCAAAGGAACTTGGCTGGGTAATCGTAGGCGTATATATTGATGCTGCGAAAACCGCAAGGAAGAATATGCACAAGCGGGCTGAATTTCAAAGAATGATTGAAGCCGTAAAGCGTGATGAAGTTGACGTGCTTTTATTCTGCCGCCTTGACCGCTGGTTTCGTTCCGTTGCCGACTATTACAAAGTCATGGAAATACTGGAAGCGCACAACTGCAACTGGGTCACAAGTGATGAAGAATACAACACATCTACCGCAAACGGGCGGTTATATATCAATGTCAAATTATCCATAGCGCAGAATGAAGCCGATATTGACGGGGAAAGAATAGACGTAGTTTTTGACAGCAAAATAGCCCACGGCACAGTTGTTTCCGGCAAATGCCCATTCGGGTATCGTGTCAATGCTGAAAAGCGGCTGGAAATCATTCAGGAACAAGCCGACATTGTACAAGACGCTTTCAGCCATTATGAAAGCACCGTCAGCCAGCGTGGGACAATAAAATATATCCGGGAAAGATACGGCGTGAACTGGTGTGACGCTACTTTCCGGCGTATGCTTCATGAAAAGCTGTATACTGGCGTATATGACCGGGGCGGCAGGTACAACGACAATTTCTGCCCGCCCATCATCAGCAATGAACAATTTGACCATGTTCAGGAATTGACAAATAAAAATGCCCGGTCTTCCCCGTCCGGCAGGGTGTATATTTTTACATCAATTTTGAAATGTGCTGAATGCAGCCATAACCTTGCCGGGCGTATGGTGATACACGGCGGCTATTACTATTATCGCTGCAACCAGCACTTTCAGCGTGGCAGGTGCAACCACAAAAAGGAAATCAGGGAAGAAGTTGTTGAAGAATGGCTTTTCACCCACCTTGCGGAAGAATTGGAACGCTGTAAGCTGGACTGGGAAGTGAAAGCCGCAAAAAAGAAAAAGCGTGCCATGTCCGGCACTGATAAAGCCGTAATAAAGCGCAAGCTAAAGAAGTTAAAGGAATTATATGTGAATGACCTCATAGACATTGAAGACTATAAAAAAGATTATCAAATGTATCAGGCGGCATTGAGCCAACTGCCGGAACCCGTGGAAGAAAAGCCCCCGGACTTTTCCGCAGTGGAAGCCCTTCTGCAAAATGACTTCAAACAAATTTATGAAACGCTAACCCGTGAAGAAAAGCGCACACTCTGGCGGTCCGCAATAAAAGAAATCAGGATTGACAGTGAAAACAATATCACGGGTATTTCTTTCGGGTAGTGTTGTACTAATGTTACACTACCTGTGGGTTCATCTGCCAAAATAACCAATGGGTCATTCATCAAAGAACGAGCCACCG
>CANRTU010000004.1 GCA_947642745.1 uncultured Eubacterium sp.
TTCTTACCAAAAAAGAGGTATTTTTTTCCAAAGACACAAACTATTTTACACTACCCGGGAAGTACAAAAACTACCTCTCCACCATGTCTAAATTCCATAATTACAGTGTCAACAACACGCTCCTGATAGCCTTACAGCGCCCTGACGCCAGTCTGGTCGCGGGCCTGTTATCCTATTTCTCGGATAAAAAGCCTATTACGATCGGAAGAGTGACATTTCGAAATCGTATGTTTTCTGCGCCGATGGGTGGCACAGATATCACAAATGACGGCTGCATCGGACCAAAATCAACTGCGTTTTATGAATTAAGAGGAAAAGGCGGCGCGGCTGCTGTTACTGTCAGTGAATGTATGGTACATCCAGAGACAGACGGCTCGCATGCGTACCACCTGGATACAGCAGTGTTAAATTCTCTTGCTGCAGCAACCTATACAGCGGATGCAATACGCCGCCATGGAGCTATGCCAAGCTTGGAATTATCGCATTCTGGCATGTATGCAGGAACTTATATGACAGATAAGACAAAACAGAAAGCCATGAACCAGTGGGGCGCCAGTAATATTATCCGGCCGGATGGCATAGAAGTAAAGGCGCTCACAAAAGAAATGATTGCTGAAATTGTAGAATCCTATGGTACAGTAGCAGGCCTGGCGAAACGGGCTGGCTTTGAAATGATCATGGTACATGGCGGCCACGGCTGGCTGCTGAATCAGTTCTTTTCTCCGTATTTTAATAAGCGGACGGATGAGTATGGCGGAAGTCTTGAAAACCGCTGCCGTCTGGCAATAGAAGTACTGAAATCGGTAAGGAAGGCCGTTGGGCCTGGATTTCCAATCGAATTCCGTCTGAGTGGTTCCGAGCTGTTCGAAGGGGGTTATGACCTTGCGGAGGGATGTCGGATTGCACAACAGATAGAGCCTTATATCGATCTGCTTCACGTATCTGCCGGCACATATCAGAAAGGATTTGGAGATACGCATCCTTCCATGTTTAAAGAACATGGTTGTAATGTATATCTGGCTGCAGAGATCAAAAAGCATGTATCTATACCAGTTGCTACATTAGGAGGTTTAAATGACCCTCATCAGATGGAGGAAATCATTGCCAGTGGTAAAGCCGATATTGTATATATGGCCAGAGCGCTTCTGGCTGACCCATACCTGCCAGGAAAAGTTGTAGAAAACCGTGAGGATGAAATTGTAAAATGCCTCCGCTGCTTTACCTGTATGGCAGAAAGGGCTGCTACCTCTACCAGAAGATGCACGGTGAATCCATTGATCGGACGTGAAATGGAAGGCTGGGACGTGATCCCGGCTCCGGAGAAGAAAAAAGTGCTTGTTGCCGGCGGCGGCCCGGGCGGATTGTATGCGGCATATACAGCAGCCCGAAAGGGGCATCAGGTTATTCTGTGCGAAAAAGAATCAGATGTGGGCGGTATATTAAAAAGTGAACAGGCTCTTCCTTTTAAACACGAAATGTATGAACTGGCTGGTACATACAAGCTCTTAGCAGAAAAAGCGGGTGTAGAAATCCGTCTGAACACAGAGGTTACGAAAGAATACGCAGAAAAAGAAGATGTGGATGCATTGATCATAGCCGTTGGTTCCATGCCGCTGGTTCCACCGATTCCTGGTTTGAATGGGAACAATGTAGTAATCGTCAATAACTATTATCTGGAAAAAGAAAAGGTCAGTGACGAAGTAGTCGTATTTGGCGGCGGTCTTGCCGGGTGTGAATGTGCAATACATCTTGGCATGGAAGGTAAAAAAGTCTGCCTGGTAGAAATGCGTGATGAACTTGCTCCAGATGCAAATGTACGCCATCGTCCGCTTCTTTTAAAAGAAATAGAGAAATACGCAACTGTTTATACCGGATACAAGGGCCTGGAAGTAACAGCGGAGGGAATTCTTTGTGAAGACAAGAATGGCAGCAAACAGCTTGTTCCTGGAAAATCAGTAATTTGTGCCCTGGGACAGCGTTCACGTACAGATACGGTTATAGAATTACAGGATGCAGCGCCTTTTGTAAGAGTGATTGGTGATGCGGCAAAAGTATCAACGATTACAAATGCCGTCTATTGGGGCTACCATGCTGCTTTGGATATTTAAGAGAAAGCGGGAAAAGGTTATGAATTTAGATAAGAAAAGATGGATCATACTAGCGGCAGCATGTCTGATCAATTTGTGTTTAGGTTCAATTTATGCATGGAGTGTATTTGCTTCTTCCATGGCAGAACATTTTAGCAATGCCCTTGGACAGAATGTAACATCTGGTGATCTTGCGATTGTATATACAATTGCAAATGCAGTAGGGCCTGTTACGATGA
Organism: uncultured Eubacterium sp.; assembly: GCA_947642745.1. Classification (GTDB taxonomy): domain Bacteria; phylum Bacillota; class Clostridia; order Lachnospirales; family Lachnospiraceae; genus Eubacterium_J. The sequence goes on from CANRTU010000004.1 coordinate 2,327, forward strand.
TTTCCGGCGGAGCAGTCAATGACAGGCTGGGACCGAAAAAGGTGATCACACTGGGTGGTATCATGTTTGGCGGCGGCATGGTGATTTCTGGTTTTGCAACCAGCGTTTCATTCCTGATCGTCAGCTATGGATTGATAGCCGGACTGGGACTTGGAATGGCCTATGGGGTAACCATCTCTACGAGTGTGAAATATTTTCCGGATAAACGTGGTCTGATAGGCGGCATTACGACTGCTGTATATGGAATAAGTTCCGTGATTCTGCCTCCTATTGTTACGATTATTGTAAATCGCTGGAATGCTACGGTTGCGTTCAAAGCGGTTGGAGCGGTTTTTCTGGTTATTATTCTTATAAGCACACAGTTTTTGGAACAGTGTCCCCGGAATTATGTCCCAGCGGGTTACAAAACGCCTGCAACGCAAAAAGGCACAACAGATCTGAACTGGAAAGAGATGCTCACGACGCCTGTATTTTATGTCATGCTGCTTCTGCTTACAAGTGGAGCTTTCAGTGGCATGATGGTTATTTCCCAGGCATCGGCAATGGCACAGGGAATGATTGGGATGACAGCCATTGCAGCGAGTGCGGCGGTATCAGTTCTTGCCCTTTTTAATGCGCTGGGAAGAATTGTGGCGGGATACATATCAGATAAAATCGGCCGGATCAATACGTTGATGACAGCATGTATTTTATGTATTGCCGGAATGCTGTGCCTGTATTTTTCCGCAAATGGACAGCAAATGTTATTCTATATTGGAATCTGTATTGTTGGTGTTAGTTTTGGTTCTTTTATGGGAGTGTATCCAGGTTTTACAGCAGACCAGTTCGGTGCGCGTAATAACAGTGTAAATTATGGAATTATGTTCATTGGTTTTGCACTTGCGGGATATTTTGGACCACAGATTATGCACAGCGTTTATAATTCAACCGGAATTTACCAAAATGCTTTTTTGATTGCCTGTGGGCTGAATATAGCAGGGATCATTTTGACCATTTTTTACCGGATTATCAGAAAGAAGTAAAGCGGTTTATGAAACAATTAAAGTTTCAAAAGTGCAGGCCAACAACAATAACATGGTAAGAGGAGCATAAACTGATTTACCTGATAAATGATAATCTGGTATTTGTTAAGAGGCTGTAAATTTTTCTGTGTCTATGGAGGAAAAATCCTTCCAGTAAGATTCAGATATGTACAACATGCTGTCGAATTATGGGGTGATTTTGGTGTCGATTTATCTTTCTGATTATAGTATTGCCAATCTTCATGGTCCTATACAGGAATGTCATATTTTTTGCGCCAAAAACAAAGCATCCCGACTGCTTTTTTTGTGGGCTCTGGAATAAGACTGGGTTTTGCGGCAATACTATAGATGCCGACGGAATAAGGCTGGGGACAGCAACACTTCTCCACTGTGCGCTGCCCCAGGCTTTCCTTTTTACGGTTTTACAGATATTGTGTCAGCCGGGGCTATCGGGAAATAGATAGCTCTACACAGGGGCAGGTGTGATTCACATGAATCACACCTTCATCCGGTACCCAACTGGTGTTAGATAGCCGGGTGAAGAATGAATTCTGTGATTGTTAAACCAATTCACATAATCAGCGAGATTTTCCGCTGATTTCAAGGCAGTATATAACGCCCCGGATAAGGATGCGGCTCTTTCCGAACCAGATGCTATTCGTGAAAAATGGGGGAAGAAATACCCTTATGCAATCCGTAACCGGGAAGATGCAGGTTCCTTTTTCCGGAAAGAAAAAACAACAAAAGATCTGCCACATAAAACGACAGGAAATCTTACATACCGAATTCTTATCAAAGAAAATTAATTCCCATAGACACAGAAATTTTTACGCCCTCGTTTGATCCTGTTTCGCTTTTTGATAATCTGATATGATATCCTGTGTTACTTTTATCCTGTCGTTTATATTCCGGGTAATGTTATCAATCTTTTCCCGCAGGTCAGCCTTTTCATCTTCTGTCCGGGCAGTACGCAATTTCCCCCGCGGGTCTGTCCGCACTTTGTCCATGACTGTGATCTGCTCTTTTGTTGTTGAAAGGGAAATAATCACTCCCGCATCTGCTTCGCCTGTTTTCTGGTTTGCGGCAGTCATATCATCAAAGGAAGATTGTTTCTGCAACTCTGTCGGGTGTTGTCTTCATTGTATTTGTACCACTGATACTGTTAATTTCCAATTTCCTTTTCCTCCCAGAGCTTAAAATAGGAAATGCTTTTCCCATTAAGCCCTTAAGTCCAGATTTGCGCCGGCCTGCGCCTGTTGTTTTGTATTTGCCCTGCCTGCATTATCTTCTCTGGCAGCTTCGATCATTGTCCGGATATCTGTATCATTCAGATAAATCATGCCGTCTTTGGAAGCTGCCAGCTTTTCATTTAGAAGCTGTTGCGCTTTGTCAGAAGCTGATTTTATTTCTATCTTTCTATCTGCGCCATCATCTTTTACTTCTTTCTGTACTTCTAAAGTTTCAGATAATGATTGTTTCTTTTCTGCTGCATTTTCTTTTGTTTTTTCAAGCAGTTTCTCAGAATTTTTCTTCCTTTCTTCCCGGAGCTTATCGCTCAATTTTAACATACCATCGTTTCTGCTTTGCATTCTGCAATGATAATTTCCGTTCTCATCAATATAACTGTGCTGATACACTATAGTCCATCCACTGGCTTTCGCCATGCTTTCTGCCAGTTTAGACACAGACTCAACGCCTTTTATCATGTCTTTCATATCCTTTTCTTTTTCAGGATCATTCTGCATTTTTTCCAGGAGTCCGGGATTAACAGTCAGTGACTTGCCGTTTTTGGCTGATGCGCAGGCATTTCCAACCTTAAAATCTACGCTGGGAACAAGTTTTGACAGTTCGTCTGCATACCCGGTTGTATTTTTGGGTTTGCTGTTTCCGGTTGTTTCCTGTGTTTTTTTGGTTTCTTTTTTTTTCGTGTCATTTGTGGCGCCGCTTTCTGCCATGCCCTGCTTCGCATAGCTGCTGTAATTCTGCGTCCTGACCGCATAGTCAGGAAGATTTCCTCTAATCTCCATTGCCATAATTTTGTCCTCCCTGATAAAATATTTATTTGAAATGCGTTTCCATGTTATATTTATAGCATTTTAAGCAGTTTTACCCGCCAGTCACCCGCTGGATTTTCATAAGGGATTTTAACTACCTGCTTTTTTGAACCGGATTCATAATAACAGGAACACCCAATTCCTCCAACGCCGGGAAGTTTATAAAAACCTCCAAAAACAATAAAAATATCCCCTTTCCCATTTATTGCCTCCAGATAATTTTCAAATGCTTCCCTGTTCACATAAACAAATTTGTTATCATATGAAATCATTTGCCGCAGTACATCACTGGTATCATAAAAAGTAACATTTTTACCGTCATATCCATATGCGGACACAGCGTCATTTGCAATGTTTCTGCCATAAGAAATATTTTTGATCCATATGCCTGTTGCTGTAACGCACAATATCGCAACAACCAGTGTACTGACTACCGCACTCCGTCTGTATGGCTTATACCGGGCAATGCCTGTCATTCTCTGGCGGATATTCTGATATTCCTTATCTCCCGCAAAGGTAACAGACATATGAAAATCTTCCCTTCCGGTCTGTAATATCCTCATGCTTTTTAATAACAGCTGTCCGTATGTATATGCGCTTCTCCGGCTTTTCCGGATTGTTATGAGGTCGCAGATTTGTTCCATATCTTCCCGGAAATAGCTGGTACCCGTGGTAAGAAATGGATTGAGCCATAATATCACCCGCAATATATCCCACAGGAAATAAAACAGTAAATGTCCTGACTGGATATGCGTTTTTTCATGAAGCAGGATTGTTTGTAAATCCTTCTGGTCATATTGTTTCAGCATAATTTCCGGCATAACTATTTTGGGTCTGATGATTCCTATGGCTGACGGTGTAACAGGCAATTTTGTCACATAGATACAGGTACCTTCCACTTCCTTTTGTTCCATGCCTGCAACCAGTTTTTTCAGCTTTCTGTTTTTATGAAATAACCGGGCGGCATATACAAATATACCGCATATGTAAATCCAGTTTATCCATACATGAATTTTGCAGATTTCAGTCCACCAGGAAAACAATATTGCGCCGGTCGGATTTTCATAAAAAAACTTTATCTTTCCTGCAAATAAGACTGGAAGGAACAAACACCATAACGTACCTTTTAGAAATACCCTGTTTTTTAGCAGGGTTTTCCGTAAGAGAAATACGAATGCAAATATCACGAAAGAAATCTGAACACATTTTAAAAGCTGTATGATATAATAGAAAGCCGCAAGGTTCAAAAAACTTATTCCGTTGTTCCAGATTTGTTGTACTGTCATTTTTTGTCATTATCCTTGTCTTTGCATTTCTCTAAGATTTCTTCCAGTTCCTGAAACTGTTCTTCCGATAGCGTCGCACTCTGCAAAAGTGCCGCCATTGCGTTCTTTCTGCTGCCTCCGAAATAGCTTTCCACAAATTTCCGGCTTTTTTCTCTCTGGCATTCCTCTTTTGATTTTTTTACGGTATAGTGATACACTCTTAAATCATGTTCATCTACGGTATAGCTTAAAACGCCTTTCTGCCACAACCGGTTTAACAGGACCCGCACCATTCTGGGCGACATATCTGATCTGGCCTGCATGTTTCTGATAACTTCCTTTGCGGTCATGGTGGGCGTATCATTTGCCCAGAACACTTCCATAATCAGCCATTCACTCTGGCTGGGAGTCGTTTCTCTTTCCATGCTGTTTAGTCCCTTTCTTTTATGTTTATATCGTACATAATCCGGAATTTGTTAATGTTTGTTAAGATTTTGCGGCGTTCCGATATTATATACAAACGAAAAAGTTCCGGAACCGGAGGCGGAACGGAATCTCCTGCAGGAAAAAATCGTTGCGGCTGACAGGAAGCTGCCGGAAAAGCGGTATGTCCCGTTGAGATGGGCGCAGCGCCGGATTACCGGCTTCTGGGGCGGCTAAAACAGATGATACAGGAAAAAATATTAAAAAACCTGTAAGATTTATCGGGATGTGAAGTCTTATAAGTGAGGAGGTGAGAAAGTGGCAGATTTTGAAGAAGAATTTGAGAAAATTTATATAAGATATTTTAATGATGTGTTTCTTTTCCTCAAAAAACTGTCAAAAGACGAAAGTGTTGCGGAGGAAATCACAAGCGAAACTTTTTTTAAGGCAATGCGTTCAATAAACAATTTTCGTGGTGAAACAGATGTCCGTGTCTGGCTTTGCCAGATTGCAAAAAACTGTTATTTTTCCTGTCTGAAAAAGCAGCGGCATATTGAACATATTGATGATATTGATTTCCCGGACAATAAAGACACCTGTGAGGAGCAGATATTAAAGCAATCCGATGCCATGCAGATACATCGCCTGTTACATAATCTGGCGGAACCATATAAAGAAGTTTTTATGCTGCGGGTCTTCGGGGAGTTAAGTTTCAGACAGATTGCGGATCTGTTTCAAAAAACAGATAACTGGGCCTGTGTCACTTATCACAGGGCAAGAAATAAAATATTAACGCAGATGGAGGACAATCATGAGTAATCAGTGTAATTTAATCAGAGATATCCTTCCGCTTTATGTGGAAGACATGGTAAGTATGGAGACACGGGAGTTTGTCAGGGAACATCTGGAACATTGTGATGCGTGTCGTGCAGAGTCTGAACATATGCGAAAATCTGCAGACGTTATCCCGGATGCCGGCATTGTTCCGCTAAAAAGAATTAAAAAAGAGTTAATGAGAAAACGCCTCCAGACTATTTTTTTTACAGCAATTCTGGCATGTGCCATAGTGACGGCTGCGTTTGGCATTTTGACATCACCTGAATTTTTTTCCTGGTCTGATAACCTGCTCAATGTTATGGATGGCTCTGATGGGAGTATTATCATCACCTTTGATCCGAAAGTGACAGGTTATAGCTGTATGGAAGAGTCTGACAATGAAACTGGAACAGAAATTTACCGTATCAATGCCTGGACTACAACCTGGGATAAATATTGGTCTGATCATGGAAAACAAAATATGGTTATACCTGCTGACGGGGAAACTGATATTCAGATTTTCTATGCCCAGAACAATGGTTCGGAAGATGTGCTGGTTTATGGGTTAAAAAATACGGAAGAAAATATCGTAACACTGCCAAGGGTGATTTTACTGCCATATTTCTTATCAGCCTTTTTTGCGCTTATGATACTTGCGATTCTGCGGTTGTTATTAAGAGATAAGCCGGATATTACGGTCTGGTCTGACAGAATAATATTGTTTCCGGCTGCCTATATTGCGGCTCACCTTTGCACAAAGGGGATTCGTTTTACATCGTATTCATCACAACGGGATTTTTGCATTATCATTCTGACCGCCATGCTGTTTTATTTTGCGATGCTGACAGGAAGAGCGCTTTATAAAGCAAAAATGGGAGCGTCCCGGAAGAAGGATGAATGTAAACGATGATACTTTTAAGGAGGCGGATAAAAAATCTCTATTCACACTAACGGATATTTCCGGGCTGGGTATTGTATACACTTTCTGTTTTTTTCAAAATCTGTTTTTGGATCAGGTAAAGACTTTAGAGCGTGTCCTAAAAATCATTCCCATGATCTGTACACCCCGGTTTACGGATCATTTATCCCGGATCTGGTCAATGTAGCCCGTTGTATCAGGCCCTTTAGGTACATCTCCAGAATCCGGAATAAATTTTCCATAAACTGTAAAGTATATCAGGCCCTTTGGGTACATCTCATGGAAAGCATTTTTCAAACACGCTCTTAGGGAGGAACATCCAGGATGAATCAGTGGGATATGAAACACAGACGCAGAAAACACAGACGTAACCAGTATCTTTTATTCACAGGGATTTTATTTTTAGCGGTTGTATCCGTAAGCGGTCTTTTGTGGTATGGTTTTGGCGGTACGGCAAAAAAGGGGCATGTTATGGAAGAAGCGCCATTTACCATTACACAAAATGAGCCGGAGGCAGAGGAAGAAATAAAGAAAAGGGAAACTTCTACTGGCGACAGACAGCAGGAAATGGAGGGAAATCAAAGCGATATACAAAATGCGGGGACAGGATGGTACAGGTTCCATCAGCGCACCAGCTGATCCTGTTACTCAGGCAGGCGGCAGGAGATAACAACGGACAGGAGATAACGATGATAAAAAGTTTTGAAAATCTGGGGATTTTGTCTTACCGGTGATACAATTTTTGTGATTTGTCTCATTTTCGTCCTTTCATTGACATCAGGAAACTATGCTGATACAATCATATCAGCAAGACATTTGTTTCATGAAGGAATGTGCAGATATCCATAAAATAGAAGAGAGTACATGAAATGAAACTTACACAAAAGAGGATACTTATACTGATTGCAGTCATTATAACCGCCTTTGTTCTGGGGCGGCTGACCGTCCGGGGGATTTTAAACTTTCTGCTGGGAGGAACGATGACCGGGGGGAATTTCTTATGAAAAATAAAGAGCAGGGCAGAGGGATATTTGTAGTTATCAGCATTGTGACATTTATCATTTCTTTTGGAATCGGAGTGGTTTCAAAACTTGTGGTTAAACCGTCATGGGCTAAAAAGTATTCAGTCCGGATGTCAGATGAAACGGGAAAGGTTTATAAAGACATTCCTTATGGAGACGGCGAAGCCAACAGGTTTGATCTGTATGTTCCCGCAGGCGGGAGAAAGGAAAGCTATGGTCTGGTCGTATATCTTCATGCAGGCGGTTTTACATCAGGGGATAAATCTGGTGATGCTGAAATACTTTCCTGGCTGTGCTCCAAAGGATATATTGCGGCAGGAATCAACTACACACTGCGAACTGACGAAAACAACAAAAGCGTGTATTCACAGTCAATGGAAATCAAAGAGGCCATGCCAAAAGTTGTGGAAGAAGCCGGAAAAATGGGATACCACATAAACAGAATGGCAATAGCGGGCGGTTCAGCAGGCGGTACACTTGCCATGCTCTACGCTTACAGAGACGCAAAGGACGCACCCGTTCCGGTGAAGATGATGTTTGAAGCAGTGGGTCCATCAGGCTTTAACAGGGCTGACTGGGACATATATGGACCTGACCAGGACACTGTGGAAAGCAAAAAAGCGGCGGCTGAATTGTTCAGCGTAATACGGGGAACGGAAATAGCCCCGGATATAATTGACACACCGGAATATGATAAGCTGATCAAACCAGTCTCCGCAGTTATGTGGATTGATGAAAATTCTGTACCCAGCGTGATCGCATATGGCGTACACGACCGTGTGTGTCCGTTCAGGATTGCTGTGCGTCTGGTAAATGCCCTGAAGGAAAATGGTGTGGATTATCAGTATTTTGAAATGCCACATTCGGGGCACGGGCTTCAGAATGACGATAAGCTGTATGAACAGTATATGAACACTGTGGAGGAATATCTGGATCAATATATGTCCATGGAATGATGGGGGAAAGGAAGATACAGTCAGAGGAAGTCCGCCCCGGATGGAGGGATTCTAAAATAAGTACCTGATCAGGAATCGCCAGTTGCGGCAAATGCCGGTTCTGGCGATTGCCTGTTTTTATGATATAGGAAATTCCTCCGGATTTCCTATATCACAAAAAGCCCTCCGGGCGGGATCGCACTGCGGCGGAGAGGAAATATATCGCTAAAGCGATCCGCCGCAGGCGGAGTATCCGGCAAAGCCGGATACTTTTTTATCCCTGTTTTTATTCGTCTTCTGATTTTACCTATAAAAAAGTATTTACCGGAGCGTGTCTGAAAAATGTCTTTTTATGCTGGCAGCCCTCACAGGGTTCATGACGCAGGAAGCGCTGTTTCATACGGAAGACAGCAGGCCCTGTAGAAAACCGGTATAAAAATCAGGAATACGGCTTCGCAACGGGAGCGGAGCGGCCGGAGCACAGACGCTCTCTTCCGCTCCTCAGAAAAAGACGGTATCTTTCGTCAGTTACCAGCTTCGCCGCCCAACCGTTCCGTAAAACCTGCTTTCCCCCGGAAGTCCGGCGTATCTTTGGTCAGTTACCTGCCTCACCGCCCAACCGGGTCAGTGCTTTTAGTGTCTCATCTATGTTTTCTTTATGCCAGTTTTTATATCCTCCGGCAAACTGGGTAGCGTTGAAGCCAGACATCCGCCAGTCGCTCAGCGCTTTCTGCTGGGTGGCCAGGCGGATCTCGTCATTCTTTGTCTGGATGGTGATGATCGTGTCGAGCAGTTCATCCGCCAGTGTTACTGACAGAATTTCACTGTAAGGCAGAATCAGTGACGCATTTTTATGCAGGCTGGTCCACACAGGATCGAAGGGAAGGAAGACCAGTTCGTTTTTGCACATCTGGAGCACACTTGTATTGCACCTTATAACAGCTGTAAAAAAAGAGACGATTCTGTCACTCAGGTTATCCGGGGCGGGACTGACGACAATGCAGCGGCCCTCCAGGGGATCATATCCGGCTTCTCTTGTGAATTGCCATATTTTTTTTTCATTTGCCATATTTTGCCTCCTTAATCAGATGATCATTTTTTTGAGCGTCCATTCCGCAGATGGGAACGTACAGCTGGTTTTCCGGCAGACAGGCAGGTTTCAGTACCATGCGGCACTGTGTTTGCGGGTCCGGCCCATGGAGGTGACGGCAAAGCTGCCGTCTGCGTCTGCAGGGGTGCCCGTGCCGCAGTCCGCTGGCAGGAGAAAATCGCATCCCGCCTGACTACGAAAAAATCATACGATATCCGGGGCCGTCTGTGGGCAGGACTTCCCAAATGGCGCAAATTGTTCCTGAATGGCAAAAAACGGGAGGAGCCTTACAGGCACCCTCCCGGCATGGATCTTAAATTCTTTTCGTTTCTTTCGCCTGTTTCCATATAAAACCATCCGGATCTGGTTGTGGATGAATTTCTGTCATGGCACAGACGGATGAAATTACGGCTTGTCTTTCACCTTCAGTTCCTGAATAAATACGCCTTCTGCCCAGCTGGTGGAGCGCATGGCGTTGGAATAACCATCCAGGATACGCTGATAACCGTGCAGACCCAGCCCCCGGCCCGCTCCTTTGGTGGAAAAGCCCTTCTTCCAGATTTTATCCGGGGAGACCGTTCCGGCGTAGGGGTTGGCTATCCGTAAAGACACAGTTCCATCCAGCGCCAGCAGGACGATCTCCACCCAGGGAGATTCCGTTTCCGATGCGGCTTCGATGGCGTTATCCAGCAGAATTCCCAGACAGCGGACAAAATCCCAGGGATCCATTTCTACCCGTTCCACGGGATAGAGCACTTCCAGGCGGCAGTCAGTGCCCGTTTCTTCCATTTCTGTCAGTTTGGACAGCAGGAGGCTTCTCACCTGGGGGATCCGCAGATTTCCGATCTGGGCGGATGCACGGATCTTCTCCCCGATGCGCCGGTCAAAGCCTGCGTCCAGCTCCGACAAAGCGGCGCACAGTGCGTCCGTTTCCCCTTCATTTGCCTGCTGGAATAACCCTGCCAGCAGATTTTTGTAGTCATGACGGAAGGAGCGCACCTCCCAGCGGATGGCCTCCAGATCCCGCTCATAGAGCTGCTGCTGGGCGATCACATCCCGCTGGGCCTCCACTTTATGCATAGTGTCCATGTTCCTGGCCAGGTAGAGTATCAGCCCCGCCACCAGCGCCGCCTGCACTCCGACCAGCAGGCAGTAGGGGATCCTATACTCTGGCCGGACCCCGTTTTGCAGAATAAGGAATACCGACATGGCTACCGACATGGCAAAGAGCAGCGTGGCAGTCTGGAATTGCCCTGAAGTGTTTTCCAGCACCAGACGAAACCAATAGGCGAATTGCAGACGGTGCAAAAGAGCGGCGGCAGAAAACACTGTGGAATAAATGATGGCTGTCACCATAATGTCCTGGAATGAACTTTCCGGGAGGAATCCCAGAAACAGTATCCGGGCCAGACAGGATGCGGCAATCTGGAATATGGCCGCCATGCAGGTGGCAGCAAAAGCCTGGCAGCGATTCAGACGCCACGTCCATTTTACCCAGATCGTACACATCAGCAGATTCGTTCCGGAGCCAAGGATGAGATAAAGCAGGGACGGACCTTTATCCAGAAAAAGGGGCAGACTGATGGCGGCGTTTATCAGTGGAGAGATCAGCAGGACAGGCAGTTTTTTCAGATGATGGCTCCATCTGTGCTCATTCATAATAGCGAACAGGAAGATTACCAGAATAGCGTGACCCTCAAGAGTATTATTAAACAGGCTTATGTATACTGACAAAAGTACCTTGCAGGCAGGCACAGCGGACACCTCCTTTCTGAAGGGTATCATAGCACAGGAAACGGAAATTGTCCATGTATGAACCGGAACTCCAACGAACAATGCCGGATTATGCAGGTTATCTGTTATTTCACGGTACGGATGGCGGACAGCTGTATATTTCCAGGACGCCGGTGAAAGGCAGACGGTTCCAGCCGCTGTTCCGTCTCCGGAAAGCTGGTAGTTCCAGGATTTCCGTACGGAAGGCTTTCATACCTTACGGGCCGGTACTTATCTGCCATCCCGGACCCGTGTCCCTGGGTCTTGTTTATGGGGCGACAGGCCCGGAAGTTTACAGATGTGTATGCTGTATGTAGCGGAAACGTATCCGGAGTTTAGATTGTAAAACGATTGAAATTATATGATGGATATAGTAAAATGAAGAAATATATTACAGAGTGGTTTTCTGGTAATTGACAAACAGGACAGAGAAAGATAAAAAGAAAGATAAAAAGAAAGATTTACGGATGAAAGATACAGGAATCAGAAGGATCAGAAATCGGAGATGAATGATAAACAAAAGATGGATACTGCCTGCCGCTTGCTTTTTATGCGCATATGCTTCAGTTTACCGGGCGGGAGTCCAGCGACAACAGATGCCGGATTTTACTGGAAGCGGTAGTAAAAGACAAAATCGGGATGTTCCTTACAGGGCAGTTACCGGAACCGGTGCCGGCCAATGTGCGGGAAACGGGTTATTTTACATCCGCATGGGAGAGTTTCCGGCAGGGAGGTCTGGAAAGTCCGGACTTTATAACGAAAAAGGCGGTTTACCTTGCGGATGCCTCCAACGGACAGATTGTACTGATGTATCGCTCCTTTAAAGAGGCGATGGCTGTAGCGGAAGCGGATCATGACTGGTGGGAGATCGTTATATACCCTGCGCGGAAAGATACAGCGGATGCCTGCATGTTTGAGCTGACCGGATATGAGGCGGCGGAGGGAGAGTATCCTTTTACGATACAGCCGGTGTCCGGAGAAGAAGAAGCAATGTTATATCATTTGTATACTTATTTTGGGAAACAGGGATATGGTGAAACAGATACTGGTCCGGTGGGAATGATCCGGCAGGGTACCAGCTTTCAGAACATACAGGTAGCATATACTGGTACAGGTTTGTGCTGTGTTTTAATGGATGTGAGGGGGTTTGTGGCAGGGTTTTTTGATATGGGGATAGAAAGCCTGTTTTCAAACAGGGTACTCGCAAACCGCAACCAGCTGAATTATACAGTGATGGACGCCGCATCCAACAGTATCTATGCACAGGTACTGAATCTGGTACAGAACACGCCGTATCTGACAGTGATTGTTTCCCACTGGCATACGGATCACGAGCAGATTCTGAATGATATTGCCTATAAGTATGTGCATCAGCATCAGAATATTTATGCGAATTTCTGGCAGACGGTGTCACTGGTCTGTCCGGCAATCCGGAACGTGCCGGGGTGGGCATGTACCCATTATGCTTCTGTGCAGGGGGCGCTGACGCTGGCGCAGAATCATCAGGCGGTGATATGTCCGTATCTTAATGCGAATCAGAATATAATAGTCAGCCAGGGGCAAAACTACTGTATTTATAAATGCGACAGGAATGACGCAAATATCCGCAAACCAGATCCGCATGACCATGGACTGAGTATGGTGATCCGCCTGCAGAGCGGCTCTACGGTATTACTGCCGGGCGACTGTGCGTACGATACGATGGCGGCCGGTAATCCGGCCAGTAGCGTCATTACAAATAATAATCAGGGATACACATATCTGGTGGCTTCCCATCATGGGGGAAAATATACGCACATGACAGGTGCGGGAAAATTAAATTTTATTCCGCATCCGGCGCAGGCTGGGCAGGAAATTATATACTCTGCCAACGGGGCTGCTTACGGCATTCCGACTGCGGTCAATGTGAGGGACTACAGGGGCGCCGGCTGGCAGCCGGTTTTTCTCCAGAATATACCAATGCAGGGGTTGGATCACTGGATTATGATCTGAAGTGTCAGGGGAGAAGCGGGGGAGTATGGACATTCATAAACTGTATGACGACATACAAAGGCAGATCAGGGCAGGAAGTTTTTTACTAAGCGCACATACGACAGGTATGGAAGTTTTTATACGGTTTTGTGCGGTATTTGGCATGGACGCTGTTTTATTAAACGGGGTGTCCTGTGCGATGGATGAAGAAAAAATTATTCTTTCAGGAATATCTGACCGGCCGGAGGATATTGTGGACGGTACGGAGATTTGTGGAAAATGCGGGGAGCTTTTACTGGATATGAAAATATTCTGCGGCGGGCAGATTTGTGCGAAGATTACAATTTGAAGATCCGTTCAGATTTCATGTGGATGAACTGGAATTTTTATTTACGACGGACTGTGGATGGCTGATGGCGCCGGGTGCTGCGCCGGTCCGGTACAGGGATTCTTTCCGTATCAGGATGCGGACGGATGCCGGGTTTCATTTTCAGAATATTTTTGGCCTGGAGCAGCTGGGATTTTGTGTGGAAAGTTATGGAAACGCATACGATCTGGCCATGGATGGACAGCTGGAGATGTTTGGGGCAAAGCTGCCTTTTTTATTAAGCTGTGACAGTGAGCGTTTTTCAGTATCCCTGCGGCGGGGCGCACATACCATGCTTCATAGTCTGGATGATATGGGTATACTGGCCGGAGAAACGGGAATCCGTGAATACCTGCCAGAGGGATTTGGAACATCCGGCGGGATTGTGCTGGAGACGGTGCATCTGGCGTTGTCTTCTGATTTCAGGCAGATCCTGGAATCTGACATGGCCGTTTCCCTGGAAGAAGAGTGGCGGTTGTGCGCATCGCCGGAGATTGTAGTATCGGGACTTTCATTCTCAGCTGGTTATACATGTGGGGTAAAGACGTTTGCGCTAACCGGGAATCTGCGGTTTTGTGGTACGGATACGCAGATGTATGCCGGCGTATGCACAGGAGTGTCAAAAGACGTGCAATGGAAATTCCACTGGCGGATGTATGAAGAGGAAACGGTCAGTCTGACAGAGCTGGTCCGTGGCCTTGCCGGCAGTCTGGGACTTGCGGCGCCTGTGATGGAGCTGCCACAGGCTGAGGCTGGTCATGTGCGGGTCTGTTATGAGGCAGGTACGTTTCAGGCAGGTCTGGAAATACTTGTGCCGGATTCCAGGCTGTTTTCTTCTGAGACGGATGTGCGGATGACATCTGCTGTGACAGACGGCAGACGGAATTTTCAGGCGGTGTTTTTCTGGAAAAGTAAGGACTGCGGGCTGGATATTGGAAACATTCTTGCCGCCTGTAAAGCCCTGGACGCAGCCGGAGCGCTGCCTGAATTTATCAGACGCATCGGGCTGAATGAAATCGGGATCAGTTATAATTTTCTGGAAAATAAAGTCAGTGCGTCAGCGGATGTGACAGGAATCGGGAAAATCAGTTTTGAGATTATCTCTGGTGAAGAGAAATCCTGCTCAGTTACGTTTGTCCCAAAGATGGAGAAACTTTCGCTGTCCCGGATTCCGCTGGCTGGAAAGCTGGCTGCGGTCAGTGGACAGCCTGAGGAAGACTTTTCGGTTTCGGATTTTGTTTTATATGTGCGTTCAAAGGCGGACAGGGAAAAAGGGATTCCGGCAGGAGTCAGTCTGGGCTTTCGTGTTATGGGTACGGAGCAGATCTGTGTACTGCGTCAGAAAGAGCAGAAAGAAATACAGAAACAGGTGTATCCGCCGGATATAGAAAAAACATCCGGACAGACAACTGTGTGGCTGGATATTCAGAAAACAATGGGGGTGTTTACGCTGCACAGGCTGGGCGCCGGACTGGACGGGCCGTATCTGAAGCTGGTACTGGATGCGTCGCTGAATGCCGGTCTGCCTGCATTTATACTGACGGGAGCAGGTATCGGGGTCAGTCTGGAGGAACCTGCGGACGTCAGGTTTTATCTGAACGGTCTTGCGGTATCTTTTCAGAATGAAGTCCTTTCGATTGCGGGGGAATTTGTTAAAACAGAGGATGCTTATACAGGCGCATTTATGATACAGGCAAAGCGGACCGGTGTGTTTGCGGTGGGCAGATATGAAAACGACGGTACGGTCATGGCTTTTGCGGAGGCGAAAGGAAACTTTGGCGGGCCGCCTGCGCTGTTTGTAACAGGCATTGCGGCTGGATTCGGATTTAACAAAAGACTGGCGTTGCCGGAAATTACACAGGTTACGGATTATCCGCTGGTTGCGGCGGCTGGGGGACATATTTCCGGGGATAGTATGGCTGACAGGATGAAAAACTTTTTGATCCATGAACCGGGTCAGAAATTTCTGGCAGCGGGTATCTGTTTTCATTCTTTCGGGATTCTGAATACGGCCGCTGTGCTGACGGTGGCCTTTGGCAGGCGTTTTGAGGCCGGACTGCTGGGACTTTCAGAGCTGACAATGCCGCCCCGGTGCAGGAAGACGCAGGTTGCTTACGCCGGGCTTGCCATAAAAGTGGTGGTAAAGCCGGAGGAAGGGCTGGTCAGTGCGGAGGCGCAGCTTACGCCGGAATCATATCTGTTGTCAGAATCCTGCAGGCTGAAGGGCGGATTTGCCCTGTACTGCTGGTTTGGAGGAGCGCACAGCGGCGACTTTGTGGTTACGCTGGGGGGCTATCGCAGCGGATACAATAGGCCCGGACATTACCCGGATGTGCCGGGGGTTGGATTTGAGTGGAAGATCAGCAGGCATATGGGAATGACCGGGGAATTGTATTTTGCGCTGACACCAGAAGAGATGATGGCGGGCGGCAGGCTGAACGCTGTGTATACACTTGGAAAATTAAAAGCTTATTTTATTGTGGCGGTGGATTTTCTGATCGGGTGGAAGCCGTTTTATTACGAAGCGTCGGTCTGGGCGCTCATCGGGGTATCTTACCGGGTGGATGTGTGGTTTGTACACCATACGTTTTCCATTGAGCTTGGAACGGGGCTTCGTGTATGGGGGCCGGAATTTGGCGGCGTGGCCCATATCAGCTGGTTTATCATTTCTTTTGATATCAGTTTTGGCAGCCGGGAGGTGGAGAAAGAAGACGGGATTTCCTGGGGGGAATTTGCCGGATCTTTTCTGCCGCAGCGGGAAAGCGGCGCCAGTGACGATCAGGCAGCGGCTCCGCTTACCATAACTTACGGGTGCCAGACAGAGACGGCGGCCGGTGTGACGGTCGCTCGTGCGGATGAACTGGTCTTATATGTGGAATCGGCGGTTCCGGTGACATCGGCTGTCTGGATGGAGAGAGAGGAGCCTGTCTGCGTCCGTCCGGTGAAGGAGACAGCGCTTGCTTCCAGTCTGGATGTGGCGCTTGTGGATGACAGCGGGCAGGAAGTGAAAGTGGAGACAGGCTGTGTACGCAGGAACATGCCATCCGCATTATGGGGAAAGAAAGGCGCAGGGGCCATAATCAGGGATGTTTCCTGCGGCGTGCGGATGACGCCGCCGCCGTCCGGTTTTATTTTGTTTCCGCAAAAGCAGGATATTTCCATGCGCAGGCTATACGAAAACGGTACAATTATTGTGGAAGATGCGTTTACGTTTATGCGGGCGGAAAGGGATACGTCCCATGCGGACCAGCATGCGGCAGCGATATTTGCTGATACAGTAAATGACAGCGGTGTCGGCAGACGACGCAAAGCGTTTCTGGAACAGCAGGGTATCAGGGAAGCGGATATTTTTCTGGCTGAATATGCGGCGGAAGCGGACAACCTGTTTTGTGAGGATTTCAGGATAAAGGAGTAACAGCATGAAACTGACTGATTATATAAAGCCGCCGCTTATGGCGGGAACATACAGTGTCCGGGCGGTGCAGCATGTACAGTCGCCGCAGGACTGCCAGTATGAGGATTCAAAAGAGTTTTATATCGGGGGGAATCTGTTCCGTCTGGACCGGGATAATATTTTTTCCGTATATCCGTCTGAAAATGAGACCGGGGAATTTGGGGATCTGCTTCCGTTCATTGTACTCAGCCAGCGGACATTTCCATGGGAATACCAGATCTGTCCGGACAGGGAAGGCACGCCGGTGCCGTGGACAGCGCTCATTGTGCTGTCGCAGGAAGAAGACGCTGTGGAAAAGGACCTGCCGGTAAAGGACCTGCTGGAAAAGGCGGAAGATGGTATTTATTTTCCACGCAAAGAATTTCCGGACATATGCCATAAATACGGGACAGATACCTGTCATGTGGTGGATCTGCCGGTGGAACTTTACAATGCGGTTATGCCGTCCATGGATGACCTGCCTTATCTGTGCCATGTAAAGAGTGTGAACCTGTACCAGACAGAAGATAGTGTCTGCGCAATGGACGGATATTTTTCCGTTGTCTGTGGAAACCGGTTTGTGCCGTCCGCAGAAGAGAGGCCATTGAAAAGTACGGTTCATCTTGTGTCGCTGTATGGGATGGGGGACTGGAAAGAGGTGCCGGGAGACTGTAAAAAAGTCCGTCTGGTTTCATTATATCACTGGGATATCTTTTCACAGAAGGCATCCGGTGAGGGATTTTCTGTTATTGTTGACAGACTGGGGAAAAACTGCGGCTCAGTTGGCGCCTTTACGGATACCCCGTTAAAACAGGAAGGGTATGGCGTGAAAAAACATATAACCCGTACCGGCGAACTGACATACTCTTTATACCGTCCGCCGCTGGTTCCCCGGCCGGATCTGGAGGAACCGGACAGGGAGGAAACATATACGGCGGATGGAAAGCTGATCTATGATAAAACAAACGGCATTTTTGACGTTACCTATGCGGCGGCCTGGCAGCTGGGGCGTCTGATTGCGCTGGATCATCCCGCAGATACGAAGAATATTCTGACGCAGCGCAGGCAGGCAAAGCTGCTGGCCCATCATAATAGTGTAAAAAAAGCGGTTGATTTTGAAAGAATTGGCGTCGGAGAACTGACCGCCCGCCTTGCGGGGAATGCGCAATGTGGGGGATTTCTGGATGGAGGGGAAAGCAATGAAAAGAATCCGGGTGACAAAACAGCCACTGAAAGCATCCCGGCCGTTTTCAGAGGATATCGCTGATTTTATGGCGGGACTCAGGCTGCTGTACGAAGTGCCGTTTTCCTATCTGATAACCGCAGAGGAAACGCTTCCGCCGGAAAGCATACGTTTTTTTTATGTGGACGGCAGATGGACGGATGCGCTTATACAGGGAGCTTTGTCTGCGGGCCAGCCAGTTATGGAGGAGCGGACACACGACAATACCAGGCTCGCGTATCTGGAAGCGGCATCCGGCGGCTGGCTGCGGCGTGTGCGCCAGGGCATGATGCATGACAACCATAAGAAGCGGACAGATACCGGGAATCTGGCGGAACCTGCCGCCACAGGCGGGCATATGACTGGATTTTTGTTGCGGTCCGTGCTCGTCCGGCAAATGAAGGGGTTACAGGTAACCGGAAAAAACGGCGGCACCCGGCTGGAGATTCTGCGGATGGAGACGCTTTCGGATGATGTGCTGCTCTGTATTTTCGAAGGTGAACTGACAGAACTGATAATTGCGCAGCCACAGACCGCCCTGCGGTTCGGTGCGCCGGACAGTACGAGAATGATCCGGGTGCGTTCCATTTCGGATGATGATACGTTTGGGAAAAATCTGAAAGAAACGGTGGATCTGGACAGGTTTACACAGGCGAACGGGAGACTGGATGTGGCTGCGTTTGCCCATGAGCTGGATGCGATTCTGGGTACAAAGACAGGTTCGGCGCAGGTGGCTTTTGAGCTGATTGCGTCCGCACAGAGAGCGGAGTTTAAGAAAAATGAATCAGATTATTATTCCAATTTGCGTTGAGGCATATTTATCAAATGGAAAGGAATCAGATACGGGAAGAGTTCCGGTTGTGACGCCGGATTACAGGAAAGTTTCCTATACTTCGTTTCTGGGCAGCAAAAATACGCCCGGGGATTTTCAGACGGCGCCGGTATGAAAAGCTGGGGCGCATCTGCATTTTATCCTTCCGGCAGCCCTGACACATGCCGGGAAAGACGGCTATCCCCCGGTTCCGGACCGGTATCTGGTAACCAGGTTTTATGTATCAGAAGACGACAGTGAGATACATGCAAAATGTTTTCTTGTGGAGAGCAATTTTATAAGCCTGGCTCCACAGTATTCGGACAGCATTACGATTCCCGTATTTGAAGAAACGGATTTACGGAAAAACTGGAGGTATCTTGGAAGAAGCTATCCTGCTGGCAGCAGGCCGCAGGAAACAGAAAGCGACGGGTATCTGGAAAATCTTACGGCGGTGGGTGCGGGAGATGTGATGTTTGCGGCATATTATCCTTCCTGTTCCAGCGTGTTTGGATTTTATGACGATCTGCGGGACATTCCACAGAATGTTCCGCTCACCTATTTTGTCATAGGATATTACAGTCATACGGCAAAGGACAGCTTCCATGATATTCAGACCAGGAGGCAGTTTCAGGACATGCTGTTGCGGATGAATTTTTCCATGGGACAGATACCGGATACCTGTTCCAGAAGTGTTTTTTTTGGAGAAATCACCGGGGTGCTGTGGAAAGGGACGGACGCAGAGTATGGCGCACAGCCTGCAGGTGAGATTTATGTGACAGCAGGCAACACGTCGCCGGAAGCGCTGTCTGCGGCGCTTGTGCGCCAGGGTGCAGTACCGGAGGATACACAGCGCCTGTTGACGGCGCTTCAGTATGATCTGGCAGGCTGTGAAGAGCAGGCGGACGGAAATTATAAAATTGACGATGAGATTTATTTACGGCAGTTTCAGCGCATAGAAAGCGGTGAAGCCGCATACCGGCCTGTCTGCGGGAAAAACGGGCATGTCCGGGAAGGCGCCGGCAGGCCGTTTTCAGATTATTGTAAAGAAGCCGCCAGACTTGCGGAATGGAACAGACAGCTGGAATCTTTACGCGGTAAGCTGTTTTATTCCTGGGAGCAGTATATGTACTGTTATGAAGATCCGGGCCGCACGCCGCAAGGCGTTCCATCCGCACAAAAGATGCTGGATGAAATTGTGCGTATCTGTGTGGAAGAGATCAGGGAAATGGAAAAGCAGACCGAAGGACAGGCTGGCAGAGTCAGGGATTGTTTCAAAAAGTTAAAGGCTGCGATGGGAGTCCATGGGAAAGTCGTACAAACGGCCGGCGCTCCTTTTTATGCCCCGAAAGATCCGGTGATAATGCTCAGCGGACAGGGGGTGAGACGGGCGTATGCGTTTGGGGAAGACGGACGTTTTACTTCTGACGGGACGCTCTGGTGCCAGACAGATGTCATAAAGACGGATATCGGGCAGGAAGATCTGCTGGGCTGTATTTCTGGAAGCGGCGGGTTTCTGGAAAGTGTGCCGCTGGACGGTTATGAAGAACTGCTCTGTCAGGCGCTGCTGTTAAGCGGGGACGTGCGTCCGTTTTTAAACCGCAGGTTTGGCGGAGTATCCGTCGGGCCGGACGGGCCGTCAGAAATCGCACAAAATACATACCATAAAGATCCGGTTACGCTGTTTATGGCATGGGAGGCAGAGTATCTTCCTGTGTATATGGGAGGAAAGCCGGAAGATGCGCTAAAGGACTGGGAATACAATGAAGATCAGACAAATTATACTTATACAGGGACGCTGCGGCCGGACCGGCTTTTGAAGCTGTATCTGTCCGGCCGGACTGTGCTGACACCCCATGCGGTGATCCATTTCTCAGATACGCTGAAAAAATGGATACGGACGCATCCGTCCGGCCCAGAAATGGAGAGACTGGCGGAAGAGGTCAGAAATCTGGGGGTTATTTCGCAGAATCTGGACGGATTTACAAAACAGCTGCTGTCGTTAAAGCGGGCGTACCAGTTTCCGGTCATGGGAGCGGGCGGAGATGAAGCGGCTGCGGCGCTGGTCAGTGGATGTGTGGCGCCGCAGAGAGATTCTGTGAATCCACAGGGAACGCTGGTACATCTGCGTGCGGGAATGTTTACGATTCGCAGACTGTGGCTCGTGGGGACATTCGGGCAGAAGTATGATGTGCTGGACAGTTCTTATTATGGCAGGAAGGAAATTACGTTTGCTGAATCCATGGAACCCGCAGGAGATGGTTACGTATTTCTTCCGCCGGTTTTCTGCCAGCCGGTGAGGATTACATTCCGGTTTGCCAGTGCACAGGATGATAGTGTGGATGCTTCGGCCTTACCGGAAACTTCTCCTGTTATTGCTATTATTCTGCCGGAATTATTAAATAACAGACTGATGGTTTATGGGCCGGCCGGCGCATACCTGGGCTGTATTCAGGCCGTATATTCTCAGGAGAAGAGCGGCAGCTGTGGGACAGCCACGCAAAGAGAGCGCATGGCTTCCGTGCGGAAAAAGCTCTCCGCACGCTGGCTGGACGTACACTTTCCGGGGCGGCCGCTGGAAGAGGCGGATGTTTCTGATCTGCGGCTGAAAGCGTTTTTACAGGCGTTTCTGGATACGGCCGGCGCATTGTCCGATATGCTCTGGCTGATCAGGGATTATTATGATAAAAAGCTGGTACCGCATACGGAAAATCCGGTTTTTGGCAGGCCGTTTGTGCTGGTGCGCTGTGGCGTGCGGTTTGCGTATGCCGGTCTGCCGGAGTTTGTAAAGGATGTTACCGGCTTTGGGAAATACGATACGCTGGGGGCGGAACAGATTCGCTTCCCAGTGTTGTTTGGCGGCTGGGAGCGTGTGACGGACGGTCTGCTGGGCTGTTTTGATGACCAGTATGGATTTGGCGGAATGATTCCCGCCTCTGGTGCGACAGTGCCTGGTGCGGGGAAATATCTGCCGCCGCCCGGAAAGATGAAGCTTTGTGCCGGGGACGGAGAAAAAATGCTGACTGCCATGATGGCTCCCCACGCCGGGATTATGGTACATACCGGACTTATGCCGGGACTTACCGCATCGCTGGAAGCCTGCCATGCGTCGGTGTCTGATGAGATTCTGGCAGCAGTTGAAATGAATCCGGTGGTAGCATGCGCTGATCAGGTGATGCTGCCGGCGCATGGTTATTCGTGGCAATACCGGTCGAAACAGAATTATATTTGCGATAAAATACTGCCGCCTGATGCGCATTTTCGGGAAACAGTGGTTATGGACGGCTTTTTGGTGAAGGAGAAACAGGATGAATAAAGGGATCATCGTGGAAATGCCAGAGTCAGTTTATGTCTCCTATAACGGGAAACGGTCTGTGGAAAATGAGTTTTATTTTATTATGTATAAAGAACACCGCTGTCAGGCTGACAGGACCGTTCGCATTTTGCGTGCGCCCTCTGTTACAGTCAGCGGATTTGAGGGGCTGTTAAAGATCCCGCGGCAGACAAAAGAGCAGCAGGACGCACAGTTAAAGGCTGCGGCGGAAAAGCTGGTCCACAGTCTTTGTGTGACAGCTGACTGGAGTGTGGATTACTACTATGAAAGCCGGACCGGAAAACTGTCGCTTGTGCTCACCTGTGTGGCACAGAATCTCCGTGAGGATTTCAGTATTAAGATCTCTGCGCAGAATTTTATATGCGGCAGTACAGACACAGCTGTTCCGGCAATACTTAATGTACATACGGATGGTTTTGCGGAGTTGTTTGGCGATTTTGCGGCATATGATGATTATTACAGGACAGTCAGCATTTATTATGCTCCCTGTGTGACGAAGCTGGAAGGATTTATGAAAGGGGGCGGCGTCTGTACAGAACGGCTGTTTGCGAATCCATGTGAAAATCCACTTACTATCAGCTGGCAGATCGAAGGAAACGGAAGAATTGAACATACGCTTGAAAAAAACGGGTATTACATCCAAAGAGCGTCAGCTGTAAATTCAGTTGAGGATCTGGTGGATGCGGATGCCTGCTATACACTGCGGGCTTCTAATCAGAAAGGGTTTAGCGACTGGCGGCAGCTGCGGGTAACCGTTACCGGGTGGCGTAAGGCCGGGCAGGCGGAAGATCTTCTCTCAGACGGAGACAGTCTTTCGGATCTGGCGGGGATTGTCCGGTATCAGGATTCTTATTATTGTTACAAAAAAGCGGTTCTTTACCAGAGCACGGACGGATGCCGGTGGACAGGATACAGCAATAATCCGCTGGATGACGCAGACCGGAAAGCCTGTACTGCGGTGGGCCTGTATGGAGACAGTCTTTATCTGATGACTGGAAAACCGGGCGGGCGGCTGACGGTTATGCGTTATGATTTCAGAGCCGGTAAATGGATGTCTGCGCCTGCGGGCCAGAACTGTATTTCTATGGACGGACATCTTGCGTTTTCAAAGAAAGGCGGCTGTTATGGACAGACCACAGCGTGCGGGATGGCAGTATCCGGCTGTGACATGGAAAACGACTGGGCCAGCTGGAAGGAGGAACAGTATGATATTATGTCAGATCACCAGCCTGCGGTCTGCAGTGACCTGTGCTTTTGGAAAGACAGCTATTATGCTGTGATCGTGGCTGCGGATGGAAAATATTATGTATATAAATGCAGTGAGCGGGTGCAGGAGGCGCTTGCTGCCGGAGCAGCGGGCAGCGGTCCCGTCCGCCTGCTGCCCACGATCAACAGGCTGATGGCTGTGGGAAACGGATGGATGTCTGATCTGGAAACAAAACAGGCTGCGGACCAGTATTTTCCGCCGGCTGGCGCAGGCATGTGTACAGGTTCGGATCAGACCAGTGTTTTTGGGATTTTTTCAGATGGCAGTTTCTGGATTTATGAATAAAGAGGTGTATATGGAACAAAAAAGAGACAGGACCATAGCGGTCCGCACAGTGCTTGGAGAACAGGGAGTGAATCATTCTATCAGATATGGAAAAGTCACATTTGTTGACGATGGATATCTGGAGATTTACGGAGATGTGGAGCTTACGATTGATACGGTAGCGAATCAGAAAGATTCCAGAATCAGCCCCTATGAGTTTCTGGCTGTGGGAAATGCCGGCAGCGACGGAGCGGACGGCACAGACGGTCCGGATGGTCCGGATGGCAGACAGGGCGGCGACGGCACGCCGACAAATGTAAAGATACATATCGGTATGCTGGAAGACAGCATCTGCGCCGCCTGTATTGGCGGTGACGGCGGACGTGGCGGCCATGGGCTGGATGGTCTGGACGGCGGTGACGGCGGGGATGCGCAGATGTGTACCGGCGGCGGAACAGTGCCCGAAAACAGTCCGGACAATACCTGTGACATACAGGAACCACTGCACGTAAAATATGCGGGAGGCGGCCGTGGCGGTGACGGCGGCTGCGGACGGGGGACTGGCGGTGATGGCGGCCATGGCGGAGACGGTCCCAGAGTGCTGCTGACTTACGAAAAGCTGGCAGGGGACGCAGTGATCCGGACGGTTCTGATGCGCAGCCGTGGCGGCGATGGTGGTACTGGCGGCCGTGGCGGCCGTGGCGGTATCAGCGGCCGGGACAGTGACGGCAAAAAACGGCAAAAAGACGGACGGCCCGGCAGCGGATGCCAGAACGGGCGCAATGGTCAGCCGGGGCAGCCGGGCAGCATCAGGGTACAAAGAACAGATACGGAAAGTACAGGGGAGAATACGGATGGGATTATCGGAATTTAAAAAGAAGCTGGATCAGACGAAGGGGCTGTACCGTCTGGATCTTTCGATAGCGGAAGAAAGGGAGTTTTATCTGGAACACGCAGGAGGGGAGGAAAATCTGAAATCCGGTTTTCCGCTGATGTATCACGCTTTTGAAAAATCCTGCCGGATGAACCATGAAGGGATAACCGGAAAACAGCCGGACGCCCCCGGAATAGTAGATAGCAGGTTTCAGATCTATGATTTTATGTCTGAACCAGTGGCCGCAGACGGACCCAGGCCGGACCGGTATGTTCTGAAAGCGGCTATAAGCGGGAGTTTTCTGGATAAGCGGTCTGCGCTGGCGGACTGTGCCCCGGCCAGACCTTTTCAGGTATGGATCAATGGAAAGATTTTTGATCCGGATTCTTCCAGACTTTCTTTTATGACAGTCAATGAGCATTTTGATTATGTTAACCAGGTTGACAGACAGTATCTGAGCGATGATGTATTTCTGGAAGAAGAGTTTTATAACCGTATCCTCAGAGTCCGGTTTATGCTTCATGTGTATGATGAAGACGCAAATCTGGCGCCGTATGTCTATACGGATGAATGCAGATATGGTTCGCCAGTGAACCGTGCCATCGCCAGTATTCATTTTGACGATCCGGCGCCAAAGAAGCATCCAGATACGAAAGAACTACGGATTCTTTATGGAAGAACATCGCAGAATCTGGAATATCCGGATTATACATACAGTACCAATAATGCGGATGCGCATGGGGGAAAGCTCTGGACGATCGTTCCGGTTAAAGGGAGAGTAACGCTGAACCCGATACATAACAGTGACGATTATTATTTTTTTGAGAAGCTCCCGGATGTGTATGAAGGAGAAAACTGGCAGCGGTCTACCCTGCAGTATAACGGGAAGGACTGGAAAGTCTTCCGGGATGATCTGAAAGATCAGCAATTACATGATCTGATGCGGCAGAACGGGAATTTCAGGGTAGAAAGAGATTCCGGAAATATTGAAACGCTGTATTTTGATCTTTTTAACCCGGATTTTGAAGAAGACAGTGACCAGCGCTATGACTGGGTGGCGGATATTGATAAGGCTTCCACGGATCAGAAGGAGCGTATCTGCTATCTTATCGGCGGATTCGGTTATAACATTGGCATTAAAAGAAAAGACGGCAGTATAAAAGTGCCCGGACAGGAATATCAGATCGTATGCCGCAGCGTTAAGCCGGAAGATCTGCCAGAGGGACGGACGTATTATACGTATGAACAGGGCAGCTGTACGGTCTATATCCCACCGTTGCATCTATGGTGGGGCTGCCATGCGAAAGAAACACCCATCCGGCTGGCAGACGGCTCAGTCAGCCCGGCCTGCGGGATCAAAGCAGGAGACCGGCTGACGGCTTATGGAAATAAGGAACTGACAGTCAGTCATGTATATGCCGGTTATGAGGAAAAACTGGTCTGTATACAGACAGACGCCGGACATACGCTGCGGGTTTCAGCCGGACATCCCCTGCTGAAAGAAGATGGTACAGAGCCTGCGGCCTGCTGTCTGAAGGCTGGGGACCGGGTGTTTGCGGAGTCCGGCGGTCCGGTTACAGTAGTTACTGTACAGTACGAACTTTATCAGGATACAGTTTATAATTTTTCTTTTGAAGGGGAGGAAACAGGTAACTATCTGATTGCCGGCGGACTTTATTCCGGGGATTTCATTGCGCAGAACAGGCGGAAAGAAAAAAGAATGCAGCCATCGCAAAAGCAGCAGCAGCTGTCAGAAGAGCTGCACAGAATGGCGGAGCAGATGGCGTAACACCGCTGTTCCCGCAACAAATCTCCCTTTTCGGAAAAGTGTTCCCACTGTTCATTTTCCAAATTTTGGTGTATATTCAAACATTTCTTAATTTTTCGGGCAATTTGGGCAACTGTATTTAGAATTTTTCCTACTGAATATTGGAAAAATTTAGGTTGGGAATTAGAAAAAGGCTATCCGTTTGATTGGGTAGCCTTTTCCATCTTTTCTTATACGCTTTATCTAATAGTCTATTACCGCTGTTGACTGTTCTAAACGGGTATTTTACTGATTATAATCGGCATAAAACGAATAATATGCTATACCACCATACCCATTATCAGCATCCCATTCAGCTTTAATCTCATAGATATGTCCATCCGGCTTCAACATGATTCCGTTTCCGTCAATATCCACATTCTCGCTCTCTGCGTCTGAATTACCAAGATTTTCATCACTCCAACACTGTATGCTTAATATTCTGTCGGGTTTTTCAGTAAAATTTAAAACAGCAACTTGTTCAGCGGTCTCAAATTTGACGAGTAAATCCTCACAGTCCAATGGATGTGCACTGTCGGCATCGAATGATGTGGCTGTGCCATCGGCATTCATCTTTTGCCAAGAAAAAGTACCTAACAGGGTGTCGATAGAGGTATTATCGCTTATAACAGCTAATGTGGGTGGTTCTTCCAAAATTATACTGGCATTTTCTTCGTTCAGTAATCTGTTTGCATAACTGTTAAGCGCCTCACATGGCTCGTATTTGGTCTTATAACCAATGCCGTCAATCACAAGAAACGGATTATACGCCATGATGCTTGTCTGCGTTCCATCCGTCATGTTTAATGTAAAGATAACACCTTGTCCGCTATACTCTTTGTAAGAATTATCCTCATTATAGATAACGACATCTTTCAAATATTCAACCAGTTCCTTTTTCTCTATAATTTGAACCGTCTTATCTGGTGGTGCCAGCCGTACGGTTGCCGATACGATTTGAGACGGATCCAAATTCTTGTACGGTTTTTTTCCTCTACCAATAAATAATGCTGTCCCCACAACACATAGAATCAATATGCACAAACAAACAATACTGCATAATTTCTTTTTCATAGTTATAATCCTCTCAAAAATATATTTTATATTATACATTACCCAAGTGTATATTTCAATGCAGGGTAAATAATCGGGATGTATTTTTATACATTAAAAATATATATTTATAGGCTCGTTTTCAGTGGGTACACAATTTCGAAAAGGGAGTAACAAATAAGGAGTATCCTGCGCCGGAGAGAAAAGCTGCCGGAAGGCAGCCCGCCGCAGGCGTGGTGTCCGGCAAAACCGGATATGTTTTACTATTTCTGCGCAGATGAACCGTCCTCCCCGGCCATACCCTGTATCCAGGAGGAAACGGTGTCCGTGTCCGCTTCCAGAACATCTGCGATATCATCGACAGGAAGGCCCCTGGTATATAAGCGGAGAGCAACGTTTTTCGCACGTCTGATGTCTCCCTGGGCAATTCCCTGCGAGATCCCCTGGGCAATTCCCTGCGAGATCCCCTGGGCGATCCCCAGTTTGCGTCCCCTGTTTTCGATTCTGTCAAGTGCTTCACTCATGTTTTCAGGCTCATCTCCTTTCCCGGCGTCAGTGATTGTGTCCAGAAATCCTGCGTCGTCTGTCAGTGTGGACAGAAGCTGCAGGACTTCCCGCATATGTCTCACATCAGTTACGGAACCAGTATATGTTCCGGTTTTTCTCATTTGTACAAAATAGTCAGCTACAATGCCAAAATCGCTCTGGAAGCCGGCAACCTGTTCATCTGTCAGCCATGCGATTTCGAACAGGCTGATCCGGTAATCATTCACAAATGGCATTAAATCAGCATCCATATTTTCACGAAGAGCTTCGTAAAGAGTCCTGGCTTTATCCCAGTGCTTCTTATAGCCAAAGTACAGGACCAGTGTCACAACCGGGTATCTGTCACGTGTCTTTCGTCGTTTTCCGGTTTCATCTGTCTGATAGGCGATCTGGTCCCGGTATGCCGCACCGTCATATCCGATCACCCGCAGCGGCATGTCGTCTTCCGCATCTGTTTTATTTTCAAGGCCGATATAAGCAATCCGGATATTATGCTTTTTCCAGTATTTTGATGTATCCCGTTCCTGTTCCCTCAGGGACTTTTCTCCCCGGTACACGGAACGCTCCCGGCCCTGTTCCAGATCCTCTTCCAGGATCCGTTTCCGGCCCTGGAAGAGCAGGTTGTTTACGATGTCGGCAAATACATCGTTGAATGCTTCCAGAGCTTTTTCTGTCATATCTTTTTCTGCCATGTTTTATCCTTTCCGGTAGTTTATTTATGCAGGGGCAGCGCATCTGGTTTCTTTTACGTAGTCTGGCAGTTGTTCCTGTATCATCTGACTGGATGTGATGGACTGTCTGTTAATAAATCATATACCGGAAAATAGTACTATGCTTAAACTGTATCATATGTTTTCCGGTAATGCAATGGCACGTCCTGACACTTCATGAATAACAATATAAAGAATCCGGCCAGACTCAAAAAAATAAAAATCTGCTTGCAATTTTCCATCTGTTCGTGTATAATAGCGATCATCAAAAAGAAAGGGCACAGATGTGCAGGGTGATAAGATGATTAACAGATAATTTAATTTGGATGCCGCTAGTTCACATGCCTGGAAAGTCAGAGTGGAGCAGTTTGCTGTTGACAGGTACCAGGTAATCTGCGTATACCGGATTAGATTATCATGCGTTTTAATCACCCGTTTTGTATGTCTGTATTCAGAATATATAAAGGGTTTCTTTGCGTGAGTCTGTTTTCGGTTACGAAGACAGGCTTTTTCTTTTGTGGAAAAAGCTGCTGGAAGGAGGTTTTATTATGATACAGGTAAAAAATCTGAACATTCAGCACAGAAAAGACCTGAGGGTTATTCTGGAAAATTTCAGTCTTGTACTGAATGACGGCGATAAAGCAGCCATTATTGGTGAAGAAGGAAATGGTAAATCCACATTAATGAAATGGATGTATGACCCGGAGATGATCAGCAGTTACTGTGAAGCGTCCGGAGAACGGGTGATGCAGGGGATAAAAGCCGGATACCTGCCCCAGGAACTGCCTGCTGCGGACAGGGAAAAAAGTATATATGAATACTTTATGGAAGAGCCCGGGTTTTTTGATCAGACACCAAAAGAGCTGAACCGGATGGCAGGACAGTTTGGCCTGTCCGGTGATTTTTTCTACAGGGACCAGTGTATGAAAACACTTTCCGGCGGTGAAAAAGTCAAGGCGCAGATGATACGTCTGCTGCTGTCCGGACCTGATATTCTGCTGTTTGACGAACCGTCCAACGACATTGACCTGGAGACTCTGGAATGGCTGGAAAACTTTATATCCGGCTGGGAGCGGATTGTAGTATATATTTCCCATGATGAGACGCTGATTGAGCGTACCGCAAATGTAATTATCCATATCGAACAGATCAGAAGGAAGACGCAGAGCCGCTATACAGTGGCCCGTATGCCATACCGGCAGTATATGGCGCAACGGTCTGACCAGTTTGAAAAGCAGGAACGCATGGCTGTCAGCGACCGGCGGGAAAAGAAAAAACGGGAAGAAAAATACAACCGCATTTACCAGAGTGTGGAACATGCGCAAAACGTGATTACAAGACAAAATCCCAGTAAGGCAAGACTGCTGAAAAAGAAAATGCATGCGGTAAAATCCATGGGACGCCGGTTTGAGAGGGAGGATGCGTCCATGACGCAGATGCCGGAGGAAGAAAGCGCCATATATTTTGAAATCGGGGCAGAAGGGATTCCTGCCGGCAAAACAGTGATGGATGTGTCACTGGAAAAATTATGCGCTCCGGGGCAGGAAGACGCACTGGCGGAGCAGATCCGTCTGTACGTGCGGGGACCGGAAAAGGTCTGTATCACAGGAACCAACGGGGCTGGCAAGACGACTCTGCTGCGTACAATTGTCCATGAACTTTCAGGCCGCACAGATATCCGGGCGGAATATATGCCGCAAAACTACGATGATCTGCTGGATACATCCCTGACTCCGGTGGATGTACTGGATCAGTCCGGAGACAGACAGCAGCGGACCAGAATCCGCACGTATCTGGGAGCGCTGAAATTTACAACCGATGAAATGGAGCATCCTGCCAGGGAGCTGTCCGGCGGTCAGAAAGCCAAACTGTTTCTTTTAAAGATGAGCCTGTCCGGCGCCAGTGTGCTGCTGCTGGATGAACCGACCCGCAATTTCTCCCCGTTGTCCGGTCCGGTAATCCGGCGGATGCTGAAGGAGTTTCCGGGTGCGGTAATCAGTATTTCCCATGACCGGAAATATATAGAAGAAGTCTGCGACAAAGTGTACCGGCTGACCAGAAACGGGCTGGAGGAGCAGTAAAAAGATTATAAAATTTCAATATAAGTTTTGTAAAAATCGAATAATTTGTCATCTTCTTTTGCGCATAGTAAAAAGCGGCTGATAATATATCCGGTCTGGTATGTACTTTGTACATGCGCAAGAAGAGAAGACAGATTATTTGGAAAAGTTTCAGTGATTTCTTCTTTCATCAGACAGATGATATATCTGTGACTTTGTTTCTTCCATAATATATGTTTGTCAGGCAGGGAGCCAGCCTGTCTGGCAGCAATGGTCAGTCCCCGCTGTTCTTCATCTGGATGGCTGGAATGTTGTACACGGGAATACAGATAGGGATTTTCTATGTATTGTCTGAGTTTGTCAATTTCAATG
Source organism: uncultured Eubacterium sp. (assembly GCA_947642745.1). Lineage (GTDB taxonomy): Bacteria > Bacillota > Clostridia > Lachnospirales > Lachnospiraceae > Eubacterium_J. Next base: position 33,737 of record CANRTU010000004.1, read on the forward strand.
AATTCAAAGGGGATGATATACTCTGTGTCAATATCTCCTTCTATAAATGGTGTATCTTTTAATTTCTGAAGAGTTTCAATGGCGAACAGATGAATACGCAGTCTTTGAATACGACGGTTCAACTCCTGCTTATGTAATTCAATTTCCTGAATTTTTTTAGATAGTAAATCCCGGTGTTCCATCGGTGCGATGCTTTCCATTGTATGAATTTGTTTTAATGACAGTCCCAGATTTTTATAGAAGAGAATATCTGAGATTGTCATCAGGTCAGCAACCGTATATTCCCGATAATTATTCCAGGTGCCTTTTCTGGGAGAAAGTATACCAGTCTCTTCCCAGTAGCGGAGTGTGGAAGCAGGAATTTGAAAAAATCTGGAAATTTCTCCAATGTGAAATATTCTTTCCATAAATAAAAATCTCCTGTTAATAACAATGTGTTCTGGAGCGTGTTAGAAAAATGCTTTCTGGAATATGTACCCTGAAGGGCATGATATGCTTCACAGTTTGTACCCTGAAGGGCATGATTTTTCAAACACGCTCTGGTATTCGTAAATATTAGTTTATCAGGCAGGATAATGACTGAATCCGGCTTGTGAATGATTTGTAAAGAGCCTTATCTGGTAAAATGGATGCATTTGTATGGATTTTGCGACAGGTACATAGGTCTGGGAGAAACAGTAACAAATATTTGCTATATTATCATAAAAAGACTTGACCTTCAAGTATCCTGAAGGTTTATCATAATTTCATGGTCAGGAAACCTGTTACAGATCATACATGTACGGATAAAGTATTAATGATAACACTGGCCTGTAACCAGGGAAGGAGGTGACTGGATGGATACGGTACATTTTTATGGAAAACAGGAGATCAGTTTTCACAGTATTTTAAAATTTGTAATTCCTGCCTGTCTGACGTCATTATTTAATACTTTTTATACTATTACAGACGGTATTTTTGTTTCTGCCTGTGTGGGAACGGATGCTCTTGCGGCGATTAATACAGTATATCCGGTTGTAAATATATTAACTGGCATTGCGCTGATATTTGCGACTGGAGGAAGTGCCATCGCTGCTTTTTATATAGGGGCAGGTGAGAACAAACAGGCCAGTCAGGCATTTTCCGTCAGTGTGGTACTTTCTGTTCTGGCCGGAGGGATATTTTCTGTGCTGGTTTTGTTCTGGATGCCGTTTGTGCTGTGGCTTCTGGGTGCAACACCTGTAATAGAGAATGATTGTGGAATATACTTAATAATCTGGCTGGCAGGTACACCTGTAGTAATAGCAAAAGAACTGTTTACCTATTTTATACGGGCAGATGGTTCGCCAGTATACAGTTTTTTTACTGCTTTTTCTGGCGGGGTAACAAATATAATCCTGGATTATGTTCTGATAGTCAGGCTGCGGATGGGGATCTGGGGAGCGGGGCTTGCTACCGTGCTGGGGCTTGTCATGTCATGTCTGATAGGAATCTGTTATTTTGTAAAGTACAAGAAGGTATTATATTTTACGACTCATAATTTGCGGTTATCACAGGGATGGCGTTGTTTTATGAATGGGACCTCTGAATTTATTGATCAGATGTCTGTTGCGGTGACAACAATCGCATTTAACTGGATGGCGTGGTCGTTTGCGGGTGAAGATGGCATTGCGGCAGTTTCTATTATAATGTATCTGCAATTTGTTATTATTGGGATTTATTTCGGATACGCAATGGGTATTTCACCGTTATCTGGTTATTCTTTTGGGAACGGTAAAGTAGAAATATGCCAGAAGCTTGAAATGTATTCCAGGCGTTTTTATACAATTGCCCCAGGTTTATTGTATGGCCTGACATTTATATCAGCACCGTCAGGAGTTTCATTTTTTGCGGCTAAAGGAAGTGTGGTTTACCATCTGGCAGTTTACGGAATGCGGGTTTATGGGCTTGGATTTTTATGTTCCGGATTTAATATTTATACAGCAATTCGTCTGACAGCATATGGCAGAGGACAGTTTGCCGGTATTATTACTTTTATGCGTTCTTTCCTGTTGCTGCTTCCGGCATTGCTGTTGCTGCCGGAAGTCTGGGGAATTACAGGAATCTGGCTCTCGGTTCCTGTGGCGGAAATACTGACATTTCTGATATCGGTTTACATTACAATGATTTTCAGGGTCAGCAGACTCTGTCGTTCTGACAGCGGTATGTCTGGAAAGCTTCAGATTTGTAACAAAAATATATGATAAAACGGGAGGATTTTCAAAGATGAAAAAAATGATAAAGAACTTTGTAATTATTTTAACCGTGGCTGGATGTTTATTTTATCTGGCCTGTAAAGGAGATAATCAGGTATATGCCCAGACGGGTGGGAATTTTCCGATTTTGCCGGCAGACTATCAGAAAATGCTGGGTAAAGGGATGGATGTGGACTGGTCAAAGACCGGAGCCGGAAAAAGAAATTATTCTGAATCAGCTGTCAGAAAATTTAAAAAAGCAGGTATCAGACATGTAAGAATCAGGGTGAAGGACGCCGTAACTGAATCGCTGTTTGTTACACTTGATGAGCAGATTAATGACTGTTTAAAATATGGATTAATACCGGTTCTTGCCTATCAGGCAAATGAATTTAAAAATGTTGTTTCGGATCAAAGTATGCTTGAAGCTGTTGAATGGTGGAGGATGGTAGCGGAACATTATAAAAATTATCCGTATCAGCTGTCCTTTGATTTGTTAATAGAATGTTCTGATGCGCTTAACAAACAGCCGGAAAGGCTGAATGAATATTTTGAAAAAGCAGTCGGTGCAATCCGGCTTACGAATCCTGGTAGAATTGTTATAATATCTCCAAGAGTGAGATCGGATGCCGCATATCTGAATGATCTGGAAATCCCTTCCCGGGCAAATGGATATATAATGGCAGAATGGCATTTTTATGCGTCCGGACCAAGTAAAACTAATTCAAGGAAACTATGGACTACTGGTACAAAATTGGAAAAGGCCCTGATTAAAGATAAAATCAACCTGGCGCTGGCATGGCAGCAGAAGACGGGTATCCCTACCTGGGTTGGAGCCTGGATGGCTGGAAATTATAACGATGGAAATGACTATACCCTGGCAGAGCAGATAGAATTTGCCCACTATATGATAACACAACTGGAAGGGGCAGGGATACCATATGCGGTGAATTCTGATACTAAGTTTTATAACAGGGAAACAGATAAGTGGATCAGAAGTATGCTCCCTCTGAGGCATTGTATATTTACTTCTTATCAAAAGGCTGTGCGTATGTTGTTTGAAAACAGTCAGAATCAGGTGTCTTCTATAAAAAAAGTATCTAAAAGCAGCATTCGGATAAAATGGACAGATATAAAGCGGGCAGACGGATATATAATAACGATTTCTACATCGCCCGGATTCTGGAAAGACAGGAGACAGGCCGCTGTAACAGGGACTGAAAAAGTATTGAAAGGATTACGTACTGGAACGACTTATTATGTAAAAGTAAAAGGACATATGAGATTCAATGGTAAAAAAGTATATAGTGAATATAGCAAACAGAAAAGTATCAGACTCTGATATTGGGGCTGAATATGCAGAGGTGGGAAATGCGGATAAAAACAGAACCGGATGAAGCAGATTGAACATTACAAAGAGTACGACGATGAGAAAGGCTGCCGGGTTATAATCCCATTGTTGATTTTTTGGAAAGGAAGATTTATAAGTATGGGAAAAAAGAGCAATATGAAACAGAAATAGTATATGGGCTTCGTGAGCCTCTTACAGTAATAATGGCCCAGTGCGAATATATAAGAAAACATTCCGCAGATATGGATAAAAAGGATATTCTGGAAGAAGTTAAAGTTATTTACCGTCAGATGGAAAGAATGAATCAGACTATGATAAGTCTGTTAAAACAGGATTAGCAGGCAGATGAGTCTGAAACTATAAGTATATAGCTGGAAACTGTGTATCTATACCGAAGCTGATAAAAACCGTGAAAAGAATCATGGCTGGATTGTTTGTGCAGAAAGCGGTGGAGGGACAGTTTATTTATCTTCAGGACTCTGGCGTACGAAGCAGCCGGTTTGTTATTACTACAATTTTATATTTAAATTATAACTGATGGTCAGACTGGAAGAAAAAATCCGGTGTGGCTGTCAGTTTTTGTGTCGTACCAAAGAACGGATAATATGGATAGCCGGCACCGGACCGTATCGGGCGAATTTCAGTCCGCACCAGCCTGACTGAAATTTTGATGAAAACTGATATGGATGGGCATGAATGGGTACACTGATACTAATAAACTGAAAAGAATGAATCAGACAAGTTGATTAAATTTCAATGCTGTGTTAAGCTGTAGCTGGACAGCGGTAACGAATATGGGGGCATTTGCTTTTGGAAGTTGTAGTTTATAATAAAACCTGAAATAGGAGAACAGACAATATGTACGATAAAATTTATTTAATAGACAGTGAAAATATCAGCGATGAATGGGTGGATATCCTGGATACCACAGGGCCGAAGGATCATATTACTGTCTTTTATACTGACAAAAGTTCACACATCAACTGCGGCCAGGTATGCAAGCTGATGGAAAAGGGTGCGGGAAAAGTCCACTGGATCAAATGCCTGGAAGGAAACAATGCGCTGGATTTCCAGCTGGTTACGGAACTGGGAGCCATGATCGAAAGAAATGAGGCGGAAGAATACGCCATTATTTCAAAAGATAATGGATTTAATGTGGTGGTCAATTACTGGAACAGCAGAAATATTCATATTACCCGGATGAATGTTAAGGCCATTAAGGACGAGTGCGTGACAAAAGACGAAGCAGATATAGCAGTAAAAGTACCGCAGACGACGCCAGTTGTGCATCCGGCGGCAAAAACAGAGGAACCCGCATTTATCCGGGAACTGTTAAAGACCGTGGATATTTCCGATCATTCCATGCTCTATGGTACGCTGGTTGCTTTCGAAGGCCAGGGAAATGGTGCGGAAGATTACCGCAGAATCCGGGACTACGACAAAGACGTGCAGGCAAGGCTCAGCGGACTGTATCTGAAAGACCGTGGCAAACGGGGCGTCACCTATCTGGAGCTGCTGCTCAGACAGAACCAGCATCCGGAAACGGAAGGAGCGCAGCTGTATGATATGGTGATGAACGGACCGAAAAAAAAGAAAGATAAGTTTCATAAATCACTGATTACCAGGTATGGAAAAGATGAGGGGACTGTCTATTACAGAATGATAAAACCCCATTATAATTTTATTAAAATGATTTAGACTTGTCTGAAACATGGGATTCAGCCGGCGCAGCCTGCCATATCCGGCCGGTATGGTATTTCTGCCCGGTGGTTGCGCCTGCTGAATCAGGAAACCGATCAGCCCGGATAGTTGAAATGCCCGGATGATTCAGTACACATGGTTTTTCAGATCTGTTTCTGATACTGGCCGGTTTTACACATGCTCCAGTTCTTTTGTAATGGCGGCAATGATATCCGCATATTCCTGCTCATTCAGATATTTCTTATCAGGGTTCATGGCAAATACACCGCCCCATTCAAATTCATCCGCATATTTTGGCACCAGATGAAAATGCAGATGGTGGCCCGTATCCCCATAAGCACCATAATTCACCTTGTCCGGGTGAAAAGCGGCCTGCAGCGCTCTGGCTACTTTCGCCACATCTTCAAAATAAGCGCTCCGTTCAGCGGCTGTCAGTTCATTCATATCTCCCACATGCTTTTTGTGGGCAACGATTACCCGGCCTTTATGGCTTTGTTCTTTAAATAAATAGACTTTACAGGTGTCCATTTCGCAGATTTTAATACCAAACTTTGCGACCAGTTCACCCTCCATACAATATGCACAATTTTGATCCATAGCACCTTACTCCTTTTGTCTGATTTTCTGATAGTTTACCATAAAACAAGAGGAAAATGCAATATTTTTGTTAAAAATACATAAAATATACAAGAATAAAAACTGTCCGGGCTGTGGTTTTTATGCTTTTGGAACACGTATTTACAATTTGAAAACGAAAGAATTAAATGATTATCAATTAGAACATGGAGCTAAACAAATGGCAGCCGCAAATAATAAAATATATATTTTAGCAGACTGGAAAATTTATATCTATGACATAGAGAAGATAGAGCTTATAAAAAGTATGGAAGTTAATCATATGGATAACGATTTTAGTTATTTATCCGGAATGTTTGTGCTGGAAAAATAATTTAGAGCGTGTTTGAAAAATGCTTTCTGGCAGATGACGGGAATGATTTTTCAAACACGCTCTGGTGACCTGTTTAAGCTTTTTTTATCGTGATGGAAGTAATGACCGGCTGTTCATCCGCGGGAATCGTGCCGTTATTATCTGCTGGTTTTGCTGAAGTGCAGACCTGGTCAACCACATCCATGCCTTCCGTAACATATCCAAATACTGCGTAATCGCCGTCCAGGCTTACGCTGTCTTCGTGGACAATAAAAAACTGGGAATCTGCGCTGTTATAATCACTGGATCTGGCCATGGATATGGCGCCTCTTGTATGGGACAGTGGATTTTCATAGCCGTTGGCTTTAAATTCCCCAAAGATGGTATTGCCAGACCCGCCAAAACCATTACCTTCCGGATCACCGCCCTGCATCACAAAGCCTTCCATGATCCTGTGAAAAGTTAAGCCATTATAAAACCCTTTTTCTGCCAGGGAAACAAAATTTTTAACTGTGACCGGGGCTGTATTTGCATCTAATGCCACGGTAATCGTTCCGTAATCCTCGATTACAATTTCCGCATAATGGGTCGCCGTAATTTTGGATGCGCCTGCGGCAGCGGTATGATCGTTCTGGCTGTTGTCCGCCGGGTTTTCATCACTGACAGACGACGAGGATTCATCCGCCGGTTTATCCGGTAAAAACCATGTTTTGCCAATTATGAAAAAGAAAACAGCTGCAAAAGCAGCGGCAGCGGCTATCCCTGTCCGTGTCCGCTTCTTTTTCCGGATTTCCCTTTCCAATGGAGCCGCCAGTGCGTCAATACTGTCCAGAATCTGTTTTCTGGCCGTTTCAGACAGCGTGGCGTTTGTCACAGCCTGTCTGATTTCCTGTTCCAGATTCGCTCCGGTATCCCTGGAATGTTCCCTGCCTGTGATACTGCAGATCCTTGCCAGATTCTGTTCTTCCGCAGCCAGCGCCGCCTCTGTGACAGCGTGTTTCAGACCGGTCACTTCTGATATCTGTTTTTTATCAAAATCTGCGGCCCGGTGCAGCACGAAAACAAACCGTCCCGCCAGTGGCAGGGATAACCGCATTGCGTCCCATATGCTCCGGCCTGTCAGAGTATCATTTTCATCAGTAATAAGAAAATTATTTTCTGCCGGAACCGGCAGGGAGGACTGGCCTTTCTTCTGATATTTCCGGCGGCAGTAAATTGCGGCCTTTTCATATAATTTCCGCCGGAATTCTTCTTCTGTTTTAATTTGTCCGGCGGATATATCGCTCCATATATGCTTAAACACCCGGACCACTGCGTTTTCCGCATAAGTTTCATTGAGCAGCAGTCCGTCGCACAGTGCTTTCACCTCCCGCCAGTGTTTTTCAAATAATTCTGTTAATGCTGCCCGGTTTCCCTTTGCTGCCTGTGTTAATATCTGCATTCTGGTAAAGCATTCCTTTCTGTGTTTTATAATATTTACGATGAGCCCGGATTCCGGTAACTGGGATCATCTTCCGGTTACCGGTCCACATATGCCCTGATAGCCTTCTGGGTAAGTGAACGGTTTACGAACAGAAAAAGGAAACAATCATCATTCTGATCGCTTCCTTAAATAATAATGTCATTACCGCCTTATCACCATACTAAATCTGCTTCGTTGGATTTTCCAGCCGTAGCCACCATTACGTCGTCGAAAATCCGCCTTGCAGAGTGACAAAATATCCAGAACGCTTACCATAAATACCAGCAAGTCAGTACACTGGTTTAAATCTGGTCTGACCAGCGTCTTTCGCTCTGACATAAACCGGTTTATGGGCACTTTTCAGTATCTGTTCCGCTGCCCGCTGCGAAAAACGTATCTCAGACACAAAATACATATTGTCCAAGCCGCTCAAAGGCTTCTTTTACTCTGGATAATGGCAGCGCCAGATTCATACGGATGTGACACGGACCATGGAACGGACGTCCGTCCTGCCAGCCCACGCCCACTTTCCATCCGTCCCGCAGCAGCTCATGGATCGTTTTCTGATGTTTAGCGCACCATTTCGTACAATCCAGAAACAGCATGTAAGTACCTTCCGGTTTTGTTACAGAGACGCCGTCAAAATGCTGACTGATGAAATCACAGGCATAATTTACATTGCCGCTGAGCGTCTGGCACAGTTCTTCCAGCCATTCCTGTCCTTCGGGTCTGTAAGCGCCGGTCAGTGCGTGCATGGAAAGGACGTTTATGCTGTTGTAATGGGGTTTTGATCCTTTTGCCCGTATACGGTCCCTGAAAGCCTGATTATATATAATATGATAGCTGCCGGTCAGACCTGCCAGATTAAAGGTTTTGCTGGGTGCGTATAAAGCCGTGGTATGCTCACGGGCATATGTGCTGACTGACTGCAGGGGAATATGTCTGTGTCCGTTTAAAAGGATATCAGACCATATTTCGTCAGAAATGATGTTTACTTCATTTCTGGCAAATATATCCACTGCCTGTTCCAGCTCCCGTCGTTCCCAGACACGGCCGGCAGGATTGTGGGGCGAGCACATGATGGCGGCGTGAATATGGTTTTCTTTTATTTTCGCCTCCATATCTTCATAATTCATACGGTAAATGCCGTCTTTGTCTTTCTTTAATTCACTCAGTACAATGTGGTATCCGTTCTGTCGTATGCAGCCTGTAAATCCGATATAGGTGGGGCTGTGCAGCAGTACGGCGTCTCCCGGCGCCGCATAGCTTGTCAGTGCGGATATGACGCCTCCGAGCACACCGTTTTCGTATCCGATATGCTCTTTTTTCAGGCCGGTGATCCCGTTGCGCACGGCGTGCCACCAGATAATGGAATCATAATATTCGTCGCTGATTTCAAAGTAACCATAGGCCGGATGCTTTGCCCGTTCAATAATCGCTTCCGGTATTGTAGGTACTGTGGGAAAATTCATATCCGCAACCCACATCGGTATGAAATCAAATCCATCTTCCGGCAGGGCCGGAGCCATGTCAGACATTCCGGCGCCGTCCAGTGCGATGGCGTCCTTTCCACTGCGTTCCATGATTGATGTAAAATCGTATTTCATGTTCTCTCCTGTGTCCTTTCACTGGTTATGGTTTCACCAGAGCGTGTCTTAAAAATGATTGCGATGACTTGTACGCCGTACTTTGTACCCTGACAGGTATCTGGCGGAAAACATTTTTAGACACGCTCTAAGCCGCAGGCAGAAGTTTTGCCGCCTCTGCCACGTCTGGTATCACCAGCTTTAAATACCTTACTGTTTTGTCAGCCCGGTTTCCAAAGATATATGGCGGAAATTCCAGGCGCAGAACCCGCTGCGCCACTGTCTGCCGGTATGTGTCCCGGAAACATTTCTGATAAAACAGCAGGATATTTAAAGCGGGTATACTGGTTATAAGTATACCTTATTTTCGCTCCCTGTCCAGTCCCCGGTTTTTGAAAGCAGGTGTGCTGTGAAAAAATGCCATAATTCTTGACATCAGCATATGGGTATTATAGAATTACGGGTGCTATCAATCATAAATTTGGAGGAAAAAACCGTGGCAGATTTACGTCAGGAAATAGAGAAAAGAAGAACGTTTGCAATTATATCACATCCGGATGCGGGTAAGACCACATTAACCGAAAAATTTCTGCTTTATGGCGGCGCCATTAATCTTGCGGGCTCCGTAAAAGGGAAAGCCACTGCGAGACATGCGGTTTCCGACTGGATGGAAATAGAAAAACAAAGAGGAATTTCTGTAACATCATCCGTGTTACAGTTTCATTATGACGGCTACTGCGTGAATATTCTGGATACGCCAGGACACCAGGATTTCTCGGAAGATACGTACCGTACCCTGATGGCTGCGGATTCCGCAGTCATGGTTATCGACGGCTCCAAGGGTGTGGAGGCGCAGACCAGAAAACTGTTTAAAGTGTGCGTCATGCGCCATATTCCTATATTTACATTTATTAATAAAATGGACCGGGACGCCAGCGACACCTTTGATTTACTGGACGACATAGAAAAAGAGCTGGGTATCGCCACCTGTCCGGTGAACTGGCCCATCGGTTCTGGCAAAAATTTCAAAGGAGTTTATGACCGGAATACAAAAAAAGTCATGATCTTTTCCGATACGCTCAAAGGAACAAAAGAGGGCAGAGAACAGGAACTGGATCTGGATGATCCTGCGCTGGCACAGGAGATCGGGGAGGAAGCCCTGGGACAGCTGCTGGAAGAAACGGAACTGCTGGATGGCGCCAGCGTTGAATTTGATCAGGAACAGGTTACAAAAGGAAAGCTGTCCCCGGTATTTTTTGGCTCTGCGCTCACAAATTTTGGTGTTGAGACATTTCTGCGTCATTTTCTGCAGATGACCTACGCACCGCTTCCAAGAAATGCGGATACAGGTGAGATCAGTCCTTTTTCAGAGGATTTTTCAGCCTTTGTGTTCAAGATTCAGGCAAATATGAATAAAAACCACAGAGACCGTATTGCGTTTATGCGGATCTGTTCCGGCAGGTTTACCGCCGGTATGGAAGTAAAGCATATCCAGGGCGGCAAAACGATAAAACTGTCCCAGCCGCAGCAGCTGATGGCGCAGGAGCGCAAAATTGTAGAAGAAGCCTGGGCAGGCGATATTATCGGGGTGTTTGATCCGGGTATTTTTTCGATCGGGGATACGCTGACCACCGCAAAAGAAAATTTCAGTTTTGAAGGAATTCCTACGTTTGCGCCGGAGCATTTTGCCAGGGTACGCCAGGTAGACACCATGAAACGGAAGCAGTTTGTGAAAGGGGTCACCCAGATTGCCCAGGAAGGAGCCATTCAGATCTTTCAGGAATATAAAGGCGGCATGGAAGAAATCATTGTGGGTGTGGTAGGCGTCCTGCAGTTTGATGTGCTCAGATTCCGTCTGGAAAATGAATACAATGTGGAAATCCGTCTGGAAAACCTGCCTTATGAACATATCCGCTGGATAGAAAACCAGAATATAGATGTGGAACATCTGACTGGAACTTCTGATATGAAAAAAGTAAGGGATATGAAAGGCCGGCCGCTGCTGCTGTTTATCAACGAGTGGAGTGTAGGAATGACTCTGGACAGAAACGAAGGGCTGATACTTTCGGAATTCGGACGGGAATAATGATTCAGATCTCCCGGATAATTTCCGGAAGTATTATGTATGACTGGTGTATGACGGCTGATTCCGCTAAAGCAGACAGGCTGTCTTTTCTCCGGGGCCCTGGCTGATCCGGTATTTGAAAACAGAAGATAAATATGTATGATCCGGCATTTTAGCTGTGGTACCGAAGCGTGTGTGAAAAATCATTTATATGATCCGCACTCCCCGCTTATGAGGAGTGCGGGTACGGGAATAAATTTTAAATATGTTTGTGGATACAATGCTCTGATGTACCGGTTTTTCGGAATGTGCGGCAGTGCGGCAGCTTTCCAAATTGGCGCAGACTGTGAATCATAGCCATCTATATATTTATTGTGCGGAATCTTATAAAATACTTGACGAATATAATTGAAAGGATTATAATAAATACATCTGAATATTCTGTATCTTTCAGATGTCTTTTTCAGCGAAAGTTTTATTTCATATAATCTGTTTCATATATCTGATTTATTGCATAAATAAAACAGAACGATATTCATTTTATGATTCCTCCGGCGTATTATTTTCGAAATAAAATCCATGGAAGTAATTGACATAAAAACAATGATATACTATGATTGAACTATTAGAACGAACACTTGTTCACTGTTTGAATTGTGAAGGAGAACGATATGGCAAAAGAAGTGAAAACAGCAAAAGTCAGTAAAGAAGACAAACTAAAAGCGCTGGATGCGGCGATCTTTCAGATACAGAAACAATACGGGGAAGGATCAGTCATGCGCCTGGGAGATCCGGCAAATAAAATGAACGTGGATACAGTGCCTACCGGATCGCTCAGTCTGGATCTGGCGCTGGGGCTTGGAGGCCTTCCAAAGGGAAGGATTGTGGAAATCTATGGACCGGAGTCCAGCGGTAAGACGACTGTGGCCCTGCATGTGGTATCAGAGGTACAAAAGGCCGGCGGTATTGCGGCGTTTATTGATGCGGAACATGCGCTGGACCCGTCTTATGCCCGCAAAATAGGCGTGGATATTGACGATCTGTATATTTCCCAGCCGGATAACGGGGAACAGGCGCTGGAGATTACAGAGACCATGGTACGTTCCGGAGCGGTGGATATTGTGATTGTGGATTCTGTGGCGGCGCTTGTACCAAAAGCTGAAATCGACGGGGATATGGGAGATTCCCATGTGGGTCTGCAGGCACGTCTGATGTCCCAGGGGCTGCGTAAGCTGATTGGTGTCATTAACAAAACAGACTGTATCGTTATATTTATTAACCAGTTAAGGGAAAAAATCGGTATTATGTTCGGCAATCCGGAGACTACCACCGGAGGACGTGCCCTGAAATTTTATGCGTCTGTCCGCCTGGATGTAAGGAAAATCGAGACGTTAAAACAGGGCGGTGTCATGGTGGGCAACCGGACCAGGATTAAAATAGTAAAAAACAAAATTGCCCCGCCATTTAAAGAAGCGGAGTTTGATATTATGTTTGGAGAGGGAATCTCCAGGGAAGGGGATATTCTGGACAATGCGGTCAATATAGGAATTGTCAATAAAGCAGGCGCCTGGTATGCTTATGAAGGAGAGAAAATCGGCCAGGGACGGGAAAATGCCAAACAGCTGCTGAAAGACCGTCCAGAGCTGTGTGAGGAAATCGACCAGAAAGTACGGGATCATTATGCGGCGCTGCGTGCGGAGGAAGCGGAAAAGGAAGCGGCGCAGGCTGCCGCAAAGGCAGGCAGACCTGACCAGAAATCCCAGGAGGCGTCCGGGGCCAAAACGGCCGCTTCAAAGAAACAGGGGCCGGCGGAAAACGCCTCCGCAGCTGTAAAGCCGGAAACCGTATCTGCCAGTCCGGCAGATAAACCGCAAAAGGAAGCGGACAGTAATGCGGCAGCGGGAAAGGATCAGTAAACGGCCATGACGATTACCAGTATCGTACCGCTCGGTAAAGGAAAAGTACAGATATCCTTTGACTGCGGGGAAGATTTTGTGTTGTACAAAGGAGAAATGCGGCAGTTTGCTCTGGAAGAACAGATGGAAGTCAGCGACAGCCTGTATGAGCAGATTTATGATATGATAGGAAAGCGGGTGATCCGCCGTGCCATGCATCTGCTGGAAAAAATGGACCGCACCGAATGGCAGCTGCGCAGGAAACTGCTGGAAGGAAAATACCCGCAGGAACTGGTGGACCGTGCGGTTGCTTACGTTAAATCGTATCATTACATAGATGATGACCGTTATGCCCGCACTTTTATCCGGCTGAATCAGGAGCGCAGGAGCATTCTGCGGATGAAAATGGATTTACAGGCCAGGGGAATAGCGGAAGATATGATTGAACAGGCCATGGAAGAAGAAAATGAAACTTCCCAGGAGGAACTGATTTACAGACTGCTGGAAAAAAAGAAGTATCATGCTGACACGGCTTCTTTTCAGGAAAAGCAGAAAATCTGCCAGTTTTTACAGCGCAAAGGTTTCCGGAGCAGTGAGATTATGCATGTACTGGAGCGTTTATGACAAAGAGTCACCAGAAGGCTGTATACCCTGTATAACGGGCAGAATTTGGAATCTACTTGACATAATGCCGGGGAAAGTATACAATCTAATTATTGTTATTTATGACAACCTGAGGATAGTCCGCAGTCCCGGCCATATCTGGCGGCTGGATATCAGAAGGTCTGTGTTATATGTACAATGAAAATTAAATAAGGAGGTGCTCCTGTGCCAACGATAATCATTGCTGTATTTATTACACTTGTGATTTCTGTGCCGGTAACTTTCTTTGTTACATCCGCTTACCAGAAACAGGTCGTAGAGACACGGATCGGTTCTGCGGAAGACAAGGCAAGGGCAATTATTGATGAAGCAGTGAAGACGGCTGAGACGAAAAAGCGTGAATCTTTGCTGGAGGTCAAGGAGGAGTCCATTCGTACAAGGAATGAGCTTGACCACGAGATCAAAGAACGACGCGCGGAGATTCAGAGAAATGAACGCCGGATCGAACAGAAGGAATCTAATCTGGATAAAAAACTGGAAGCCATTGAAAAACGGGAAGCCAGCTTCGCTGTAAAAGAAGAAGAAATCAATAAGCAGAAAGCAGAAGTCGCAAAACTCAATGAAGAACGTTTGCAGGAACTGGAAAGAATTTCCGGACTAACCTCTGAACAGGCAAAAGAATATCTTTTAAAAACCGTAGAAGAAGATGTTAAGCTTGATACTGCAAAAATGATTAAAGAAATGGAAACCAGGGCAAAGGAAGAAGCTAATAAGAAAGCACGGGATTATGTAGTGACCGCTATCCAGAAATGTGCGGCGGACCATGTGGCTGAAACTTCGATTTCCGTTGTCCAGCTTCCAAATGATGAGATGAAAGGACGAATTATAGGGCGGGAAGGACGGAATATCCGCACCCTGGAAACACTTACCGGTATTGACCTGATTATAGATGATACGCCGGAAGCGGTTATCCTTTCAGGCTTTGATCCAATCCGAAGAGAAGTAGCACGTATTGCATTGGAAAAATTAATTATCGACGGCCGGATTCATCCGGCGAGAATCGAAGAAATGGTGGAAAAAGCACAAAAAGAAGTAGAAAACATGATCCGGGAAGAAGGAGAGACAGCTACACTGGAAGCGGGTATCCATGGCCTTCACCCGGAATTGGTGCGTCTGCTTGGACGTATGAAGTTCAGAACCAGCTACGGACAGAATGCGCTGAAGCATTCTATTGAAGTGGCGCAGCTTGCCGGGCTTCTGGCAGCTGAAATTGGTGTTGACGCCAGAATCGCAAAGCGTGCAGGTTTATTACATGATATTGGTAAATCGGTTGACCACGAAATGGAAGGCTCACATATTCAGATCGGTGTTGATATTTGTAAAAAGTACAAAGAGTCACCACTTATTATTAATGCAGTAGAAGCACATCACGGTGATGTAGAACCACAGTCTCTGATAGCCTGTCTGGTACAGGCGGCAGACACAATCAGCGCCGCACGTCCCGGCGCACGCAGGGAGACGCTGGAGGCATATTCGACCCGTCTCCAGCAGTTAGAGGAGATTACAAATAATTTTAAAGGAGTTGAGAAATCTTTTGCTATTCAGGCAGGCAGGGAGATTCGTATAATGGTTGTACCGGAGCAGGTAAGCGATTCGGATATGATCTTACTCGCAAGAGACGTATCAAAACAGATTGAAACGCAGTTGCAGTATCCGGGACAGATTAAGGTAAATGTAATTCGTGAATCAAGGGTTATTGATTACGCACGCTGATTATTTTTACTTCAGTTCTAAATGAATGGTAAGTGCCAAAACCGTTGGGTGTTCAATGGTTTTGGCACTTTTTTAAACTTATCTGGTGTAAGATCCGGCGGAAACGTGGTACCGGACTGTCTGCCCTGTGCCGGCGTCAGGTGAAATCACGACGGGACAAGGAATCCTCCGTTTCGTCCGGACAGGGAAATTTTACAGTGAAAGGATGGGCATTATGGAAAATAAGATCAGACGGATTGACAGAAAACTGGAATATCAGGGGGTCATTGTAGATTTTTATACAGACTACATGCAGATGCCGGATGGAAAAGTCGTGAAATGGGATTTTATATCACACCGTAAAGGAGCGGCTGCGGTTGTTCCGGTTATGGACGACGGAAAGATTCTGATGGTACGCCAGTACAGGAACGCACTGGACCGTATGACGATCGAGATTCCTGCAGGGGCCAGGGATCATACAGCGGAAGATACAAGGGTCTGTGCCGCAAGAGAACTGGAAGAGGAAACAGGATATCACAGCGAAAATCTGGAGTTTCTGATTTCATTAAGACCAACGGTTGCTTATGATAATGAATTTATTGACGTATATGTGGCAAAAGATTTAAAACCGGGAACCCAGCATCTGGATAAATATGAATTTGTGGAACTGGAGGCAGTGCCGCTGGAAACACTGTGCGGGCGGATCTATGCGGGAGAAATTCAGGATGGCAAAACAGTGGCGGCTATTATGGCTTATAAAAATAAATATGCATAAACAGACGGGGCTTTCATCCCGGGCTGTCTGAAATAATGTGAATAAAAGCCTGACTGGCGCATAGACTGAATTAACGGGAAAGAGAAAAAGAGACATGTAGTGGAAGAAAAAATAATGAAAATACCTGATATCCGGCTTCCAAAAATGCACGGGCTGCCCTGGAGGGGGGTTCTGGCAGGATGCTTTTTTGTGTTTTTTTTACTGGGTATACTGGCCGCAAACTGGGCAGGAAAAGATAATCTTACGCAGTATGGCATGATGAACCAGTATTATATCGGCCAGCTGGCTTATATGGAGCTGGATACGGGTGCGTATTTCTGGTACCTGCTAAAAAAACGGTTTCACGTATTCGGGATGGGAGTACTGCTTATATTTACCAGATTCGGAGCGGTAATGATTACCGGAGTGATCAGCTGGTATGCCTTTTCTCTGGGGTATCTGTTTGTTAATGCGCTGGTATGTATGGGCATTCAGGGAATGATTGTAGTGCTGTTATCTGTGTTTCCACAAATCCTGTGCTATGCGGCGGCCTGGTACGGCCTTGCCAGAAAACTGTTTGGAAGAAATCAGGAGTTTGCCATGCCGGTGGGAATGCGTAAAACCTGGAAAAACCCCGGGCTGTTTCTCGTATTGTCCGCATTACTGTGCATGATTGCCGGCGTCTGGCTGGAAGCGTATGTGAATCCGGTTCTGTTAAGAGCTTATATTCAGAGAATGTAATGGAACATACATTCCGCAGGGCAGGGAGGGTGAGATGGAGTTATTATATGGAAAGATCGCGGAATATACACAGAATCCGGACCGGCAGGAAATCTCCCGCAATACAGCTGTTTCTTATTACCGTGATCTGAAAAAGATGGCGGAATATTTTACGAAACAGGGGATCACAGATTATCATCTGATTACAGAAGCTGATCTGCGGGCCTATATGCTTTTTATGGAAGACGAAAAGAAACGGCCTGCCACCATTGCCAGGTCTTTAGCGGCAATTAAAGCTTTTTTCCGGTACCTGGTACAGCAGGGGGAACTGACGCGGAATCCAGCCCTGCAGTTAAAAGCGCCAAAAGTGGAAAAAACGGTTCCCCACGTACTGACGCCGGAGGAAGTGGTAAGACTTTTAAGGCAGCCGGAAGGGACATCGGAAAAAGCAGTCCGTGACCGGGCAATGCTGGAGCTGCTTTATGCCACCGGAATCCGGGTAAGCGAGCTGTTACAGCTGAAACTGTCAGATGTCAGTTTACAGATGGAATACATTTTGTGCAGTCAGGGCGGCAGGGAACGGGTAGTTCCGTTTGGCAAAACAGCAAAACAGGCGCTGGAAATTTATCTGGAAACCGCAAGGCCGATGCTGGTTGCGGATAGCGGCTGCGATCTGCTGTTTACAAATCGTCTGGGACAGCGGATGAGCCGGCAGGGATTCTGGAAGATAATCAGACAATATGGAAAAGACGCAGGAATTTCCGGGGAAATTACGCCACACACATTAAGACATTCCTTTGCTGCCCATCTGGTGGGTAATGGGGCTGATTTATTTGCGGTTCAGGAAATGATGGGGTATTCTGATTTGTCAGCAGCCCAGGTATACGCAAGGATGCATCATGCTTCTATCCGGGAAACGTATACGAAAGCGCATCCCAGGGAATAATCCGGATGGCTGACAGGTTACAGAAATGGGCTTATATTACGGACACGCCGCTTTCTGCCCGGCCGGCGCAGGGTGCTCTGGCCGGAGTGTGGGGGACTTGTCGCAAAAAGAAGCGTGATATGGACCTGATTTTTAATAATTATGTTTTGGGAACGTCTTTCGCCGCATAACCAGCTACAGACTGTATCCGTTTTTTGCTGATGGCGGTTTAGAGCTTGTTTGAAAATCATTTCCGCCATCCGCATTGCCCGATTCGTGTGATATTTACACCCGATTCAGGTTACATAGTCCTCTGTACCCAAAGGGCACGACGCAGTGTGCCCTTTGGGTATGCGCCCTTCACCTGGCGCAAATCTCTCATGTCATGCCTTTCAGGGTACAAATTGTGAAATATATCATGCCCTTCAGGGTACATCTGACAGAAAGTATTTTTAAGACATGCTCTGGCGGTTTTCAGATGGTCCCTGGTTTAATTCTGCTATTTCGTAAATGAGATTTTCAGTATCTTCCCAGCCCAGGCAGGGATCTGTAATAGATTTTCCATAAATGTGATCCCCGATATTCTGGGCGCCTTCTTCAATATAGCTTTCTACCATAACCCCTTTTACCATATTCCGGATATCCGGCGACAATTTGCGGCTGTGCATGACTTCTTTTACAATCCGGATCTGTTCTTTGAACTTTTTGCCGGAATTGGAATGGTTTGCGTCAATAATGGCGGCAGGATTTTTCAAATCCATCTTGTTGTAGCGTTCAATCAGCCGCATAATGTCTTCATAGTGATAGTTCTGCACTGTATTACCATGTTTGCTGACAGCTCCACGCAAAATAACATGTGTGAGCGGATTGCCGCTGGTAGATACTTCGTAATTCCGGTAAATATAGCGGTGTGGATGCTGCGCCGCATATACAGAATTAAGCATAACGGAAAAATCGCCGCTGGTAGGGTTTTTCATGCCGGATGCCACATCAAAGCCGCTGGCAGTCAGCCGGTGCTGCTGGTCTTCCACAGAACGTGCGCCAATAGATACATAGGAGAGAAGGTCGTCAATAAAACTCCAGTTTTCACAATAAAGCATCTCATCGGCAGAGGTAAGGCCGCTCTCCCGGATGGCGTGAATGTGCATCTGGCGCATGGCGATCAGTCCGGAGAGCATATCAGGATCTTCTTCCGGATTGGGCTGGGAGGCAATACCTTTGTAGCCTTCTCCTGTAGTACGTGGTTTGTTGGTGTACACCCTTGGTATGATAATAATCCGGTCTTTTACTTTTTCCTGAACAGTGGTCAGCCGGCTTACATAATCACATACCGCATCTTCCCGGTCAGCGGAGCACGGCCCGATAATTAGTAAAAAGCGGTCATCCCTGCCCAGAATAACATCTGAGATCATCTGATCCCTTGTTTTTTTCAGTTCAGCCAGACTGGCTGGAAACGGATACATTTCCTTAATTACATTTGGAGTCGGAAGCTCCTTGACAAATGTGAAACTCATAAAATTTCTCCCTCAAATTATAAACTGATGCTGTTTTCTGACAGTTTCTTATCATAAAGTAAAACAGGAAATCTGTCAACCGCAAGCCGTGACCGTTGATGCCGGCGGATTGTGTGTTCCTGTTTTGGGGCAAACGCTTTATCATATATGTCCGTTTTCACGAAGACGGGAAGAATTACGTGCCCGCTGCCATGGAATCAGTTACGAAACGTAACCATTCACCTGCCGTCAGCTGCGGAAATATAAAAAAGCGCTTGCCCTTTGCCATGGAATCAGTTATAATAAACCGCATTAACTGATATGGAGAAGTATCATGTATTATGGAGCAGTCAGAAAGACGGATGTGGCAAACGGACCGGGAGTAAGGGTTTCGTTGTTTGTTTCCGGCTGTACCCATCACTGTAAAGGGTGCTTTCAGCCAGAAACCTGGGATTTTTCGTATGGCAGGGTGTATACGCGGGAGACGGAGAAAGAAATTATGGATTCATTGAATCATGATTATATTAAAGGGCTGACACTTTTAGGAGGAGAGCCTTTTGAGCCGTCCAATCAGAAAGTGCTAGTGGGGCTGCTGCGTCTGGTAAAGAATGTGCTGCCGGAAAAAGACGTCTGGTGTTACACGGGCTATACTTACGAAACAGACCTGCTGAAAGACAGCCGTGCCAGATGCGGGGTGACGGATGAAATACTTTCAATGATTGACGTACTGGTGGACGGGGAATTTCTGGAAGAAGAGAAGGATATCAGCCTGTCGTTCCGGGGTTCGCATAATCAGCGTCTGATCGATTTGCCCAAAACAAGGCGGCAGAAAAAAATAATATTAGTACAAATTTAGGCTTTTCTTTTCCGGAATTATGTGTTATACTGTTTTTCGACGCACCGGTATGGTATTTTAGTTTTAGCAACCGTAGTCTAACGGATAGAACGCAGGACTCCGACTCCTGTAATGTGGGTTCGATTCCCGCCGGTTGCATTTTTAATTTCTATTGTCTGTATGCGGATGTTCTGTCCGCAGAAACAGGACAATCTTTGCAGCGGATCAATCTTCGTTTAACATTTCATGGTTACGTATTCAGCAGATAAGGAGGCAGTAAATGGCAGCCAGCAAATTAAATAATACCGGTGATAATAATGAGAATATTGAAAATATTACAAATACAGGAACAAAGACAAACAGCCTGAAAAGCATTTGTATGAAATATAAGAAATTTATTGCTACAGGAGCAATGCTTATTTTGCTTGCGGTTGTAATCGCCAGTTCCCGGACTTCATCAGATAACGGAGGTTCCAGGCCGGGTGTGACAGGCAAAGCAGGCGACGGCGTGGAGGCGGAAGAATTTAAAATTGACGAATATCCGCAGATCAATGAGCTTTTTGAGAAATATTATGGATACTATGCTTCCGGCGATACGGATTCCATTGAGAAAATAGCGTATCCGGTTACAGATGCGGAAAAGAGCTACATCCGGCTGTTCAGCGGGCTGGTTGACAGTTATGAGAATATACAGTGTTATACCAAAAAAGGACTTGCGGATGATGAATTCGTGGTGTCCGTGGCTGTAGATATGAAGTTTAAAGACATTAAGACAGCGGCGCCAAATCTGGAAAGTTTTTATGTCCGCAAAGATGACAGCGGCTCTTATTACATTGATAACGCTTACAGCCGTTTTAACCAGTCCAACCAGGAAAACACGACAGATGAAGGTATTAATACCAGGATGACAGATATCAGGCAGGCGGAAGACGGCGCTGCCCTGGAAAAACAGGTACAGGAAGACTATGCAAAGGCAATGGATTCGGATTCAGACCTGGAGAAAATGTTAAAAGATACGCTTCAGGATGAAATCAGTGACTGGGTGGCCAGTTTTGGATCAAAACCATCGGACAAGCCTGTCAAGGATCCGGATGGGGATAAAAACGCGACAGTAACAGAACGTATCGCATATACAAGCACAAAAGTAAATCTCCGTAAAAAACGCAGTACCAGCAGCGATGCCATAAAAGTGCTGAAAAAAGGCGCAGAAGTGACAGTATACGGTGAAAGTAAGGATGGCTGGTATGAAGTAAAGGCAGGCAGCGATACCGGATTTGTCAGCGATGAATATATCGTATCTAAGAAACCGGGATCAGGAAACAGCGGCCAGCAGAGCAGCGACAACCAGGAAACCGGACGGACAGCATACGCAAAAACAAAAGTAAATCTGCGTAAAAAACGTAGTACCAGCAGTGATGTGATCAGGACACTGAAAGCAGGTACGGAAGTGACAGTTTATGGAGACAGTCAGGACGGCTGGTACAGGGTAAAGGCGGGCAGTGATAGCGGATTTGTCAGCGATGAATATATTGTGTCCGATAAATCCCAGGTAGAGAAACAGGATAATAGTTCCCAGGAAAAGACACGGACAGCTTACGCAAAGACAAAAGTAAACTTGCGTAAAAAACGCAGTACCAGCAGCAAGGTTCTAAAGACGTTAAAGGCGGGCACAGAAGTTATTATCTATGGAAAGAGTACAAATGGCTGGCATAAAGTAAAGGTAAATGGAAAGACAGGATATATCAGAAGCGAATATATCGTATCTGATAAATCCAAAGTGGAGAAATCTGCGGACAGAGGTCAGCAGTCTTCCAACAATCATTCAGCTCCGGCTTATTATAACGAAGGAGACAGGATCAGGCTGTCAGATTCCGTAAATATACGTGCTTCCATGAGTGAGAGTGCGGACAGGGTAGGACTGGCGTACCAGGGAGATGTCGTAACCGTAGTCATGAGTTATGCCGAAGGCTGGACCAAAGTAAACTGGAATGGACAGACTGGATATATCAAAACTGAATATTTAAGATAAGCTTTTTAAGAAAGATTCATTAAAGTTTAGTCAGAGATGAGTCAGATTAAGACAGAAGCGGTTGCTGTATGGTAAACAGCCGGTATACCCGGCAGTACGGTATCCGCTTCTTTCTGTATCTGGACCCGTATTGCGGTAGAGTAAAAAGGGGAAACCGGGGAATCTGTAATTTCATACCGCAGCTGAATACCATATATTCCGGACCAGACTTCAGGAGAAAGGCGTGTTGTTTCTGCCGGTGTAGCGGACAGAAATGATTTCTGGAGCATGTCTCATCAATCATTTCTGTGATCCGCACTCTCCACTTAGTACCATAAAGGGCATGATATGAAGATCTCATCCCGGGTTTCATCAACATAGCCTGCTATACCCGGAAGGGCACGATGCGGCGTTTTCCCGGGGATGCCCGTGAATCTGGGATAAATCCGTCATATCATCTCCTTTATGGTACTAAGTGTGAAGCATATCATGCCTTTATGGTACATCACACAGAGAGCATTTTTAAGACACACTCCAGGGTACAAAATGTAAAGCATACCCCAAGGAGTACGATTTTATAATACCCCACGGAGCGTCTTACGGGAATGATTTTTCGAACACGTTCTGGAATTACATATCAGGCATAAGGAGTAATTGTAATGGATACAAAACAGACAGGAGTCAGAATTAATAAGTATTTAAGCGAGGCGGGCATTTGCTCCAGACGGGAAGCGGACCGCCAGCTGGAAGCTGGAAATGTAGAGATTGGAGGACGCATTGCCGTCATAGGTGACCGGGTTCTGCCCGGAGAACAGGTATACTATCAGGGCAGGCTGGTAGAAGCGGAGCAGGAACGGATTCTGCTGGTGGTAAATAAGCCAAAAGGGATTGTATGTACGGCGGAAAAACGGGAAAAAGATAATATTGTGGATTTTTTGCATTATCCGAAACGTATTTATCCGGTGGGCAGGCTGGACAAAAGCTCGGAAGGGCTGTTGCTGATGACGAATGAGGGAGACTTTGTGAACAAAATTATGCGTTCAGGGAACCATCATGAAAAAGAATATCTGGTGGAAGTTCACAAAACGGTAACAGACAGTTTTTTGCGGGGGCTTGCCGGAGGCGTTCCCATTTTCGATACGATGACCAGGAAATGCAAAGTGGAGCGCACAGGCAGAAAAAGTTTTAAAATCATACTTACACAAGGACTGAACAGGCAAATCCGCAGAATGTGTGAATATTTTGACTATCGTGTGGTAAGCTTAAAAAGAGTACGTATTATGAATATTCATCTTGGAGATCTTCCGGTGGGGCAGTATCGTTTTGTTACGCCACAGGAACTGCGTCGTCTGGAGCAGATGCTGGCAGATTCTTCAAATGAAACCGTTATATTCGAAAAAAACAGTATGCATCATCAGTTATGGGAGGAAGAAGAATGAACCCGTCGGAAAGATATGAGGAACTGGTAAAACAGGTCAGGTATCACAATGAACGTTATTACGATAAGGATGATCCGGAAATAAGTGATTCAGAATATGATAAACTGATGACGGAGCTAAAACAGCTGGAAAAAGAAAATCCGCAGCTGGCCGTTGCGGATTCTCCTACAAAACGGGTGGGAGGCAGCGCCAGGCGAGAGGCGGGCGTTCTTGTGCGCCATAATGTTCCGATGCTGAGTTTACAGGACGTGTTCTCCAAAGAAGAGGTTTACGAATTTGTGGAAAATATGCAGGAGCAGCTGACAGAGCCGGAGTTTGTGACAGAATATAAAATAGACGGTCTTTCTCTTGTGTTACGGTATGAGGACGGTATACTGCGGCTGGCGGAAACCAGGGGAGACGGTATTAATTTTGGGGAAGATGTGACCGCAAATGCGAAGGTTATCAAAGATGTAAAAAAGAAACTGAAACAGCCCCTGCCATATCTGGAGATCCGGGGGGAAGTATATATGAAAAACGAAGACTTTGAGAAAGTAAACGCCAGGCAGGAACTGGCGGGGAAGAAAGTCTTCGCCAACCCGAGAAACTGTGCGGCAGGAACATTGCGCCAGCTGGATACATCTGTAACAAAAGAGCGGGGGCTGTCCATGTTTGTATTCAATGTCCAGCAGGTGCGGGGAGCGGAGTTTGAGACGCATACCCAGGGATACGAATACCTGAAAAAGCAGGGGATTCCGGTTATTGAGGCATACCGTGTGTGCAAAAGCGCCGAAGAAGTGTGGGAAGCGATCTGCGCATTTGGGGAAAACCGGGGAAATTTGTCCTATGATATTGACGGGGTAGTCGTAAAATTAAACCGGATATCTGACAGAGAGCTGCTTGGAGCCACATCAAAAGTGCCAAGATGGGCCATTGCCTATAAATATCCGCCAGAAGAAAAAGTGGCGAAAATCCTGGATATCGAAGTGTCAGTAGGCAGGACGGGACGGATTACGCCCACCGCAGTATTTGAGCCGGTCCGGCTGTGCGGTACCATGGTATCCAGGGCCACGCTGCACAATCAGGACTTTATTGACCAGCTGGATGTGGGTATCGGAGATTATGTTACAGTCTATAAGTCTGGCGAAATTATTCCAAAGATCAAAGAAGTGCTTAAAGAACGGCGGGAAGCGGGCGTGGAGCGTTACCAGCTTCCGGAAACATGTCCGGTGTGCGGGACAAAAACCGTGCGGGAGAAGGATACAGCGGATATCAGATGTCCTTCTCCGGCCTGTCCGGCCCAGGTGGAGCGCAGGATTATTAATTTTGTGGGCAGGGACGCCATGGATATCAAAGGCTTTGGGACGGTCTATATCGAAGAGCTGGTAAGAAAAGGATATATCCGGGATATTGCTGATATTTTTTATCTGAAAGAGCACCGGGACAGGCTGATAGAAGAAGGAATTATTGGCAAAGAGAAAAATACAGATAAACTGCTGGAAGCCATTGAAGGAGCAAGGAAACGGGACGCATACCAGCTGCTCACCGGATTTGGCATACCAAATGTGGGAAAAGCGGCTGCGAAATCCGTCATGAAACAGTTTGAAACATTAGACCGGCTGTCAGAAGCTTCTGTTGAGCAGCTGACAGAGGTGCCTGATATCGGGGAAGTCAGTGCGGGCTGTATCCGGAGTTTTTTTCAGGACGCTGACAACCAGCGGATACTGGAACGTCTGAAACAGGCGGGTGTTAATATGGAACGGATTGCGCAGGAAGGAGAAAGCGATATTTTTGCGGGAATGACATTCGTCATAACCGGAACCCTTCCCAGCATGGAGCGGAAGCAGGCGGCGGAACTGATTGAAAAAAACGGCGGCAAAGTATCCGGTTCAGTTTCCAGAAAAACGACCTTTCTGCTGGCTGGGGAAAATGCGGGCAGCAAGCTGAAAAAAGCCGGCGAACTGGGAGTGGCCGTAATCGACGAGGCCCGTTTTCTGGAAATGCTGTAACAGGTTACAAAACAGGCGATTTGTGCGCATTCCAGTAGCTGGCACGTTCTTCATACCGGCTGTTGAGCCAGTCGCAGATAAGCGGAAGACTTTCCTCAGTAAAAGGAAAGGTAACAGACTCTTTCTGGTCCTCTTGTGTTTTCTCAAAACAGAATGGTCCCGGAAAAATCCAGACTTTAAAAAGCGGAGTGTCATCTTCCACTGTTTTTTCGATATAAAACCGCATACCATTTCTGCTGCCGGTATAGGGGCTTTTGTTATAAAAAGGGATATGAAATAAATCGGAACTTTTAAGCATGGCGGTCACCTCTCGTATGATAAAATGTATAATACAGATACCGCTATTATAGCGCAACGGATCAAAAAGGGCAAATCCCGGAAACGGATGACAGGCGGCTGCAGGGTGCGGCAGTAACGGAATGAGATCCGCAACAGGAAAAGCCATTTTTTTACAGCAGAAGGTTGTGATTTTCAGACGATTCTGATAGAATAGGGATAATTAAAAGTTTTTGCAGGTAATCATACAAGGAGGGATTTACATGTCAGAAGATAGAAAGGTATATAGTATTAAAGAAGACAATCTTGGCGAAGTAAATATTGCGGATGAAGTAGTAACGATCATTGCTGGTCTGGCCGCTACAGAAGTGGAAGGAGTGGCTTCCATGGCGGGCAATATTACGAATGAACTGGTGAGCAGGCTGGGTAAGAAAAATCTGGCAAAAGGCGTAAAAGTAGACGTTATTGACAAATGTGTGACAGTGGATGTGGCGCTGAATATTAAATACGGATATGCGATTCCGGATATTTCGGCAAAAGTACAGGAGAAAATCAAAACAGCAATTGAAACAATGACAGGACTGGAAGTCAATGCGGTCAATGTCCGTATTGTCAGCGTGGATATGAAACAGTAAGACGGTCCGGCAAGGGGTACCGTGGCAGTTTCTAAATCGTACAATTACCTGGAGAGGAATTTATGAGCAGGAGAGAAATCAGGGAACAGATATTTAAAATGTTGTTTCAGATGGAGTTTCACAGTGAAGAGGAGCTGGAAGAGCAGTTTCAGCTTGTAATGGAAGAACTGGAAGAAACAGACGAGGTAAAGCGTGCTTACATCGAACAGAAATTAAGCGAAATCCGGAATCATCTGGCGGAAATTGATGCGCTGATCAATGAGAGGGCTACCGGATGGAAAACGAACCGGATGGCAAAGGTGGATCTGGCCCTGATACGGCTGGCGGCTTATGAAATGAAATACGAAGCGGATATTCCGACCGGCGTGGCAATTAATGAAGCGGTAGAACTGGCTAAAATATACAGCAGTGACGGTGCGCCGTCATTTATAAACGGGGTGTTGGCAAAACTGGTATGATGAAGCGTGTATACAGTGTAGGACAGGTAAATACGTATATTAAAAATATGTTTGCCCAGGATTTTATGCTGGGAAAGATCAGTGTGAAAGGCGAAGTATCCAATTGTAAGTATCATGGTTCCGGACATATATATTTTTCACTGAAAGACAGTACAGGAACGATTTCCGCTGTCATGTTTGCGGGGAGCCGGAGCAGAGGTTTGAAATTCCGGATGAAAGACGGGGACCATGTGGTTGTATCCGGTTCTGTGGAAGTATATGAACGGGACGGACGTTACCAGCTCTATGCCAGGGAAATTACGCTGGACGGCGCAGGCGCATTGTTTCTGCGGTTTGAGGCATTGAAAAAAGAACTGGCGGAAATGGGAATGTTTTCAGAGGAGTATAAACAGCCGGTACCAAAGTATATTCAGCGGCTGGGCATAGTAACGGCGCCTACCGGAGCTGCGGTACAGGATATCCGCAACATCAGCCACAGACGCAATCCGTATGTGCAGCTGATTCTCTATCCGGCCCAGGTACAGGGCGATGGGGCTGCGGAGAGTATTGTCAACGGGATACATGCCCTGGAGCAGCTGGGTGTGGATACGATTATTGTAGGCCGGGGCGGCGGTTCCATTGAAGATCTGTGGGCTTTTAACGAAGAAATCGTCGCCCGTGCGATTTTTGAATGCCGCATTCCGGTAATATCCGCTGTAGGACATGAAACTGATACGACAATTGCCGATTATGTAGCGGACCTGCGTGCGCCCACACCTTCTGCGGCGGCGGAAATCGCAGTTTATGATTATGCCGGGTATCGTGAGGGAATACTTATGATGAAATCCGCCCTGGGTATGCGCATGAGGGAACACATCCGCATGGAATACCAGAAGCTGGAACAGCTGCAGACCAGTCTGGCTTATCTGAGTCCCCGTGTTTTAATGAATCAGAAAAAGCAGTATCTGGCGGATCTGGAGGAAAGGCTGGGACAATCCATGCAGAATCGTCTGCGGAATGAAAAATACAAAATCCAGCTGCTGGCAGAACGCCTGGAAGCGGGATCACCAGCGAAAAAATTAAGTCAGGGTTTTTCTTATGTAAAAGGTCCTGACGGGCGTCCGCTGACGGGCATATCACAGGTGACAGCTGGTGATCAGATAACCGTGCATACAGTGGATGGAAAAATCGAAGCGGAGGTAACGGATTTAACGAGTTGGGGCAGGTGATTGAAATGAGTGAAAATACAAAAGGGGCAGCCAGGGAAATACAGGGACAGGAAACACAGTGGGAGCAACTGAATCTGGACGAGCTGTTGCAGCAGGTGAATCATTGTATCACCCAGCTGGAGAACCCGCAGATTTCACTGGAAGATTCCTTCCGGTATTATGAAGAAGGAATCCGGAAATTAAAAATGTGCAATGATAAAGTAGCGCAGATTGAGAAAAAGATGCTGGTGATAAACAGCCAGGGCGGACTGGATGAATTTTATACAGACGGCGGCAGTGACCATAACGGATAACCATGGCATGGCCGGATTACCAGACTGCTCACAGCCTTTTGCCGGGACAGCCTGTGGAGGCGGTGGTGTGAACTGCCGTCTGAATCACCAGCATTATGATATCAGGGAATGACAATCGGGGAAGGTATTCCTGATAGAAAAATCTGACAAAATAAACGCAGCCGGTTGATTAAAGGCGTGGGAGAACCTGATGGAATCAAAAATAAAATTAGATACAGAACCAGATGAAGAAACAGAATTATTAAATTTTAAATCAGAATTAAAAAAACGAACAGAGAAAGCGGAGCAGATACTGCAAAAGTTCCTTCCGGCAGAAGAGAATTACCAGCGTGTAATTATGGAAGCGGTGAATTATAGTTTTCTGTCGGGAGGAAAGCGTCTGCGTCCGGTACTGATGATGGAAACGTACCGGATGTTTGGCGGCAGGGATACGGTGATAGAGCCTTTTATGGCAGCCATGGAGATGATTCATACGTATTCTCTGGTGCATGACGACCTGCCAGCCATGGATAACGATGAATTCCGCAGGGGCAGAAAGACTACCCATATCGTATATGGAGAGGCCATGGGAATACTGGCGGGTGACGCACTGCTGAATCTTGCTTTTGAAACAGCGCTGAAGGCGTTCTGTTCCGGGACAGATCCTGCCCGCATCGGTACAGCCTTACAGATTATAGCGAAAAAAGCCGGCATATATGGCATGATCGGCGGACAGGTAGTGGATGTGCAAAACGAAAATAATCCGGATATTGACGGGGACATGCTGGAATATATTTACTGTCTGAAAACCAGCGCATTAATAGAAGCGTCCATGATGACCGGCGCAGTGCTGGCAGGGGCTGATTCTGATGCTGTGGCGGTACTGGAGCGGGCAGCGAACCAGGCAGGCGTGGCATTCCAGATTCAGGATGATATACTGGATGTTACCGGGACGCTGGAAGAGCTGGGAAAAACAGCCGGATCTGACGCAAAAAACCAGAAGGTTACTTACGTATCGTTATATGGAAAAGAAGCGGCAAGAAAACAGGCAGAGTTATTAACAAAGGAAGCAATTGCTGGAATCTCTTCACTTCCGGTTGAAAATAAATTTTTGATTGAATTATTGCGCTATTTTATAATGCGTAAAAAGTAGTACCAGAGTGTACCGAAAAGGAGTAAGAATGGTACTGGACAAAATAAATCGTACAAATGATATTAAAAAGCTGAGTCAGGAGGAACTACAGCAGCTGCCGGAGGAAATCAGGCAGTTTCTGATCCGGAGTCTGTCAGAGACAGGCGGACATCTGGCGTCCAACCTGGGTGTGGTAGAGCTGACCATGGCGCTGCACCTGGCATTTCAGCTGCCAAAAGACCAGATTATATGGGATGTGGGACATCAGTCCTATACCCATAAGATACTTACTGGCCGCAAAGAACAGTTTTCCACGCTGCGCCAGCTGGGAGGACTGAGTGGATTTCCAAAGACGGCGGAGAGTGATTGTGACTGCTTTAATACGGGACACAGTTCCACATCTGTGTCCGCCGGTCTGGGGCTGGCGGCAGCCAGGGATCTGGCAGGCAGACACCACAAAGTAGTTGCGGTCATTGGTGACGGAGCGCTGACTGGCGGAATGGCTTTTGAGGCTTTAAATAACGCTTCCAAGCTGGATACTAATTTTATTATCGTATTAAACGATAATAATATGTCCATTTCACCAAATGTTGGTGGCATGTCCCAGTATCTGGGCGGTATCCGTACGGCAAGTGTATATCAGGATTTAAAAAATGGAGTACTGGAGTCACTGAACCGCATACCAGTATATGGAGAGCGTATTGTAAAACGAATCCGCAGAACCAAGAGCGGTATCAAGCAGCTGCTGATTCCCGGTATGCTGTTTGAGGATATGGGCATTTTGTATCTGGGTCCTGTAGACGGGCATGATGTTGAGCGGATGGTGGCAATGTTCCGCAAGGCGGCCAGGGTCAGCGGGCCGGTACTGGTGCATGTCATTACCCAGAAAGGGCGGGGATATGAGCCGGCAGTGCGTCATCCAGAGCGTTTTCACGGCACAGAGCCGTTTCAGATAGAGACAGGCCTGGCAAAGAAAAAGAAAAACAAAGCAGGTTATACGGATATCTTTTCTACAGTTATGCGCAAGCTGGGGGACCGGGACGGGAAAGTGGTGGCAGTGACCGCTGCCATGGAGACCGGGCTTGGGCTGAAGCGCTTTCACAATATGTTTCCCGACCGTTTTTTTGACGTAGGTATTGCGGAGGCCCATGCGGTAACGTTTGCGGCAGGGCTGGCGGCAGGCGGACAAAAACCGGTGGTAGCGGTGTATTCTTCGTTTTTACAGCGTGCCTATGACCAGATTCTGCACGATGTCTGTCTGCAGGATCTGCCTGTGGTATTTGCCATAGACCGGGCAGGGATCGCAGGCAGCGACGGAGAAACCCATCAGGGCATTTTTGACATTTCTTATCTGATGACAATTCCGAATATGACACTTATGGCGCCCAAAAATAAATGGGAACTATCTGATATGATTAAGTTTGCGTTAGATTATGGGCACCCGATAGCCATACGATACCCACGGGGAGAAGCGTATGACGGTCTGGAAGAATTCCGTGCTCCGGTAGCGGCCGGAAAAGGGGAAACTCTTTATGAAGAAGGCGACGTGGCGCTGCTTGCCTATGGAAGTATGGTGAAAACGGCTGTGGAAGTACGGGAACTTTTAAAACAGCAGGGACTCGGATGCGCAGTCATCAATCTGCGTTTTGCGAAACCGCTGGATACCGGGCTGCTGGAACAGGTAGCACATAAGTACACCCTGCTTTTAACTTTGGAAGAAAATGTTATAACAGGAGGGATCGGGCAGGCTGTTGCGGAATATATGAACAGGATGGGCGCCAGGGTGCCGATGATGCACGTCGCAATTGGCGATGAGTATGTGTCTCATGGGAATCCGGAACTTTTAAAAAAGCAGCTGGGGCTGGACGCAGAAAGCATAGCGCACAGGGTACTGGGTTATATGGGGTGCAAGAAACAGTGCCGGTAGTGTCAGAGGGAATGGAATATACATGAAAGAAAGACTGGATATTTTATTATTAAAGAAAGGACTGGCTCCTTCCAGGGAAAAGGCGAAAGCGATGATTATGGAAGGCTGCGTCTATGTGAATAATCAGAAGGAAGATAAAGCCGGAACCATGTTTGATCCTTCTTCAGCTGTGGAAGTGCGGGGAAAAGTATTAAAATACGTCAGCCGGGGAGGATTAAAACTGGAAAAGGCAGTGGAACATTTTGGCATTGCGCTGGACGGAAAAATCTGTATGGATATCGGAGCTTCCACAGGAGGATTTACAGACTGCATGCTGCAGCATGGAGCTGCGAAAGTCTATGCGGTGGATGTGGGGTATGGCCAGCTGGCCTGGAAGCTCCGTCAGGACGAACGGGTTGTATGTATGGAGAAGACGAATATCCGCTATGTGTCAGCCGGGGATATTGGTGAAACACCGGAATTTGCTTCTGTGGATGTATCGTTTATTTCATTAACGAAAGTACTGCCGGTGGCCAGAAATCTGCTGGCGACGTCCGGGGAAATGGTATGTCTGATTAAGCCCCAGTTTGAAGCCGGTCGTGAAAAAGTCGGCAAAAAAGGCGTGGTGCGTGACAAAAAAGTACATCTGGAAGTGCTGGAACGGATACTTTCTTTTACAGTACAAAATGGATTTGAAATATTAAATGTGGATTTTTCTCCTGTGAAAGGACCGGAGGGAAATATTGAGTATCTGATGTATATCCGTATCAATGAAGCCGGGTTACAGGAGGAGGCCGCTGATTGCACGGCAGTAGTAGAAGCTGCCCATGCTGCGTTGGACGTATGAAAAACTTTGTGATAATTGTCAATGCTTTAAAAGATAAATCTTTAAAAGAAACTGGAAAGCTATGTCATTACATCAGGGCCAGGGGAGGCCGCTGCCAGTATCTGGTCAGTGTGAACGAACAGGAAGGAATCCAGAAAATCCGGGCAGATCAGATTCCGGCCGATACAGAGTGTATTCTGGTACTGGGCGGGGACGGGACGCTGATCCGGGCAGCCAGGGATACGGTTTCCTGTGAAATACCGTTAATCGGGATCAATATGGGAACACTGGGATATTTATGTGAAATGGAAACTGACAGCGCCTGTGAGGCGGTGGATGCGGTGATGCGGGACGAATACATGCTGGAAGAGCGCATGATGCTTTCCGGGAGAATGGAGCGTAAAATTTCCAGGGAAGTGTCAGCGGATGAATCCCGGTGGGAGGCGTCTTTCGCACCGGAGTCTTTTCACGCCCTGAATGATATTGTGATTCACAGGGCGGGAGCCTTATCCCTGGTGAGTCTGATTGTATATGTCAACGGCGAGTATCTGAATACATTTAAAGGAGATGGTATGATTTTGTCCACTCCTACAGGTTCAACGGGTTATAATCTTTCGGCGGGAGGGCCGATTGTGGATCCAAAAGCCAGGCTGATTCTGCTGACTCCGATTAACTCTCATACCCTTACGCCTAAAAGCATTGTGATTGACGCAAAAGATGAGGTGGTAGTGGAGATTGGCAGCCGGAGGGTGCAGCGGGATGAGGTGGTGGAAGTGAGTTTTGACGGCGACCGGGGCTTTTCACTGGCAGTGGGAGAGCGGATTGAGGTGCGCCGGGCATCCGCCTGTACCAGAATCCTGCGGCTGAGCAAAATCAGTTTTCTGGAAATCCTGCGCAGAAAAATGCAGACATTTCACTAGAGCGTGTTTGAAAAATGCTTTCTGTCAGATGTACCCTGAAGGGCATGATATATTTCACAATTTGTGGGAAATTTGCGCCAAATGAAGGGCGCATACCCAAAGGGCACGATGTAGCAGGCTATGTAACCTGAATCTGGCGAAAATATCACGCAAAATGGGGAGTGCAGATGGCAGGAATGATTTTTCAAACACGCTCTAAGGCTCATAAACAGGTATCAGGCAAAGCGGACCTCCGTCCCGCACAGGATCATGACACTTTTCAGGGGACTGACTGAGGTATGTATCCTGAAAGGTATGATGTGTATTCGTAAACAGGTATTATCAGACAGAGTGGATACCTGGCCATCGCATATACTGCATCTTTGAGGGAGCTGATTGTGGCGTGTATCCTGAAGAGGACTATGAGGATTTATAAACAGGTATCATACAGTGCGGATACTCCGCTTTCGTATACGGTATCTTTCGGGGAAACGGCTGAGGCATGTATCCTGAAAGGTATGACGCAAAGCCGGGCAGGATGCTTCTGTCAGGAGAGATTATTAAAGCAGGATTTCAATACCGTGAAATCTTATAAAATACCAGAGAGTATCCGGAATGTGCGGGCAGTGGGAGAACGGGAGAAAATATTCAGAAAGATGGTGCGGGGCAGCGCAGGAAAACAGAGGGATATTGCGAAATGCTGGATGAGCCATATCATGGAGTGGGATAATGAAATCGAAAAGACATGCAAAAATTCTGGAGATTATTAATAAATATGATGTGGAAACACAGGAGGAATTATCCGCCCATCTGCAGGAAGAGGGATGCATGGTAACGCAGGCTACAGTATCCAGGGATATGCGCGAGCTGAAACTGACGAAGGTGCCCCTTGGGAATGGCAGGCAGAAATATGCTGTTATCAGTAAAAGCCAGGAGGAAATGGCACGGAAATATGTACGGATCTTTAAAGACGGATTCAGTTCGATGGATATGGCACAGAATATACTTGTCATAAAAACAATATCAGGTATGGCAATGGCAGTGGCGGCTGCGCTGGACGCCATGAACTGCAATGAAATTGTGGGCAGTATCGCCGGGGATGATACAGTGATGTGCGCTATCCGGACAGTGGATGACACCATACTGCTGATGGAACGGCTGCGCAGACTCGTGGAAGAGCATCCGGCGGATGAAAGCATGGGCTGAAAGACAGAAAAAGTTTTTTATCCGGGTATTCTGTGAGAGCAGCTATTGTAAAGGAACTGTTTATAGGGAAGTATTGTCTGTCAGAAAGAAGGCAGATAAGGAGGCAATCATGTTACATAATCTTCATGTGAAAAATCTGGCGCTGATTGATGAGGCGGAGGTGGACTTTTCACAGGGTCTGAATATCCTTTCGGGTGAAACAGGGGCTGGAAAGTCGATTATTATTGGCTCCATCGGGATCGCCATCGGGGATAAGGTTTCTAAGGACATGATCCGTAAAGATGCGGATTATGCGCTGGTGGAGCTGGTCTTTTCTGTGGACGAAACTGTCAGAAACAAACTGTCCGCTCTGGACATCCCAATGGAGGATGACCAGGTGATTCTGACCAGACGTATTTCCGGCGGACGTCCCATTGCGAAAATTAATTCAGAAACAGTTTCGGCGGCAAAACTGAAAGAAGCGGCGTCGCTGCTGATAGATATACATGGACAGCATGAGCACCAGTCTTTGTTAAAACAGAAAAATCATTTACATATTCTGGACATATATGCCAGAAATGAACTGAAAGATCATCTGGAAAAGCTGGCGGCGGTTTACGGGGAATATACCAGGATCCGGAAGGAACTGAACGAATCGTCCATGGACAGCGAACAGCGTGCCAGGGAATTGTCATTTTTACAGTATGAAGCAGATGAAATAGAACATGCGGATTTAATGATTGGAGAAGATGAGGAACTGGAACGAAAGTACCGGCGGTTTTCCAATAGTCAGAAAATCATGGGCAGCCTTGGACAGGTTTACCAGCTCACATCTGTGGACGGTGCGGCAGAGCTGACGGGCCGTGCCGTACAGGAAATCGGAGCGGCCAGCGGTTTTGACGAGCGGGTGCTGCAATTTGAAGAGCAGTTAATGGAAATTGATAATCTGCTGAATGATTTTAACAGGGATCTGGCAGGATATATGGAAGATGCGGATTTTGATGAAGCACAGTTTTATGAAACGGAAAAGCGTCTGGATCTGATTAATAATCTGAAAGCAAAATACGGCGGGTCCATTACACAGATCCTGGAGAGATGTGATCAAAAACGGGACCGGATCGCAAAGCTGGAAGACTATGATTCATATTTGGCGGATCTGGGAGAGCGCCTGGCCGGAAAGGAAGAGCAGCTGGAGCGTTTATGTAAAAAAGTATCCGGTATCCGGCAAAAGAAAGCGGCGGAGCTTACCGAAAAAATTAAATCAGCATTAGTAGATCTGAATTTTCTGGATGTTTCTTTCCGGATGGAGTTTACAAGAAAAAAAGAGTATTCGGCTTCCGGCTATGATGATGCGGAATTTCTGATTTCCACAAATCCCGGGGAACCATTAAAATCCCTCACAAAAGTAGCTTCCGGTGGTGAATTATCCAGAGTGATGCTGGCCATTAAAGCGGTGCTTGCGGATTGTGACGAGACAGGCACGCTGATTTTTGATGAAATTGATACGGGAATCAGCGGCCGGACCGCACAGATGGTTTCCGAAAAAATGAATGTGATTTCCAAAGATCATCAGATCATATGTATCACGCATCTGCCGCAGATCGCAGCGATGGCGGACACACATTTTCTGATTGAAAAGCAGGCGGACAAGAATCAGACTGTAACCAGTATACGCAGACTCTCCAGTGAAGAAAGTATTGCGGAGCTGGGCCGCATGATCGGCGGGGTACGGATTACGGATACTGTTTTAAAAAGCGCACGGGAAATGAAGGATCTGGCAGTGGCCACAAAAAATTCCGGCATATAAATATTTTTACGGTGTATACTAGAGACAGAGCCATCTGTCTCTTTTACTTTGCCTGAAAGAGTAAAAATTACAGAAAATACACAAGAAAAGAGATGTCTGATATGTTGCGTAAAATGTGGATTCAGTTTCAGAGAAAAAGGAACATTGCAGGATATACCGGTCTGGTTGCGTGCATGATTTTTGCGTATGTTCTTTTAATGGATTCCATTCCGGATAAAATCTATGTGGAGTATGGCGAAGAGCCGGATTATTCGTTTGGTGTTCCAGTGACAGAAAGCCTTGTGGACAGTGCGGAAGTATTTGCCAGCCATCAGTCTCTGGAAAAGGGCGGGATTCATCTGTCCGGCGATGAAAAACCGTCCGTACAGCAGTCTGGTTCGTATCAGGTAGTCTGCAAACTGTTTGGCGTCGTTCCGGTGAAACAGATTTCCGTACAGGAAGTCAGTAAGAAGCAGCTGGTGCCCGCAGGAACAAACGTGGGAATTTATTTAAGAAATATGCAGATTATGATAATCGGAACGGGGGAAGTGGCGGCGGAATCCG
The DNA here is from genome assembly GCA_947642745.1 of uncultured Eubacterium sp. Lineage (GTDB taxonomy): Bacteria > Bacillota > Clostridia > Lachnospirales > Lachnospiraceae > Eubacterium_J. The sequence goes on from CANRTU010000004.1 coordinate 70,602, forward strand.
GCAGCCCGCAGGAGCCGGCCAAAAATGTGGTTCAGAGCGGGGATTACATTCTGGCTGTGAACGGGGAGAAAATTACAAATAAAGAGCAGCTGGTAAAAACGGTGGCTTTCTGTGAAGGAAAAAAGCTGACCCTGAAGCTGTTGCGGGGCAAAGAACAGATTGAAGTGTCCTTAAAACCGGTGATGTCCAGGGAAGGGATTTACCAGCTCGGCATCTGGGTCAGGGACGACATTGCGGGCGTTGGTACATTAACTTATGTGACGGATACGATGGAATACGGGGCGCTGGGCCATGGCGTTACGGATGCGGATGTGGGCAGTCTGATTGATCTGGACAAAGGATACATTTATCAGACTACGATTCTGGAAATCCGCAAAGGACAAAAAGGCCAGCCCGGTGAAATGGCCGGCATGATTAATTATAGTGAGGAATACAGGCTGGGAGCCATTGAAGAAAATACAAATGTAGGTATCTATGGAACGCTGGCGGTGATGCCGGGCGAACTGAAAGATGCGGACGCCCTGCCAGTAGTATATAAGGAAGGTATTAAAAAAGGAAAGGCGCAGATCATAAGCTCTGTGGAAGGGAAGCGCCAGACATATGAGATAGAGATAGAAGAAACGAATTATCACAGTGAGGGAAATAACAAAGGCATTCAGTTCCGGGTGACGGATGAGAAGCTGTTAAAAGATACCGGGGGAATTATTCAGGGGATGTCGGGTTCCCCTATAGTGCAGGATGGCTGTATCATTGGGGCTGTCACACATGTATTTATTTCAGATTCAACAAAAGGGTATGGGGTGTTTATTGAGAATATGCTGGAGCATTAATTGAATTTAAGATATATAAAAACGTTTCTGTCTGTTTTAGATGGAAACGTTTTTTGTAGCTGTTTTCAAATATTTTAGACAGATAAAGAATGAGAGGCTAATCTATGAGGTAGAAAAATATTGATATTCTGGAACATATAAAAACAAATAGTGGGTATATCATGAAGTCTGCTGAGCGGTCTGAAAATGTCAAAGTTGTATTTGATGTCAATAAAGACTAGTACAATTCTGTATGTAGGAGCCTGCTTCAGTTTTGAGGGCTGACAGGAGATTTGATAGAAGATTTTCGGGAAGAAACAAAAAGAAAAGTTGAAAAAGCGTATATGATGGTGTATTCTTACAGAAATATGATGAATTCATGTATTGATGAAAAGGAGATAAAGAAAATGGAATTTGAACTAACTGCATCTATGATGTGTGCAAATTACGGCAATTTAGAACAAGAGATACGGGATCTGGAGGAAGGGGGCATTGATTCTTTTCATATCGATATTATGGATGGGAGATATGTACCTAATTTTGCAATGTCTTTAAATGATATGCGGTATATAGCAGGAGCGACAGAAAAACCGCTGGATGTACATTTGATGATTGAACATCCAAATAACCGTATCAGATTATTTTTGGAAAGCCTCCGCAAAGGAGATACGATATACATTCATCCGGAAGCTGAATATCATCCATCAACAACATTACAATACATTATTGATGCAGGAATGATACCGGGAATTGCGGTAAATCCGGGGACTTCTGTAGAGACGGTGATGGAAATGCTGCGTATCGTAAAGAAGATCCTTATCATGTCGGTGAATCCGGGGAATGCCGGACAAATGTATCTGCCTTATGTAGGAAAGAAAATTACAAAACTGCTTTCCTTGAAAGAGGAAATGCATTTTGAAATATACTGGGATGGAGCGTGCAGTGCGGATAAAATACTGGAATTTGCGCCAAAAGGAGTGAAAGGTTTTGTGCTGGGTACAACATTGCTGTTTGGGAGAGGGAGACCATATGGAGAAACGTTACAGGCTATTCGGGATTTAAAGTTTTGACGATAGGTACGACAGATTAAAAGGGTTATATGGCTGAAGTATTGTAAGATACAGTTAATTTTATATATTCTTATACAATCTAATCAACACGAAGAAGTGAATCACAGCGTTAAAAAAAGTATACTTTTTTTAACATCATATTTTTTATTTTTCTCACACAATTTTACTACTATATCGACAAAAAGGCAAGAATACTTAACAACTTTTTTGTATATTTGGCTGGAAATTTTTTGTATAATTTCCTGTTCAAAAAAGTATGCATTTTTGAACAGGAAGGGTTCAATAAGCATTCAGCCAGAGAATGGGATAAATAATATAAAGCGAAGAAAATGCCAGCGAAAAAGAATTCTTAGTATTAAAAATGAATGCTATTTTAGAAAAGGAAAAGTGATAGGAATGATTTATATACGTGGAAATGACGAAAGAGCAGAAAAGCTGCGCCATTATCTGGTTAAATTTGATCAGAATATTCTGACGCTTGGGAATGGTGAAACTGGTATGAAATATGCAGTCATGGATTATTTTGAGAATGAGGAAAACGTGTCTTTTTACATTCCGGGGGATTACAGTAGAAAAACTATCCGGGAAATGCTCAATGATTTAGAAAATCGTGGAGTGAAGAATTCCGCTATACACATTCTGGATATTCAAAAGGATAAAAGTTATAGTGTAGAAAGTTTTCAGAAGTTCAGTCTGGATTATCTGGAATATCATGTTTGCGATCATTGTAATTTGAAATGTTCTGGCTGTTCACATTTTTCATCTTTAGTAAGTGGAGAAGTATTTACTGATTTTGAACTCTGGAAAAGAGATATGGAAAGATTACATAATCTGATACCACAGATTGATTTAATCAGGATATTAGGGGGTGAGCCGTTACTGCATCGGGAATTATCTAAATTTATAATAGAGACCAGGCAGATGTATCCGGATGCAAATATAGTAATGACAACAAACGGTTTGCTGATTCCTAAGATGAATAGCAGTCTGATTCAGACATTAAAAGAGATGGAAATCACAGTTGAGCTGACATTATATCAACCGTTGGTAGCTGCGGGACACGAGTTATTAGAGTTTTTAAGAGATAATGATTTGAATTATGTGGTATTAATGCACGGAGTAGCTGAGTTTGACAGGATATTGCTGAAAAGGCCGGTATATACAGCTTTGGAGGCGAAAAAAAGATGTCTGGATAGTTGTGTGGAATTTAGGAATGGAAGGCTGTTTCAGTGTCCGGTAGCGGCATTTCTGCCATATTACAATAAATATTATAATGCTGAACTACCGGAAGAAACAGGATTGGATATTTATGAACAATTATCTGAGAAAGAAATCAGGGACTATTTGCAGCGTCCTATTGAATTGTGCAAATATTGTGCGATTCCCGTTGATACCAGAAAAAAATTTAAGTGGAGAAAAATTCAGGAGTCCGAAAATGACTGGGTGCTTTTGAATTAATTTTGCAAAGAAATAAAATGATTATACAAGAATGATTACAAATTAGGGCGTGTTTGGATATTTTGAATGTTTTTATAAGAGATTAAAAGGAGTAATCTATGGGACGGATATATGGCTATTTACGTATCCGGTTTTCTGGGCAGGATGCGGATAATCAGGTTATCACGATGCGGGAAATGCAGGTGCCGGAAAAAGATATTTTCATAGACAGGCAGGAACAGTATGATGATAGCTGTAAGGAATATCAGAAATTGCTGCAAAAGCTGAAAGCAAATGATCTGTTATATATTAAAAGTCTGAATGATCTGGGCGCGGATTACCGGGAAATCGGACAGCAATGGAGGACACTGACAAAAGAAAAACATGCAGACGTAGTTGTATTGGATATGCCTCAGGTAGATACAAGGCGGGGGAAAACGCAGTTTGATACACTTGTAGCGGATATTGTGCAGTCTATGCTGGAGTATGTTCCGGACGCTGAATGGTCTGTGAGAAAGCAAAAGCAAAGGGATGGAATTGCACGTGCGAAAAGACGTGGCGTACAGTTCGGCAGGCCTGAACTGCCAATGCCTGAGAATTTTGACCAGATTTATAGTATATGGCGAAAAAAAGAGATCAATGGAGAAAAAGCTGCAAAAATGTGTCATATGTCAAAGGCAAATTTTTATAAGAAAGCACGTGAACGGAAGATGTTTGAAGAGATAAATTAAGTCCAATACAGACAGATTGATGTTTTTAAATGCCAGCCGGATACATATTGAATTTAGGAGGTTTATTCTGCAGGCGAAGACGATAGGATTTTTAATAGAAGAGTAGTTTTGTTATATTTACGAAAGTTAAGCTTTGCCAGATTTATCGCCCATATATGCCTGCGAACGCCAATGTATCTGGAAATCTTTTTTGTTTGCGGGGTATAACGGAATTGTTTTTGAAAGGTGGAGAATGTGGAAAGATGTAAGAAGAACGATTTTCTGGAAGCAGTGGAAACTTTAATCCGGGCTAATGATTTAATCGGTGGCGCAGCGTTTGAAAATCTGCTGGGCGCAACAGATGTTCTTGTTTTGTGTCAGGAATCTGCAGTCTGGATGGGAACATATTTTGAAGAATTGGATGGAGAATATGGATCACTGATAAAAATATTGGAGGATTACTGTGAAGATATTTATCAGATAAATGTACACTGTTCAGATGAAAACCGGTGCAGAAAATTAATAAAGAAAATAAGAAAACAGCTGACGTTGCTGCAAAATATGATTATATCTGAGATACCGGATGATAAAAAGGAAGTTGTGTTTTTACCGTATAAGGCGAGTATGTGGGATTCACTGGAAAGTATATGGAAAGCAGCAGAGGAAGATGAGAGTACAGATACATATGTAATTCCGATTCCATATTATGATAAAAATCCAGACGGAAGTTTTCGGGAAAGACATTATGAGGGAAATCTTTATCCTGATTATGTTCCAATTACAATGTATGATGAATATGATTTTGAAGTAAGACGACCTGATGTGATATTTATACATAATCCATATGATGAAGGAAATTATGTGACAAGTGTGCACCCGTTTTTTTATTCCAGGAATTTGAAACAATATACAGATAAGCTTATATATGTTCCTTATTTTGTTTTGGGAGATATTGATCCTGAAAATCAGGAAGCAGTTGATGGAATGAAACAATTTTGTTTTCTTGCTGGCGTAGTATATTCTCATAAAGTCATTGTACAGTCAGAAAAAATGCGTCAGATTTATGTGAATGAATATATAAAAGCGGCACAGGATGCCGGATTATCCGGGGAACATGTAGACAGAAATTTTTTGGAAAAAAAAATATTGGGGTTTGGATCACCGAAAGTAGACAAAGTTGTAAATACAAGGAAATCAGATATAGAAATTCCGGAAGAATGGATGAAAATTATCAGAAAGCCGGATGGAAGCTGGAAAAAGATTGTTTTGTATAATACGGGCATTACTGCATTACTGCAACACAATGAACAGATGCTTGCAAAAATGAAAGATGTATTTCACACGTTTTGTGAAAATAGAGATGAGATTGCATTGTTTTGGCGGCCACATCCATTGATTGAAAGTACGTTAACTTCTATGCGACCGCAATTGTGGGAATCGTATAAAAAAATAAAAAATCAATATCTGGAAGAAGGCTGGGGAATTTATGATGATACAGCGAATCTGGACAGGGCAATTGAAATGAGTGACGCATATTATGGGGATCACAGCAGTGTGGTGCGTTTATACCAGGAAACGAATAAACCTGTGATAATACAAAATATAAATGTAGACAATAAGTTTTAATTATAGTGAAAACAACATTATTTGGCCGTTGTCATGCAGGTTTTATAAGGAGAATAGTAGAATGTTAACTGATAAAACAATACTGGTTACAGGTGGAACAGGTTCTTTTGGGAATCATTTTACAAACTATGTGTTAAAGAATTATAGGCCAAAAAAAATAATCATTTATTCCAGAGATGAGTATAAACAATTTAATATGGCAAATAAGTTTAAAGAATATGAAGATGTAATGCGTTTTTTTATTGGAGATGTCAGGGATAAGGAACGTTTGCTCAGGGCTTTACACGAGGTGGATTATGTAGTGCATGCTGCGGCGCTAAAGCAGGTTCCTGCGTGTGAATATAATCCAATTGAAGCTGTAAAGACAAATATAGACGGTGCAATGAATATAGTAAATGCGGTTTTAGATACACCGGGAGTAAAGCGGGTTGTTGCGTTGTCTACGGATAAAGCAGTAAACCCTGTTAATTTGTATGGTGGTACGAAACTGGTTTCGGACAAGCTTTTTATTGCCGCAAATGCATATTCAGGTACAAAAGATGTACGATTTGCAGTTGTTCGCTATGGAAACGTAGCTGGGAGCAGAGGATCAGTTATTCCGTTTTTCAGGCAGATTATTGATCATGGCGGAAAAGAACTTCCAATTACAGATTACCGGATGACGAGATTCTGGATTAGTCTGGAAGAAGGGGTGGAACTGGTGATTAAAGCATTGAGAGAAGCTAATGGAGGAGAAACATTTATTTCCAGGATACCCTCTTTTAAAATTACGGATCTGGCCCAGGCAATGCTGCCGGGGTGTGAGATGCCGGAAGTTGGAATACGTGAGGGAGAGAAGCTGCACGAAGTCATGATAACGGCTGAGGATTCGGCCATGACATATGAATATGAAAAGCATTATATTATTTATCCGAATTATAAATGGTGGAAAAAAGAAAGAATGTTTCCGGGCGGTAAAAAAGTAGAACCGGGATTTGAGTACAGTTCAGGAAATAATACCCAGTGGCTTAATTTGGAAGAAATTCAGAAACTTTTATAGTATGAGCAAACAGCAGTGTTTGAACAAATATATTTTCACAAATAGAAAGCAGTATATGGTTATTATAAAAGTTTTGGGATAAGAGGGAGAGGTTTATAGTGAATAAGTTTGGAAAGTCACTGGATGATATATTTAAAATAAAGAAGAATTTTCTGACAGAAAATAATTCACTGTTAGTGAATCAAAATGAAATTGCGCGTGTTTATAATATGCAGCCTGAAAGAGAATTTTGTGTGGTTTGTGGAAAAAAGTTAGATAGGAATGTCTGTTTTGAGAGTCACAATGTGAAATATTGTATCTGTGCGGTGTGCGGTCATGTAAATGGTATACATATGGATACAAAAGAGTTTGCTGATAAAGTTTATATACAACAGGATTATGGTAAAAATTACCGTGCGGAACATACACAGTATCAGGAAAGAATAGAAAAAATATATAAACCCAAAGTTGATTTTCTGATAGAGGCATTAGGGGGGGGTATGCTAAAAACAGTATGCTTTTAGATGTGGGAGCCGGAAGCGGTTATTTTGTTGCGGCAGCAGTACAGGAGGGGATAAATGGAAAGGGTGTGGAAATATCTCCCCAGCAGGTTGCATATGGAAACAGACATATTGGAAAAGAGGTTGTAGACTGTATAAAACCGGATGAATTAAAAGAAGTGATTGGGAATACCAGGGCGAATATATTGTCTGCAATCGGAGTTTTGGAGCATTTAAGCAATTTGAGGGAAATATTGCAGGCGATTGCGGAGAACCATAATGTTAAGTATCTTTACTGTTCACTGCCTATGTTTTCTGTGTCTGTAATTCTGGAAGCAATGAGTCAGAACTGCTTTAACAGGCAGCTGGGAGGTGGACATACGCATTTGTTTACTAATCAGTCGGTAGAATATATGTGTAGTGAGTATGGCTGGAAGATAGAACATACGTGGAGATTTGGTGTAGATGTTATGGATTTTTACAGGATGATGGTGACGGCCATTGGTCAGAATGAAGTTCTTATGAACAGGATAAATGCGGTTGATAAGTCAATTCTGGATGAGATTCAGCTTATTCTGGATAAGGCTGGGTTGTCTTCTGAAAAACATTATATTATAAAGACATGTAATTAAACAGTATATGTTTCGTGTGGAAAGTATTGTAAACACAGATAAAGTGAAGAGTAGAAAGTATGAATCATGTTGCGATTATAACTGCGAGAGGCGGCAGTAAGAGAATGCCTGGAAAAAATATAAAAAAATTTTGTGGAAAACCCATTCTGGCATATTCTATTGAAGCTGCACTGAAAAGCAGGTTGTTTGACGAAGTGATGGTATCAACAGATAGTGATGAAATTGCGCAGCTGGGAATAGAATATGGGGCAAAAGTTCCATTTCGAAGAAAGAAAGATACATCGGATGATTTTGCGACAACAAGTGATGTTTTGCTGGAAGTGCTTGGTGAGTATGAAAAAAGAGGCCAAAATCCGGAGCTGGCCTGCTGTATTTATCCGACAGCGCCTTTTGTGACGGCAGAGCGTTTAAGAGAGGCGGAAAAAATATTACGGAATACAGATGCGGATATTGTGAAGCCGGTCGTTGCATTTTCGTATCCGCCTCAGCGTGGTGTTATAAGAAAACCGGATGGAAGTATTGAAATGTTATTGCCGCAGTATATGGATGCAAGATCACAGGATTTAGAAAAGATTTATCATGATTGTGGACAGTTTTATTTTTTCAGGGTTTCAAGGTTTAAAGTAAACCGGAATATCATGTCTGGAAAAATGATGCCGGTTATATTGTCAGAGTTGGAGATGCAGGATATTGACAATGAATCGGATTGGAGAATAGCAGAGATGAAGTATAAGTTGTTTGTGGAACAGGAGCGGCTGGGATAAAATGATGCAGCGGAAAATGAGAATTTATATTACAGGAATAGCCGGTATGCTTGGTTATGGAATTGTACAGGAACTGAAAGAAAAAACGGTTATTTTTGGAAATGATATAGTGGATATAGTCATTCCCGGATTGTCTTATACCACAGTATCGTTGTTTGATATGCCGGCAGTTGAACAGGACATTTTAGAAAAAAGGATAGATATACTGGTTCATACAGCGGCTATGGTGAGCGTAGATGGTTGTGAGGAAAATCCAGAGGCTGCAGAGAAAATAAATACATGTGTGACAGCAGAACTGTCTGAACTTTGTAAGAAACACCGGATTAAGATGGTCTATATTTCTACGGATGCCGTGTTTGACGGTGAAGATTCCAGACTATATACAGAAGAAGATAAGGTGAATCCGCTTAATGTGTATGGCAGAACAAAGCTGAACGGGGAAGCGGCGGTTTTAAAATATCCGGAAAATCTTGTGTTTCGGACAAATATTTATGGAATTAATATACAAAAAAAGCTGGGATTTGGCGAATGGGTCAGTCATTCACTAATAGAAGGAAAAACACTGCATATGTTTACGGATATAGATTTTTCTCCAATACTGGTGAATGAACTGGCAGAACTGATCTATCAGGCATGTAGAAAAGATTTATCTGGTTTATATCATGCATGTGGGACAGGATGCATTACAAAGTATGATTTCGGAGTGAAATTGAAAGAAGTTTTTCATATTAAATCTGGTGAAATATGCCGGTCAGCAAGTGAGGAAGCAGGATTAAAGGCAAAACGTTCCAAACACAGGGGGATGTCTAACCGGAAACTTGCGGATGCGTTGCATATGGAGATCAGTACACCGGAAGAAAGTATTAAAAAGTTCTGCTATTTGTGCGGGAGAGAGGAAGCAGCGTGGAAATAAAGATAGGAAACAGGAGGATATCAGAAGATTCTGAACCGTATTTTATTGCGGATATTGCAGCAAATCATGATGGTGATATCGAAAGGGGATACCGGTTGATTGAGCTGGCAAAGGAGGCAGGCGCCGATGCTGCTAAATTTCAGAACTTTAAAGCAGAAACGATTGTGAGCAAATATGGTTTTGAAAGTCTGGGCACACAGTTATCACATCAGTCTTCGTGGAAAAAGACTGTATTTGATACCTACAAAGATGCAAGCCTGCCGGATATGTGGTCTGAAAAACTGAAAAGGAAATGTGATGAGGTCGGAATTGAATATATGACCAGTCCGTATGATTTTGTCTCTGTAGATATTGCGGATCAGTATGTGAATGCGTTTAAAATCGGATCTGGTGATATCACATGGCTGGAGATACTTGAATATATGGCTAAGAAAGGAAAGCCTGTGCTGCTTGCTACGGGAGCATCAGGGATAGAGGATGTAAAACGTGCGATGCAGACAGTCAGAAAGTATAATCAACAGATTGTGCTTATGCAGTGTAATACAAATTATACGGCTTCAGACACTAACTTTTCTTACATAAATTTAAATGTGCTGCGGAATTATCATGAATTATATCCAGATTGTATTCTGGGATTGTCAGATCATACGTTTGGACATACAACGGTCCTTGGAGCGTATATGCTCGGTGCGCGTGTGTTTGAAAAACACTTTACAGATGACAATAACAGAGTTGGTCCGGATCATAAATTTTCTATGAATCCGGATACATGGCGGCAGATGATATGCGCATGTAAAGAGCTCCGTGAAGCGCTCGGAGACGGAGTAAAAAAGATAGAAGAAAATGAGCAGGCTACGGTATCTATACAGCGCAGGGCATTTTATCTCCAAAATGATTTGAAAAAAGGAGATCTGATCAGGGCAGAAGATATCTACCCGCTTCGCCCGGTGAAAGAGGGTGCGGTATTGCCGTTTGAAAAGAATAAGATAGTAGGAAAAAGGCTTGTGACGGATAAGCAGAAAGATAAATGTCTGTATTGGAAGGATGTGGAAGATGCTGAAAGGTAATCTGGTGTATTTGTGTGCGTTAGAGAGAGCGGATATGCCATTTTTAGCGGAGTGGAGAAATCGGGCAGATTTTCGGAAATTTTTCCGGGAGTATCGTGAAATCAGTTCTGATATGCAAAACAGCTGGTATGAGAAAAAGGTTCTGGAGGATTCAAAAACTATTATGTTTGCAATCCGGAGTGTTGAAAGTGATGAACTGCTAGGGTGTTGTGGTCTTTGCTATATTAACTGGGTTCATCGCAATGCTGATCTTTCCCTTTATATAGGTAAGGATTATGTTTATATAGATGATCAGGGATATGCGAAAGAAAGTTGCAGGCTTTTATTTGACTATGGATTTTTAGAACTTGGACTGGAGAAAATCTGGTCAGAATTGTATGAGTTTGATGAAAAGAAACTCATGCTGTATCAGAATCTGGGTATGCAAATTGATGGTGTATTGAGAAATCAGTATTATTATGATGGGAAATGGTGGGATTCGAAGCTGCTTTCCATACTTGATGATGAATGGAAAAAGAAAGGGACATGAATGTGATATATGGAACAAACCGAATTAATTTATAAACCAATGGAAGGTCTGTCTCCTTATTCTTATGTAATAGCAGGAGAATGGCTTTATTTTTGTAATCAATACATGCCTGCATTATTTCGTTATCATATAGAAAAGCATAATTGCGAATATGTTACTGGCTTTGATAGAAATTTTGTAAATACAAATTTTGTAAATATAAATTTTATAAGAATGTATGCTTATAAAAATGAGATATGGATGTTACCATTTCTGGACGGAAAAATTGTTTGTTATAACACAGATACAGAACAGGCAGCCTATTATGATATTCCAAATGAAGTAGAGGAAAAACAGAATCCTTTTATTGCCATGTTTTTTTGGAAACAAAGGGCATATGTGACTCCTTATAGAAGAAACCGGTATATATTGATTGTTGATTTGCAGACACATGATATAACGAAGATGGAACTGATAAATAAAGGGTGTCAGGAAGAAAAACTGGATTTTGGATATGCACTGCAATATGGAGATAAGATATATCTGACAGAGAATTCTAAAAACAGACTTCTTTCATTTTGTCTGGAAGACCATAAAGTGAGTATGATTGCTGCGGGAAATTATTTAATAGAAGGAGCAGTACTGAAATTGTCAGATAATAAAATATGGTTTTTTCCAGTTATTTTTGATCAGGAGAGAGAATTAGTTATCTATGATATTTTGGAAAGGCGTTTTTCAGGACGGGAATATCCGATAAAAAAACTTTCACAGGGAGAGATATGCGTAACAGCAGTATCCGGGCAGAAATTTTGGATTTTAGCAAATAAAAAAAGAAAAATATACCGGATTGGCAAAAATCTGGAAATAGAGGCAGAGATTCGGATAGTTAATTGTGATCCGGATCATGCAATGATTTATTGTAGTGTATCAGAATTTGCAGACAGGTTTTACTGGGGCGGATATCTGGAGGATACTCCTCTTATAGAAGTGAAAGATGGTAAAGTCAGACTCGTGAATTTCTGGGAAAAGAAAAATGTATTGGAAGTATATTTTGACATGCTGAAAAAAAGTGATGTTTGTATGGATAAAAGAGAAGAATCAAATATTGGAAAAAGGATCTATGATAACATGCTGTCATCTGAAATAGATGGAAAGAAGGGAGGTTTAAAATGAAAAAAGCAATTACGGCAGACAATGAGAGCTGGATATTAATAAAAAAAGCTGTACAAATGCAACAGAAGATAGATAACACGGGGTACGGGAATAAGCTGCTGCTGTTTGGCGCAGGTAACCATACGATTCAGCTTTTGAAATATATGGATTTTTCTCAATACGAAGTAAACATATGTGACAGTTACAGAAATGGGGAATGGAATGGTTTTCATATAAAAAAACCAGACAATAAATGGTTCCAATGGGCTGATAAGATCATTATATCAAGTTTTGAGCAGCAGCAGGAACTGCTTTCTTTTACAGAAAAACAGGGTTATGCACATAAAGCCGTAAAATTGTATGATGAGGCAGACAGAGTTCCTTTTTATATTGCGGAAATTGAAATGAATGCAGAAAAAATGCAGGATATCTGTCTGGAAAATGAATATGGATGGATTGATCCATATTCTGCATGGCAATACAGTGGACAGGGAAAGTGGTATGAAGACCATGTTGAAAAAGATTTTTTTCATACTGTAACTAAAAATTATTATTTGAGATACATAGATTCTGGAATGAATGTACTGGATGTTGGGGCGGGTACTGGCCGGCTTTCGGTAGAGGTATATAAAAAGGGTGCTGAAGTGACTGCGGTGGATACAAGCGTGAGTATGCTGAATATACTTAAGGAAAAAGAACCCGGGATTAAAACTGTCATTGTGGATAACGAAAAACTTCCATTTCAGGAAAATGTTTTTGACAGAGTTGTGTCATGTGATGCGATGATACATTTTCCTAATTGGAGAGATTTTCTGAGAGAACATCTAAGAGTGGTACGACAGGGTGGATTTCTTATTTACAATATGTATAACGATGACCACTTAATGCAGATTTCGGATAAAAGATTTATCCGGGCCAGCTATATAGCCGGAGGAAAGAACTATTATGTAACTGTTTCACGAAAAGAACTGGAACAATTTTGCGAAGAATCAGGAAATGTAAAACTTATGGAAATGATTCCTTATAATTTTTTTTCACAGACGGCATATTCCTATGGAATTCTTACAAGGCAGGAAATGTTCAAACTACAGGAAATCTATGATTCTTTATGTAGAAATAAGATTGTGGCAGAAGTAATAGAAGAGTTTGAAAAAAATATTGTTGCGGTAAAGCAGGAAAATCTGACAGCGTGCAATATTTGTGTTTTCAGAAAAATATGAAATAAAGGAGACATCACTGTGGATGTAATGTGAGTATGAAAGAAAATGACAGGCTGGAAATAACAAATAAAATTGAAGTTGACAATATTAAGCAACTATTGTCTGAAAAGATGTCATACATACCAGATATTGGTTCGTATGGCATTTGTTATCAATTAAAGTGCTATGCGGGAATAGATGTGAACGCTATTTTAAACAAATGTACGATAGAACACGGTCTTGCGATTTATAAATATGTATGCCAGATAGAAGTACAGCATCATGTATCACGTATTTTGACGTACAGTCCTTTTCGGGAAAAGGTGATACGGGAATTGACAGAGCTTATACCGGTTGCGATTGGGCCATATATTGCTTATGCGGAAGATTATCAATCAAACGAAACGATAGAAAAAAAGAAAAATGAGACAGGCCGGGTATTGCTGGTTATGCCCAATCATTCGATTCGTGAAATAAAATCTATGTATAATTGTGATTCGTTTATTCGGGAGATTGAAAGGGTAAAAAAGAAATTTGATACGGTGATGGTCTGTCTGTACTTTGAGGATTTGAAAAGCGGAATGTGGAAACCATATAAAGAAAAGGGATATCATATAGTCTCTGCAGGATTTCCGGGCAGTCCGCATTTTTTTAGCAGACTAAAATATATTTTGTCATTATCTGATGCGATGATCTTAAATGAATATTCAACAGGGATGGCCTATGCGATGTATATGGGAAAGCCAGTTCATTTAATACGACAAAAAATAGAACATATTGCAACAGGCTGCAATAATTGTTATCAGTTGGAAAACAGGCAATGTGATGAAATATATGAGTTATTTTATAATGATCAGTTTGTAATTACAGAAAAGCAGATTGAATTTGGAAAATATATGTTTGGCCTGGACTGTGTGAAATCAGCAGAGGAAATGAAAAAGTTATTATTATCATTAATACGGATTACACGATAGGAGAATGGTATATGGATATGCCGGAGTTATATCAGGAACAAATGGATAAGATTTTATTATATTACCGTATATTAAATATGTGGCTGGAAATGAAACAAAAAGGTAAGTCAGCCATTACATTTTTACAAAAGAAGGGGATAAGACGAATTGCAATTTACGGAATGAAGGAGTTAGGAGAACGTTTTTATGAAGAAATAAAGAATACAGAGATAGAAGCTGTATGTGTGATTGATAAAAGTCCTGATTCTGTAATTGGCGATTTTACAGTCATTTCTCCGGAACAGGAAATTCCTGATGTGGATGCTGTCATTGTGACGGCAGAGTATTATTATCAGGAAATTGTAGAGCAATTAAGAGGGAAAGTCAGTTGTCCGGTTTATTCACTACTTGGAGTGTTGGGGAATAGTTTTGGGCGTGCGATGTAAGTTTGTAGTTGAATTTGGGAGGGAAACATATGCATAGGTCATCCTATTTAAGAATGGAATATCTTGTACACTATTATGATTCTATGATTATAACATCTGAAACGAAAGTAAATGTGCTTGATATTGGCAGTTATGATGTAAATGGTTCTTATAGAAGTATATTTGATTCTGATGTTTATCATTATTCTGGTCTGGATATGTCGGAGGGACCGAACGTAGATATCGTTCCAAAAGATGTATATCACTGGAATGAAATAAAAGATCAGACATTTGATTTAGTAATATCCGGCCAGGCCTTGGAACATATAGAGTATCCATGGCTGACAATGAAAGAGGTTGCAAGAGTTTTGAAACCATCCGGTATTTGTATCATAATCGTACCCAGTTCTACTGAGGAACACCGGTATCCGATAGACTGTTACCGGTATTATCCGGATGGTATGGCAGCATTGGCGAAACAGGCTGAATTAAATGTGATTCATCTGTCTACAGGAGGGATTCCTGAAATAGATGCAGCAGATGACTGGACAGGAGCAGATAATGATACTGTGATAGTCGCACAAAAACGGCCTGTTACAAACAAACCAGAGGATCCGTTTCGATATGAAAAACGTATGGGAATAGACGGAGAAGTGATACAGAAGTATAGAACGTGGCAAATGGCAGTGGAGGAGGCATGTAAAGAATTTGATCGTGAAAAACAGATTATTTTATTTGGAGCAAATGAGATAGGAAGCCAGATTTTAAATATTGTTGGTGAGGGGAAGGTGTATTGTTTCGTAGATGATCAGATGAGCAGGACAGATGGACAGTTTTGCGATAAGAAAGTACTTTCCTTTGCGGAGTATTGTAATATTGAAGAAAAATATAACTGCTTAATCGCAGCGGATCAGAGAACGTCATTCAAAATGAAAAAACAGCTGGAGATTCACGGAAAACAGAGTGCCATACTATATATTGAACCAAGGCAGAATCAATGGGATAAAATGGAATGCTATTATCACATATTAAATATATGGCTGGAGATGAAACAAAAAGGAAAATCGCTCGCTTCGTTTTTTGAGACAAAGAAAATAAAACGTATTGCGATATATGGTATGAAAGAATTGGGAAAGCGTTTTTATGATGAAGTAACTGATATAGGAATTCAGGTCGTATGTGTAATTGATAAAAATCCTGATTCTGTCAGTGGTGAATTTGCGGTAATTTCTCCAGAACAGGAAATTCCTGATGCAGATTCTGTTGTTGTGACGGCAGAGTATTATTATCAGGAGATTCGCAGACAGCTGGGCGGAAAGGTAAACTGTCCGGTTTATTCATTACTTGAAGTGCTTAAGAGCGGATTTGAACTTGATTTATAAGCGGAAATCAGTGTATGAAGGGAAATATCAGGATGGATTATACGGATAATAAAAAGGTATCGGAAGTATTAATCTGGGGAGCTGGGCAGGCAACGAGAGAATTTTTAAAATATCGTAGTTTTTATGATGGCGTGATAGATATTATTGCTGTTGTAGATAATAACAACTGTATGTGGGGAGATCTATTTGAATCATATCCGGTTATTTCACCAAAAGAGGCTTATCGTTTATTCTTTGATTGTATTATTATTCCCTCAAAAAATTATTACAAAGAGATTGAAAAACAGATTATCTCAGAGGCAGATATAGAAAAGACAAAGATTGACAACCCTCTTTATGTTGCGAAGTGTAAACTATATGCAAGATATCATTCGGATGTTGATAAAAGAGATCTGTTATCTTATATCAGGACGCATGAATTGGGCGTTTTTAATTATCCGTTTAAGGAAAAATATGAAAGGCTTATACCGGATACAGGATATGATCAGAATGCGGGTCTTTATTATGTTTTGCATAACGGACAGCGAATGTATATGGCCCGGAGGTTTGATACAGTAGATAAAGTGGCAGAGTATTATAGGGATTTGTGTGTGGAACAGGATAAGCAGTCACCTCATTTATATCTTGAAGAAAAATTTGATGTGGAACAGGATGATGTTGTGGTAGATGCAGGGGCAGCCGAAGGAATCTTTGCATTATCAGTAATTGAAAAAGCCAGAAAAGTGTATTTGATTGAAACAGATAAAGAATGGATCGAAGCATTACGGTACACATTTAAAAATTATAACAGCAAAGTAAAAATATTGAATACTTTTATTGCTGATTATGAGGGATACAATACGAACAAGCTGGATCATCTGATTAATGAGGAAGTTAATTTTATTAAGATGGATGTTGAAGGATGTGAATATCCGGCAATCAATGGTGCAAAAAGACTGCTCCGGGAATCAGCAAAAATCCGATGCGCAATATGTGTTTATCACAATGATCATGATGAGATTCTATTGGAGGAATTTGGTAAAAAGACAGGGTTCAAAACAGAGTTTTCAAAAGGATATATGTTCTACTGGGTTGGTATCCAGCAGCACTATATACTTCCAACACTTAGAAGAGGAATCATCCGTTATACAAAGAGAAAAAATACTGGTTTAATGACAGAAGGTGGAATGTATGGGAAAGAAGCAGAAACATAAAATATATCCGAAAGTGATGGCATTTTACCTGCCGCAGTTTCATCAGATTCCCGAAAATGATGCATGGTGGGGAAAAGGATTTACGGAATGGGAGAGTACAAAAAAGGCAAAACCTTTATTTACAGGACATAACCAGCCGAGAATACCGTTACATAATAATTATTATCATTTGCTTGAAAAAAGGACAATGGAATGGCAGGCAGAACTGGCAAAAAAACATGGTGTTTATGGTTTCTGTATTTATCATTATTGGTTTGGAGAAAAACAGTTATTAGAAAAACCAGCAGAAAATCTATTGAAATGGAAGGATATTAATATAAATTATTGTTTTTCCTGGGCAAACGAATCGTGGATTCCTTCATGGAGTAATTTAAAGGGGAATGCGTGGAAACAGCAAACCAGAAAAGTAGGGTTGAAGCATAATAAATATTTAGTAAAACAAACATATGGCAGAGAAGAAGAGTGGAAAAGACATTTTCTGTATCTGCTTCCGTTTTTTCAGGATGAACGGTATATAAAAATTGATAATGCGCCGGTTTTCATTATTTATAAACCGGGAGATATGTATTGTTTGCGTGCGTTTATGCAGTACTGGAATCAGCTTGCAAAGGAAAATGGTTTTCATGGGATTTATTTTGTGGGTACAAGTTATAAAAAATGGAAAGAAAAACATATGAATGCAATGCTTTTATATGAACCTTCTTATACACTGAGCCAGGAATATCAGGGAAAACGCAATAAGGCATTTATTGTGCCACGGCGAAAAAATAAAATGTGCGCTGGAACACAAAAATATCCGCAGCTGCTTAATTACAGGTTTATCTGGCGTAAAATTCTGAGCCGGAAAAATCATGAAAATATATGGCCCGGAGGATTCGTGGATTATGATGACACTCCAAGAAGAGGGGGCCAGGGTGTGGTATGTGCGGGAAATACGGTCAGGTATTTTAGAAGGTATATAAAGCGTCTCGTCCATAAAAACAGAGGAAAGGAATTTGTATTTTTAACTGCATGGAATGAATGGGGAGAAGGAGCCTGTCTGGAACCGGATCATAAGCATGGCTATGCGTATCTTCAGGCGATCAAAGAAAGTGTAAAATAAAAATGTGACAGAAAAATGGTGACAGAAAAATGAAGGTAAAGATGAAGAGCGGATTAAAAAGCGTATTGTCACTGCTGGCAGGAGCGGCAGCAGGCAGTATAATTATGAAGAAAGCGTTGTCTGAGAGTGTACAGGAGCTGCGTGAGCATAATTCAAAAATACAGGCACTATACAGGGCATATGACCAATGGCTGTGCCTGCGCCAGGAAGGAAAAACATTAAATGAATATTTTAAATGCAATGGCTATCAGAAGATAGCGATTTATGGAATGAAAGAACTGGGCGAACGTTTGTATGATGAACTCTCAGGAACTGATATTGAGGTATCTTATATTATAGACAGAGATGCAGATTCCATCTGTGCGGATGTAGACGTAGTATCGCCGGATGAAACCTTGAAACCCGTAGATTTGATTGTAGTCACTGCGATTTATTATATGGATGAAATTGAAGAGCTGTTGTGGGGAAGGGCAAATTGTCCGGTTATTTCAATAGAGGAAATTCTGAATGAATTATAATCAGAAATCCGGCAGCAGGAACAGTGTCAGACAAAGAAGCGGTTGTAATAAACAGAGCGTACGGGAAAAGAAATCAGATGAATCAGTCGTGCGGCAGGAGAAGAATAAGTATGCGATATAAAGGAGGTTCCATAACAGACTTAAAAAAAGAAAAGAATATTTATTGTTTTGGAGCTGGAAAAATATTTGATTCTTTTATGAAAGAATCGGCCCGTTTTCATTTGGAACAAAATGTCAGGGCTGTTGTGGACAGTAATGCAGGAGCGTTAGATATTTCCTGTAAAAATATAAATGGTATTGAGATTCCTGTTATATCATTGGAACAGATGCTGGATGATATAAAGGAATGGGATTGTATACTGATTACGACAGCATATTTTGAAGAAATTATACAGCAGCTGGAAAAAATATCTAAATTAAATTTTATCAGTTATTATCTGTACTTTATTGTGCATATGGAGCAGCATGATTACGACAGATTACAGATAGCGATACCTGAATGCCTGTCTGCCTGTCCGGAAAGCATAATTCCAAAGACGATTCATTACTGCTGGTTTGGAAGAAAAGAACTGCCGGACAAATATAGAAAGTACATCGAAAGCTGGAAGAAGTACTGTCCCGATTATGAGATTACAGAGTGGAATGAAAGCAATTATGATGTTCATAAAAACAGATATTGTAGTCAGGCATATGCAAAGAGAAAGTGGGCATTTGTATCTGATTATGCACGTTTGGATATTATCCTTAAATATGGGGGAGTATATCTGGACACAGATGTGGAATTACTCAAAAATATTGATGAAATGCTGAAAAATGAAGCGTTTTGCGGATTTGAAAGTGAGCAGTATGTAAACTTTGGTCTGGGGTTTGGAGCAAAAAAGGATCATGCTATTGTAAATGAAATAAAAGATTATTATGATAACATGCAATTTGTATTGGAAAATGGGCAGATCAATCAGATAAATTGCCCTGTGATACAGACAGAAGTAATGAAAAAACATAAGCTGATATGTAATGGGAAGTTTCAGGTAATAGATGGTATGGCAGTATACCCGGAACGGATTTTATGTGGAATGAGTCCGTTTAGTTTCAGAATAGAGAAAAAACCGGTTCATACATATGCGATTCATCATTTTGAAGGTTCATGGCTGGATGGCGATGATTGGAAAGACTGGGTGGCTGCTTATGAAAAAAGAGGAAAAAAAAGCGAATATTATGTTTATCCCTGAAGAAGAAAAACCGAAAGAGGTGAAAAATGATATCAATTTTTACACCGGCATATAACAGAGCATATATATTAGAGAATTTATATTATTCGTTAAAAACGCAGACAAGTTATGATTTTGAATGGATCATAGCGGATGACGGTTCCACAGACGGAACGGAGGGGCTGATTTGTTCATGGATGCAGGAAACAAAACTGTTTCCGATCAGGTATAAGAAGTTTGCGCATGGAGGAAAACACCGTGCAATTAATGCTGGAGCAGCTATGGCAGAATACGAAGCTTTTTTTATTGTTGACAGTGATGATTTTCTGACAGAAGATGCAGTCCATTTCATTAATACAGAGTTTGAAAAAATAAAGGATAAGGAACAGTATGCCGGTATATCTGGATTACGATGTTTTGTGGATGGAAACGTGATTGGAGGAAAGCCGGCATTTGAGAATTTTGTAGATGCGACAAATTTTGAACGGGAAAGGTATGGTCTGTTGGGCGATAAAGCGGAGGTTTATAAAACATCCGTTTTGAGAAAATATCCGTTTCCTGAATTTGATGGAGAAACTTTTCTGACAGAAGCTGTTGTATGGGATGCCATTGCATTTGCAGGTCTGAAGATTCGCTGGTTCAATAAACCAATTTATTATACAGAATATTTGCCAGATGGACTTTCAAAAAATTACTATCAGAAAATGAAAGAAAATCCTCACGGATATGCAGAATGGATACGCAGGGAGAGAAATTATGGCAATATGAAGAGGGATGAATTAGAGTACTTAATGTATCAGTATGTTGAACGGAGTGAACAGACCGGAGATCAGATTTGTGAGATTTTGGATATAGAAGAAGAGGAGTGCAGTCGTTTACTGAAAAGAAAAAGCAGAATTGTGGAAAAACTGCAAAATGAAATACAAAGCCATGAAATAAAAAATATGGCTTTGTATGGATACGGTTATAACGCACATCGTCTGATGGAATATGCAGATTACATGGCGGTAAAAATAGTATATGTAATCGATAGAAATTATAAGGACATCCATGATAAGCCGGCCTTTTCTTTGAACATGGAGATACCAGATGTTGATAGTATATGTATTACATTAGGTGTGCCGGAACCCGGACTGAAAAATCTTTTGGAAAGAAAAATGCCGGGAACATATATCTGGCAGTTAACAGACATCGTAGCGGATGAGTGGTAGAAACAGCTGATCAGATATCAGGCAGAGAAAGGGGATTTTTTTATATTGGAAACTGGGCAGAAAGGAAATGATGTATGATAAGAGCTTATGTATTTGGGATAGGGAAAGGAGAAAAGTATTTAGAACGTTGTCTGTTAAAAGATGTTCGTATCTGTGGATACATTGATAATTATAAAGCGGAGAGGATGGATTCTTACGGGGGCGTACCGGTTATTCATCAGGAAAGCCTGCATGAGCCATATGATTTTGTTATTGTAACATTAATGCAGTATAAAAAAATAAAGCATTTGTTATTGGAACAAGGGATTCCGTCTGAAAAGATCATTTGCTTTTTTGATATGAAAGATGCATCGGAGGAAAAGAACTGGAAGCTGATCGACGCATTTCGGTGGCGGCTGGAGTTATTGTGGAAACATTATACGGAAATTGCCATACCATCTATGGATAATATGGAATATGAACTGTATGCAGATGAGGAACAGATTAGAAGACAGTGTCCACGGATTATGGATGCACAGACAACGATTGATATTTTATGCAGGGAACAGAAATCCCTGGCCAGATTTGGGGATAATGAATTTGAACTTATGTGCGGACGCCTGCGGGTAAATTACCAGGATGTAGATAATATGCTGGCGGAACGGCTGAAAGAAGTGCTGCAGTCCAATGAGGAAAACCTGTTAATTGCCATTGCGGACAATTATGGCTCACTGGCTAAGTATACGGAGGAAGCGGCTAGGGATATACGAATGTATCTGACAAGAGAAGTGCGCAGAAATCATATGGAACTTCTGGATATGGACAGACAGTATTATGATGCCTATCTGTCAAGACCATATCTGATGTACAGGGACAAGGAGCAGGCAAAATATCGCTTTGAGAATCTGAAGAAGTTGTGGAAAGGCCAGGATGTTTTGATTGTGGAAGGTGCCCATACGAGGTTTGGGGTGGGCAATAATTTACTGGAGGGTGTGAAAAGTATCAGACGGATTCTTGTGCCTGACAAGAATGCATTTGACAGATATGAACAGATCAGAGAAGCCGCCAGCAGAAACGGAAGGGGGAAACTGGTGCTTTGTGTGATCGGTCCGACGGCTACAGTTTTGGCGTATGATTTGTCGAAAGACGGTTATTGGGTGGTGGATATCGGACAGGCAGATACAGAGTATGAGTGGTTTCTTCAGGGAACAAAGGAGAGATGCAGTGTGAAATATAAGACAGTCAGTGAGGTGGCTCATTATGGGGATACAGATGTGCATGATACTGTAAATGAAATAATGGAATCTTATTACGGTGAAATAATAGAAGAAATAGAAGGATCATGTATTCAAAAATGATGGCATAGAAAAGCATAGAGGCATACATAAGAGAGGCAGCAGGATATGAATGCGGAGAAGGAATACACAGGCCGGCAAAAAGAAAAGATATATATTATTGATGAATCCGGGCATACAAAAGGATACAGATTTCAGGATGCGGCAGTTATTATCAATCTGTATTATATTGGAGGGATAGAAAAATATATCCGGTATATGGAAGAGATTCCGGAAGAGATTCCGGTCTATGTATTTTCGTCCCAGGAGAAAGTATTAGAGATTGTCAGAATGAACGGCAAAAGAGAGAATCTGTATTGTTATGGAAAACCGAATCGTGGTCGTGATATCAGTGCATTACTTGTTGCAGCCAGAAGTATAACAGATCGATATGACAGAATTTGTTTTTTGCATGATAAATCAGCGAATACAGAATATTTGAAATCAGATGTTGAAGAATGGACAGAGAGTTTATGGAAAAACACAATTGGTTCGTTGGAATTTATCAGGGGAGTTCTGGAAATATTTGAAAAGGAAAAGGATATCGGACTGTTACTTCCCCCACAGCCATATGGAGAATTTTATTCAGACTGGTATTGGGATCCATGGAGACAAAGATTTGCACAAATGGAGGAACTGGCAGGAAGGTTTCATGTTCAACTAAAAAAGGAAGAACCTGTTTCTATTGGCACCATGTTTTGGGCAAGGACGGCAGCGTTAAAAAAACTACTAAATTATCCATGGACATATGAAGTTTTTCCGGAAGAACCTATGCCGATGGATGGAACAATCAGTCATGCGATAGAAAGAAGTTTAGGATTTGTGGCGCTTGATGCAGGATACCGGGTAGGAACGATTATGGAAAAGAAGTATGCGGAAAGACTGCTTTTGCGGACGCAGAAGGATATGCGCATGATGTTCTGGCATCTTCATAAGAAGGAACATATTTTTAATATGTTTCAGCTGAGAAATCTGGAACAATGGGAGCATGATGTCAGGAGGTTTTGTAAAGAGAAAAAAGATATATATATATATGGAGCAGGTAATTATGGGATAGCCATTCATGCATTTCTGTATGACAGGGGAATTGCATGTACAGGGTTTGTTGTAAGCTGTGGACATAGAAAATCAAGACATGTGCAGGGGCTGGACGTATATGAAGTGAATGAACTGGCACATAGAAAGAGAATAGGGATTATCATTGGTGTGAGCTATGAATATAGGAATAACGTGGCAGGTATCCTGGAGAAATCTGGTCTGATGGATTATATGGAAGGATTTTAAGGGTAAAGATTGTATATAAATACTTTCACATAGGAGGTAAGTTTGACAACAGAAGATCAGTATATATATGAACAATTTTGCAAAAATTTTTTGAATCGTGTATCTGTGACTATTGTGATTTATGGAACCGGGATACATACAAAAAGGCTTCTTGAAAAGATTCCGGCAAAGAGGGTTGCCGGGCTTATGGACAGAGCAAAAACGGGGCAGAGCTTATTTGGAAAAAGAGTGCTGTCTTATGAGGAAGTGGCAGCTCTGCCAAATGTCTGCATCGTTATTCTTGCCAGAAATGCGGTGATTAATGTGATATATCGAAGGATTGAATCGTTTGTGTCCCTGCATGGAATCCCCGTTTTTGATATTAATGGAAAGAGGCTTTGCATTCGTGAGGTTGAAAATGCAGAAAAAGAATGTTTTGTCCAAAAGGAACAGCAGCTGACGGCAAAGATCGCACAGGCAGATGTGGTTTCTTTTGATGTATTTGATACACTTTTATACAGACGTGTTATGAAGCCGTCAGATGTTTTTTTGTTGATGGACGGAATTCTTGAAGATAAACCATACCTGTTTTCAAAGGAGCGGCACAAGGCAGAGGAAGAACTTCCGGAAGACAGTAATTACAATATTTATGATATATACCAATATTTTGGGAAAAATACCGGAGAGACAGACTCAGAGATAATGCGCATTCTGAAGCTTGAGATTGAGACCGAAAAAAAATCGGCGGGACGGCGGGAAAAGATGTGCAGTTTACTGGAACAGTCTGTAAGGCAGGGAAAAGATGTGTACCTGATTTCGGATATGTATCTTGATAGTCAGATGATGGAAGATATATTAACATACCACAGTATTACAGGGTACAAAAAATTGTATGTATCATCGGACTATCAAACCTCAAAGCAGGAAAAGCTGTTTGAAATTGTCCGCATGCAGGAGCGACTGGAAGAAAGAAAATGGCTGCACATTGGGGATAATTTATTTGCTGATATTTATGCGCCAAAACGGTATGGCATAGACACATTTCGTGTATATGGCACGATGGAAATGCTTGGACAGGGCATTTATGCCGGAATCATGGAAAAATGCCATTCTTTGGAAGAGGGCATGGTGGCAGCAGTTTTTGCGGGTATCGCATATCAGGATCCGTTCGGAATGTTTTCTGGGAACGGGAAACTTGTTGTTTCCAATGCGGGAACGCTGGCAAAACTTCTGGCTGCGCCGCTTGTGATGAAATATATGGCGACGCTTCTGGCAGAGATACGGCAATACGGGGATGTCCAGGTTTTATTTCCATCCAGGGACGGATATCTCCTGAAAAAGATTTATGATCATATTGCGAACATTGGCAGAATCGGCAGTATACAGGAATCAAAGTATATTTATACGTCCCGGCGTGCGGCATTGATTGCGGCAGCGAAAGATGCAAAAGATATTGATTTTATTATTGGGCTGCCAGATGAGCAGGGGTGGGGGATCTGTGGAAAAATCAGCAGACGGTTTGGACTGGAACTGCATGAGGAATATAGCTCTGTGAACGATGTTCCGGCAGAATTGAAAGAAAAGTTGTTGAATATCTGCAGGAAAGAGCGGGAGAATTATACATCATATTTAAGAGAAGAAGGTTTTTTTCAGAAAAGAGGCATTTTTGTAGATCTGATTGCGGTAGGTACGGTACAGGATGCGTTACAGCGCATTACAGGAAAAGAGCTGTATGGTTATTATTTTTTACGGAGACGTCCGGACAGCCGTTATACTGAAAATCTGTGCTGTACTTCTATGTACTCAGAGTCTGGTGATTTTGAGCCGGGTGCAAATATATATAAATATTACTATTTTTTGGAAAATATACTGACTTCTTTTGAACCAGCTTTTTTACGTGTTGGGGATGATGGGGATAAGGAATTTTTTAAGGAAATGCGGACAGATGCCGTGTTATCCCAGGTCAGGGAAATGCACGATGCAGTGTTTGGATATTGTATGGAGATGTCCGGATTATATCCGGATATATACGCAATGAATGCGCCGTTAGACATATATGAGGAAATACTTGGTTTTTTTGACAGTAACCTGATCGATATTGCACCGTCTATTCTGGGGAGTCTTGTCAATCATGATGAATTATTAGGAAAAACGGTTACAGATTTCAATCGTTAGAGGCAGGGATATAGAGGAGGGTGGGTAATGTACAGTTTAAAAGAAATATTATCTGGCGGATTTTCTTATATATGGATATATGGAGCGGGAAAAACAGGAAGAAAATTGTGGAACGGGTTGAACTTTCTGCAAATAAATGTGAACGGAATTGTCGAGAGTGTATATACAGGAAAGGTTGTTGCGGGAACAGAAATCTGCAGTCTGAAAAATGTCGAAACACCGCCGGATTTGACAGCGTTTATTATTACAACACCCGAAAATTCTCATAAAGAAGTAATTTCCCGTCTGAAACGGGCAGGATATGGAAATATTTGTGTATGGGGATCAGATACATTGTGTGAATTATGGACACTTCCAGACTATACATTCGAGGATCGCAGGAAAGGAATGGGTACATGCTGTTTTGTATTGGCCGGTTATAAGGAGTACCTGTGGGAACGTGTATTTATGCGGCTTTCCCGGTTTGTGCCACACAATATTGATATTTGCATTATTTCATCCGGAATATATAGCGGTGAACTTGCGAAAAGATCCAGAGAGCAGGGATGGTCTTATTTATCAACAGAAAAAAATAGTGTGACTTTAGCTCAGAACATTGCCTATGCACTTTTTAACGGTTATGAATGGGTTTATAAAATGGATGAAGACATTTTTGTGACGGAGCATGTATTTGAAAGTCTTTGTAAGGCATATTGTGAGGCACAGGCAACGTCTAATTACCAGGTAGGAATAGCAGTGCCATTGATGCCACTTAATGGGTGTTCGTATCGTACGATCCTGGAGAAAACCGGAAAAAAAGAAGACTATGAAAAGAAGTTCGGAAGAATTGTAATTGGCGGGAATCCGGAAAGTGCAATTGAAAAGAATCCGGAGAGTGCGGTTTTTATGTGGGATGAGTGTCCGCATATTGATGAAATGAACCGTATGTTTACGGATGGAAAATTGTATGCGGTCTGCAATGTCAGGTACAGCATAGGGTTTATGTTGATGCAGCACTCTTTTTGGGAGGAAATGCAGGGATTTTATGTATCGGGAGGGACTGACATGGGAGCAGATGAAGAAGAGCTTTGCGGAAGCTGTATGAACCGTTCCCGTGCAATTATTATTAGCCAGAATGCTGTGGCAGGGCATTTTTCGTTTGGCCGCCAGACAGAACGGATGAAGCAGTTCTACATAGAAAAACCAGAGAAATTTGAAATTTGTTAAGGTGGGAAAGATGTTAAAACTCGCAATTTATGGTGCAAGAAGTATTGCGCTGGGTGCGGCGCTTGCAGTACAGAGATTATATCCGGAGTGCAGACTCATAGGCTTTATTGTGAGCAGTATTGCGGATAATCCATCTTATCTGGCAGGAGTGCCTGTTATTCAATTAAATACGTTATTAGAAAAAGATGTCCATGTTTTGATCGCTACGTCAGAGGATACTCATGCAGTAATTATAAAATCCCTGCTTGCTCATGGTATTACGGAATATACCTGTTTAAACTGGGAAAAGGAAGAAGTTCTGATGAAGCGTTATTACGAGAAAATTGGAAAATTTATGTCTATACAATGTCTATGGAAGCAAAAATACACAGCTGAAGTTTATATAGCTAAGTTTTATAAAGACAAACCATTAAAAGAATCTGAAGGCCTGCCAGAGTGGCTGATACCGATTCAGGTCGGGACTGTGCTTACAGATAAACGTGTAGCAGAAGTGTGGGATGACAGTGGTGAAAACATTTCGGCTAAAAATGTCAATTACTGCGAATTAACAGCTCTTTACTGGATATGGAAAAATCGTCTGGATGCACCGGATTGTGCTGCGTATAGCGGATTGTTCCATTACCGCAGGTTTTTGAATATTACGAGCGAAGATGTAATCAGGATGGAACAAAAGGATATAGATGTAGTGCTGCCGTTTCCAACTGTTCATGAGCCGGATATTAGTGAACATCATGCCAGATATGTAAAAGAGTCTGATTGGGAGGCTATGTTGCAGGCATTGGCTGAATTACGGCCAGAGTATGCGGAACAGTTTACGGATATTTTAAAGCAGCCGTATCTTTATAATTATAATATACTTGTTGCAAAAAAAGAAGTGCTTAAAGATTATTGTGAATGGCTGTTTCCAATTTTAAAGAGAACAGAAGAACTGAGCAGTCCCAAAGGATGGGAACGGGCAGACAGATACATCGGGTATTTAGGTGAGAATTTGTTAACATTGTATTTCTTTGTACATAAAGGATTAAGGATATGCCATGCAGGTAGAAAAATGCTGGTGTAATGAATTCTTATAATCTTACTATGATTGTCCACAGCCTGACATATTCCTGGCTCAAGGCCGATCATGCAGGACGGGTGACCGGGGCGGTGGTGCATGTGTTTATTTCAGATTCTGCGAAAGATGGGGTATTTATTGAAAATATGCTGGAGCATTAACAGGTAAAAATTTAAGAAACGTTTCTGTCCGGTATGGGTGGAAACGTTTTTTGTTTTGCTGATTACATAAGAAAACTAATTGTAAACGGTAGATAGTAGGTACCTATACAAAACAGGAGCAAACCTGTATGATAGA
>CANRTU010000005.1 GCA_947642745.1 uncultured Eubacterium sp.
TATCAAAAAGTACACATTGTGATATGTACCTGAAAAAGACATATATGAATGATCGGGGTACTCAGAACGGGAAATAAGAGTACTGTCTGTCATCCGGGCAGCGTAATAATTTTTGCGTTTATTGCCCGCAGGGAATTCTCAGAGTGTCTGTAAATCGTAAAGAAAATAATCTGATAATGAAGAGGTCTGGATCTGTGGACAATAGGTTTCAGAGCAGATAACTATCTGGATTACATATTGCAGGGAATGATGAAATCTGCCATGAAACACAAAAATGAAAAAGGAAGGAGGGTATGGCAGAGATTGATTGTTAACAGTGCAGACCAGAGTGGGAATGAGGAGATAGCATACAGACATTCTGATCTTTTTACCGGATTTAAGAAAGAGCCGGTTTGTAACTGATATTTATCTGGCCGTAAATTTATAACAGGAGGA
The DNA here is from genome assembly GCA_947642745.1 of uncultured Eubacterium sp. Classification (GTDB taxonomy): domain Bacteria; phylum Bacillota; class Clostridia; order Lachnospirales; family Lachnospiraceae; genus Eubacterium_J. The sequence continues at coordinate 436 of CANRTU010000005.1, forward strand.
AAATTTAAATGAAAGCAATTAAAAAAATATCAGTATGTATTCTTGCCGTAGTGATGCTGGTAGTCAATGCGCCTTTGGCGGAGTGCTATGCGGCAGGTTCGATGGAATACACATCGGCAACGGATATGGAATTTAATAAATTGTATCTTTTAAAACTGATAACTACTGACGCATATACAGGTGAACATAATTATACGTGGTATAAGTTTATGCCTGAAACATCTGCGGAAACGAAGATTGAAATCGTACAAACCGCATTGACAGGTTACGGAGTAAAGGTTCATATATATGACAGTTTACTCCAGGAAATAAAAATCAGGGATAACAAATTAGATGTGCAAAAAAACGCTCTATACTATCTGAGAATGGATTCCTGGAATGGATCAGAAACAGAAATATCTTTTATGTTAAAAGCTTCCGGTGATAATAATGACAATTCCTCATCAGGTTCTTCAGGTCAGACACCGGGAAATGGTAACCAGTCGGATAACAACTCGGGAAGCAACTCCGGTAATGATTCGTCAAATAACAATCCGGGAAGCAACTCCGGTAATGATTCGTCAGATAACAATTCGGGAAGCAACTCCGGTAATGATTCGTCAGACAACAATCCGGGAAATCATGATCCTGATGAAATAGATGGCGTAGACACAGATTTCTGGGATGAAAATAACAGTGGCTCCGGTGTATATGACGATGAACTTCCGGTGCCGGAAATAACGGGAGTGGAAAATGACAGCCGCAGTATAAATATCACATGGTCATGCGAGGATTCAGACAGTATTGACGGATATTATATTTATCGTTCCAAAGATGGCAGCAAGTGGAACAGAATCGCCACTATCAAGGATACAGAAATAGAAGATTATGAAGACAGGGATATTACGGATGGCGATGTATGCGGATATATCATCTGCTCTTATGTAGAAGGGAACCGGAGTGAGAATTCTGTTCCTGAATATACGTGTTTTTTAAAGAAAGTCAGTATGAAAAGCGTAAAGAGTAATGCGTCCAGGCGGCTGAATGTGAAATGGAGTACAAATCCCGGGTGTTCCGGATACCAGATCAGGGTCAGCACAACGAAATCTTTTACGAATACTACAACTGCAAGTATAAATGTAAATTCGAAATCACAAAGTTCAGAAACGATCAGCAGACTTAAAGGCGGCAAAAAGTATTATGTACAGATCAGGGCTTTCCGGACATATAATGGCGAGAATTATTATTCGGAATGGTCAGCGACGAAGAGTGTGAAAGTGAAACGTTAAGAACTGAAATTGGAATAGTACATGCGCAGAATACTTAGTGTTGATGGCAATGTTGTACGCATTGCCATCAACATTTAAAGAAACGTTTATATCCCGGACTTCCAGAATGTCACTTCCAAAAGAATGATCTGAAACCCGGGCTGGCAGAATGGCCGGTAAAGCAGACTGCTAAAGGGCATACGGAAAATTTTGAAAAATTGCTCCAAGTAATAAATTAACTGTGGCTGTGATAGCAGGCAATGGAAAGATTTATGGGACAGAAAAGAAGGGAGGTATGTAACTAACTGATTGTAACCATTATAAAAGTATGGAAGGATATTTTATTATGATGATAAAAAACAATGTGTATAAAATTATTTTGACGGTGATGTTGTTCATGACAATTCTGACGATTGGAATAGCAGGAAATTTCCAGGCAGTGATGGCGGAAGCGGAGTCAGGTGATAACATAGGGTTTAGCGTTAGTCTTCATCCGCCAATAGACGATAATTTTGTGATTATCCCAGTGTCTTATATGTATACGTTTAATGTCACAGACAACTATACAGGAAATCTGGAGGACTATATTACAGTGGATAATGAAGAGATTGTGTCATATTCGGGTTCCACTATTCAGGGGCTGAAAGAGGGAGAGACAGTTCTGCATTATCACAATGGAACAAAACAGAAGGATCTGACAATCAAAGTAGTTCCAGTGCTGGATTTGCGGGCAGGTAATATACAGGCTGAAGGGATGGGAAATAAAATTAAGTATAGCGCAACCATCGCAAATCATTCGGTAGAAGATGTCATAATTGAAGGATTTAATTTAGGTGGTTCTGTAGCTGGAACATCATTTGCAGTCTTGCCATGGGTTCATCAGAAGCTGGAATTAAAAGCGGGGGAAACAAAAGATGTATCATTTTTTAGTGAAAAGCATAAAGAACTGGATGATTACCCTGCGGATAAAGATATAGCAAAAAGCGGGGCGGAACCGCCAACTGTATATGTGGAGTATGAGGGAATTCATTTATTACTGAGTGGAAACAGATCGTTTCATGATCTGGATAGTGGTGAACTTCCTGAGTGGACATTGTTTGCAAGCATAAGTTATTATGGTGATATGACTTTGGAACAATGTATTAAATACCGTGAGGGTTATGGGGAAGAAAACGATGATGATAATGGTGGACAAAATACAAATCCTGCGAAAGCTTCAAAGAAACTTTATGCGCTTCTGGTTGGAGGGGCAAAGGATGCCAGATCGGGAGACAGCAGAAATGATGTTTCTTTATTTGAAAAAAATCTGCTGAAATATGCCCCGTCAGGATACAAAGTAAACAAAAAGAATATACAGAAAGCTTTATTCAATAATAATATGACACGTTCAGGACTGGATAAAAAAATACGTACTGCATTTAAAAACGCTACCAGCCGGGATATTTGTTATATTTATTATCAGGGGCACGGCAGTTGGAAAGAAGGCACGAAAAAGGGCGGTATATTTCTGGATGAGAAACCATATTATTATCCATATCAGGAGCTGATGGAAACAATCAGTAAGGCAGTAAAGGGAAAAGTAGTTGTAATCCTCGACTGCTGTCATGCGGGCGGATATGTAGATGCTGCAAAAAAATGCAGTGCAAAAAAACGTATGACAGTGTTAGCGGCATGTGAAACTGACGAGACAGAAGGAGATACTCCGGATGAAGTAACAGGAATTTATGTCGTGGATGCCACAATTGCAGCTATAAAAAAAGAAGCGCTGACACGGGATGGTTTATATGCGAATTTTACATTTGCTTTGTCGAAAGGTTTAAGAAAACGTACAGCGGATAAAAACAAAGATGAATTATATACAGCGAATGAAATATATTCTTATACAAAACAGGCTAATTCCAAAAAAGGACAGACTGTGAGAATGTATGCGGCTGATAAAAATCAGGTTTTGTTTAGTTATTCCGGATAGGGATATTCCGTCTGGGTGGCAATATGGTATTGCTATCCGGACGGAATAAGTCAGTCAGGGATTCCGGCAGTATTAAGTTATCCATAGTCTGGAAAAAGGGCATGGGTAACATATTTTCCAATACTTCACAATTTTAACAGGCTGGCCATTTCGTTTCCAGTATGATTTATTATCTGATACCACACCATGTTACAGGGTATATCATAATTGTCTGCGTATTGTCTGGCAGAACATACACGTTCTTTATAGTCATTGTTTTTCTGAAATCATATCTATTGCAAAATTAATTTTATTCAAAATTTTTTCAGAATGATGTTTATGATATAAAATTATGAGTCTATAGAAATTACACATGTTTTCCCGTCTTCACTATTTTGGGTACGATGAAATTTTTTCCGGGTATTTCCGCCTTTCTGAAATTATTTATTAATTTTCACTCTGATTTCTATATTACATTTCATGATAAATTCAAATAGTCCCAGAGTAAATAACAGACGAACACGGTTTGGAAAACAGAAAGCTGGAAGTCATTTTGGAATAAAATGAACAAAAGATCCTGCAGCTGGTAGAGCCGGGTTCATGTTGCAAAAGCAAAGAAAATATGCCAGAAACCTGCCTGAATTCAGGGAATAACTGAAGTTAAAAAAAGTATACTTTTTTTAAGTTACTAAATACCTGTTGATAGTATTGATTCTATCATTATTTCGACAAGAATGCAAGAAAAAATAATAGTGTTTTTTGTTTATTATGACGGAATTTTATACCAGAAAAATGTGTTGAAAAAAGTATACTTTTTTCAACAAGAAGTTGCAGGGAGTGATCTATGAGACGGATATACGGTTATGTGCGTATCCGGTTTCCCGGGCAGGATGCGGACAATCCGATTATTACTATGCGTGAAATGCAGGTTCCGGAAAAAGATATTTTCATAGACAGGCAGGAACAGTACGATGACAGTTATATAGAATATCAGAAATTGCTACAGAGACTGAAAGCAGATGATCTGCTTTATATTAAGAGTCTGAACGATCTGGGGACGGATTATCAGGAGATCGGACAACAATGGAGAACGCTGACCAAAGTCAAAAGGGCGGATGTGGTTGTGCTGGATATGCCGCAATTAGATACCCGGCGTGGAAAAACCCAGTTTGATACACTGGTGGCAGATATTGTACAGTCTATGCTGGAATATGCGCCAGATGCAGAACGGTCGGCAAGAAAACGCAGACAGCTGGAAGGCATTGCGCAGGCAAAGAGACGAGGTGTGCAGTTTGGCAGACCGGAACTGCCTTTGCCAGAGAATTTTTTGCAGGTGTATCAGAGCTGGCGAAGAAAAGAAGTAAATGGAGAAAAAGCAGCGCAAATGTGTCATATGTCAAAAGCTAATTTTTATAAAAAAGCAAGGGAACAAAAGGCGCAGGAAGAAAGCTGTAATTAATCTGGTCTGTTTATACCGGCCTGTATATGTGACAGAAAGTGATTTTGAAAAGCGCCGGGTTGAAAAAGATTATTTCTGAGGTGATGTGGAATCCCTGTGTAAAAGATGGATCATATAATTGAAAAGGAGAAGCGATGAGAAAAGCACAAAAAGAGCAGGCGGAAAATTTCATAGCGAATATAGTGTGTGCTCATAAGTGCATATTCATGACAAAAAACAGGCAGCATACAGAGTTCATTTTGGAAGTTCTGGAAGATTGTCAGTCTGGAGCGATGATACTTGGGAAAATGATTGAAGAATCTGAAGGTGAGAGATTTCCAACGATAGCTTTATTGGAAAAATATTGTGAACTGATTTATACAGTTTATGAAAATCTGTTAAATGAACATCAGGGACAAATAATACATGGCTGCATGAATGCTGTTAACAGCGAACTTTATATTATACTTGGGCAGATTGAATCCAGTGTCAGGAATGAAATAAAGGTAAAAAAAGAAGCTGTGTTTCTGCCATATAAGGCGTCCATGTGGGATTCACTGGAATCTGTATGGATGGCACTGGATCAGAATGAGAATTATGATGCTTATGTGGTGCCAGTTCCGTATTATGATAAAAATCCAGACGGGAGCTTTCGGGAATTTCATTATGAGATTAGCGGGTATCCGGAAAATGTGCCGGTAGTGGACTATCGGAGTTATGACATTGAGAAACGGCGGCCGGATGAAGTGTATATTCATTCACCGTATGATGAATTTAACTATGTGACCAGTGTTGAGCCTTTTTATTATTCAAAAAATCTAAAAAAGTATACAGATAAGCTTGTATATATTCCATATTTCATTTTAGAAGAGCCGGATCCGGAAGATACCGCTGTATTAGAAGCCATGGAACATTTTGTTACTGTTCCTGCTGTTATTCACGCAGATCAGGTGATTGTGCAATCAGAGGCAATGCGGGATGCGTATGTAAAGATTATGACAAAATATATGGAAGGAAAGGGGATGACACAGGAGTACTGGGAACAGAAGATTCTTGGCACGGGCTCGCCAAAATTTGACGGGCTTGCCAGTCTGCGCCAGAAGGATTTAAAAATTCCGGAACAGTGGAAGAGAGTTGTTTGTAAACCGGATGGTACATTCAAAAAAATTGTGCTTTATAATACAACAGTTACGGGATTGCTGGAACACAGTGACAGATACATTGCGAAGATGAGGGACGTATTCCGGATCTTTGAGAAAAATAAAGAGAATGTGGCGCTGCTCTGGCGTCCGCATCCACTGATACAGGCAACTATTTCATCCATGAGACCGCAGCTCTGGGGAGAGTTCTTAAAGGTCAAAAACGAGTATCTGGAAGCGGGATGGGGAATTTATGATGATTCCGCAGAGCTTTCCAGGGCAATCGGAGTCAGTGACGCTTATTATGGAGATGGAAGTTCGGTGGTGCAGCTTTGTCAGCGGGTAAAAGTGCCGGTTATGATACAGAATTGTAAAATTATCAGCCGGTCAGGGGCTGAATAAGATGAATTCTGATTTTTGGTAAAAGATATATTGTGAAGGAGAAAAAACGAATGATTTCAATGGCTGTTCCTGACCTGACAGGAAATGAGAGGGCGTATCTGAACGATTGCATAGATACGACGTATGTATCTTCGATCGGCGCTTACGTGGACAGACTGGAAAAAATGACAGCTGATATATGTGGAGCGGAATATGCAGTGGCAGTTTCGTCTGGAACGACCGGACTGCACCTGGCATTATATGGATACGGGGTACGTCCGGGCGATCTCGTAATCATTCCGTCTTTTACATTCATTGCGACTGCTAATGCGGTGAGTCATTGTGGGGCGGTTCCATGGTTAATGGATATTTGTCCGCAATCATGGACGATGGATGCGGAACAATTGGAAAGGGAGTTGTCAAAAAAAACAATACGCAATGAATCCGGTCTGATTCACATTCAGAGTGGACGCAGAGTTGCTGCGATCGTGCCGGTTTATACACTTGGAAATATTCCGGATATGGACAGGATCATGGAACTTGCCGGGGAATACCGGTTACCAGTAATCGCAGATGCTGCCGCTGCAATAGGAGCGAAATATAATGGTCTGGATATTGGAAGATTTTCTGATTGTTCAGTGTTGTCATTCAATGGGAATAAGACGGTGACAGCGGGCGGCGGCGGGGCAATTATAGGAAATGATGAAGCGGCTGTATACAGACTCAGACATCTTTCCACAACAGCAAGAGTTAGTGCGGAATATGACTTTGACATGGTAGGGTATAATTACCGGATGACCAATCTGCAGGCAGCCGTGGGATGCGCACAGTTAGAAAGAGCGGAAAATCTCGTTGGGAGAAAACGCTATATCAGAAAGAAATACAGGGAACTGCTGGAGAAAGTTGCGGGAATCTGTTTCTTTCCGGAACCGGAAAATAATATTTCGTCATGCTGGCTTTCGGGAATAGTAATAAGAAATGGAAATTTAAGAAAATTGCGGGAAATTTGTATCAGTCTTAAAAATAAAGGAATTGAGGCAAGAACGTTCTGGAAACCGGTTCATTTACAGGAACCGTATAAAAATGCTGTGCGTACGGATGCGCTTGAGGTTACAGACGGAATATGGGATAAGATACTGACGTTGCCGTGTTCTACTAATATAACAGATCAGCAGATACATGAAGTTGTCAGGAATATAAAGGAAATTGTATAAATTATGGAAATAGAAGATTTTATTGTTCCAATAGATATACCAGTGGTGGAACTCATGAAGCAGATTGACCGGAATGCGAAAGGTGTTGTGTATGTATGTGATGCAGACAGAAAACTGCTGGGAGTAATTACAGATGGAGATGTGAGACGGGCAATCATCCGGAGCGGAAGGCTTGATATGTGCGCACAGTCCATTATGAAAGCGGATCCTGTAACAGTTAAGGAAGAAGAGCGTGGACAGTCACTGGAAATAATGAAAAAGTATGTGCTTCGTTCTGTTCCTGTTATTTCAGAAAACGGAAGATTGCTGGAACTGCGTTTTAGTGATGATACACGGTTTCCTGTGTCAGAGAATAAAATTGATGCGCCGGTAGTTATTATGGCAGGCGGAAAGGGTGTCAGGCTTAAGCCTTATACCAATATTCTTCCAAAGCCTTTAATTCCGATTGGGGATAAAACCATTACAGAGCATATAATTAACCGTTTTGTAAATGCGGGATGCAGCCATTTTGATATAATTGTGAATTATAAAAAGCATTTTATTAAGGCCTATTTCAGGGATTTTGATACTGAGGCGGTTATCAGTTTTATAGATGAAAATGAGTTTTTAGGAACTGCCGGAGGATTGCGCCTGCTGCCTGGAAAGTATCATGAATCTTTCTTTATGACAAACTGCGATATTCTGATTGAGGAAAATTATTCAGAAATCATGAAGTATCATAGGAAGAGTAATAATCTTGCAACAATTGTCTGTGCGGTAAAAAATATTACCCTGCCATATGGAATTATAAAAACCAGGAAAGATGGAAGCATAAGCGCCATTCAGGAGAAACCGGATATATCGTCTATTGTTAATACCGGGTTTTACGTATTGGAACCGGAATTTCTTGAAAGAATACCAGAAGGAAAAGAATCACAGATAACGGACGTATTTCAGTCATGCATTGATGAGGGAATGCGGATCGGTATTTATCCTGTATCGGAAGAGAAGTGGATGGACATGGGTCAGATGAATGAATTGCGTAAAATGACAGAACGACTGGGAGATATTGAATGAGGTCACTGGTGCTGATTGGCGGTGGCGGACATTGTAAATCTGTGCTGGATACCGCTTTGCGAATGAATTATTTTAATGAAATTGTAATTACCGACCCGTATATACCAGCCGGGACTATGATTATGGGGTGCAGGGTGATCGGGAATGATGACATGCTAAAAGAAGTGTACTCATGTGGATATGAACTGGCTTTTATTTCCATAGGGAGTATAAAGACTACAGCATTGAGAAAAAAACTGTGGCAGAAGGCCAGGGATATCGGATTCAGATTTCCATGTATAACGGATCCTGATGCAATAATATCGGATGATTCTCATATTGATAATGGTACATATATAGGGAAGAGAGTTGTTGTTAATGCAGGAACATATATTGGTAGTAATGCGATTATTAATACAGGCGCAGTCATTGAACATGATTGCAGGATAGGTGATTTTACACATGTGGCGCCGGGAGCGTGTATTTGTGGAGGATGTGATGTGGGAGCCGGTTCGTTTATTGGAGCAAACGCAACACTGATACAGGGAATCCGCATAAGAAGCGGAGGATTTGTGGGAGCGGGAAAAGTACAGTCAGTATCTGAACATACCGTCTGAGGCAGACGAAGAGGTGAAATAATATGGGGCATGTATATGTAATCGCAGAAGCCGGGGTGAATCATAATGGCAGCCTGGACAATGCAAAGAAACTGATAGAAGCTGCTGCAGAAGCCGGAGCGGATGCGGTTAAATTTCAGACGTTTATTCCGGAGAATCTCGTTTCAAAATATGCTGATAAAGCGGATTATCAAAAAGCGGCAACTGATGCGGAAGAAAGTCAGCTGGAAATGCTCAGAAGACTGATGCTGAAAAAAGATGATCATCCGGTACTGATCGAATACGCCGGAAAAAAAGGTATTCAGTTTCTGTCTTCGCCTTTTGATTTTGACAGTATTGATTTTCTGGCAGGTCTGGAACTGCCTCTGTATAAAATACCTTCGGGAGAAGTCACGAATCTTCCTTATCTGGAGAAAATCGGTAAATTAGGAAAACCGGTTATTTTATCTACTGGTATGTCATCGCTGGAAGAAGTCAGGGAGGCAGCTGCCATCTTAAAGAAAGAAGGATGTCCACTGGTCTCTGTGCTGCATTGTAATACGGAGTATCCAACGCCGTATGAAGATGTCAGTCTCCGGGCAATGAGTGTAATCAGGGAGGCTTTACAGGTTCCTGTCGGATATTCAGATCACACGACAGGTATAGAAGTTCCGGTTGCGGCAGTTGCGTTGGGAGCGGAGATTATAGAGAAGCATTTTACACTTGACAGAAATATGAGAGGTCCCGATCATAAAACAAGTCTTGAGCCTGATGAACTGGCGTGCATGATCAGGTCTGTCAGAAATATAGAAAAAGCACTGGGTACCTTTGAGAAGAAGGTCTCCGGATCTGAAAAAAACAATGTCAAAATAGTTAGAAAAAGTATAGTAGCCCGGAAAGCTATAAATAAAGGGGAATTGCTTACAGAAGGGAATATTACAGTAAAAAGGCCGGGAACAGGAATAAGCCCCATGATGTGGCACAGTGTACTGGGGACAAAGGCAATTCGTAATTTTAAGGAAGATGAGCTGATAGAGATATGAAACGGATATGTGTTCTTACTGCCACAAGGGCAGAATACGGGCTGCTTTCGCCGCTTATCAAAAAACTAAACAGAGAGCCCGGGTTTGATGTCAGGCTGGTAGTTACGGGAATGCATCTTTCACCGGAATTCGGACTGACATGGAAAGAGATTGAAGCAGACGGCATACATATTGATAAAAAAACAGAGATGCTGCTAAGTGCGGATACTCCGGCGGCAATTACAAAAAGCATGGGAGTAGCGCTGATATGTTTTGCGGATTATTTTACTGAAATAAATCCGGATGCGCTGATAGTACTGGGAGACCGGTACGAAACACTGGCTGTCTGTATTGCGGCAATGAATGCACGGATACCCGTTATTCATATACATGGAGGAGAAACGACAGAAGGAGTGATTGATGAGGCGGTGCGTCATTCTGTCACCAAGATGAGTATCTGTCACTTTACAAGTACCGAGGAGTATCGCAGACGCATTATCCAGATGGGGGAGCAGCCTTCCAGAGTATTTAATGTAGGAGCGTTAGGTGTTGAAAATGCACTGCATGTCAGACTATCAGGCCGGCAGGAACTGGAGAGCAGGCTGGGCATTCCGCTATCCGGAGTATATGCGGTAGGCACATTTCACCCGGTTACGCTGGAACGTACAGGTACAGAGGAGCAGATCCGTGAATTATTAAAAGCATTGGATCAGAATTCGGAAATAACTTATCTGTTTACAAAAGCGAATGCAGATCAGGATGGAAGGATTATCAATGATTTATTAAAGAAATATGCAGAGAAACATAATAACTTCTTTCTTGCAGATTCCCTGGGCGCAAAGAATTATCTGAGTGCATTAAAATATGCTTCATTTGTGATTGGAAATTCTTCCAGTGGATTGATAGAAGCGCCTGCGTTTGGTATTCCAACGATAAATATCGGTGACAGACAGAAAGGAAGAATTGCGGGTAAAACAGTCATAAACTGTACGCCGGAAGCAAAAGATATTGACAGGGCAGTGAAAAAGGCAATGGATAAAGTATTTCGCAATTCGCTGAAAAATGCTGTCAATCCATATGGGGATGGAAACACCTCCGGCAGGATTGTGGATATATTAAAACAGCAGATATTGTGTCATCCGGTTAATATAAAAAAGCAGTTTTATAATATAGAGTTAACGAATGTAACTGAGGAAACATGAGAACATTTTTATCAGACTGTATGGAGATTTCCGGAATGTCTCATCTTTTCCGGACAGTTTGATTTCCGTTCAGATTATAGAATTTAATACAGAAACCGGGGAAGAATTATTTCTGAGGAATCCTAAAAATACAGAGACTCCGGCATGGATCTGTGGAGCAGAATGTAAGGTCCTGTATGCGGATGGATTCCGGATAATAAGGTATATGGAGCAGATATGAAAAACAGGGTATTGGTTACTGGTGCGGATGGATTTATAGGAAGTCATCTGACAGAGGAACTTGTAAAAAGAGGTTATGGCGTAAAAGCGTTCGTGTTTTATAATTCATTTAACAACTGGGGATGGCTGGATAGTCTGGATGATAATATTATGAGCCAGGTAGAAGTTTTCACAGGAGATATAAGGGATCCCCACGGTGTAAAAACAGCCATGCAGGGGTGTGACGCAGTCTTTCATCTGGCTGCTTTAATAGGGATTCCTTTCAGCTATCATTCGCCGGATGCATATGTGGATACGAATATAAAAGGAACCCTGAACGTTTTGCAGGCAGCAAGGGAGCAGGAAATCCACAGGGTGCTTGTAACATCCACATCTGAGGTATACGGTACTGCCAGATATGTTCCTATTGATGAGCAACATCCTTTTCAGGGACAGTCGCCTTATGCGGCGACAAAGATTGGCGCAGACAGGCTGGCAGAATCATTTTATAGAAGTTTCGGACTTCCGGTCAGCATAGTGAGGCCGTTTAATACATATGGGCCCAGACAATCTGCAAGGGCGGTAATCCCAACAATTATCACGCAGTTACTGGATGGAAAAAATAAGATTAAACTGGGATCGCTGATTCCGACAAGAGACTTTAATTTTGTTAAAGATACGGTGAATGGATTTGTGGCTGTTTATGAGTCAGACCAGACAATTGGTGAAGAGATTAACATAGCCAGTGGAAGAGAAATATCTATAGGCAATATGGCGGAAGAATTAATCCGCCAGATTAATCCGGACGCAGAAATTGTCTGTGACGGAGCACGTATACGACCAGTAAACAGTGAAGTAAACCGTTTACTTGGCTCCAATGACAGACTGAGGGCACTGACAGGCTGGGAACCGGAATGGTCATTTACTGAAGGAATCCGTGAAACAGTAGGATGGTTCAGAGAACATAAAAATTATTATAAAGGTGATCTGTATAACATCTAAAGGGCAGATTATGAAAATAGTATTATTAGAAAGCTGTATTGTATGGGAAAACCGGAATAAAAATATAGAAATATTTGAACAGGATTTAGATGAGATATCCCGCTTACATGAAACAGATATCGTATGTCTTCCGGAAATGTCGTTCACCGGATTTTCCATGAATGCCGGACTGACAAAAGATGTTGAACATATAACCATCTGCAGAATGCAGGAATTATCCCAAAAATATCATACAATGCCTGCGTTTGGGTGGGTTGATGAAACTTCGGACGGATTCGAAAATCATTATTCAATCGTGACCCCGGACGGGCTCGGGCTGGATTACCAGAAAATCCATCCGTTCGCTTATGGCGGAGAGGCTGCTGTATTTACCGCCGGAACACAATTAAGAATAAATTATATAAGAGATTTCTGTGTAGGGATTCAGATCTGCTATGATCTGAGATTTCCGGAAACATTCCAGATTCTTTCCAAAAAGGCGGAACTGATTATCGTTCCCGCAAACTGGCCTCGTGAAAGAGTGGAACATTGGGATGTACTTTTACGGGCGAGGGCGATAGAAAATCAGGTATATCTGGCTGGAATTAACTGCCGGGGCGTGATGAATGGAGTGACATACGGCGGACATTCTGTTCTGATTGCTCCTGATGGCAGCTATTGTGAAGGAGAGCGGGTCATACTTGGCAGTAAAAATCAGGCCTGTATTTATGAGATTCATAATGATACAGCTGATTTTAGAAAACGGTTTCCTGCTAAACAGGACAGGAGAGAAAGTCTTTATGATGAACTGGCGGTAAATATGGAGAAAATGTAATGAAAGTTATTGTAGCAGGTCTGGGTTCAATGGGAAAAAGGCGGATAAGACTCTTAAGAGACCTTGATCCTGGCATAAATATAATTGGTTTTGATTCTGATCCTGAAAGAAGGAAACAGGCTGGGAATGAATTTGTAATCCGTACGGTGGAAAGTATGGAGGAGGCATGTGATGAGCCGGATGTACGTATGGCTTTTATCAGTTCATCTCCATTGTCGCATGCTTCAATTACCAGTCAGTGCCTGAAAAAAGGCCTCCATGTATTCTCAGAAATAAATCTTGTGGCAGATGGATATGATGAGAACATTGCGCTGGCTAAAGAAATGGGAAGGGTATTATTTCTTTCGTCTACATTTATGTATCGAAGGGAGATTCAATATATAAAGAAACGCTTAGAGGAGTACAACCATCCTGTTAATTATATGTATCATGTAGGACAATATTTACCGGACTGGCATCCCTGGGAGAATTATAAGGATTTCTTTGTAGGAAAAAAGGCTACAGGCGCATGCAGGGAACTGATGGCGATAGAGTTTCCATGGCTGACAGATACATTTGGTGATGTAATCAATATCTGTAGGACAAAAAGGAAAAGCAGTTCATTAGAGATAGAATATCCGGATACTTTTCAGATATTATTAGATCACAAAAGCGGTCATCAGGGAATGATATTAATTGACATTATTTCGAGAAAAGCCGTAAGACGGTTTGAAATGATTGGTGAAGGGATATTTCTTGCATGGAGTGGGACGCCGGATAGTTTAATAGAATATAACATGGAGAGAAAGGATGATGAGCAGGTAAATGTGTATCATGTTTTTGAAAGAAGACAGGATTATAGTGAATTTATTATTGAAGACGCATATTTAAATGAAATTGAAAATTTTTTTGATGTGATACAAAGAAAAGATATTCCCAGATATTCCTTTGAGAAGGATAAAGAGATACTTGGCTTAATTGATAAAATAGAAGGAGAAAAGGTTTGACACAAAATGAGGCTTACAGAAAAAAGGCACATCATCTGATACCTGCCGGCGCACATACATATAGCAGAACGGATGAGGTGTTTCCGGCAAATGCTCCGGGAATTATAGAACAGACAAAGGGAGTGTATTGCTGGGACGCAGATGGAAATAAATACCTGGATTATGGTATGGCGTGCAGATCCGTAACAGTCGGATATGGTTTTCAGAGAATTTCAGATGCTGCGATAGAGTATATAAAAAAGGGAAATACGGCAACGAAAGCATCCACTGTAGAAGTGGATGCGGCAGAGACTCTTGTTAATCTGATTCCATGGGTGGACATGGTAAAGTTTGCTAAAAACGGATCTACAGTAACTACTGCGGCGGTTAAACTTGCACGTGCGTATACTGGGAAAAAGTACATAGTCAGATGCAGGGAGCATTCTTTTTTTTCTTATGATGACTGGTTTATCGCAGATACAGTTATGAACTGTGGCATTCCTGATGAAATAAAAGGGCTTACTCTGCAATTTGCCTACAATGACCTGGATTCCATAAAAAATGTTTTTGAAGAATACAAGGGGCAGATCGCATGTCTGATTATGGAACCGGCGGAGACGGAAGAACCCCGTGATGGTTTTCTGCAAAAAGCAGGGGAGCTGTGCAAAGAGTACGGAGTAGTTTATATACTGGATGAAATGATTACCGGTTTCCGGTGGGATATTCAGGGCGCATGTAAATATTATGGGGCAGAGCCGGACCTGGTGACATACGGTAAAGGAATGGCGAACGGATTTTCAGTAGCGGCATTGGGCGGAAAAAGAGAGATCATGGAACTTGGAGGATTGATACCGGGAAAAGAAAGGGTTTTTCTGATCTCAACAACACATGGTGCGGAAATGTGTGGACTCGGAGCATTCATAGAGACAGTCCGGGTATATAAAGAACTGAATGTAACAGACCATATGTGGAATACGGGAAAAAAATTATGCGATGGATTAAAGGAAATAGCAGGTGAATTTAATCTTGATCATTATGTATATGTCAGTGGTGCTGCGTGTTCTCCGAATCTTGTGGTATGTGGAAAGGATAAAAAACCTTCTGCGGAATACCGGACGGTTTTATTACAGGAAATGCTTAACGGTGGAATCTTGATGCCGTATATATCAATCGCTTATGAACATACAGAGACTGAGGTGGAAATTACACTTGAAGCATTCAGAAAAGCGATGAAAGTATATGCGGAAGCGTTAAATGGAGATGTATCCGTATATCTGAATGGAAATACGATCAGACCTGTGTTTAGAAAATATAATTAATAAAGAAGTGGAAATGAAATGTATAACAGAAAAAAAATACTTGCGGTTATAACTGCGAGAGGAGGATCCAAAGGCCTTCCGGATAAAAATATAAGAATATTAAACGGAAAGCCGCTTGTAGCATGGACAACGGGTCAGGCAGATAAGAGTAAATATATAGATAACATTTTCGTATCCACAGACAGTAAAGAAATTGCGGATGTGTGTGAAAAGTATGGGACTCCGGTACCTGAATTAAGACCCGGGGAACTTGCGGAAGATACGACTTCGTCTGTAGAAGTACTTTTATATACGATCAGTCTGCTGAAAGAAAGAGGGCAGGAATATGATTATCTTCTTTTACTTGAACCAACATCCCCGCTCCGAAAAGAAAACGATATAGACCGGATGATAGAAACTGCTGTAAATAATCCGGAGGTGGATGGAGTAATTTCTTTAGGCAGGGTTCATCTGGAACATCCTTCAATTATAAAGAAAGTGGATGGGAAGGGATTTATTTGTCCTTATAATAAAGATGCGAAAACATATTATCAGCGTCAGCTTGAGGATGAAGCATTCTTTCCTTACGGGGCAGGATATATTGTACGTGTTGACCGGTTTATGGAGACAAAGTCGATATACATGGAACATATGCTGCCATATTATATTGAGCGATGGCAGAATTATGAGATAGATGATCTGTATGATTTCAAATGCATAGAAACCATCATGAAAATGGAGGCAATCAGATAATGGGTGGATATTACATTAAAGGTCTGGGTTCAATGGGATGCAGACGGGTCCGCTGCCTTACAGCGCTTGGCGTAAAGCCTGGGGAAATATGGGGAAATGATATCAGGGAGGACAGGTGTATTTCCGCAAAAGAAAGATATGGAATAAATATAGTAAATGATGAATCAGAATTGGATTTTAACGTGATAGACGCTATTATTGTTTCACTTCCACCGGACAGGCATAAAACGGGGGTCGATATTGCCAGGAAACATGGAAAACCTGTATTTGTTGAGGCCAGCGTTATACTGGATGAGGTTATGCAGATCAAGAAAGAAAGTACGGGGATATTTGTGGCGCCTTCGTGTACATTTGTGTTTCATCCTATGATAAAGGAAGTTAAGAATATAGTCAGATCAGGAAGACTGGGAAATGTATGCAATTTTTCGTATCACAGCGGACAATATCTGCCTGACTGGCATCCCTGGGAAAATGTAAAAGATTTTTATGTAAGTAACAGAAAAACCGGCGGAGCAAGAGAGATTGTACCGTATGAATTGACATGGATTACGGATGTCTTTGGATTTCCCAGAGATATAAAAGGGTTTTTCAGAAAAACCGGGGAAACCGGGTGTGATATTGAAGATAGTTATGCATGTTGTCTGGATTACGGGGAAATGACAGGAACGCTTCTGGTGGATGTGGTAAGCAGATATCCCGCAAGGAATCTGATTATCAATTTCCAGAATGGACAGATTCAATGGAAATGGGATAATAACAGACTGGACATATATGATGCCGCAAGTGGAATCACAACTTTTGCAGAACAGGAAGAGCAGATTCACGAGACCGGATATAGTGATATGATTGGTGAAAAAATGTATATAGATGAAATTTCGGCATTTTTGAACGGAATCAAAAATCCGCTGGCTTATCCTAATCATATGGACAAGGACGAAGCTGTACTAAGACTGCTTGACAGACTGGAATCTTCGGATGGCGGATTTGCCAGGTAACGAATACAAAGAGCTGACAGGAGCAAATATGTTAGAATTGCATGATGGACCAATAACGCTGCGGGAATTTCTCATTAATGACAGTTGTTTCGGGACATATTATGAATGGGTCAGATGTTATGAAAATATGAGGCTTGTAGGCCGTAGAGAATATTTTCTTTCTGTTGACATGGAAGAGGTTCGTGAATATGTCCGCCAGCTTGGCAAGAGCAGGTCAGACTGTTTCTTTCTGATTCTATACGAAGGAAACGCAATCGGAACGTTAAAGATAGGACATATTAATTGGGAGACACTGACGGCGGATATAGGCGTGATGATTGGCGATAGGAAAATGCGTGGGAAAGGACTCTCCATTCTGGCGGTGAAAGCCGCAGTGAAATATTCGTTTGAAGTACTGGGAATGAGAAAACTGTCGGGAGGATGCGCATCAGAAAATATTCCCATGCAAAAATGCTTTGAACAATGTGGATTTGTAAAAGAAGGAAATGAAAGACAATCGCTATACATAGAAGGAAAGTATCAGGATCATTTATGGTACGGTATGCTGATCGACGAGTATAAAACATTTCGGGAAAGGATGGAAAAATGCAGAGATGTAAAAGATGCTTAATGCCTGAAACGAGACCAAGAATGAAATTTACATCCGGAGGTTTATGTACGGCATGTGAGTGGGCGGACATAAAAAAGCAGACAGACTGGAAAAAACGTAAAAATGAGTTACGGAATTTGTGCGACGGGATCAGAGGAAAAAGTCAGTGGGATTGTATCGTACCGGTATCGGGTGGAAAAGATTCCACGTATGTTGCGGACAAAATGAAAAATGAGTATGACCTGAATATACTTACAGTAACGATTACACCTCCGCTTGAAACAGAGATTATTCAGAATAATCTGAAAAATTTTCTGGAAAAGGGATTTGATAACATAAAAGTAACACCAAATCCGGAAATAACAAGGGAAATAAACAAAAAGTGTTTTATTGAACAGGGCAGGCCATTAAATGGATGGACATCATGCGTTCAGTCCGTGATGTTTAAATTTGCGACAAATTTCCGTATTCCTCTTGTGATGTTTGGGGAGGAGGGAGAAACGGAATACGGCGGCACAACGGAAATGAGATATGTACCATATTATGATGCTGATTATGCAATTAAAGTATACACAGAAGGAAATAACCCTGGAATGTATGTGGACAGCTATAAAGAAGGAGAATTAAGTCTGTGGCTGTATCCGGATGAGGAAGATATGAGAGCCGCTGATTTTAAGGTGGGACACTGGTCTTACTTTGAAAACTGGGATCCATATGATCATTGGATTTTTGCGAGAGATCATTATGGAATGAAGAAAAGCAGCCAGAGAAATACGGGGACATATTCAGACTTTGGCCAGATTGACACGCCTTTATATATACTGCATACATACATGATGTATCTGAAATTTGGGTTTGGAAGGTGTCTCCAGGATGCCTGTATAGATGTGAGGGCAGGCAGGTTATCCAGAGAGGAAGCTGTCAGTTATGTGAATCAATATGACGGAGAGCCTGTAGATGAGTATGTACCGGTTTTTCTTGACTATTTTCAAATGAGTGAAGAAGAATTTTATGAAGTAATAAAGCGGCATATGAACCGCAATTTGTTTAAGTGGAATCATGGACGGGCCGAAAAAATTTTCACAATAGAATGAAGAAATAATACAAGATGCTTTGTTCCGGAACATAGGTTTGAAAGAAGCAGGCTGGAGGAAAAAATTGGTATCATTTAATGGAGCGACACTACTGATTACCGGAGGAACGGGTTCCTTTGGAAATGCTGTATTGAAAAGTTTTTTAACGTCAGACATCGGGGAAATCAGGATTTTTTCAAGAGACGAAAAAAAACAGGATGATATGAGACATAAGTTACAGGCCGGACATTCCGTTTTTTCAGATAAAGTAAAATTTTATATAGGGGATGTGCGTGATATGCAGTCTGTTGCAGATGTTATGGCCGGCGTGGATTATGTTTTCCATGCGGCTGCGCTGAAACAGGTCCCAAGTTGTGAATTTTTTCCGATGCAGGCTGTCCGGACAAATGTGATCGGGACCGATCATGTGCTCCGGGCTGCAGTCAGTTCCGGTGTGAAGCGTGTAGTCTGCCTGAGTACTGATAAAGCCGCATATCCTGTCAATGCCATGGGAACCAGCAAGGCAATGATGGAGCATGTGGTAAATGCCAATGCCCGTGTGGCGGCGCAGCAGGGTGAGACAGTGATTTGCTGTACAAGGTATGGAAATGTAATGTGCAGCAGGGGATCGGTAATCCCTCTGTTTATAAAGCAGATCAGAGAGGGCAATCCACTGACTATCACTCATCCGCATATGACGAGGTTTCTGATGAATCTGGACGAGGCCGTGGAACTGGTCAGGTTTGCTTTTGCCAACGCAAATCCGGGAGATCTGTTTATCCAGAAATCTGACGCATCGACGATTGGTACGCTGGCGAAGGCTGTGCAGGAATTGTTTGGAGATACTGGAACAAATATTATAGGGATCCGTCATGGCGAGAAAATGTACGAAACACTGATGACGGCAGAAGAGGCCCTCAGAGCTGAAGACATGGGAAAATATTATCGTGTATGCGCAGATAACAGGGATCTGAATTATGATAAATATTTTGCGAAGGGAAGGGCGGGTATACAGGCAGAGGAAAGTTACACAAGTCATAATACAAGACGCCTTGATGTAAATGAAACTATCCGCAAAATTCTCAGTACAGATTATGTGAAAAAGCAGCTGGAGGAGGCGGTACGATGAAAATCCTGGTTACAGGCAGTGATGGATTTGCGGGCAGTAACCTGGTGTGGAATCTGAAAAATATCCGTGACTGCGTAAACAGCGCACGCAGTAATCTTCAAATTACAGAAATATACAGCTGTGATAAGGGAACAAGCCGGCGGGAACTGGAAATGGCCTGCGAGAAATGCGATTTTGTATTTCATCTGGCAGGTGTAAACCGGCCGGAAAAACTGAGTGCATTCATGGAGAACAATCTGGGATTTACCCTGGAACTGCTGGAACTATTAAGAATGAAGAATAATACCTGTCCTGTTATGCTCGCAAGTTCTGTTCAGGCAGAACTGACAGGGCGTTTCAAAGATTCAGAATATGGTAAAAGCAAGCTTGCGGCTGAGGAAGCAGTGTCTGATTATGCAGAAAAGACAGGAGCAAAAGTGCTTATTTATCGTTTTCCCAATCTGTTTGGAAAATGGTGCAGACCAGATTATAATTCTGTAGTCGCTACTTTTTGCAATGCTTTCGCAAATGATCTGGATTATGTGGTAAACGACAGAAATACATTACTCGACCTGGTATATATCGACGATCTGGTGCATGAGATGCTGGATGCTCTGGAAGGAAAAGAGCACCGTACGGAAGATGGAAAATATTGCCGGATACCGGTCCATTATCATGTTACCCTGGGAGAAATAATAAAACTGCTGGAAAACTTTAAAAGGATGCAGCAGACACCGGATGTACCGGAAATGCCGCCGGATTCCTTTGCGAAGAAGCTATGCTCGACTTATGTAAGCTATCTTCCGCCTGAGAAACTGGCATATAAATTTAAAACCATCGTTGATGCCAGAGGGACATTTGCGGAACTGTTACATACAATGAATTGCGGACAGGTTTCGGTAAATGTAACCAGGCCAGGAAGTATACGGGGGCAGCACTGGCATAATTCCAAATGGGAGATTTTCATTGTGGTAAGCGGACATGGGCTGATTCAGCAACGCAGGATTGGAATCAGTCCGGAGACTGGAAAAGAGTATTCTGTTATTGAGTTTGAAGTAAATGGTGACCAGATGCAGGCGATACAAATGATTCCCGGGTATACACATAACATTATTAATCTGAGTGAAACGCAGGATCTGATAACAGTGATGTGGGCAAACGAAAATTTTGATCCAGAGCATCCGGATACGTATTATGAACCAGTGACGCTGACTATAGATGAAACTGATACAGAAAGGGTAATCTGTAATGAAACAGGGGATTAATCTGAAAGATACAGACTGTAATTAACTGGAGAAACAGAATGATTAAAAAACATGTGGGAATGGATGCGCTGGCAATGGATCAGCATGGTAACATATACATATCAGATATTTTTCAAAATGGTTTATATAAATATTCGTCTGGAAATGAAGAACTTCAATTCCTGGCAGTTTTTCCCGATGCGGGAATTAATGAGAAGAATCTGCACAGTGATGCGGTATATATAAAAGAAAATATTTATTTTTTGTGTTATAACAGGCCGGTAATACATGTGTATTCATGTACTGATTCTGAAATACGGGAGATCAGATTTGAAGAAGACCGGGGACATAACCTGCGCTTATTTCTGCGTGAAGATACTCTGTTTATTTTATCAGATTCTGGAAATATAAGGGAATATAATATCAGCAGTAATACAATTGCCGCATGCTCAAAAAATTATGCCAGTGAATTGAGAAACTATATTGATAAATTTAAAACGGGGAGCAATTGCACAAAATACCAGAGAGGATTTATTTTGTGTGAAAATGGAGGAAATTGTTTTGTTAAAGTTGATGTTATAAATGAAACATCCAGAATGTATGCCGCACCATGTGATGATCTGAGAATGGTATATTTATTCGCAGGCCGGTACTGGTTTTTAAAAAACCATAGTTTTAATGCAGCTGCATGGGATGGCAGAAGTACCTGTGTGAAAGAGTATCAATGCGTGCACAATGAATGGATAAACAGAAATCATTTTTTTCCATATGCAGATATGGTGAATTCTGGCGGTGATTTGTATATTGTGAATCATTATGCCGCTCTGGCAATGAAGGTAAATGAGAAAACATCTTCTCTGATACCAGCATATGGGCAGGAAAGCAGACAATGTCCGGCGAATGATAATCCGTATGGTGGGTTATATGGCAGATGTGCGGAATATGGGGATTGTCTGTATTTTTTTCCATGCCAGTCACGTGATATTGTCAGGATAAGCAAAAAAGACGGACAGATTAAATATGTACTTTCATATGCTGATATTAATAAAGACTATATGAAACAAATTGATATTATGTTTGAAGGTGATATTTTAGTGGATGAAGAAGTGACAGTAGCAGACTGGCCGTTACGATGTCTTGTAAGAGAGCAGAAGCCTGACGAAACATTATTGTAAATACACGGGAGATTCTTTTTATAAACGATGAAATTATCTTATCAAAAAAAACACCTTTTGTATTACAGGGTTTCTTTAAATCCGGAGTGGAGCTGACATGATTTATTCAGGAAATGAATGTATAGGGTTATATGATAGTTTAGATGTATTTGCTGAAAAACAGATCGTCTTATATGGATTTGGTGAAGATGGTCACTATTACTGGCGCCATCATAAAAAAGAAATAGATCTTATAATAGATAATGGGAAGGCAGGAAAGGAAATTGAAGGAGTCAGAATTATTCCGGTGTATGAATTTCTAAAGCTGAATTCACTGGACCAATATATAATTCTAATCTGTGGACGAAGAAATTTTATGAAATTACTGGCATCTCTGGAAAATAAGTTTGAGTTGGGAAAACAATTATTTATTGTATTTATGTATGATTCACGGAGTATTAATAAATTCGTTTCATATGTGAAAAATGCCTGTACACACACGAATGAAAGCTGTCTGGGAGAAGTATTGATTCCCATTGTATCTGGAGACAGGGACCCTGTCATGCACTGGTATCTGATCAGGTATCTAAGAAAAAGATACCATGCAAAAATAACAGTATTTGATGCGTTCAGGAATACAGAATTTAACGAACAGATTATTAATTCTGAAATTGTTGGGTTGTATAAAGCACTTGGAGTAACGCAGATTCTGGATTGCGGATTAACAGAGGAACAGTATGAAAGGGCACAGAAAATATATAGAGATATTTCACAGAAAATAACCACATTTGAAGACTGGCGTAAAGCTGAAATAAACGGTGAGTCTTATGCGGATCAGGTTCTGCTGGAATATCTAAGATATTATAAAATTTCATCAGACCCGGATTCACTGGAATTTCACCGGTGTTTATACGCTGTTATTGAGAGAGTGATCTTTTGGAACGATTATTTTCAGGATCACGATATTAAATGCCTGATTACATCCGACGGAGTTATTCAGGAGAGGTGCATTGCGAATATAGCATGTAAAAAGAATATCCCGGCTTATATTTTTAGTATAAGCGATGTCAGACGGTTAAGAATGAATTTTTGTTATGAAGATCCCGACCGAATGCTGAAGAGATTATATAATCAATTATCAGATGATGAAAAAGATTTTTGTGTAAAATGGGGCAGGAAACAACTGGACAGGCTATGGAAGGGAGACGATACAGCAATTCTTAATTACAGGGAAGGGCTGGTAAATATATTTGCGTCGGATGAAGCATTTGATCTTGATAGAGACGGGAACAGGCTGGGAGTATTGATTCTTCCTCATATATTTAATGAAGCAGCTTGTATTAAAGATCAGTTTTTTCATGGAAATTACATAGAATGGCTTCTTTATCTTGGTGAAATGTCGGAAAAAACAGATTATAACTGGTACGTGAAAATGCATCCTGACGAGACAGAAAGAGGAGAGAATTTTTACAAAGAATACCTGGCAATTTACAAAAGGATCAGGCTGATCCCCAAACATGTTTCTCCTAAAACGTTTGTGAAAAGTGGCATACGGTTTGCGCTGACCATGAGAGGGTCGGCTGGCCATGAGTATCCTTATGCTGGTATTCATGTGATAAATACAGGAAATAATCCGCATATTTCTTTTAATTTTAATATCAATCCACAAAATGAGGATGAATATAAACAACTGATCAGTAATCTGGCAGAGATTGAATACAAGGCTGATACAGAAGAGTTGTGTGCGTTTTTTGGATTTCACAATCTTGTATATGAGAGGTTTCCTGTGTATTTAAAAAATGCTTTTTTTGACGCATGGTATAGTGGCAAAGGAGACGGATATTCGGATTATCTGAACTATATTACACCGGAAAGGAATGTGGAGCTGGAAAATATAATAGAAGATGCTTTTGAATCAGCTGACCGGTGGAATGACATGGAACTTCATAAAAAGACGGATTTTGTGGCAAAGATGATATCCGGGAAGCAGGAATAATACCTGTATGGAGAAGATGGAATGGCAGATAATATTGGCATAAGTATTGTGATACCTGTGTTCAACAATGAAAAGTTTCTTCCAGATGCTGTGCGCAGTATTACAGAACAAAAGATTGAGGGAATCGAAATAATTATAGTAGATGATGGATCAACGGATCAGACGCCTGCGATTGCTGAAAAACTATCATTTGAAAATAAGAATATCCGTGTCATTCATCAGGAGAACAGATGGATATATGGAAGTATGAACCGTGGGGTTAAAGAAGCACGGGGTGAATATGTCTATATACTCAATTCGGATGATATTCTGTATCCGGGTACATTACAAATGATGATGAACAGAATATGTAAGTATAATCCGGATGTAGTTTGGACCCGGATCGACGAGTACAGGTATGGCAATGATGGACAGGTGAAGTTTATAAATTGCGATGAAAAGCTGGAGACAGATATTTATACAGATAAAATTGAGCAGATAAGGAAATTATGGCCCACATTATATTTTAGCCATATTGCGGTCAATCAGGCAAATCTGTACAGGAGAAAGATTATGCTCCGCTTTCCTTTTCGTGAGAATATATATGGGGCTGATGTAATTTTTAATATAGAAATAGCAAATGAAATCCGTTCCATGTGTGTCATGAAAGATGCGGTTTACCGCTTTTATAATTATGATAGTGAGAAAGCAAATGCATCCATAGGAAAGTTTTATACCTATGAACACGATATGTTTAATGAATTTTATACAGGATATTGTAAATTATTTTCGGACTGGAATCTTCCGGAAGAATCATATAAAGAGAAACTGGCTGACATAAGAATCAGGCAGGTAACGAGAGAAACAAGATCTTTAGGTTATCATAACTGCAAATTTTCCCAAAAAGAAAAAGTATCATGGATGTTATCCGGAATTGCTGATGATATTGTTATGAACTGTGCCAATGAATATGGAAGAGGATGGGAAGTAGAGAGCAGAATTTTATCAGGACTCAGGGAAGTATTTCTGCATGAGGAAATAATGGACGAAGGATTAAAAGACTTAGTGGATCAGCTGATATCGTTGCGTTTTTATGATAGAGATAAAGGAGAAATAAAAAAAATATCTGAGTGGAAAAGCGCTGTATATCATGATCTCAATGTCTGTCATATTGGTAAATATTTTTATGAAAGAGTTCTTCAATGAGTATACGGATGTGGTGACACTACGGGTTAATTGTTTTGGGATAACAGGCATATTTATGAAAAAAATTATATTATTTGGAATAGGGATACATACAGACAGGATAGTAGAAATAATAAGAGAAGAAGCTGAAATTGTTGCGTGTATTGATAATGATAAAAATAAACACGGGCATATTTTCGCTGGGAGGAAAATACAGCCGGTAGAGGAAGGGCTGAAAAATAATTTTGATTTTGTAGTTATTTCCTTTACAGAGGGGCATGAAGAAGCGGTCAGACAGCTGGAGACTCTTGGAATCAGACAAACGAAGATCGCTGTTCCCTATCTGTTTGATCATGCAAAGTACAGGTACTGGCGTGATATTTTTTATATTGAAGAATTGGAATATCTTGAGACAGATATCAGACTGACAAAAATAGAGAATTGCCTGGAAAACTTACCCTATGAAATCTTTGATGTTGTAAAGAATAATCAGTTGTGGATTCCGCAAATACGTAACTGGAGAGAAACTATAAGGGAGATAAAGGAAAATCATAAGTCAGTCAGCCGCTATGGCGATGGGGAGCTGGATCTGATTATGGGAAGAGGAAATACGCTGCAGGAAAATAATGAACGCCTGGCGCACAGACTTGCCGCAATTCTCCACGATCCGTCGGAATCTTTACTGGTGGCTCTTCCGGCCGTATATGGGGCATTTACCAACCGGAGAGAATTATTTAAGGAGGTATTCCGCAGACATCTGGCTAATGGGGGCAGAGACAGGATTTATGATTTACTGGATCATAATAAGGTATATTATGATGCTTTTATCACCAGACCCTACAAGGATTTTAAAGACCGGAGTGAAACGAAAGAAAAATTTGAACAAATGAAGGAAATATGGGCAGGCAGACATGTAACAATCATAGAAGGTGAAAAGACACGGCTGGGGACGGGAAATGATTTGTTATATGGAGTAAAATCGGTTGAACGTATTCTGTGTCCGGCGTTGAATGCGTTTGAAAAATATGATGAAATATTAAAAGCGGCACAGACAATTCGAAAAGACCGGCTGGTACTTATAGCGCTGGGGGCCACAGCCACAGTACTTGCCAGGGATCTGACGGTATGCGGTTATCAGGCTCTGGACATCGGACATATTGATATAGAATATGAATGGTTTCTGAGAGATGAAGTGACTGCTATAGAGGGAAAATATGTGAATGAAGCGCCAAAGGGACGAATAGTTGCAGAGAAAATAAATGACAATAAATATAATAGAGAGGTTATTGCCAGGATATGAAAAGAAAATATGTGCTCTTTGGTACGGGAGATTATTACAAAAGATATATACACTGGTTTAAAAAAGAAGACGTAGTTGCCCTGATGGATAATGACAGGCAGAAACAAGGGCAGAAACTGGATGGATATCCGGTAATATCGCCACAGGAAATTCAGAACATTTCCTATGATTCAATTGTAATACTGAGTTTTTATTTTTTAGAAATGAAAACCCAGCTCATTCGTCTTGGCGTGGCCGACAATAAAATATTTCATTTTTATGATCTGCACAGATTATTATCAGAGAACGACATGAATATGCGGGGATGTCATGTACTTTTGCTTTCACATGACCTTATTTATGGAGGACCGGCGCTTGCCTTGTATCATTCAGCAATCACGCTGCGTAAAAGTGAATTTGATGTAACATTTGCCTCCATGATAGATGGTCCATTACGGGAAAAGCTGATAGCTGAGAACATTCCTGTAGTGATTGACCAGCGGTTGCAGATATATACCATGACAGAGCTTCCATGGACACAACGTTATGATTTGCTGATTTGTAATACAATCAATTATCATATTTTCCTGTCTGACAGGAATGAGATGGTGCCGGTGATCTGGTGGCTCCATGATTCTTCGTTTTTTTATGATGGGATAAACAGTAAGACACTTGAGAGACTGGGTAGTAAGAATTTGAAATACCTGTCTGTTGGACCTGTTCCGGGAAAGGCGATGCGGCAATATCAGCCGGATATAGTAATAGATGATTTGATATATGGAGTTTCAGATGAAATCTAAAGTGTTATTTACTACAATTGGTTATATAGAATGGCGGAAGGGTCAGGATATTTTGATTGATGCCATTGAGGGAATTCCGGATAAAATACTGGAAGAATGTGAATTTCTGCTTATTGGTCAGGATTGTTCCTGTATAGCCCGCAAATTGAAAGAACGGGTAACGGAAATGCGGGGAATTACAATAGCCGGGACGGTCAGCAGAGAGGAAATACACAGGATTCTGGATGCTACTGATGTGCTGATCTGTCCATCACGTGAAGATCCAATGCCCACAGTTTGTGCGGAAGCCATGATGCATCGTGTGCCATGTATGGTGTCAGATGCTGTCGGGACAGCGGAGTATATTTCCAATTATGTCAACGGGCTGGTTTTTAAAAGCGAAGATGCGGATGGACTGAGGGAACAGATTTTGTGGTGCGTTGAATTCAGGGATGCACTTAAGCAAATGGGAAATGAAGCTCATAAGGTATATGAGGACAATTTTTCCATAGCTGCTTTTGAAAAAAATTTAATTTCATACGTAAATGAAATGATGTCAATGGCGGGAGATATGAGAAAATGAGCGACATTAGAGATATACTGGAAAAGTATCAGAATGAAAAAATGGCACTCTATGGCCTTGGCACTGAGACGAAACGGTTTCTGGATGAATGCGGGCCGGATGTGTCTGTTCTGGGCCTGCTGGATGGTTACCTGGAAGAGGGAGAAATATTTGGATATCCTGTAATATCTGTTTCTGAAGCGGTAAACAGAGGTGTCCGGCTGATTATTGTAATCGCCAGACCCGGTTCCTGTAAAGTCATTGCCAGACGGATTGGCGTGTTTTGCCTTCAGAATAATATAGCGCTCTATGATATAAGAGGGCGGAATTTATTAGAAAACAAAAATACTACATATGATTTTAGCTGTCTGAATGGGATGACAAAGCAGAGTCTTCAGGAACGAATAGATTCTGTGGATGTCGTAAGTTTTGATCTTTTTGATACGCTGATTACACGAAAAGTCCGTTTTTATACAGATATTTTTGAGCTTTTAGACTGCAGGCTGCGTGAGAAAGGAATTTATATACCTGATTTTCATCGTGTCCGGCTATATGCAGAGAAAGAACTTTCCAGAGATCATGCGCCGGGGCTGGTACAGATTTATGAGTATCTGCTCAGGAAAACAGGAGGCAATTTTATAACTGCCAGGGAACTGGCAGAGCAGGAGTGGGATGTGGATAAATCTGTCTTTCTTGCCAGAGAAAGCATGTGTGATATTTTACGAAAAACAGTTGATTCAGGAAAGAAAGTTGTTCTTACAACAGACAGCTATTATTCGGATAGTCAGATAAAAGAGATTCTGGAGAGATTCCGGTTAACCGGATGTGATGATATTATTATTTCGAGTGAATATGGAGCTTCAAAAACAAATGGTTTGTTTAAAATATTGCGGAATAAATATAAAAACAATAATATCTTACATATCGGGGATGATGAAGTTGCGGATGTAGAGATGGCTGCTGTACATGAGATAGAAACATACCGGATTTACAGTGGAGAGGATTTATTTGAGGCTATGTGCGGGCTGGAAATGGAGCATAATATTTCAACGCTTTCTGACAGACTGAAGACAGGGATGTTTATTTCCAGAATATTTAACAATCCATTTTGTTTTGAAAAAGAAAAAAGTGTTTTTTCAATAACAAATGCTTTTGAAGCTGGCTATCTGCTATGTGCGCCAATTATTACCGACTTTGTTTTGTGGCTGAAGGAAAAAACAGATGTTCAGGATTATAGACAGGTGCTATTCTGCGCCAGGGACGGATATCTTGTGGGAAAACTATTCAGGAAGGTTTCATCGGAAATAATTTCAACATATTTTCTGGCATCCCGGACAGCAGCCATACGGTCTGGGGTGGAAAATGAAAGGGATATTGCATATGTTGAGAGCATGAAATACTCAGGAACAGCAGAAGAAGCCCTGAAAATACGCTTTGGGATTGAAGCATGTGGTCTGGAAAGCACGGAGTGGAATAAAGAAATTCTGGTAAAGGCAGGCATTCAGCGTAGTAATTATCAAAAATATATAAAAAAACTTTGTATTCACAAGGGAAATATAGCAATGTTTGATTTTGTTGCCAAGGGCACCACGCAGATGTATCTGCAAAAACTTTTTCCACAACATATGAAAGGATTTTACTTTTTGCAGCTGGAACCTGAATTTATGGAGGATAAAGGGCTTGATATTCA
This sequence comes from uncultured Eubacterium sp., assembly GCA_947642745.1. Taxonomy (GTDB): domain Bacteria; phylum Bacillota; class Clostridia; order Lachnospirales; family Lachnospiraceae; genus Eubacterium_J. The sequence continues at coordinate 30,321 of CANRTU010000005.1, forward strand.
GCCTTTTTATTCAGAAGAAGAAAAGGATACAAGTGTTATTTTTGATAACTATTATATTCTCGAAGCAGTGCTTACATCACCATACCCACAGATACAGGGATTTGATGATAATGGAAATCCAGTCTTTGCGGCTGAAACGAGAAGTAAGAAAGACGTCAGGTGCATTGAAAGGGTTCAGGAGGGAATATGTACTTATTTTGAAGAATATCTGGATATTTTGCCGGAAATGGCACGTGATAAAAATAAAAAGCTTGGTGAGATGTTTTTATCATATATCACTAAATTGCGGATTACAGATGAGGATTTTCTTGCGTTGAAAGTAGAGGATCCTTTTTTTGGCAGGATGACTGATATGAAAGATGTGATCAGATAATCAATACGGGGAGTAATCGCTGACAAATATCGTATCCTGTACAACAATAAATGACGGAGAATACTATAATGAAGTTTGAATTAACAGCATCCATGATGTGCGCCAACTATGGAAATCTTGAGAAAGAAGTAAGGGAGCTTGAGGAAGGCGGGATTGATTCATATCACATAGATATTATGGACGGGCGCTATGTTCCCAATTATGCCATGGGCCTCCATGATATGAAATATATAGCGGGCGCCACCAAAAAACCGCTGGATGTTCACCTGATGGTTGAGCATCCCAATAATCATATTGGCCTTTTTCTGAATAATCTTAGAGAAGGAGATACTGTATATATTCATCCGGAGGCGGAATATCATCCGTCTACCACATTACAGGCGATTATTGATGCCGGAATGATTCCTGGCATTGCGGTTAATCCCGGTACATCTGTTGAAAATGTTTTTGAACTGTTGAGAATTGTGAAAAAAGTTCTTGTCATGTCAGTCAATCCAGGCAATGCTGGTCAGATGTTTTTGCCCTATGTAGGAAAAAAGATAACAAAACTTCTTTCAATAAAAGATGATATGCATTTTGAGCTATACTGGGATGGTGCGTGCAGTGCGAACCGTATCAGAGAGTTTGCGCCAAAAGGAGTGAGAGGCTTTGTACTTGGAACAACACTCTTATTTGGTAAAGAACAGCCATACGGAGTGACTTTGCAAAATATACGGGAGTTAAAATTTTAATAGAAAGACGATTATGAAACAGATCAACAGGCAGGTACACAACAGAATATGGATAAATATAAGGCATGTATATAAATGGCATAATCAGAAGGGATGGTTATATTTGAATGAAAATTGGATATTTTGGAGATGGATTGTGGGCCCGTAAGGCGTTTGAAAAAATTATTTCTGATGATTCCCTGGAGATTGTATTTGTGGCAGTCCGTTATCAAAAACCAGACGCAGTATTAATGAAAATGTCAGAAGAATATCAGGTACCTGTTGAATTATGCAGAAATATAAATACAAAGGAATTTGTGGATAAAGTAAAACAGTATCAGGCGGATCTGTTTGTATCCATGTCCTTTGATCAGATATTTAAGAAAGACATTATAGAAATTCCGCCACTCAAAACTATAAGCTGCCATGCAGGCAGGCTGCCGTTTTACCGTGGAAGGAATGTTTTGAACTGGGTACTGATTAATGACGAAAAAGAGTTCGGGATAACAGTGCACTATGTGGATGAGGGGATTGATACAGGTGATATTATATTGCAAAGAACATATCCGATTACAGACGAAGATGATTATAAATCGCTATTAGAGCAGGCGTATACTGGATGTGCGGAGATTCTGTACGATGCATTGAAGATCATACAAAACGGCGGGGGGGGAACGTCCCACAAAAAAATATTGATCCGGTCGGCATGTATTGCGGAATGCGCAAAAGCGGCGATGAGATAACCGACTGAAACCAGACAAGCAGGGAGCTGTTTAATTTTATTCGGGCGCTCTGTCTCCCGGGACCTCAGGCGGTATCCTGGATTGATGGTTCTAAAATTTGCATTAATAAAGCACGTATGGTAACAGGCGCTCATGTGTATAAAAACATTCCAGGCCAGGTTATTGGCAGAACAGAGGCAGGGTTCCTGGTCAAAACGAAAGACACAATGCTGGAAATCATAGAATATGACTATGATGGAAAAATTAAAATAGGGGACAGGCTGACAAATCATACATAAAATATATTTGATCATTATAACAAGGGATGAAATTCATGTGGAAGCTGGATATTAAGGATAGAAAATCCGATAATAGAAAAATCTGATGATAAAACGTCCTGGTACAGGAATAAAGGAAATGGGCCGGATAAATTCCCAGTCTGGTCACGCAGCCAGAACGGGGATCTGCCGGACTCCTGACTGTAAAAAAATTTGAAATACTTGCGGAGATGAGGTCTTCTATGATAACTTTAAATCATAGGAGGCCTTAAATTATAGTAAACAGAAAACCGTCTGGCTATGTTCGTAGTAAATATGATGATTCAGTGTGCATGTCTTCTTTGATTTCTAAATAAAATCCTGAAAAGTACCTGTTGACAAACATGTTATGCGGCTGTATAATAAGTTATACAATTGTATAGCCAAGAGAAAGGAGCAACAATATCCATGGATAAAATTATTAAAAACCTGGGCGAAGCCGAGCTGGAGATTATGCAGGTAATCTGGAACGCCGGCAAACCTGTCACATCTAATTATATTTTAAAAGAATTACAGGAACTGAGAAAGTGGCCCCTGTCTACCCTGATGACTTCCCTTACACGTATGGAGAAAAAAGGTTTTGTCACCTGTGACCGTACGTCGGGTACAAACCTGTATTCGGCCATTGTGGCGGAAAATGACTACAAAGCAAAAGAAGGCCGGCATTTTCTGAAAAAGCTGTATAACAATTCAGTACAGAATATGATCGCTAATCTGTACAGTAATAAAGTCATTGCGCCGTCCGATGTGGAAGACCTGCGGAAGTATCTGGATGAACTGGAGGAAAATCAGTGATAATAATAAGAAATTTATTCTTGTCATTTTTCGGATTATCAGTTTCAGCCAGTCTGGTAATTCTGCCATTACTGGCAGTCAGGCCGGCGTTAAACAGGCGGTACGCCTCCGGGTGGATGCATATCATCTGGATGTTGCTGGCTGTGCGGCTGGCGCTTCCGGTTCATCTGCCTGTGGGCGTCTTACAGACGTCTGGTAAATTTCTGGCGGACAGCCTGGGACTGGATGCGTTCCAGATACCGGAAAAGCTGGTGACGCCCCTTTCTGTCTGGCCGTCCGGACAAAAGGGATCCAGAGAGACAGAGTCCGGTCTGGATGGAACGGCATCCCGTGGAAAACAGCCGGATCAGGGCGGTGAAAGATCCGCCGAAGGCGTATCCCGTACAGGGCAGGAGACAGCATATACGCCGTTGTCCGGCTCAGACCAGGATGCGGCTTCCATACAGGCTTTCCATGCTGCGCCGGTTATACCGGATGTCTTATCAGATACCACGGGATCATCTGCTGTGAAGCCGGTACCGGGACGGGCAGGGCAGATATCCGGGACGGCAGACCGGGGAGTCCGGATGACAATACTGGATCTGATCTCCCTGCTGTGGTTTTCCGTGGCCGTTTTATTTCTGATGATTCACATCTGCAGTTACCTGCATTTCAGACGGCAGGTTATCAGTCTGGGGAAGCGTCCGGAGGACACGGACGGACAGACAGGGGCGCTTCTGGACGTTCTGTGGAAAGAGCTGGGGATACGGCGCGGTCTGACAGTACCGCATTAAACCGCCAGTGCCGGCAGACGGATTCACTGACCACATATTTTTATGGAGGGAAAGACATGATGAAACGAAGGTTAAAACATATATTATCAGACCATTCTAAGAAAAACGGTATGCTGTTAGCGGCAGGTACCATTGCCGCTGCCCTGGCATTTGGAATGCCGGCGTCGTATCTGGTATCCGGGCAGCAGGCTGTGGCGTCCGTCCAAAAGACAGTGGCGGAGGATATATCCGGGACCACGACAGACCACCAGGCGTCGGTAACCGGAGTATCATCCGGTAAGAAAGCTTCGGGGCTGCCTGAAATAGTCTGCCGCAATAGTAAAAATACGAAACTGACCGCAGACGCAAAAAAAGTCAGAAACGTTGTAAAAGCTTTCGCAGGGGCATATTTTGGAAAAGACGCTTCTGGCATCCGTGGACTTTTGACAGACAGTAGTTCCGGTAATGTTTTCGTATATCAGGGTGCGGCTGACAAAGTGCCGCATGTAGTTATCACAGGCTACGACCAGATAAATGGCGTATACTGTTACACATCCCTTACGTATTATAAAAATGCGAAAAAGACTGGGAAGCAGAATCTGGAAATCGCTCTGATAAAGACCGGGAAAAAATGGCGGATTACGTCTTATGGCCTTTTATCAAAAGATGCGCAGAATATTAAAAAGATGCTGACAGGCTTTATCAGTGCGTATTTTGACGGCAGTGCGGACCGTATACAGCCGTATCTGGCAGACACATATGCCGAAGATGTAAAGACTTTTGAAGGAGCAAAGGACCAGGTAACCGTTGTGGCCATCAAAGGACTGCAGCAGACAGGAAAGAAAAAAGCCGGAGATACATGCGAGGTTTCTGTGGAATATCAGGAAGGCGGCGGTTCGTATCAGTATCTGACCGTTACTGTTGTAAAACAGGCGGACGGCTGGAAAGTAGCTTTTTATGGGGTTGAAATGTAAGTGTAAGGCAGGACTGGCAGAATGGACCGGTCCTGTTTTTTGTCTTATAGGAAAGAGCGGCCTATAAGATAAAAACCCTCCGGGAGGATCGCCATGCGGCGGAAGGGAAAATGCTGCAGAGGCAGCCCGCCGCAGGCGGAGTATCCGGCCATTTTATAAAATGAAACATTTTGCCTGTATATGGAAACAAAAATACCTCCCTTTTCTGGAAGAACCGGGTATAATAATACATACTGAGATACTATACAGACTCCTGGCCGCAGGCGGTACGGGACAGCTGCGCAGGGGGCAGGCTAAAGCCGGATGGTTCCGGCGGAAAGAGAGGAATAATGAATATCGTATATCATGAAGGCAGCAGAACCTTTCATCTGTACAATGACCGCATCAGTTATATTATGACTATTATGAAAAACGGGCACCCGGGGCAGCTTTATTTCGGCAGACAGATCCGGGACCGGGAAGATTTTTCCTATCTGCTGGAGACCTGTCACAGGCCCATGACCTCCTGTGTATATGAAAACGACGGCGGATTTTCCCTGGAGCATATCCGTCAGGAATATCCGGTGTTTGGCACAACGGATTACCGGCAGCCGGCGGTAGAGATCCGGCAGGAAAATGGCAGCCGCATTTCGGATTTCCAGTACCAGGGGTATACCATAACAGAAGGAAAACCGTCTCTGCAGGGACTGCCAGCTACTTATACGGAATCTGCGCAGGAAGCCCGCACACTGGTTCTCACACTGGAAGATGCGGTGACAAAGGTGCGGGTGCAGCTGTATTACACGATATTCGCAAAAGGCGGGATACTGGCACGCAGTGTGCGTTTTACCAATACAGGCGCCCAGCCGGTATGGCTGGCCCGTGCCATGAGTCTGTGTCTGGACCTGCCGGATCGTGAGTATGTCTGGCAGCAGCTTTCCGGATGCTGGGCCAGGGAATGTCATATCCATAACCGGAATCTGGAACCAGGAATCGTTTCTATTGGAAGTATGCGGGGCAATTCCTCCCATGAACACAATCCGTTTCTGATTCTGAAGCGGCCTGGTACAGATGAGCGTCAGGGAGAAGCAGTGGGAGTGTCTTTTATATACAGTGGCAATTTCCGGATTCAGGCGGAAGTGGACGCCCATGATACCCTGCGGATACTGGCCGGTATTGATCCGGAGACATTTACCTGGAAGCTGGAAGGGCAGGAAACATTCCAGACGCCGGAAGCGGTGCTGGTCTATACAGACCGGGGACTGAATCATCTGAGCCAGACACTCCACGGCCTGTACCGGAAGCGTCTGGCAAGGGGCTACTGGCGGGACCGTGCCAGACCGGTGCTGAACAACAACTGGGAAGCAACGTATTTTAATTTTACCCAGGACCGTCTGCTGGAAATAGCTGCCAGGGCAAAGGAATGCGGCGTGGAGCTGTTTGTGCTGGACGACGGGTGGTTTGGCGCACGAAGCAGTGATCATGCGGGCCTTGGAGACTGGAAAGCCAACAGGGAGCGTCTGCCAGAGGGCATTGCCGGGCTGGCGGAAAAAATAGAACGGATGGGGCTGAAATTCGGTCTCTGGTTTGAGCCGGAAATGGTAAATAAAGATTCAGATTTTTACAGGCAGCATCCGGACTGGATACTGTCCACGCCGCAGAGGCGCCAGTCCCAGGGCAGAAACCAGTACGTCCTGGATTTTTCCAGAAAAGAAGTGGTGGACGCCATTTATGAACAGATGGCGGACATCCTTACAAATGCGAAGATTTCATATATTAAATGGGACATGAACCGCAGCATTACCGAATGTTACTCACAGACACTGCCGCCGGACCGGCAGGGAGAAGTGTACCACCGTTATATTCTGGGGGTATATGCCCTGTATGAACGGCTTACCAGTGAGTTTCCAGAAGTATTGTTTGAATCCTGCGCCAGCGGCGGCGGCCGTTTTGATCCGGGGATGCTGTATTATGCCCCGCAGGCATGGACCAGTGACGACAGCGACGCTGTAGAGCGGCTGAAAATCCAGTACGGGGCGTCCATGTGCTATCCTGTCAGCAGTATGGGGACCCATGTATCCGTAACGCCGAATCATCAGGTGTTCCGGAACACGCCCCTTCACACCAGGGCAAATGTGGCGTATTTTGGCACCTTTGGTTATGAACTGGATCTGAATCAGTTATCGCCTGAGGAAACGGAAGAGGTAAAGGCACAGATCGTATTTATGAAGAAATACCGGGAGGTGCTGCAGTATGGCACTTTTTACCGGCTGAAAAGTCCGTTTGAAGGAAACGAGGCTGCCTGGATGGTGGTCAGCGACGACCAGAAAACAGCGCTGGTGGGCTGGTACCGCATATTAAACTGTGCCAATGGAAACTTTACAAGGCTGCGGCTGGAAGGACTGAATCCGGAGTTTTGTTACCGCAATGCGAAGACTGGGCGGTGCCACTTTGGCGACGAGCTGATGTATGCGGGACTGATTACCAGCGACGGGACTGCGGGCCAGGCGCCGGCGGGTGAGATGCCGTCTTCAGATTTTGATTCCAGAATGTATGTACTGGAGGTGGCGGAATCTTGAAAGAGACAAATCAGAAGAAAGAGCATAGATCCGCTGTCTTCGTTACTGCCGGCAGGAAAGTGATGGCCGGGGAAACAAAGTATACGCCGTTGCGCCTGTTTTTCATGCTGGGAGGAATTCTGCTGATTGGTATCTGCGTAGCACTTTACCGGATGAGCGGGTTTGGCGTTGATCCTTTCTCCTGTATGAATCTGGGTATCAGCGGATTTCTGGGCATGACGTTTGGAAACTGGCAGCTCATTATGAATGCGGGACTTCTTGTAATCGTATGGTTTACAGTCAGGAACTGTATTGGCCCCGGGACAGTGATTAATATGGTGTTTGTAGGGTATATCGCTGACTTTCTCTGCTGGCTGTTTCTGGAACAGCTGGGACTGGAAATGTCCATGCCTTTAAAAGTGGCGTTTCTGCTGACCGGCACCCTGTCTCTTTCCATAGGCTGTGCGGCGTATATGACAGCGGACATGGGCATTGCCCCTTACGACAGCGTGGCATTTATTATTACAAAATATTGCGGAGACAGAATCTCTTTCCGGATTGCCAGGATGGCATCGGATGTTACGGTGCTGGCAGTGGGCATTACGTTCTGCCTGCTGGCCCGCAACAGCGTCTGGGAGATTGCGGGCCTTGGCACAATTGTAAATGCCTGCTGCAATGGCCCGCTGATCCAGCTTTTCAGCGGCTGGTTAAAGCCAAAGGTGGCCGGGGACAGGTGATACCGGACGGTCCCGGAATCCGGCTGGCAGGATACGGGCGCTTACATATAAAAGATTTCCCAAACGTGACAGGTACTGCGCATCATGTCCTGTAAGTATCCCGGATCTTTCAGGGCATGATACTCTGGGAACGGCGAAAAACAGACACATGCCCTGCTGGAAGATCAGGATTAATAAACTGTACCTGTCAGGGAATATTTCCGTAAAACATAAAACAGACACGCTTAAAACGGTCATCAGCCACATTTTGCAACTATGTCCCTGCTGGAAGATCAGGACCTGTAAATCAACCATACCTGTCAGGGAATATTTCCGTAAAATATAAAACAGACACGCTTAAAACGGCCGTCCGCCGGAATCTTACAACTATGTCAGATTCTGGAAAGATTTTCGTAAGAACCCCGTGATATAATAGGAACAGTAAAAAAACTGTTCCTGTTTTTTATCTTACAGGAAAGAGCGTCCTATAAGATAAAAACCCTCCGGAAGGATCGCAGGGTCTGCCCCGGCGAAGCGAGGGCACAGCGCCGGAGAGGAAGATGCAGCCGGGTGCAGCCCGCCGCAGGCGGAGTATCCGTCTTCACCGGATACTTTTTTATCATACAGGAAAGAGCGTCCTGTAAAGATAAACTTCCGGGCAGGACCGCAGGGGCTCTGGCATTCCGTTGCGGCGGTTGCCGGACACCCGGCAGCCAGGCGAAGTCAGCGCCGGAAAGGAAAATGGTCCGGGAGCAGACAGCCGCAGGCGGCGTGCTCCGGCACAGCGGCGGCCGGCACAGCCATAAGACCTGACGGATTATACGGGACAATGGAACAGATACAAGGAGGCAGTCATATGAAAGTATTACAGGCAGAAAATCTGAAAAAATATTACGGGACCGGAGAAAACCAGGTCCGTGCCCTGGACGGTGTCAGTCTGGAGGTGGAGCGGGGAGAATTTGTATCTGTTACAGGTACCAGCGGCAGCGGAAAATCTACCCTGCTGCATATGCTGGGCGGTCTGGACCGGCCCACATCCGGCAGGGTGTTTGTGGACGGCAAAGATATTTCCAGACTGAAAGAAGATGCGCTGTGTATCTTCAGACGCCGCAAAATCGGATTTGTGTTTCAAAGTTACAATCTGGTGCCGGTACTGAATGTCTATGAAAATATCGTACTTCCGGTGGAACTGGACGGCGGCAGTCCCGACACGGATTTTATAGACAAAGTGGTGCGGGCGTTCCGGCTGAAGGACCGGCTTTACAGCCTGCCGGACCAGCTGTCGGGCGGACAGCGGCAGCGGGTGGCCATTGCAAGGGCTGTGGCCTCAAAACCGGCCATACTGCTGGCGGATGAACCCACCGGAAACCTGGATTCGGCCACGGGCCAGGGAGTGCTGAATCTGCTGAAAATCACCAGCAGCAGACTGGGGCAGACTATTGTAATGATTACCCACAACGAAGAAGCGGCCCAGCTGGCGGACCGGACGATACGGATAGAAGACGGCCGCATTCGCAGCCAGTCCTCCCATACTACAGGCAAAGGCCGGATCTTTTCTGCGGCAGGCGGGCGGAAGATACAGGTCCGGAACGGGGAAAATAAGCCTTCCAGCCGGACGGGCAGGATCGGACAGGGTGGTGATGCGCATGTTTAAAGTACACAACCGGAAAGTGATCCGCAGGCTGGCTGTCAGAAGTTATCAGGCAGCCCGTACGAGAAATACAATCGCCACATTTGCGGTTTTTCTGACAGCGGTTTTATTTACCGCATTATTTACAATTGGAAGTGGTCTTGTGGATACGGTGCAGAGACAGACCATGCGTCAGTACGGCGGGGATTACCACGGCATACTGAAATATCTCACAAGGCAGCAGTATGAGACACTGAGCAAAGATCCGCTGATCAGGGAATGCGCAGATGCCATGCTGGTGGCTGACCAGATAAAAAATCAGGCGTTTGGGAAACGTCATCTGGAAGCATGGTATTATCCGGCGCATTATTATCCCCACTGTCTTTTTGAGCTGGTGGATGGAAAAAATCCGGAAGCGGCGGATGAGATTCTGCTGGACGAAGAATCCCTGCGGCTTCTGGGAAAAGAGCCTGTGGCAGGGCAGCAGGTGACGCTTGCCATGATGGTAAAAGAACGCACCGGAAAGGTGGAGGAGCGGACGTTTACCGTATCCGGCGTGCTTCGTGCCGATCCGGTGCTGAATACCGGGTTTGCCATTGTCTCAAAGACATATGTGGATGCTCATGCCGGCGAACTTGTGGATACGTTCCGGGAAGATTTTTCCCTGACAGGGACGATACGGATGAATATTATTTTTCATGACAGACGGGATATTCAGGGAAAGCTTTACCAGGTCATTCTAAACGGAGGCTATTCTGTGGATGTAAACGATCCGGACTATATCGACAACAATGTGAACAGAGCCTGGCTGTGGGATGGTCTGGATATCCAGACTACCGCAGGGATGGCGGGTATACTGCTTCTGATTCTGCTGACCGGATATCTGATTATTTACAATATTTTTCAGATATCTGTCATCCGGGATATCCGATACTATGGCCTGCTGAAAACCGTCGGCGCCACAGGCCGCCAGATCCGCCAGATTGTCCGCCGCCAGGCGCTGCGGTGCGGTTTCCTGGGCGCTGTGCCCGGGCTTGCCGGCGGGTTTGTACTGGGCAGGCTCACCGTTCCCTGGTTTGTGTCCGTATCTTCCCTGCATACAGACGAAATCATAGTACTGGCCCGTCCGGCTGTTTTTTGCGGCGCTTTTGCGTTTACACTGCTGACCGTATGGATTTCTGCCGGCAGACCGGCACGTATTGCGGCAAAAGTATCTCCGGTGGAAGCGGTGCGCTATACAGAGGGCAGCCGCAGGCAGGAGATATTTACAGGCAGACGCTGTAAGGCTCTGTGGCGGGGCAGGCGGCAGTCCAATAGAACACAGCCGGTTTTGGCTGGCGGATCTGCCATATATCCACGCAGCCGTAAATACAGGACGAAGAATGCCTCCGGCAGACTGTGGCGGATGGCTCTTGCGGCTTTTGGCAGGAATAAATCCAAAAGCCTGCTGGTAGTGCTGTCCCTGTCCATGTCAGTCATATTATTTAACAGTGTGCTGACGATTACCAGGTCTTTTCAGCTGGATGTATATCTGAAACATTATGTAACCACAGACTTTCTGATCGGAAACGCCAGATATTTCAACCTGTCAGATCCTTATTCCGGATTGCATGAGAAGCAGGTACTGGATGAAAAACTAAGCGAATCCATGATCGAAGCGTGCGAAGCGCAGGAAGGATTTGTGGAAGGAGGGCGCCTGTATGCCTCCGGCAGTCCGGGTCTGAAAAAAAGCAGCTGGATGGTGCCGCAATCATATGGCCGCAGCGAAAATGGCAGTCCGGGCTGGTATACCGGCGGGTCTTTCCGGCCGCTGGAGGAGCGGGAGAACGGCACTTATCCCATATATTTTTATGGTATGGAGGACTTTTTTTATAAACATCTGGAAATACTGGAAGGCGAAACAGATACAGAAGTCATAAAAGAAAAGCTGAAATCCGGAAAATATCTGGTTTTTAACGTGGCCACTGATGATGGAAGAGTACTTATGGATCAGATCCGGCATAAGCCCGGGGATAAAATTGTACTGATTTTTGCGAACGGACAGGAACAGGAATTTGAAATACTGTCCATGGCGGCGCAGAATACCAATTGCCTGACAAACCGCAGCGGCTGGACTGGTAATTTCTGTTATTATACAGATGCCGAGATATTTAAACAGCTGCTTTCAGACCGTTTTCTGATGAGTTATGGATTCAGTGTGGACGATGAGAAAGAAGATCAGATGGAACAGTTTCTGGAATACTATACCACCACACAGGAGCCTCTTATGAATTATGAGTCTGGAAAGACCTGGACGGATTCCTATGAGGGGTTACAGAATCTGGTACTGAGGGTGGGCGGCCTGCTGGCGGCTGTGACCGGAATGACTGGCCTGCTGAATTTTATCAATGCCATACTTACCAGTATGGCGGCCAGGCAGCGGGAATTTGCCACGCTGGAGGCAGTGGGCATGACCAGGACACAGCTTTTGCATCTGCTGATGATGGAAGGGGCCTGTTATGCGCTGGCAACAGAACTGTGCGCTTTATGTCTGGGCAGCCTGTTGTCACTGACCATTCTGCGGACAGTTATCAACGGCATGTGGTTTTTATCCTGGCAGTTTTATATCCTGCCGGTTATTCTGGCGGCGCCAGTGATGTTTGCGGCCTGTGCGGCGATTCCTGCGGCAGCGTTTTACTGTGGAAAACAAAAGAGCGTGACAGAACGGCTGCGGGAGGACGGTTAGCTTTGGCAATTCCACGATGCCTGCGGACTGTCCGTGGCAGCTGCGCACAAACGGCTTTCCAAAGGCACGCAGGATGCTGACTGGTTATTTATTTTACTAAAAGCCTTTCGGGCAGGATGATCATGCGGCGAAACGGAAAAAAGATGCCCGGAGCGTGTCTGGAAATCATTCCCGGGATCTGTACGCTTCATTTTGTACCTGAAGGGGCATGATACGGAGAATTTATCCGGGATTTAGTCAGTGCAGTCTGCCGCACTTTATAAATCTGGGATAAATTCTCCATAGAAAGCCTTTGTGGCACAAAATGTGAAGCATATCATACCTCACGGGTGCATATCATGGAAAGCATATCATGGAAAGCATATCATGAAATACATATTATGATATGCATGTTTCAGACACGCCCTGAAGCCCTCCGGATACTTTGCTACTCGTCCAGACAGTTCATGTCTGTAATTCCGCAGGTCTTATCCTTATTATTGGTCATGTTATTCATATTAGTAATAGAAGCGGTCTGTTCTGTGCCGTTTTCCACACAGTTCATATCAGTCAGGCCACAAGTTTTGTCTGGATTGTCTGTGTCCCCGTTCATATTGGAAATATTTAAGTTTCTGCCATTCATAATAAATTCCTCCTTCTCCGGTATATTATAATATTGAAACCTGCCTTTCGGCCTGTCCGGACAGATCCGGGCGATGACGGCCGGCATATGATCATTATAGAGAATTATATGCAGTTTATCAAGTCAATAAAATGCTTTTTGACAAATAATCCGGTATCATATATAATACAATCTGTGGAAGAGGAGGGATTTTTATGAAAAATAGACATATGATTGGGAAAAAACTAAAGTCGTTTTCGGTAAAGGCCTATGAAAACGGTACCATCCGTACCGTAACAAAGGAAGATGTCATCGGGAAGTGGAGTCTGTTTTTCTTTTATCCGGCAGACTTTACATTTGTATGTCCCACAGAACTGAAGGATCTGGCAGACCACTATGATCAGTTTAAAGAAGAGGGTTGTGAAATATATGCTGTTTCCACCGACAGCGAATATGTCCATAAGGCCTGGGCGGATGCTTCGGAAACGATCCGGGGGATCAGGTATCCCATGCTGGCGGACACGGCATGGAAGCTGTCAGAAAATTTCGGCGTACTGGCCGCAAAAACCGGGCAGGCGCTTCGGGCGGCGTTTCTGCTGAATCCGGATGGAAAAATAAGAGCTTATGAAGTGCATGATATGGGTATTGGCAGAAATGCCGCAGAACTGCTGCGTGTCCTGCAGGCGGCAAAATTTGTGGAAGAAAACGGAGATCAGGTCTGTCCTGCCAGATGGCAGCCGGGAGCGGAAACCATAAAGCCGGACCTGGATCTGGTAGGAAAATTATAAGATCAGATAAATCAGACAACCTGCTGACAGGCGCCGGACGACTGGGATCATTATAGTTTCACAGTCTGAAACAGACAGGAATATGTGCCCGGGGATTGCCCGGATAACGGGGACACTGGCAGCGTCATGGTTTATATGTGGGAATGCCAGAGTGAACAATACCGGCTGGGACCAGGGGAATTTTCAGTCCCGTTGCGGAACAGAAAGGACGATTATGAAACAGGAAACATATGATGGCATATCCGCCAGCAGCCATCTGCTGGACGACGATATGTGCGGACAGATCCGCCGGGTGCTGGACCGGCTGCTGCAGGATGTATGGGTACGGGCCGTTATGGATCTGTCAGATAAAAAAGGTATGGAAATGGCGGAATTTTTAAAAGCGTTTTCCGGCCTGAACCCAAAAGTTCATTTACAGCTGTACGAACCGGGAGAATGTCCGGGGCTGGAAGAAGAACTGGCCTGTGAACAGTTATATCCCGTTACAGGGCTGTATCTGGCAGAAACGGAATTTACGGGTCTTTCATTCCGTGGCATACCGGGAGGAAAGGAGATTAACGCTTTTGTCATTGCGTTTTATAATGCGGCAGGAGCCGGACAGCCGCTGGAAGAGCAGGTCACAATACGGATTGCGGACCTTTCGCAGCCCCGCAGGCTGCAGGTGTTTGTATCCCTTGCCTGCCATTACTGTGCGGAAACTGTAATACTGTGCCAGCATATTGCGGCGCTCAGTCAGCAGATTCAGGTGCAGATGACCGACGCCGGACTGTACCCGTCGCTGGTGGAAAAATACGGACTGGAACGGGTGCCGGTTATAGTCAGGGACGACGGACAGAGTCTGACTGGCGGAAAAAGTATGGAAGAAATACTTGATTTTATGGAAAAATAATCAAAAGCGTATGTCAGACGCCGGAAATAAAAGATATAATTACCATAAAATACTGATCCGCAGATATATGATATGTGCATAGTGAAAAAATAATTGCGAATTTTATCAAAAACATATTGCAAAGTTAACAATTATAGTGTAGTATGTATATAAATAATAGCTGCCGGGAGAAAAGAGAGCATGGCTAATACAACAGAAGATGTTGTGTTTTAGTTATGCTCTTTTTGTATACAAGTGAAATGGAGGGCAGAGGAGAAACAATGAAAATGTCATTTCGGGAAATTCTTGAAGACACGCCGGTCATTGCGGCCATCAAAGATATGGATGGGCTGGAAAAATGTCTGAAATCGGATATTCAGGTCGTATTTATTCTGTATGGGGATATCTGCAGTATTGGAGGGATTGTAAAAAGGATCAAAGATGCCGGAAAGATTGCGATGGTACATATGGAACTGGTCAGTGGGATTAGCGGAAAGGAAGTTGCCCTTGATTTTATTAAGCAGTATACAGAAGCGGACGGTATTATTACCACAAAACATACACTGATCAGATATGCAAAGCAGCTGGGGCTGTATACCGTGCACCGTTATTTTGTCATGGATTCCATGGCGCTTTCAAATATTGAAAAACAGGTGGGCAGTTTTCAGCCGGATGTTATCGAAGTGCTTCCTGCGATTATGCCGGACATTATCAGAAAAGTAAATAAAATAAGTAAAGTTCCGGTGATTGCGGGCGGCCTGATTTCAAGCAGGCAGGATGTAATGACGGCGCTGGACAGCGGGGCCATTGCCATTTCGGCAACCAGCCAGCAGGTCTGGTTTTTATAAAACAGGCAGCGGATTATGGATAAGGGGGTATGGATCAATGAAAAAATTTATCAACGAAGTAGAGCAGGTAGAAAATCAGATGATACAGGGTATGGTAAAAGCTTATCCTGCGTATCTTCGCAAACTGGACTGTGGCAACGTGGTAGTCAGGAGCGAAAAGAAAGAGCATAAAGTGGCGCTGATCAGCGGAGGCGGCAGCGGCCATGAACCGGCTCATGGCGGATATGTGGGCAAAGGTATGCTGGACGCTGCGGTGGCGGGGCCGGTATTTACTTCCCCGACGCCGGACCAGGTATATGAAGGCATTAAAGCGGTTGCTACAGATGCGGGCGTTCTGATGGTTATTAAAAATTATACCGGTGATGTGATGAATTTTGAAATGGCCGGTGAAATGGCTGGTGACGAGGATATTCCGGTCAGACAGGTAATTGTAAACGACGATGTGGCGGTAAAAGACAGTCTCTATACAGTAGGCAGAAGAGGCGTCGCTGGAACCGTATTTGTACATAAAATTGCCGGAGCGCTGGCTGAGACAGGTGCGGATCTGGATGCCGTGGCCGGGGTGGCGCAGAAAGTCATCGACAATGTACGAACCATGGGAGCCGCAATCAGACCTTGTACCATACCTGCCGCAGGCAAACCGGGCTTTGAGCTTGCGGAAAATGAAATGGAAGTGGGCATAGGCATTCATGGAGAACCCGGTACCCACAGGGAAGAAATTAGAACTGCCGATGAGATTACAGATATGCTGTTAGGACAGATTCTGGCAGACATTGATTATACAGGCAGCGAAGTGGCGGTAATGATTAATGGCGCCGGAGCCACGCCGCTGATGGAACTGTACATTATTAATAACCGGGTAGCGGATGTACTGGCGGAAAAAGGAATCCGGGTATACAAAACATTTGTGGGAGAGTACATGACTTCCATAGAGATGGAAGGATTTTCCATTTCACTGCTGAAACTGGATGACCAGCTGAAAGAATTACTGGATGCGCCGGCGGATACTCCGGCATTTAAGGCTTAGCCTGTCAAAAAAACGCAGCGGACGGAAATATTTGATTTGTAACAGTAAAAGCATATACAGGAAAGCGGGTAGATAACATGAATACGGAAAAGCTGATTGCCGTTCTGCATAAGATTGCGGAAAAGATAGAGACGGAGAAGGAATATCTTACAGAACTGGACAATGTAATCGGGGACGGGGATCATGGCATCAATCTTGCCAGAGGATTTAAAGAAGTGGAACAGAAGCTGGAAGCGCTTGCGGGAAAAGAACCTGCGGATGTATTAAAAAGCGTGGGCATGACTCTGGTATCCACAGTGGGCGGCGCCTCCGGGCCACTGTACGGAACCGGATTTATGAAAGCCGGCGGAGCGTTAAAAGGAAAAAGCGAAATCGGGGTAGCGGATTTTCTGGACGCTTTCAGACAGGCCATTGACGGGGTTAAAATGCGTGGAAAATCTGAAAAAGGCGAAAAGACAATGCTGGATGCCATGATTCCGGCTCTGGAAGCCATGCAGGCACAGTGGGAGCAGGAACAGGATGCCGCAGCGGTTTTTCTGGCAGGTGTTGAGGCGGCGCGGAAAGGCGTGGAATATACAAAGACCATTGCGGCCACAAAAGGGCGTGCCAGTTATCTGGGCGAACGAAGCATTGGTCATCAGGATCCCGGCGCTACATCATTTACAATGCTGCTGGAAGTTGTGGCAAAAGCATTGTAAGAAAAGCATTGTAAGAAAAGCATTGTAAGAAAAGCATACCATGCACCGTGCCCGCACAGATATGCGGCTGACGTCCGTAGAAGGAAGCGGGGATGAAAATGATGAAAGCCGCCGTCTCTGCGGTTACGGTCAGGAATGTCGCTTATAAAATGATCCATCCTGCGCAATGAATTTTATGGAGGCCGGTATAAACGGGGGCATGAAAGCATAGGGGGGGAGAAGACGATATGGTAGGATTTGTAATTGTTTCCCATAGTGGAAAGCTGGCGGAAGGCGTTGCGGATCTGGCCGGCATGATGGCAAAAGACGTACCGGTGGCAGCGGCGGGCGGACTGGAAGATGGCAGTTTTGGAACCAGTTTTGATAAAATACAAAAAGCCGTTGAGCAGGTGTACTCACCGGACGGCGTGATTCTGCTGATGGATATGGGCAGTGCGGTAATGACAGCGGAAATGGTGCTGGAATCCATGGAAGACAAAAAGCTGCGCATGGCGGACTGTCCGCTTGTGGAAGGCGCTGTGACAGCTACTGTAAATGCTTCGGCAGGCATGGGCATGGAAGAGATTCTGAAAGAACTGGAACATGTGGCGGAGCAAAAGAAATTATAAAATACAGGTTATTAAGAAAATATGATAATTAATTTTATATCACCATAATATACATACGAGGCCGGGGTTTTTCCGGGGAGTATTTAAAGTACCGGAGAGCCTGAATATAAAAAAAGGGGGAAACTAAAATGGCAAAATATGTTATGGCACTGGATGCCGGAACCACAAGCAACAGATGTATCCTGTTTAATGAGAGAGGAGAAATGTGCAGTGTGGCACAGAAAGAGTTTACACAGTATTTTCCAAAGCCGGGCTGGGTAGAGCACAATGCCAATGAAATCTGGTCTACACAGTTAGGAGTAGCTGTGGAAGCCATGCAGAAAATCGGTGCGACAGCTGAGGATATTGCTGCCATTGGTATTACCAACCAGCGTGAGACAGCCATCGTATGGGATAAAGAGACTGGGGAACCGGTGCATCATGCGATTGTATGGCAGTGCAGACGTACATCCGAGTACTGTGATTCTCTGAAAGAAAAAGGACTGACAGAAGCATTCCGCTCCAAAACCGGTCTGGTAATTGATGCGTATTTCTCAGCTACAAAAGTAAAGTGGATTCTGGACAATGTAGAAGGCGCAAGGGAGAAGGCGGAAGCAGGTAAACTGTTATTTGGTACAGTAGAGACCTGGCTGATCTGGAAAATGACAAAAGGTGCGGTTCATGTTACAGATTATACGAATGCTTCCAGAACCATGCTGTTTAATATTAATGAGCTCAAATGGGATCAGGATATTTTAAAAGAACTGGATATTCCGGAATGTATGCTGCCGGAACCAAAGCCTTCCAGCTGTATTTACGGGGAAGCGGACGCATCCTTCTTTGGCGCTCCGATTCCGATTGCCGGCGCTGCGGGCGACCAGCAGGCGGCGCTGTTTGGCCAGACCTGTTTTACGGCAGGCGAGGCAAAAAATACATATGGTACAGGATGTTTCCTTCTGATGAACACAGGAGAAAAACCGGTCTATTCCAAAAACGGGCTGGTAACAACCATTGCCTGGGGACTGGACGGCAAAGTGAATTACGCACTGGAAGGATCTATCTTTGTGGCAGGTGCGGCTGTACAATGGCTGCGTGATGAGATGCGTCTCGTAGATACATCGCCGGATACGGAATATATGGCTTCAAAAGTAAAAGATACCAACGGCTGCTACGTGGTTCCCGCATTTACCGGACTGGGCGCTCCTTACTGGGATCAGTACGCAAGGGGAACTATTGTGGGTATTACCAGAGGTGTGAACAAATATCACATTATCCGTGCCACACTGGAATCCCTGGCATACCAGGTATACGATGTTATTGCGGCCATGCAGGCAGATTCAGGCATTACATTAAGTACATTAAAAGTAGACGGCGGAGCAAGCGCCAATGATTTCCTGATGCAGTTCCAGGCAGATGTAAACGCCGCTCCGGTACATCGTCCGGTATGTGTGGAAACAACAGCCATGGGCGCTGCGTATCTGGCAGGACTTGCGGTAGGATACTGGAAGAGTAAAGAAGAAGTAATTAAAAACTGGGAGATCGACCGGGTATTTAAGCCTGAAATGGAAGAAGAAGCAAGGAATGCCGCTCTGGCAGGGTGGCAGAAAGCCGTAAAATATTCTTATGGATGGGCAAAGGAAGACTAAGGCCCGGATGTTCCGGACATATTAGAATGCGGAGCTGATTGAGGAAAAGGGGGGTTTATTATGTTAATATTTATCGCTGAATTTATTGGAACAATGATGCTTATTTTACTTGGTGATGGTGTTGTGGCAAACGTGACGCTGAATAAATCCGGTATGAGGGGTGCGGGATCTATTCAGATTACCTTTGCCTGGGGGCTTGCGGTTATGGTTCCTGCATTTATTTTCGGCGCATCCTCCGGAGCTCATTTTAATCCGGCTCTGACGATTGCGCTGGCAATAGACGGGTCCATAGCCTGGGGCGTAGTGCCTTACTACTTTGCGGGTGAGTTTTTAGGAGCCTTTGTGGGCGCATGTCTTGTATATATTCTGTTCAAAGGTCAGTTTGACGCTACCGACGACGCAGGTACAAAGCTGGGCGTATTTTCCACAGGACCGTCCATTCCGGATACAGGACTGAATCTGCTGAGTGAAATGATCGGTACATTTGTACTTGTATTTGCTATTAAAGGTATTGCGCAGGTAGACGGCCTGGCAGGCGGATTAAGCAACTTCCTGGTATTTGGAATTATCGTTTCTATTGGTATGTCGCTGGGCGGCCTGACAGGCTATGCCATCAATCCGGCCCGTGACCTGGCGCCACGTATCGCACATGCCATGCTTCCGATCCGGGGAAAAGGAGATTCCAACTGGGGCTATGCATGGATTCCGGTTGTAGGGCCGGTGATTGGCGCCATTGCCGCAGTGCTTGTATATGGAGCGATTCCGTGGGCATAAGGATATAAAACGCTGCGGCGGAGAGTGAAGCGGGCGTGGGACACAGGCTTTCTTCCGGCCGCCGGGGCTGCCGGTAAAATACAGTCCGGATATGTAAGGATTTGGACCGGCTGGTTTTAGATTTGTATGAGAACATGAGTCAGGCAGTGGCAGAATGGTATGCCTGCCTGGCTCTGTTACTGAAAGAGGGAAACAGGCGTATTGTCTGGTTCGTATTATATTTTAGATTGGAGAGATGTTATGTACGACGTATGTATTATAGGTGCAGGCGTTTCAGGATGCTCGGTAGCCAGGGAATTATCGAGATACCGGGTAAATGCCTGTGTCATTGAGAAATGTGAGGACGTATGCTGCGGCACTTCCAAGGCCAACAGTGCCATTGTGCATGCGGGCTTTGATGCTGCTGAAGGTTCCCTGATGGCCAGACTGAATGTACAGGGAAATGAGATGATGGACCAGCTGTCAGAAGAGCTGGATGTTCCGTTTAAAAGAAACGGGTCGCTGGTTGTCTGTCTGAATGAGGAAGATCTGCCGGGGCTTAAGGCGCTGTATGACCGGGGAGTAAAAAACGGAGTGAAAGATCTGCGTATTCTCTCCAGGGAAGAGGCGGTAGCGATGGAACCGAATCTGTCTGACGAAGTGGCAGGGGCATTGTATGCGCCTACCGGGGGAATTGTGTGTCCGTTCCATCTGACCATCGCAATGGCGGAAAATGCCAATACAAACGGCGTGGAATTTAAGTTTGACACAGCGGTGACAGGCATACACAAAGCGGATGGTTATTACACAATCGAAACTGACCATGGACAGATTGAAAGCCGTTATGTGGTCAATGCGGCCGGTGTATATGCCGATGAAATCCATAACATGGTAAGTGAAAAGAAAATGAAAATTACAGCCAGAAAAGGCGATTACTGTCTGCTGGACCGCAGCGTGGGAGGACATGTGTCCCATACGATTTTTATGCTGCCTACAAAGATGGGCAAAGGCGTGCTTGTATCGCCAACCGTGCATGGAAATCTGCTGATCGGGCCGACAGCCATGGATATAGAAAATAAAGAAGGCACCAATACGACCAGGGAAGGCCTGGACGAACTGATGGCGAAAGCCGGGACAACGGTAAAAGATCTGCCGCTGCGTCAGGTGATTACTTCATTTGCCGGCCTGCGTGCCCACGAAGACGGACACGAATTTATCATCGGGGAAGTGGAAGACGCAAAACAGTTTATTGATGTGGCAGGCATTGAATCTCCGGGACTTTCCAGCGCTCCGGCCATTGGAGTTATGGTAGCGGATATGCTGCGGGAAAAAATGGGACTGGAAAAGAAGACAGATTTTGTGGCCACACGTAAAGGAATCCTCAATCCGGCCACACTAAGCCTTGAGGAACGCAACAGGCTGATTCAGGACAATCCGGCTTATGGCACGATTATCTGCCGCTGTGAGTCTGTCACGGAAGGAGAGATCCTGGATGCGATCCACCGGCCGGTGGGAGCAAAATCCCTGGACGGGGTAAAACGGCGTACCAGAGCCGGAATGGGCAGATGCCAGGCTGGTTTTTGCAGTCCGAGAACGATGGAAATACTGGAGCGGGAATTAAATATGAGCATGGAAGAGATTACAAAGTCCGGTGGCCGTTCATCAATTGTAACGGGACGCACGAAGGAAAATAAATAGGAGGGAAAGTCTATGAAATCATATGATATCGTTGTAATAGGCGGAGGCCCTGCCGGACTTGCTGCAGCGGCATCTGCAAGAAAGGCCGGAATCGAAAGCATCCTGATACTGGAACGGGATAAAGAACCGGGTGGAATTTTAAACCAGTGCATCCATAACGGATTCGGTCTGCACACCTTTAAGGAAGAGCTGACCGGGCCGGAATACGCAGGCCGGTTTATTGATATCGTAGAGGAGCTGGGCATTCAGTGTGAACTGAATACAATGGTAATGGATATCAGCCATGAGAAAGTTGTAACAGCGATGAACCGCACAGAAGGCATGTTTCAGATTCAGGCAAAGGCTGTGATTCTGGCAATGGGCTGCCGGGAACGTTCCAGGGGAGCGCTGAATATACCGGGTTACCGTCCGGCAGGTATCTTTTCCGCTGGTACGGCCCAGAGGCTGGTAAATATGGAAGGCTATATGCCCGGAAAAGAAGTAGTAATTCTTGGCTCTGGTGATATCGGACTGATTATGGCCAGACGTATGACGCTGGAAGGGGCAAAAGTCAAAGTTGTGGCAGAGCTGATGCCGTATTCCGGCGGATTAAAGCGGAATATTGTCCAGTGTCTGGATGATTACGGCATTCCGTTAAAACTGAGCCACACAGTGGTGGATATCCGGGGAAAAGAGCGTCTGGAAGGCATTACGCTGGCAAAAGTGGATGACAGGGGCAGACCAGTACCAGGCACAGAAGAAGATTATGCCTGTGATACGCTGCTGCTGTCAGTAGGGCTCATTCCTGAAAACGAGCTTTCCCAGGGCATGGGCGTTGAGATGGACAGGGTAACGTCCGGACCGGTAGTAAACGAAAGTCTGGAGACAAACATACCTGGCGTCTTTGCCTGCGGAAACGTGCTGCACGTGCATGATCTGGTGGATTATGTATCCGAGGAGGCAAACCGGGCAGGCGCAAATGCGGCCAGATTTGTAAAAGGCGAACTGTCAGAAGGCGGAAAGAATATAGAGATCGTAGCTACAGAGGGAGCACGCTATACGGTTCCAAGGCATATTAATGTAAGCAGAATGGAAGATCTGCTGACTGTGCGGTTCCGTGTGGGGGCAGTATTTACAAATTCCTATATCAGTGTCTATTATAACGATGAAAGGGTTATGCACCGGAAAAAACAGGTCATGGCACCGGGCGAGATGGAAGAAATTGTACTGCAGAAGCAGAAGCTGGCAGCATATCCTGATCTGGAGCGTATTACTGTAAAAATCGAAAAGGAGTGACATGACATGGAAAAGAGAGAACTGATTTGTATCGGCTGTCCGATGGGCTGTCCGCTGACTGTTACAATGGATCAGGGAAACGTGACGGATGTTGCCGGCAATACGTGTCCCAAAGGGAAAGCCTATGCGGAAAAGGAAGTGACGAACCCTACCAGAATCGTAACCTCCACGGTCAGGGTAGAAGACGGAGAACGGATGTATACTTCTGTGAAGACAAAAGAGGATATTCCGAAAGAAAAAATCTTTGACTGTATGAAGGAAATCAATGGCATTGTGGCAAAAGCACCGGTAAAGATCGGGGATATATTGCTTGATAATGTGGCGGGTACCAAAGTGGCGGTGGTGGCTACCAAAGCGGTGGCAGGAAAATAATCCTGCCCGGGAGCCGTCTGGTACATGTCCGGATATACGGTCCGGCCGGAACGGAACGTCCGGCGCAGTCTGCCTGGAGCGCAGGCTATTTATAATAAAACAGGTTGTCTGAATATGCGGACAGCCTGTTTTTTGACATTACAGGAAGGGGGACCTGCGGTGAAGCGGAAAAAGTTCCGGGAGCGGTGCGCCGCAGGCTGGGGACTGCGTCGAAAGGAAAATACTGCCGGATACTTTATGACTTTCATGGGAAACTGTGTTCTGTAAAACAAAACTCTCAGAGCGGAACATGCGTCGGAGCCGGATACTTTTTATGAATCTGGAATTATTTTCAGACAGGAGGTAATGACAAGTTCCAAAGAAGGTGTTATGATGATAAAATGAAAATTCAAATCATAGAAGACGACAGGGCATTAAGTGACGGCATCCGCCTGGCGCTGCGGGAGCTGCCGGAATATGAAGAAACGAAAGCGCCGGATCAACAGCTGCAGTTTGTACAGAGCTTTACAATGGCGCAGGCCGGGGAGGACTTTCTGCGGGAAGACCCGGGGCTGCTGATTCTGGATGTCAATCTGCCGGATGGCAGCGGATACGATTATCTGAAATGGCTGCGGGAACGTTCTTCTGTTCCCGTACTGGTACTGACTGCCAATGACAGGGAGCTGGACGAAGTAATGAGCCTGACGCTGGGGGCGGATGATTATATGTCCAAACCATTCCGCCTGGCGGTGCTGCGGGCCAGAATACAGGCTCTGGCCAGAAGGTCCGCTGCCGGTCCAAAGGCGCAGGTGTATACAGAAGACGGATTTTCCTTTGATTTCAACCGGCTGGAATTTTCCAGAAACGGAACGGAAATACAGCTTGGCGTAAATGAGCAGAAGCTGCTGCGGCTGTTTGTGGAAAACAGGGAACGTATACTGACGAGAAACCTGTTGTATGACCGGCTCTGGAGCGACGGCGGCGAATTTGTGGATGAAAATACACTGTCGGTTACTGTAAACCGCCTCCGGGGCAAACTGGAAAGCAAAAAAGACCGGGTAAGCTATATCCAGACAGTATACGGGCAGGGGTATATGTGGAAAAAGAAGCGGAAAGATCAGGGCTGATTCAGCGTTTCTTTACCAGGCAGATACGGAGGCATGTAAAAACAGGAAGCAGGGGATATACCATGTGGTGGAAAGTCAGCAGAATTTTTGACCGGCTGGAACAGATGACAGACCAGGCGGCGGAAGGCACATTTCTGGAAAGTGATTATAACGAAACAAGGCTGTCCAGGCTGGAATCAAAATGGGCAGCATATCTGGGCAAAGCCGCACTGGACCAGGCCAGGCTGCGGCAGGAAAAAGAACGTGTAGAAAGCCTGGTTTCAGATATTTCCCATCAGATCAAAACCCCGATGACCAATATCAGACTGTATGCGTCTTTGCTGGAAGAATCACTGGCGGATCAGATAGAAACGGACAGAAACCTGGATATGTTAAATGAAATTATCAGACAGGCAGATAAGATGGAGTTTCTGATCCGGGCGCTGACGGCGGTATCCAGGCTGGAGAGCGGTCTTGTAAAAGTAGTGCCGGAAAAATCGGAGCTGTCTGTCCTGCTGGCGGAAGCTGCCAGTGAAATCCGTCCGGCTGCCAGCCGCAAACAGATCCGGATAGAAAATCATTATAATGGAAAGGCGGAAGCATATTTTGACAGGAAATGGACAAAAGAAGCGCTGGTGAATGTGCTGGACAATGCGGTGAAATACTCCCCTGCCGGAACAAAAGTCCTGCTTTCTGTACAGGAATACCAGATGTATCATATGATTTCCGTCAAAGATCACGGCATCGGTATCCCGGAAGAAGAACAGCCGGAGATCTTTGCAAGATTCTACCGGTCTCCCGGGGTACAGCGGGAGGAAGGAGTGGGAATCGGATTGTATTTAACCAGGGAAATACTAAAAAAAGAGAACGGCTATATGAAAGTACGTTCCAGTCCCGGGGAAGGAGCGGAGTTTATGCTTTTTTTATACCGCCAGCCGCCTTTCAGCCATTTTTAGCCTTGATTTTTCCCTGTATATCCGGTAATATAGAACAACCAGGCATTACGGGTATGCGGGAAATAAACGGACAGATTTATGGCCGGAAGGGAAGGAAGCGATACGATGAATCTGATTGCGGCAGTGGATACAAACTGGGGGATTGGGTATAAGAACCAGCTTCTGGTCAGTATTCCGGATGATATGAAATTTTTCCGGGAAATTACAACCGGAAAAGTAGTGGTCATGGGCCGGAAAACCAGGGAAAGTTTTCCGGGCGGATATTTGAAAAACCGTACTAACATTGTACTTACCCACGATCCTGATTATAAAGCGGACGGAATCATTGTGGCGCACTCCCTGGAAGAACTGTACCGGCAGTTGGAACCATATCCTTCCGGGGATATATTTATTGCAGGCGGAGAAAGCGTTTACCGCCAGCTGCTGGATGACTGCGATACGGCGCATATTACAAAAATAGATTTTTCCTATACCGCAGATACTTATTTTCCGGATCTGGACAGGCTGGCGGAGTGGAAAATTACAGCTGACAGCGAGGAACAGACATATTTTGACCTGATTTATCATTTTTATAAATATGAAAGAATCCGGTAAATAAAAATTTAATCCAGAAAAATTAAGTCAGAAAATTAAATCAGTAAAATCAGATCAGAAAAAGAAATTCATATAACTGGCGCAGACAAGACCTGGCAGGCTGGAAATATCCGGACACGGAACGGCTGGATGCGGTTCTGTAACCGGCATAAATAGAAAGATATGATGGCAGTGAGGAGGAAGAAATGGATATTACAGGTAGAAAACTATTTCTCAAGGCAATGCGGGAAGAAGGCGTGGATACAATATTTGGATATCCGGGAGGAATGATCACGGATATTTTTGATGAATTATACAAACAGGAAGATATCCAGCTTGTACTGCCGAGACATGAACAGGGGCTGATTTTTGAAGCGGAAGGTTATGCCAGGGCTACCGGAAAAACAGGCGTGTGTATTGTGACCAGCGGTCCGGGAGCCACCAATCTGATTACCGGGCTGGCGGACGCTCATTATGACAGCATTCCCCTTGTCTGCATTACCGGACAGGTGCCACTGGGTTTAATTGGAAACGACGCATTTCAGGAGGTTGACATTGTAGGCATGACCCGCTCAGTGACCAAATTTGGCGTTACGGTACGGGATCGCAAAGACCTGGGCAGACTTTTGAAAATGGCTTTTCATATTGCGAAGACCGGAAAGCCGGGGCCGGTACTGCTTGATATCCCAAAAGACATACAGACGGCTTCCGGAGACAGTGAATATCCGCAGGAAGTGCATATCCGTGGCTATAAACCAAGCGAGGGCGTGCATATCGGGCAGCTGAAGAAAGCGTACCGGCTGTTAAAATCAGCAAAGCGCCCGCTGATTCTGGCGGGAGGCGGTATAAATATCGGACATGCGAACGACGATCTTATTAAATTTGCGGAGTATACACAGATCCCGGTAGTTACGACAGTAATGGGAAAAGGAGCGATGCCGGCGGGACATCCGCTCTATCTGGGAAATTCCGGTATGCATGGAAAATATGCCTGCAATCTGGCAGTAAGCCAGTGTGACGTGCTCTTTTCCATCGGTACCAGGTTTAACGACCGGATTACCGGGAATCTGAATGAATTTGCTCCTCATGCGAAAATTATTCATATAGATATAGATACAGCGGCCATTTCCAGAAACGTGGTAGTGGACGTGCCCATTGTGGCTGACGCAAAACTGGCGCTTCAAAAGCTTTGTGAATGGGCGGAAAAGCAGGACACAGAAAGCTGGCGGCAGCAGATTCAGGAATGGGATATGCAAAATCCGCTGGAAATGCGCAGGGACCGGGGTATGACGCCGCAGATGATTATGGAACACATCAACCAGTCATATAAAGATGCGATTATCGTAACCGATGTGGGACAGCATCAGATGTGGGCGGCCCAGTATCTGGAAGTCAGCGACAGAAAGCAGTGGATTACTTCCGGTGGGCTGGGTTCCATGGGATTTGGATTTCCAGCCGCCATCGGGGCAAAGATAGGAAAGCCGTACCAGAATGTCATCTGTATTACCGGAGACGGAGGATTTCAGATGAATCTGCAGGAAATGGCCACCGCCATTGCCTGGAAGACGCCGGTGACCATCTGTCTGTTAAATAATTACTATCTGGGCATGGTGCGGCAGATGCAGCAGCTGTTTTACGGCAAACGTTATGCGGCCACCTGTCTGAGGAAGCGGAAAGATTGTCCATGGAACTGCAAAGGTCCGAATGAGTCCTGTCCGCCTTATGAGCCGGATTTTGTGAAATTTGCGGAAAGCTATGGCGCCCATGGCATACGGGTAACGGAAGAGTCACAGATCCGGGGAGCGCTGGAACAGGCGAAACGGAATACGGACGCACCGACACTGATAGAGTTTCTGATTGCCACAGATGAGATTGTGCTTCCGATGGTAAAAGGCGGAAATCCAATGAGCGAGATGATATTAAAATAAAAGATAATATTAATATATGATATTATAAAATCTGGTTTACATTCACAGATGTCCGTCCGGGTCTTATCCAGCCGTCAGATCCGACAGCGGGATAAGGCGCGGGAAAGGTTACTGTGAGGTAGAAAAGAGGGAATGGAATGAAAAATAGATGGATTGCCCTGTATGTGGAAAATCAGGTCGGTGTGCTGGCACAGGTAGCCGGTCTGTTTTCCGGGAAATCTTACAATCTGCAGAGTCTGACGGTAGGTACCACGGAAGATCCGACAGTTT
Organism: uncultured Eubacterium sp.; assembly: GCA_947642745.1. Classification (GTDB taxonomy): domain Bacteria; phylum Bacillota; class Clostridia; order Lachnospirales; family Lachnospiraceae; genus Eubacterium_J. The sequence continues at coordinate 58,545 of CANRTU010000005.1, forward strand.
CACGCATGACCATCTGTGTCATGAGCGACGATGTGACATTTGAGCAGATTAAAAAGCAGCTTAACCGTATGGTAGAGGTTATAAAAGTCATTGACCTGACCAATGTACCGATTCATATGAAAGAAATCCTGTTTGCGAAAGTCAGGGAAATAAACGCTGCCCAGATTGAAGAGGTTTTTCATATTGCGCAGGTATTTCAGGTACAGGTATCAGATATCGGAGCGGACAGCGTTATGCTGGAATGCAAACTGACGGAACGGCGGAATAATGAACTGATTGAACTGTTAAAGACCAAATTCCGCAATATAGAAGTCGTACGGGGTGGAGCGGTTGCCATTGAGGCGATCAGTACTTCGTGCAGATAAGGGAGAAGTTTTGTATGATACAATTTAAAAGTCTGTCTCTGGACGACCGGGAGTGGTTTACCCACCGGGTACTGGAAGACGACAGACAGGCGTGTGAATACACATTTGCCAATAATTATTTATGGAGTGACATTTACGGGGTGGAAATGGCAAGGGAGCAGGGATGTCTGATACTGAGATTTCAGAACGACGACAACTACTGCTATACGATTCCGGTAGGCGCCGGGGAGCGCAAAGGCGCCCTGGACGCACTGCTGGAAATGGAACATGGAAAGGGTCGGGATCTTGTATTAAATACACTGATCAGACAGGATCTGGAATGGCTGGACGCAAATTATTCCGGACAGTATACGGTGGGGACAAACCGGGATGATTATGATTATGTATACAGTACGCAGAAGCTGTCTACGCTTTCGGGACGCAGGCTCCACGGCAAGCGGAACCATATCGCCAGGTTTAAGGATGGTAACAACTGGCACTACCGGGAGATGATGCCAGCCGACGCCGGGGAATGTCTGCGGCTTCTGGATATCTGGAAAGAATCAGAAGCGGAGAAGTGGAATGAAGAGATGGAAAATGAGCTTCATATCAACCGGATTGCGCTAAGGAACCTGGCGGATCTGGTGCTGGACGGAGGAATGCTGTATAAAGGCCAGAAGCTGGTGGCTTTTGCCATTGGAGAGCCGTTAAACAGTAATACTTACGTGGTGCATATAGAAAAAGCGCTGGCCAGCATACAGGGAGCGTATCCGATGATCAACCAGCAGTTTGTACTGCACAACTGTCAGGATTATGAATATGTGAACCGGGAAGAAGACACCGGCGAGGAAGGGCTGCGAAAGGCAAAGCTTTCCTATTATCCGGAGCTTCTGGTAGAAAAATTTCAGGCGGTATTTCCGGTATCCGGTTAGTGGGCAGATATACTCTGGGGAAATATGGCAAAGAGTTCTGATAAGAAGGCAGGTAAAAATATGACAGTACGGTTATGCGCAGGGCAGGATATAGTCTGCGGCGGTAATGGAACCCTTTCTGGATTTTCGATCCGCAATGGAAGCAGGGCGGATATCGGGAATTTGAAAAAGCTGTGGAAGTCATGTTTTGATGACGGGGATTCTTATATTGATGGGTTCTTTCATACTTTTTTTAATGAGGAAGATATACTTCTGACAGAAGAAGAGGGGATGCTGGCGGGAGCATCCTTTTTTCTTCCCGGAAAACTATATCTGGAAAATGGCTGGCAGGATATCCGCTATGTATATGCGCTGGCCACCTTTGAACAGTTTCGTGGACGGGGCGTGGCAGGCAGTCTGCTGCGTTATGCCTTTCGCCATTACGAGGCGCCGCTTATTGCGGAGCCTGCGGAAGAGGGACTGGTGGCTGGTTTTTATGAACCGCTGGGCTTTTGTTCTTCCTTTTATCTGTCCCATACCAGTATGCGTATGAAACCGCAGACAGAAATATCAGCCGCTGTTGCGCAGTTTTGCCGGAATGACGGAAACAGCGGAGGGGCTGCGGTACAGACAGAAAAACATACAGAGTCCGTTCTGTATGCGGCGGAGATCACAGATGCCGCACAGATCAGAATACCGGAGGCGGAATCCGGATCTTCTGGCAATGAAGCAGCAGAGACGGCATATGACAAAAAGCGCCCAGCCGAAAGGAATCCGGATACAAATAAAGACTCTGCCATGGATTCAGAAAAAGTAAAAGATCCGGGGCGGGCTGCGGGAAATAAAGCAGAATCTGATGTGGAACCATGGTGTGAAAGGCGTGGCGGATCTGATGAAACACATATGTATGACAGACCGGATGATCAGAAAGGGTATGAGACGTTATATGTATGCGGGGAGCGATGGAGCCTGCAGCCGGCGGAAGCCACGGTTTATGACAGAGTCCGGAAGCAGTGTTTCCGTGGACCGGGATATGTCAGCTGGCCTGCCGGTCACGCTGCCTTTGCCATTCATGAGCACCGGCAAAGCAGGGGAGAGGCGTATTTTATCCGCAGGCCCGGACGGGAGGATCTTCTGCTTTATTATATAGAAGGGCAGCGGATTGTTGTTACAGAGACGACCCTGGAACCGGAGGATGTGGCAGCGTTTTTTCAAATCCGTCTTCCCAGGTTTTCCGGGCAGCTGGAGATTCATGGCAGGTGTGTTCCGGACAGACAGGGGCAGCCGGAAACGGATAAACCGCATACCGCAGTCCGGCTGACAGGAATGCTTTACGGTCTGCCGGCTGTAAACGGGTATCTGAATCTGACGCTGGATTAGAGCGTGTCTGAAAAATTATTCCCGGCATCTGCACTCCCCACTTTGTACCCTGAAGGGCATGATACGGATTATTTTACCCAAATTTAGTCAATGTAGCCCGACGCAACCGGCACGTGGCCTGGGATGGTACGGGCATATATGGAGAATGAGAATCTGTCCGGCACAGAAAGGAGCGGTATGGAACATCCGTTTTCAAGAACAGAATTACTGACAGGCAGAGAAGGAATCCGGCGGCTGGCGGACGCACGTGTGGCGGTATTTGGCATTGGCGGCGTGGGAGGTTATGTGGTGGAAGCTCTGGCCCGCAGTGGAACAGGAACGCTGGATCTGATAGACCATGACAAAATCAGTCTGACCAATCTGAACCGTCAGATTATAGCCACCAGAAAAACAATTGGAAAATATAAAGTGGATGTGGCCAGGGAGAGGATTATGGATATTAATCCGGAGGCGGTGGTTAATTGTTACAAAACTTTTTATCTGCCAGAAACAGCCGGGCAGTTTGATTTTGACCGGTATGATTATGTGGTGGACGCCATCGACACAGTTACCGGCAAAATCGGACTGGCCATGCAGGCAGCCGCGGCGGGGACGCCGCTGATCAGCGCCATGGGGGCTGGAAATAAAATGGACCCTGCGGCGTTTATGGTGGCGGATATATATGAAACTTCTGTCTGCCCGCTGGCAAAAGTCATGCGGCGGGAACTGAAAAAACGGGGAATAAAAAAATTAAAGGTAGTGTATTCTCAGGAAATACCAGTAAAACCCTGTCATCTTATGGAAAGCAGTACTGTGACTGACCACGGGGTGAAGGACATAGAGGAAACAGAACGCCCGGGAGATACGGAATGGGCCGGTGGAGACGGTACGGATACCGGAGAAATAAAAAGTCAGCCGGAGCGCAGAAGTGTGCCCGGCAGTATGGCCTTCGTACCATCTGTGGCAGGGCTGATAATAGCGGGCGAAGTGGTAAAAGATCTGCTAAAAAAAATAGTTTAAGGATGTGCGGTATATGAGCGCAAAATCTCCCAGTACACAAAACTGGACGGTATATCTGGTAAAACAGAACAGAGCCGGCAGACGCAGAATGTAGAATTGTTAAATCAGGAAAAAAATTCCTGCATAGTATCTGCACAGCTGCTTATCCTAATAATAATTTAAATATCGTTTCTGCAAAATACCAGTGCCGGCAGCGGGATCAGTCCGGCGGAACCGGCAAAAGTGTGTGATGGATTTGTGTCATATCATCTGATTTGCGGAAACGGATTTTAATTTTAAGCATAAATCATGAAGTAAACAGCAAGAGAGGATGGCAGGAGATTACGTATGAAACAGGATGAAAAGCTACAGCGGCAGCAGGAGTACAATGAATATGTCAGACAGGTTACACCGGTCAGGAATCTTCCGGTATCCATGGGCCGGGCGTTTCTCGTAGGCGGAGCGATCTGCATTGTGGGGCAGCTTATACTGAATTTCGCAAAAAGTATGGGACTTGATAAAGACACGGCAGGCAGCTGGTGCAGCCTGAGTCTGATTTTTTTAAGCATTTTACTGACCGGACTGAATATTTATCCGTCCTTTGCGAAATGGGGAGGCGCAGGAGCCCTTGTTCCTATTACCGGATTTGCCAACAGTGTGGCTGCTCCGGCGATAGAATTCCAGAAAGAAGGACAGGTATTCGGAATTGGCGCAAAAATTTTTACCATTGCCGGGCCGGTGATTCTGTACGGTATTTTTACCAGCTGGTTACTGGGTTTTGGTTACTGGATTGGTAAATGGTTCGGGTGGTTCTGAAAAACAGTGTTTTGCTGTTGTATTTATATTTTGTAATAGTCGTCTTATCCTGCCGGTATCGTGGCGGGATAAGACATGTATGGCGGCATATCCTTCCGGCAGATTAATTTCATATGTTCTGTTTATAACAGGGGCATTTATAAAAGCGGAATACCGCAGGCCCCACGGAACATAAGTCCAAAGATTCCGGGAGGTGAGCGGCCGGATAAGGAGGCATAATATGAAAATCTGGGCGCACAGAGGATGCAGTCAGATGTATCCGGAAAACACATTACTGGCATTTGAAAAAGCGGCGGCTGTAAAGGGGCTGACCGGGATTGAACTGGATATCCAGCTTTCACGGGACGGATATCTGGTTGTATGTCACGATGAAACGGTGGACAGGACCACCGGCGGAACCGGCCCGGTAAAAAATCACAGCCTGGCGGAGCTGAAACAGCTGCGTATCGACGCGGGAAATGGAAAAACAGAGCAGATACCCACAATGGAAGAGGTGCTGGATTTATTGGAATCCAGTATGAAAAACGGACTTTTGCTAAATATAGAGTTAAAAAACAGTCTGACAGACTATAAAGGCATGGAAGAAAAAATCATAGAACTGATACATAAACGGGGACTGGGGGAACGTGTGGTATATTCATCCTTTTCCGCCCTGTCGCTGGAATGTATTCACAGGCTGGATCCGGCAGCGGAAACAGGAATTCTGGATGCCAGAATATCAGACTGTCTGTATAAGTTAAAGGGCGGCTGTGGCGCCAGCGCACTTCATCCATACTGGAAAGGTCTGGATATCCCAAAGGAGCGGTATGAGGACTATCCGGTGAGGGCGTGGCTTTCAGGGCATTTGTATCCGGAAAAGCCTACCGGCGCCATACTGGATTTAAAACGGCTGGAAGAGCAGGGCATTACGGATGTATTTCTGAATGAGCCGGAAAAATACTGTAAAGTTTCAGAGTGTGTCTGAAATTGCTTTCTCCGCAAAGCGGGAGTGCGGATCATGGGAATGGTTTTTCAGATATGCTCCGGGACTGCCCGCATGGATATGAAAGGAAACGTAGTCAGACGACTAAAAAGAAAAATACTGGAAAAGTATACACAGATGCCCCGATATATGATATACTGTGAGTAAGCATATACAAAAGCGGTACTGAGTGAAGGAGGGGGTCTTATGAAGAGTCAGAGAACACCACTGGTTGCGGAAGTATATCAGTATGAAACAGGAAAACATATGGAGGACGGTTTTGAACTCTGGTCTGACGTAGTTACAAAAGGATGGGTGACAACAGATTTTCTTGTAAAGATTAAAAGAGAGGATGGTTCCGTTGTCTGTCCGTATATTCTGAATCGTCGGGGTTGCACGTTTATTGGTGTGGGTGATTATATTGTACAGGACGAAGACGGTACCAGACATGTATGCAGTGAACAGAAGATATGGACCAGATATGAGAAACCGGCGGAATTGTCATAAAATAGGATTATTTTTGGACATGTTAAGAGGTTGTCAGGAAAAAGGGGCTTTGCGGTCCCTTTTTCTATGGAAATATAAAACAGCAGGATCAGAGGCTGGGGGACTGGATGGCAGTAATGGGAGGAGAACTGTTGGATATTTTATGTAATACATATGGAATTATTGATCACAGGCGGCCGGGGCAGGGCGTTCTGGACCTGGCAGGGGCCGGATTTAAAAATCTTATGGTGGATCTGATGGAATACTGCGGCACGGGCGAACTGGAGTCATATGGCAGATTAACCCCGGGAGAACGGGGAAAGGAGCGTCTGGTAAGTGAATACCCACGGGAGATGTATACCAGGTTCGGACAGATGCTGGAGCAGTGTGAAAAAGTAAATCTGCGTATAAAAGCTGTCCGGGCTCCCCGGCTGCGCCGGAATACAAAGCGGGCGGATTTAAATGAGCTTCTGATGCGTCTGGCGCAGGAGAGTATCCGCATCTGTGGCAGGGCAGGCGTCCCGGCAGTAGTGATCCAGCCTCTGTTTTGCGGGATTGCCAGGGAAGAGGAATGGCGGATAAACCGGGAATATTATCTGAGCCTGGCGGAGCCGGCCAGAGAGGGTGGCGTAATGATTCTGCTGGAAAACCAGTGCCGTGACGTAAACGGCCATCCGGTGCGTGGTATCTGCGCAGACGGCCGGACGGCCGCCAGCTGGGTAGACCGGCTGAATGAAGAGGTCTGTGAGGAACGGTTTGGATTTTGTCTGGATACAGGCGTCTGTACATTGTGCGGAATGGACATGCAGGAATTTGCGGTCACTCTTGGGAAACGTATCAAAGCGGTGATTTTGCGTGACTGCGACAGATATACGGAACTTGCGATGCTTCCGTTTACCTGTGTGGCGACACAGCCGCAGACTGGCTGGCTGCCGCTGATCCGGGGACTCAGGCGGACTGGGTTTGACGGCTTGCTGATTGAGAATTTTTCGGATACAGCGGCTGCGTTCTCACCGCTTCTGCGTCCCGGGCTTATACGGCTGGCAAAATCTGTTGCGGATTATTTCCAGTGGCAGGTGGAGATTGAGAATCTGTTACGGAAATATTCAAAAGTAGTATTGTTCGGGGCAGGCAATATGTGCCGCAATTATATGAAATGTTATGGAAAGAAATATCCGCCGCTGTTTACCTGCGACAATAATTCCGGCCTCTGGGGCACACAGTTTTGCGGCCTGGAAGTAAAGCCGCCCGAAAGCCTGAAAGAGCTGCCGGCGGACTGCGCTGTCTTCATATGTAATATTTATTATCGGGAAATTGAAAAACAGCTGCGGGACATGGGGGTCACAAACCCTGTTGCGTTTTTCAATGATGAGTATATGCCTGATTATTATTATGACAGACTGGAAGATGGAGGAAAATAGACATGCTGCGGATCGGAGTACAGACGAAAAATGTAGTGGATGATATTCATCCGCGGGAAGGATTCGAACTGTTAAAACAAACAGGATTTTCCTGTGCGGATTTCAGTCTGAACGGATATTTATTAAACAGCGATTTATACCAGATGAAGCGCAACGCATTTTTTGACCGTTCCATTCAGGAACTGGAGGCTTTTTTTACTCCTCATAAGCAGGGGGCGCAGAATGCGGGAATCCGCATCGGGCAGATGCATATGCCTTATCCGGCTTTTGTGCCAAAGGCGGACAAAGAGCTGAACGATTATCTGTGGAATGTGGTGGCGCAAAAAAGCATGAGAATCTGTGCGTTTTTCGAATGCCCCAATATTGTGATTCATGGTTTTAAACTGGCATATTATCTGGGATCTGAGGAAGCGGAATGGAAACGGACAGAAGCGTTTGTGGAATCCCTGGCGCCATTTGCCAAAGAAGCGGGGATCACGGTATGTATTGAAAATCTGTATAACGGACTGGGCCGGTATGTGACGGAAGGGCCCTGCTGCGATGCCAGGAAGGCGGCGGAACGGATTGACCGGATCAATGATAAATATCATGCCAGAGTGCTGGGGTTCTGCTTCGATACAGGACATGCCAATCTTACAGGCATTGATTTTGAGGATTTTATTACCGGGCTGGGAGACCGGCTCCGGACGCTGCATATTCATGATAATGACGGCGTGGGAGATTTGCACCAGATTCCGTTTACTTTTACGAAAACCAGGGAAAACCGTGCGGCCACAGACTGGGACGGATTTATCAGGGGATTGCGCAAAATCAGATATACAGGCATACTGAACTTTGAAACGGCGCCTGTTCTGAATTCTTTTCCAAATGCGCTGAAAGCGGATGCGCTGGTAATGATTTCCCGGATTGGCAGATATTTCGCACAGCAGATTAACAATATATGACAAAACTTTCCACATTATGACACGGAAAAAAAAGGCAGCTCCTACGTACCTTTTAAGGTAGCATTAATCACTGGGAAATATAATATACTGGAAATAAAAAATAAATAGAATAAAAGGAGTGGGCCAATGAAACAGAAGAAAAGGATCATGGCAGGAATACTGGGCTGTATGCTTGTATGCGGCCGGACAGCAGCTATTCCTGCTAATACAGTCAGAACAGATCTGCCGGATGCGGCACAGCAGACATACATACAGGATACGGATACTGGTCCGGGGACAGAGCAGACAGCGGAGGAGCTGCCGCAGCGGCCGGAAGACCTGGCGCCGGACTGGAATGATCCGGATTATGTGAAAAACCAGATGCAGGCGGAACAGGATCAAAATCAAAAGGAACAGGAGTCCGCACAGTTTTCATTAAGGAGCACAGGGGCACGAAAGACAGTCAGCCCGTTTACCGGTCTGACCTATACCCATTCTCCGGCAGTGAGTGACAGAGAGATTGTAAACGGCATTGATGTATCCAGGTGGCAGGCGAATATTGACTGGAATAAAGTAAAAAAGGCGGGTGTTAAATTTGCGTTTATCCGTTGTGGCTATACGTCCCTGTCTTCTGCGTTTCTGATGCACGAGGATGAATATTTCCGCCAGAATATCCAGGCAGCATATAATGCGGGTATTAAAGTAGGAATTTATTTCTTTTCAAATTCCATTACTACCAGTGAGGCTAAAAAAGAAGCAAGAAAGACACTGGAGCTGATTAATGATTACAAACATATGATTACCATGCCGGTGGTGTATGATTTTGAGGCGTTTTCAAGTTCTTACCGGGCTTATGGATTATCTAAGGCACAGGTAACCAAAAATGCCATTGCGTTTCTGGATATTATTCAGGATGAAGGATATACGCCAATGTATTACGGCAGCCCGAGTTTTGCCGCTGGTCATTTTGATGTCAGCAAATTGAATGATTATGATTTCTGGCTGGCACATTACACGACGCAGACTTCTTATAATGAGGATTATGTATACTGGCAGTATTCCAGCTCCGGGCAGGTGAACGGTATTTCCGGAAATACGGACTGCAACTTTTTCTATACAAATCCATCCGGTCCGTCCGGTCCTGCGGAACCTGTGGACCCGGATGAAGTGGCGGATAATCTGGGTAAGGTAAGCGGTTTGAAAATGCAGGAAAATACGACTTCTTATATCCAGATTAAATGGAAACAGCTGGAAGGGGCGCAAGGGTATAAAATATACCGTGCGCCGGCACTGGGCGGAACTTACAAAGAGATCCAGGTGGTCAGCGGAGGAGCGATTACCAGCCATCTGGATACGACAGTGGCGGAGTCAGAGGGACGGCAGTATTATTATAAAGTCATGCCTTATATCATGGAAGACGGAATGATGAAATACGGCGGGGAATCGGATATACTGACGGCCCATACGGACTTTGTATATATGCGTCGTTTAAAGACTACGGCCAATCTGAATCTGCGGGAACAGGCAGGCACGGAATATGCCTCCAGTACAGTAGTTCCGGAAGGTACGTTGCTGAAATTTAAGAAATTTACGTATTCTACCGCAGGAACCAGATGGTATAAGGTGACTTATAAAAAGAACGGCTATTCTTATACCGGTTATCTGTCAGGAAACTATATTAAAAAATACACCTGTGGAACCGCAAAGAAAAAAGCTGATATAAGAAATGGCGCCGGTACGTCTTATAAGAAGAAATTTGTCATTTCCGCAGGCACAGATCTGACGATTCTGAGTAATAAGACGGACAGCGATGGAACAGCCTGGAGCCGTGTGCTGTTTAAACAGAATGGAAAAGAATGTAAAGGATATATGAAAACAAAACTGATTGAACGTTATTAAACGGCGGTTTTGAATTCAGTGTACCGGAAGGAGCAGGAATATGAGCAAACGTATTCAGACAGGGGCCATTGACGATTTGTTTGACGCCATACTTTCGCTTCAGAACAAAGAGGAATGTTACCAGTTTTTTGAAGATATATGCACGATCAATGAACTGCAGGCGATTTCCCAGCGGTTTGAGGTGGCACGTATGCTGCGGGATCATCAGACCTATCTGGACATTGCGGAAAAGACCGGCGCTTCCACGGCTACGATCAGCCGTGTGAGCCGGGCGCTGAATTATGGGTTTGACGGGTATGATCTGGTGCTCAGCCGTCTGGATAAACAATAGAAAAATGTGTCCGGCAGAATTCCACTGCCGGATGTAAATGAAAAAATCCCGGAACTTTTGATACAGAAGTTCCGGGATTTTTTTAATTTATATTTATTTTTTCTTCTTTTCCTTTTCATCAGGTTTACCCAGCCTCGCATCTATGATTTTCTCAATAATCATCCGTTTGACATAGGCGTCAAAACTGAGCATACAGATAAAAGTAAATAACTGCAGGTTTTCACGGTCTTTTTCCGGGACATCAGAAAAGGTGGTGTTGCTTGTATTAAATTTACGTATAATATCTTTTGCAAGCATTTTCGATTCATCTTTTTCCAGACCGAATACTTCCTGATAGATGCGGGTGAGATCCAGTCCGTCCCTGGAAGAAAAGTAGCGGTCTGTAATTGGATTTAAGATACTCTGAATATCGCTGATGCTTAAAATGCCCTTAAAATAATAAATAAAAATCATGGTCAGCAGATGCTCTTTTGTATACTTTTTCTTCTGCGGCGGTGGCAGCAGGTCATTCTTGGCATAATTATTTATCATTGTTTTTGTCAGAATCTTGTCCTGCGGATAACGTTTCGTGGATGAGAGCTGCCCGTCCATAAAAGTAGTGACCTGATCCATGTATAAATCAATATTTGGAATATCTTCCGGTTTGATGTAGTCGATCCGGTTCAGACTGGATAAAATGCTGTTTAATAAATCTTTTTCATCAATTGTCATATGATCACCTCTCAGTCTATTATATCGGAATCAAAACCTGATAACAAGGAATAATTTTTGATTCTGTAACAGACGCCTGTAAATTTACGAAAATAGCAGAGCCGGAATGGGTAAAACCGCTGGTTTTCATCGAATTTTAATTTTAAAGTAGTTGTAAAATGTCAGTATTTAGTATATACTGTTTTCGATAAAGCATCCTTTGCGTGTTGAGCTTCCGGAAACCGTAAAGGCTTTTATATTATTAGCCGCAGTTACCAGAATAAACCAGCAGCGGCGGAGAGGTATGAAGAAATCTATGAGAGAATTAACACATTTGGAACAATTAGAAGCAGAAGCGATTTACATTATCAGAGAAGTGGCTGCAGAATGTGAAAAACCCGTGATGCTGTATTCGATTGGAAAAGACAGCTCAGTCATGCTGCACCTGGCAATGAAAGCGTTTTATCCGGAAAAACCGCCATTTCCATTCCTGCATATTGATACAACCTGGAAATTTAAAGAAATGATCCAGTTCCGTGATGAGACAGCGAAAAAGCTGGGCATTGAGATGCTGACATATACAAATCAGGAAGGCGTGGAACAGGGGATTAATCCGTTTGACCACGGTTCCGCTTATACGGATATTATGAAAACCCAGGCGCTTAAACAGGCGCTGGACAAGTATGAGTTTACGGCGGCTTTTGGCGGCGGCAGAAGGGACGAGGAAAAATCCAGGGCAAAGGAGCGTATTTTTTCATTCCGCAACGCCCAGCATGCCTGGGACCCGAAAAACCAGAGGCCGGAAATGTGGAAATCCTACAATACAAGAATTCATAAAGGGGAGTCCATCCGTGTATTTCCATTATCCAACTGGACCGAGAAAGATATCTGGCAGTATATTTTACAGGAAAAAATTGATATTGTGCCTTTGTATTTCGCAAAAGAACGTCCGGTTGTATACCGGGACGATAACATTATCATGATGGACGACGACCGGATGAAATTAAAGCCCGGAGAAGAAATTGTCATGAAAAAGGTCCGTTTCCGGACACTGGGATGTTATCCGCTGACCGGAGCCTGTGAATCAGATGCGGATACACTGGAAGAGATCATTGACGAGACGCTGCAGGCAGTGACATCCGAACGGACAAGCCGTGTCATTGACCATGAAGCAGCCGGAAGTATGGAAAGACGGAAAAGAGAGGGGTATTTCTAAGAATGAAGAGTTTGCTGAAATTTATCACCTGTGGAAGTGTGGATGACGGAAAATCCACGCTCATAGGGCATATGCTTTATGATGCCAAGCTGATCTTTGCGGACCAGGAAAAGGCGCTGGAACTGGATAGTAAGATTGGAAGCCGGGAAGGAGCCATTGATTATTCCCTGCTGCTGGACGGACTGATGGCAGAGCGGGAACAGGGAATCACCATTGATGTGGCATACCGTTATTTTACCACGGACCACCGCAGCTTCATTGTGGCGGATACGCCCGGACATGAAGAATATACGAGGAATATGGCGGTAGGCGCTTCTTTTGCGGATCTGGCGGTTATCCTTGTGGACGCTACCCAGGGAATGCTCATACAGACACGCAGGCATGTGCGGATCTGCTCCCTGATGGGAATCCGGCATTTCGTATTCGCCATTAATAAAATGGATCTGGTATATTATGACAAGCGTACGTTTGAAAAAATAGTCCGGGATATCAGACGGTTTCTTGGGGAATTTTCGGTGGAAAGTCTGACAATTATTCCTGTATCCGCCACGGAAGGAGATAATATTACAACATCTTCCAGTCACATGCTCTGGTACAAAGGAGATACGCTCCTTGCTTATCTGGAACAGATCGAAGTATCCAATCTGTCTGAGGGACAGGAATTTGTTATGCCGGTACAGCGGGTGAGCCGTCCGAACCATACGTTCCGTGGTTTCCAGGGACAGATTGAAACTGGTGAAGTAAGAAAAGGAGACAAAATACAGGTACTGCCGAGCCGGGAGAACGCCCATGTGACAGGCATTCATGTGGCTGACCAGGAGGTGGATGCAGCGCAGGCCGGGCAGCCGGTGACGATCCAGCTGGATGTGGAAGTGGACATTTCCAGGGGCTGTGTTCTCTGCAGGGATTCCGGCACAGAAGTGGCCAACCTGTTTACTGCCCAGGTGCTCTGGATGGATGACAAGCCGCTTCTTTCCGGCAGAAATTACTGGATCAAAATAGGTACAAAGCTGCTTCCGGCGTCTGTAATGGAGATTAAATATAAAATTGATGTAAATACCGGAGATCATATTCCGTCCGAAAGAGTATATAAAAATGAGCTGGCGGTCTGTGACGTTATGCTGTCTGAAAAATGCGCCATTTATGAATTTGAGAAAAACAGGGCGCTGGGAAGCTTTATTTTTATTGACCGTGTTTCTAATATGACTTCCGGCTGCGGCGTCGTACAGCATACGTTAAGACGTTCCAATAACCTGGTATGGCAGGAAACGGATATTACGAAAGACATCCGTGCCGGGCAGAAAAACCAGAATCCTAAGACTGTCTGGTTCACCGGACTGTCAGGTTCCGGTAAATCTACCCTGGCCAATGCGCTGGAGAAGCGTCTGGTAGCCATGGACAAGCATACGATGCTGCTGGACGGAGATAACGTCCGTATGGGATTAAACCGCAATCTGGGATTTTCGGAAGTGGACCGGGTAGAAAATATCCGCAGAATTGCCGAGGTGGCTAAACTGATGAACCAGGCAGGCCTGATTGTGCTGACGGCCTTTATCTCTCCGTACGCAAAAGACAGGTATAACGCAAGAGAGATTATCGGGGAAGATTTCTTTGAAGTGTATGTCAGCACGCCGCTGGAAGAATGTGAGAAGCGGGATGTCAAAGGACTTTATAAAAAGGCACGCAGGGGCGAGATACCGAATTTCACAGGCGTAACCAGTGTATACGAAGTGCCGCAGAATCCGGATCTGGTGGTGGATACAAGCCAGTGCGGAATGGAAGAGGCGGTGGACCGTATTCTGGCTGCCCTGAACGTGTAATTAACAGTCGATATAAGAATGTACTGGAAAATGGCGTATGAACCGTAAAAGGGGCATACGCTGTTTTTGCCTGACAGGAAATTTCTCCCATATAGCAAAAAGCCCTGTGGGCCGGAATGCCGGATCATGATCCATTTATGTAGTATAAATTAAATATAAAGATTCTCAATTTTTTCTGAAAAGACCGCAAAGCCCATTGACAGGGAAAACTATCGAAGATACCATAGAGTATAGTAAAAACAAAGCATCCGCCAGAACAGAGCAGAATGGTATTTGATCAAACAGAACAGGAGCGTGGGGAAATGAACGGTTTACGGCAGAAAATGACGAGATTTATGTATGGCAGGTATGGCAACGACCAGCTGTCCAGAATGCTTCTGGGCCTGGCGCTGGTCTGTCTGGTGCTGGAATTATTTATCCGCAATCCACTATTGTATCTGGCAGGGGTCGGGCTGATGGGATACAGTATGTACCGGACGTTGTCCAGAAATACATCCAAAATGGCGGCGCAGAACCAGAAGTATCTGACCTGGCGCTACCAGCAGGCAGTGAAGAAAAATAATGCGAAAAAGCACTGGGCGCAGCGTAAGGAATACCGGTTTTATAAGTGTCCCCGGTGCAGGCAGAAAGTCAGAGTGCCAAGAGGAAGAGGCAGGATTGCCATTACTTGTCCAAAATGTACGACAGAATTTATTAAAAAGAGCTAGAAATTATGTTTGGATATATTAATGTAAATCGGGAAAAACTGAAACCGGAAGACTGTGGAATGTACCAGTCCTATTACTGCGGGCTGTGCCGGGTGCTGAAGGAAGAATTTGGCAGAAAAGGGCAGATGCTGTTAAATTATGATATGACGTTTCTGATTGTACTGCTGACCGGATTATATGAACTGGAAGACCACAGGTCCGAATTTGTATGTGCCATACATCCTTCCAGAAAACAGACGGCACGCTGCAATGAAGCCACTGTGTATGCGGCGGCCATGAATGTGCTGCTGAGCGCCAAAAATTTTGAGGATGACTGGAACGACAATCATGCGTATACAAAAAAGGCCATGTCCCAGATGTTTAAAAAAGACTACGAACGCATCCGGGTCAGGTATCCCAGACAGGAACAGGCTATTACGGATTATCTGAACAGGCTGGAGCAGGCGGAAAAGTGCTGTGAGCGCAATGTGGATGCGGTGGCGGGACTGACCGGGGAGATGCTGGGAGAGATATTTGTCTGGAAAGAGAACGACATATGGGCGGAAGAACTGCGCTGTCTTGGATTTTATATGGGTAAATTTATTTACCTGATGGACGCCTATGAAGACATTGGCAAAGACATAAAGAAGAACTGCTACAATGTCTTAAAGATGATGCGGCAGGAGACAGAACAGGATTTTGAAACATTTTCCAGACTGATGCTTACGAGCATGATGGCAGAGTGCGCAAAATCATTTGAACGGCTGCCGATTCTGCTTCATGCGGAAATATGCCGGAACATCCTCTACTCTGGCGTATGGACCAGGTATGAGTATCTGCGTCTGAAAAAACAGGCCAGAGAAGAAAAGAAAAACCGGGCTGCCAGAAAGAGCAGAAACCAGACCATGATACGAAAACATGGGGACAAGGATTTAAACTGGGGAATAAACAGAAAAAAGAACAGAATCAGGCGGGGCAGGTAAGCTGTCCGGCGGACAGCGGGCAGTATCCGGCCTGTAACTGAATGATATTTCATCCTGTCCGGATTTTACAGAATCAAAGGCTTCAGGAATGAAAAAGCGGGAGTCTGCCGGTCTCTTCCCGGGAGAATGTGGGGCATCAGAAAAAGATCCGGAAAGGGAGTATGCTGGTGTTCATGCCGTTCTGCCGGAATTAAAATAGTATAGAAAGTTTGGAGGAACCCTTGGATTATGGGAAACCCATACAGTGTGCTGGGCCTGTCTCCCGGTGCCACAGATGAAGAAGTAAAAAAAGCATACCGTGCCCTGAGTCGTAAATACCATCCGGACGCAAATGTAAATAATCCGGACCGGGAACAGGCGGAGGAGCGGTTTAAAGAGATTCAGCAGGCTTATAACCAGATTATGCAGGAAAAGCAGCAGGGGTCCGGATTTGGTCCCGGAGGATTTTCCAACGGCAGTTACCGGGGACAGGGTTCCGCCAGAGGAGGGTTTTATGGCAGCCGGACACAGGATTCGCCCCAGATGCAGGCTGCGGCCAGTTATCTGGCAAACCGTTATTACCAGGAAGCGTTAAATGTCTTAAACGACATGCCCCAGAGGGGCGCCCGCTGGTATTATTACAGCGCCGTTGCCCATGCGGGACTTGGTAATAATATGACAGCCTGTGAATATGCGGAACAGGCTGTTTCTCTGGAACCGAGTAATCTGGAATACCGCCAGCTGATGCAGCAGCTGAAGTTTGGAGGAACCTGGTACACCAGTATGGGCGAAGGGT
Organism: uncultured Eubacterium sp.; assembly: GCA_947642745.1. GTDB lineage: Bacteria > Bacillota > Clostridia > Lachnospirales > Lachnospiraceae > Eubacterium_J. The sequence goes on from CANRTU010000005.1 coordinate 75,165, forward strand.
ACGGGAGGCCATACGAAAGTTTTAACTGCTTTTGTATGTCCATGATGCTGATGAATTTTTGCGGGTGTTGTTGTTAGAGCGTGTTTGAAAATTGCTTTCTGACAGATGTATCCAAAAGGCATGATATGCGTCACAATTTGTACCCTAAAGGGCATGACACGGGAGATTTGTGCCAGATGAAGGGCGCATACCCAAAGGGCACGATACATTGTGCCCTTTGGGGCATGACTCACGGGCCGTTGCCCATCCGCCGTCCCACAGGCACCGGTCCGTCCGGTGAGAAAACTTTCCGGACAGAAAACTTAGAAATTCCGGCTTTTTGTAACTGGAATGCTGACAGGGACAGGCTGCTTTTCCCCAGTGTACGGGAAATATACAGCCATCCGCCATCTGATCTGGTGACATCAGATATCCCTGGAACGGTTTAGTATCAAAATAGCGCATAACGCTACCAGAACCTGGCTGGCCAACATTCCGTACAGCCAGGCACGGATGCCATACAATGGCACAAACAGCCAGATACAGGCAATTCTTACCAGACAGCCGCCCAGATTCAGAAACAGGGTTACAGCCGGATGGCCCAGACCGTGAAGGATGCTGCCCAGTGTGGCGGACAAAAACATGAATGGACAGATAAAGCTCAGTGTCCGGATATATAATCCGGCCAGTGTATTGGCAAATAAATACTGGCCGATCAGCGCATATGTCAGCAGAAAAAATATAGTACTTGCGAATCCCAGAACCAGGCAGGATTCTATCGTACGACGGATCGTACGGTGGATGACGTCCTGTTTTTTTTGCGCCTTTGCCTGGGAGATGGAAGGAAGCAGCATGACGGATATGGAATTTGTCAGTACGGAGGGAAAGAGTATCATTGGCATTGCCATACCCGTCAGGATTCCGAAAATACTCAGCGCATCTCCATTGGAATAGCCATAGGATTTTAAGCAGACTGGTATCAGGATTGCTTCCAGACTATTTATAAAATCTACCAGTACCCGGTTAGCCGTAAGTGGAGCGGAAAAAGTAAAGACAGCACGCAGGGCGGCGGCCAGATGGTCCGTGCATCTGGTGAAACGGACAACTGTAAGGGAAAAGAGCGCTCCTGCCAGCTCTCCGCAGACGATTCCCCATACCGCCATGGCCGCAGTTACTTCACGTCCCTGACTGGTGCAGATCCGGTAGATCAGATAGACGCTGGCTACACGGCAGATCTGTTCCAGCAGCTGGGAGACAGATGGCACCATTGTTTTCTGCAGGCCATAATAATATCCATTGATGCAGCAGTGGATAGCGGCCAGCGGAAGGGAAACTGCCATAATACGCAGCAGCGGTGCGCAGCGGGGTTCATCCAGAATGGCTGCGGCTATAAAATCAGAGCCGGTATATACAGACCAGGCGCAGATGGCAGACAGACCTGTGGACAGCAGAAAACCGGCGTACAGATAGACCTGTGGACAGCGGCTCTGGCCAGTGGCCTGCGCTGTATACCTGGATATGGCAGTCTGTATACCAGAGCCGCAAAATGCGATTCCCAGGGCGAAGACTGGAAAAATAAGCTGGTAAATTCCCATTCCCTGCGCACCAATTGTATGCGACAGGAATATTCTATAAAAGAAGCCGATCACCCTGCTGGTCAGTCCGGTAATGGTGAGCAGGGCAGTACCCAGCAGTATGGGATGGCTGGTATATTTTTTCAGGGAAGAAAAACGGGGCATGGAATCATCCTTTCAGGCGGGTTTTATTTTAAAATAACGAAACGGGTCTGATTCGTCTTATAAAATATATGAGAGAAAAAGAATTTTATGAGTGATTAGAAAAATCAATGGGAGGAAACACTATGATATATCTGGATCATGCGGCTACGACGCCAATGGCGGAACAGGTGGCGGCGGATATGAGGCCCTATTATGCCAGGGATTACGCAAATGCGTCCACTGTATATGAATTTGCGGATAAAAGCAGGGAAGCCATAGAGCGTGCGAGAAAGATTATTGCCCATTCCCTGAATGCGTCGCCCGGGGAAATTTATTTTACCTCTGGCGGCAGCGAGTCCGATAACTGGGCGATCAAGGGCACTGCGGAGGCGTACAGGGACAAAGGCCGCCATATTATTACGACGCAGATTGAGCATCATGCAGTATTGAATACATGCAGATATCTGGAAGAACAGGGATATGAAATCACCTATCTGCCGGTAGACAGCCAGGGATTTGTCCGGCTGCGGCAGCTGGAAGAGGCGATCCGCCCGGATACGGTGCTGATTTCTGTAATGACCGCCAACAATGAAATTGGCACGATTGAGCCGGTGGCGCAGATCGGGCGGATCGCCAGGCGGCATGATGTACTGTTTCATACAGACGCCGTGCAGGCATACGGGCAGGTGCCGGTCAATGTGAATTTCTATCAGGCGGATCTGTTAAGCGCCAGCGGACATAAATTTTACGGGCCGAAAGGTACCGGTTTTCTGTATATCCGGGACGGGGTAAAGACGGCTTCATTTATTCATGGCGGCGGACAGGAACAGGGCAGACGGGCCGGAACGGAAAATGTGCCGGGAATTGTGGGGCTTGGAACGGCTGCCGGACTGGCCATGCGCTATATGTCAGAACGTATTTACCGTGAGACAAGGCTCAGGGATATGCTGATACACGAGATTACACGCCGGGTTCCCGGCGCATGGCTCAACGGGGACCGCTATAACAGACTGCCCAATAATGTGAATTTCAGTTTTGAGGGAATCGAAGGGGAAACGCTGCTGCTGATGCTGGACGCAAAGGATATCTGCGCTTCTGCGGCTTCCGCATGTTCTACAGGCTCTGAGGAACCTTCCCATGTGCTGATTGCCATTGGCAGGACGCCGGAACTGGCGGCGGGCACGCTGCGCATGACGCTGGGTGAGGCAACGACCAGGGAAGATATCCGGACTGCTGCGGATGCGGTGGTGGAAAATGTAAAACTGCTGCGGGATGTGTCCGGAATGTAAGGCGGATAAACAGAGCAGAGCAATGTAAAGTATAGACCCGGACCCGGAAGCTGGACCCGTCCGTAAGTTTCAGAAAAAGGGTAGCCAAAACGGAACGGTCATATTATAATAAACATCAGTGCAAAATTGAAAAACTGTGTTCGGGAGGAGATACCGGAAGATGACAAAAAATGAATTAAAAAACCTGATAAGCAAAGCGCCCCTGCTTCTGGACGGCGCCACCGGAACAAACCTTCAAAAGGCAGGTATGCCGGTGAAGGTCTGTCCGGAACAGTGGATACTGGATCACCCGGAAGTTATGAAACAATTACAGCGGGAATACGTGGAAGCAGGCTCCCGCATTTTATATGCGCCTACATTTACCGGCAACCGCATTAAGCTGGCGGAATACGGGCTGGAGAACCAGCTTGAAAAGATCAATACCGGGCTTGTACGGCTGTCAAAGGAAGCTGTTGCGGGCAGAGCCTTTGTAGCGGGAGATCTGACCATGACAGGCCGCCAGCTGTATCCGCTGGGAGATCTGTACTTTGAGCAGCTGGTGGATGTATATAAAGAACAGGCAAAAGTATTGTATGAAGCCGGTGTGGATCTGTTTGTGGTGGAAACCATGATGAGCCTGCAGGAAACCAGGGCGGCGGTTATTGCCATCAGGGAAACCTGTGATCTGCCGGTTATGGCCAGCCTCACCTTTGAGGTAAACGGCAGGACGCTGTTTGGGACTGATCCACAGACCGCAGTGGTAGTACTCCGGAGTCTGGGTGTGGACGCTGTGGGGCTTAATTGTTCCACTGGTCCGCAGGAGATGGTGGAGATTGTAAAAACAATGTATGAATATGCTGGTATTCCGCTGCTGGCAAAACCGAATGCGGGAATGCCGGAACTGGAAAATGGCAGAACAGTATACCGGACTACGCCGGAGGAATTTGCGGCTGCGGGAAAGGCTCTGGTTCAGGCCGGCGCTTCTGTGATAGGGGGATGCTGCGGGACTACGCCGGAATATATCAGAGCGCTGGCAGAGGCAGTGGCGGATATGGAACCGGTTCCTGTTCATGAAGGAAAGAGACGGGTGCTGGCTTCGGAGCGGAAGGTTGTGGAGATTACCCTGGACGGGCCGTTTCAGGTGGTTGGAGAGCGCATTAATCCCACAGGAAAGAAAAAGCTGCAGGCACAGTTAAAGGAGGGCAGCCTGGAAATGGTATGTGCCATGGCCAGGGAACAGGAGCAGAACGGTGCGGAAATTCTGGATATCAATATGGGAATGAACGGAATTGATGAAAAGGAAATGATGCTGGAAGCAGTCCGGGAAGTGACTTCGGCAGTGGATTGTCCTCTTTGCATTGATTCCAGCTATGTGGAAGTCATAGAAGCGGCGCTGAGGGAATATCCCGGCCGGGCACTGATCAACTCCATTTCCCTGGAACAGGAAAAAATGGGACGTCTTTTGTCAATAGCCAGAAAATACGGCGCCATGTTTATCCTGCTCCCGCTCTCAGACCGGGGGCTGCCGGAGTCGCTGGAGGAAAAACGGGAGATTGTGCACCATATTCTGGACGAAGCGCTGAAGCAGGGATTTTCAAAAGAAGACATGATTGTGGACGGGCTTGTGGCTACCGTGGGAGCGAATCCGGCGGCGGCGCTGGAATGCTTTGATACGATCCGCTACTGCCGCAGCCAGCTGGGTCTGGCGACGATCTGCGGACTGTCCAATATTTCTTTCGGACTGCCGGAACGGCCGTTTGTAAACACCGCCTTTCTGACCATGGCAATCGCACAGGGACTGACCATGGCGATTGCCAGTCCGTCCCAGGATCTGCTGATGAATGCGGCTGCCGCCTCAGACATGCTGCTGCATAAAGCAGGCAGCGATCTGCGCTATATCAGCCGTATGCAGCGCTATGGCAGAAAGCAGGAAGAAGAAAAGCGCAGGCAGCAGGCACAGGCTGTATGTGCGGCGGGAGCCGGAAACGGCGGTCTGGCCGGGGAAGCGGATCATGGAGGAACCGGGGGATCTGGCAGCGGGAATGGAGCGGGGGATGCGGAAGGCGTCTGCAAAACCAGTCCTGTGTACCAGGCAGTCCTTCAGGGAGCAAAGGAACATATTCTGAATGATACGAAAGCGGAGCTGGAAAGAGGAACACTGCCGGAGCAGGTGATAGACCGGTATCTGATACCAGCTATTAATGAAGTAGGAGAACTGTTTGACCAGCAGAAATATTTTCTGCCCCAGCTGATCGCCAGCGCGCAAGCCATGAAAATCGCCATTGAGTTTCTGGAACCGCAGATCCGGCGTGCGGAAGGGGAAAAAGACGCTGCGGTGCTGGTAGTAGCTACAGTGGAAGGCGACATTCACGATATTGGCAAGAACCTTGTAGTATTAATGCTGCGTAATTACGGCTATCATGTGATTGACCTTGGCAAAGATGTTCCGGCGGAACAGATCGTGGATACTGCGGTCAGGGAAGGAGCTGTGGTAATCGGGCTGTCAGCGCTGATGACTACTACCATGATGCGTATGCAGGATGTGGTGGCGCTGGCAAAGGAGAAAGGGTATACTGGAAAAATAATTATCGGAGGCGCAGCCATTAACGAAAGTTTTGCCGCTGAAATCGGTGCGGACGGTTATTCCGCAGATGCAGCCGGATGTGTAAAACTGGTGGAGAAGCTGTTAGCGGAGAACGGAAAATGAAAATTATCATATCACCGGCGAAAAAAATGAAAGTGGAGACAGACACTTTTGCAATAGAAGGACTGCCGGAATTTCTGGAGGATGCGGGAATTCTGATGAGGCATATCCGGGCGCTGGATTTTAACGGGGCAAAGCAGCTGTGGAAGTGCAACGATAAGCTGGCTCAGTTAAATTACAGCCGCTTTCAGAATATGAACCTGGAACAGGGGCTCACACCGGCGGTTCTGGCATACGAAGGTCTTCAGTACCAGTACATGGCGCCCGGGTTATTTACATCCGGGGCGCTTTCCTATATCAGGGACCATCTGCGGATTCTGTCAGGGTTTTACGGGCTGTTAAAACCCTTTGACGGGGTCACGCCTTACCGGCTGGAAATGCAGGCAAAGCTGGCAGTAAACGGTCATAAGGATCTGTATGGTTTCTGGGGAGAACGGCTCTGCCGCAGTCTGACAGACCGGGACAGGATTATTGTCAACCTGGCGTCCAGAGAGTACTCACGATGTATCGAAAAATATATGACACCGCAGAACCAGATGATTACAGTTTCATTTATGGAACTTTCGGAAGGGAAGGCCAGGCAGAAAGCCACGCTGGCTAAAATGGCCCGGGGTGAAATGGTACGGTTTATGGCAGAAAACAACGTGAAAGATCCGGAAGAAATCAGACAGTTTCATAGTATGGATTTTACATATAGTAAAGAACTTTCCAGTAAAACAGAATATATATTTGTACGTATGAAGACAAAAACGACAAAAGATTATTAAATATCCGTAAACTGCCGCAGTCCGTCCGGCAGACCACGGATAGCGGCGGCCGTTTCTGTCTGCGGCAGTATTGCGGATAAATTGCCAGAACGTGTTTGAAAATTATGCCCTTTAGGGTACAAACTGTGAAGTATATCATGTCCTTCAGGGTACATCTCACGGAAAGTATTTTTCAAACACGATCTGATCTGGTCAGGAAGCTGACGGTGTAACAGCGCCAGCGGACAGTTATGATCTTATAATCCTGTAATCCGTTCCCACATTTTGATAATATCCTCACTGGCGTCTGTATCAATCTCTTCTACAGCGCCGCACAGCTGTTGAAATAGTTCCTGCTGGTTTCCGTCGTAAGCGTATTGTTTCATTTGCTGTATGACCTCTTCCATCTGGTCCATATCCAGATTATCGAAGGCTGTCCGGAGCAGATCAAAGAATTTCCGGAGATCATCTGATGTGGCAGGTGGTTTTGCTATGCCGGATTCGTCCCGCGGCTCTTCGAAATATGGTTTCAGGATGGTATCATAAGCCAGATACTGTTTAAGCAGAGCGGGAGTATACTTGTGGATGAGGCTTTCATCGTGTTCATTGCCAGCCTGTTCCATGCGGGCTGCCAGATCCGCCAGTTCTGTAGCGCCGATTTGTCTGGAAGCGCTTTTTAAAGCGTGGACTTCGACGGTATAGTTTTTCCAGTCCTGTGTCTGTTCCAGTTCGTGAATCAGGACCGCTTTTTTGCGGATGACCTGGTAATAATCTTTTAAAACATCCCAGAACAGTTTTTCCGTCCCCAGCAGTTTGAGGGCGGCTTTTGTATCCAGTCCCTCAATCAGTATTTCCGGTTTTTGTTCATGCTTTCTGGAAGGGGCGCCGGCAGACGGGGTTACCAGCTGGATTTTTTCTTTCGGCAGCCAGTGGCGCAGTACTGTAAGAATCACATGCAGCTCTATTGGTTTTGGAACAAAATCGTTCATGCCTTCTTCCAGGAACTGTTTTTTGACGCCGTGAACGGCGTTGGCGGATAATGCAATAATCGGCGTGTTCCGGTAACCGGGATAAAAGCTGCGGATGATGTGGGTAGCTTCCACGCCGTCTACTTCCGGCATCATATGATCCATAAATATCAGATCGTAGGAATGTCTGGATATTTTGTCAATGGCTTCCTTTGCGCTTGTGGCTGTATCAATCTGCATTTCCAGCGGTTCCAGCAGACCTTCGGCAACCGTCAGATTCACGGTGTTGTCATCCACGATCAGTATCCGGGCAGCTGGTGCGATATAGTCAAACAGACCGGTTTCTTCCATGGAAATATCCGTGTGCAGCTCGCCGTTGAAAATATTCGCAATATTCATGGAATAAAGCGGTTTTTTCACGATCAGCAGGTTTGGCAGGTCTGTTTTCAGCGTTGTATTAAAATCAATCATTAAAATAGCGGTAAGATCCGGATGCTCCCGTACATAATCTTCTACTTCCCGGATAAACAGCCCATGTTCGATAAAAAGATAATTGACTTTATATTTGGAAAGGTTCTGCAGTTCTTCCCAGGAATGTAACGGCATATAGGAAATGCCCAGTCGTTCAATATCCAGCAGCAGCTGGTCAGCCACGTAAATATTAGTGACCAGTCCGGCTGCGCAGACTGACTGCGGATTGCGCAGGGTGATGCTGGGGGTGTCATTGACAATTTTCTGCGGAACAGAAAAGGAAAAGCAGCTTCCTTTTCCAAATTCACTTTCCACATGGATGTCGCCGTCCATATGGCTTAGCAGCTGTCTGGTAATCGCAAGGCCCAGACCGCTGCCTTCAATGTTGCGGGTCCGTTTGAGATCAATCCGCTCAAATGCGTCAAACAGTTTATCCATATCGTTTTTGCGGATACCTATGCCGGTATCTTCTACAGAGATATGGAGTAACAGATTTTCCGGATTTACGATTTCATAATCTATTGTTAACCGGATCTGTCCCCGGTGGGTAAATTTAACGGCATTATTCGTAAGGTTTAAAATGATCTGGTTCAGCCGCACATGATCGCCCAGCAGCATTTCCGGCAGGCCGGGAGTCATATCTACCACAAATTCTATATTTTTCTCACCAATTCGGGTGGAAACCGTACTGGAAATATCATTTACCAGCAGAGTTGGCACGTATTCCACCGGATGAATCTCAACGGTTCCGGTTTCAATTTTGGAAAAATCCAGAATGTCATTCAGTATGGTAAGCAGCGACTGTCCGGCTGCTTTGATCTGGCTGACATATTCCGCTGCGGCCGGTGGCAGATTTTCCCGCAATGCCATTTCAGACATACCGCTGATGGCATTCATTGGCGTTCGGATTTCATGGCTCATATTTGCCAGAAAATCTGATTTGGACTGGGTCGTTCGTTCCAGCTCTTCATTGAACTGTAATATTTTGTAACGACTGCAGCCAATTTTTGATATAATATTTGTCAGCGTATGTGAAAAATCCGCAGCACGGTGGATCTGATCCTTTGTAACAATGGGAAGCCTGCGCAGGGCGGCAATATATTTGTCTGGTTCCACATGTATTTCATGGGCGACCCGCAGGGCATGTTTTTCGTCCGGCGCTTTTGTCAGTATCTGACCACCGATAAAATAACCGGGCACATCGTCATTGATAATAATCGGAGCGGCAAAATCAATCAGGCCGGCGTGGCACTGGTAAAAAATGACAGACTTTTGTTCTTTCGCCATTGCGGCGCCCTGCTGGTTACAGGTAAGACACCGGGATCGTCCCGACTGGGTGCTTTTGATCAGGCGGCACAGTTCGCTGGAGTTGCAGGGCGCAGTAATTGGCATGCCCTGTGGATCGAATATCTGGGCGGCCATGCCTGACATTTCGCAAAATGCTTTTTCCAGGGGAATCAGTGTATCTGCGTCTATTAAATCAATCAAAGATAATTTGTCTTTCATAATTCTCCTTACGGCATAGTTTGTTCCTGCTCTTTCTGTGCCCAGCTGTCCAGTACAGATTCACAGGTGTCCACATCCAGTTCTTCTGCGGCGGATTTTAACTGTTCGTATAAATCCTGCTGCCAGCCCTCAAAATGATAGCGGGACATTTCATACATGGCGGCATCCATACGGTCCATATCCAGATCTTCCATGGCGGTACGCAGCGAACGAAAGATCTGCTGCAGCTGATCCGGAGAAATTGTATGCTTTGCAACAGAGGCGGCAGTGTCACTGGTAAAATAAGGCGACAGAATCTGGTCATATTTCAGATACTGATGAATCAGCGACGGGGTATGCTGGTGAATTCGCTCCACATCTCCGGCATTTCCGGCTTCTTCCATGTCAGCTGCCAGTGCGGACAGCTCCAGGGCTCCAATCTGTTTTGAGGAGCTTTTTAACGCATGGACTTCTATCGTATAGTTTTTCCAGTCCCCGTTTTGTTCCAGCTGGCGGATCTGTTCCGCTTTCTTGCGGATGACGCTGTAGTAGTCTTTCAGTGCGGCCCAGAATATTTTTTCACTGCCCAGCAGTTTCAGTGCGGCTTTCGTATTCAGTCCGTCAATAGAAAGAAAAGACGTCTGTGAAGGGAGTTCCGTGTCCGCAAAGGTTTTCGTGTGCAGTTTCTGGATCTTTTCTTTTGGCAGCCACCGGTTCAGCTTGGAAATCAGCATCCGCAGTTCAAAAGGTTTGGCCACGCAGTCATTCAGACCCTCATTTAAGAACATCATTTGCATTTCAGAAGAAGAATTGGCGGAAAATGCGATAATTGGCACATTTTCATACTGATTATAAAAACGACGGATCACATGAGTAGTTTCTATTCCGTTTAGATCCGGCATCAGATGGTCCATAAAAATAAGGTCATAGTCGCAGACAGAGGATTTTTCAATGGCTTCTTTTCCTCCAAGAGCAGTATCTATCTGCATTTTGAGCGGCTTTAGCAGACCTTCTGCCACAGTCAGATTCACCGTATTATCATCCACAATCAGAATGTGAGCTTCCGGAGCGATAAATTCATAATCTGTATCAGACACATTGTTGTATATAATATCCAGGTTCTCATGGTTAAAGATCATGCTGATATTCAGGGTGTATACAGGTTTTCTTGCGATAATCACATTAGGAAGCTGTGAAAGCAGGGATTTATTAAAGTCGATCATCAGCACAGCTATGATTTGTGGATGTTCCTTCAAAAATGATTCTATGTATTCTGTATACAGCAGGTGGTCGATGAACAGGTAATCTGCCCCATAGTTCTGACAGGCGTCAGCAAGTTCTTCTTCGGATTTCAGTGAATGAAATTTTACATTCAGCCTTTCTATATCTTTGCGAAGCTGGGTTTCAAATACCGGGTCGTCTACCAGTCCCAGAGTGTAGTTCGGGAGAGGTTCTTTTAATGTAATACATGGACGGCTTCTGGCAATGCGCTGGGGCAGACTGAAAGAAAAGGTGGTTCCTTTTCCATATTCGCTTTCTGCCTCAATATAACCCATCATAAGATGCAGCAACCGCTGGCTGATGGCAAGCCCGAGCCCCGTTCCTTCCAGATTTCTGTTCCGCTTGCTGTCCACCTGCTGAAAAGACTTGAATAATTTATCCATGTCTCCTTTTTTGATGCCGATACCGGTATCCTGGATGGACGACTGGATAATGATCTCATCTTCTGTTTTCCAGACGGGGTTTACACGGATAAATATATAACCTTCTTTTGTAAATTTAACTGCGTTATTCGCCAGATTTAAAAATATCTGCCGGATATGCAGACTGTCCCCCAGCATTTCATAAGGCATATCCGGAGGAATGTCCAGAATGAGCTGGACATGTTTATGACTGTTGCAGATATTGGACATGACGATATTCGTAATGTCGTTAAACAGTGACAGTAGATTGTATTCCGCCATGTTGATTTCCATTTTTCCGGATTCGATTTTGGAAAAATCCAGAATATCATTGATGATCGCAAGCAGGCTTTTGCCAGAATTGCGGATCTGGATGACATAATCCTGGGCAGTCTGGGGCAGAGCCTCCCGCAACGCCATTTCCGCCATACCTATAATTGCGTTCATCGGTGTACGGATTTCGTGGCTCATGTTTGCCAGAAAATCTGATTTCAGGTTTACGGAACGCCGGATTTTATCATTTTCCTGCAGAATAATATAATTGTGGTAAGCAATGCTGGAAAGGGCATTTACAGTAGTATGCAAAAGTACGGCGGCCTGCTGGATTTTGCCGGGAGAAAGAAGCGGCAGCTCCTGACAGGCGGCCACATAACCTTCCGGGTCGGTGCCAAGCTCTTCCGCAAGCGACAGAATGCTTTCCCTGTCCGGCATTTTGTCCAGAAACTGTCCGCCATGGAAGCATCCGATCAGCCGGTCTCCCGCCATAATAGGGGCGGCAAACGCCACCAGCCCCGCATGGCAGCGGTATGTAGCGGTGGTACCCTGTTTGTAAGCGAGTCTGGTACCGATTATGTTATATTTTTTACACCGTTCACAGCCGGTAGCGGTGGACTGGATAAATTTATTACAAAATCTTGTCAGACGGGAACCTTCTGTTACGCATACGCTGTCCGCATCGGTAATAAAAGCGGCTACTCCGGTCATTTTCGAAAATGATTCCTGCATTTCCTGTAAAATGTCCAGATCAATTAAATCGGTTAAATATAAACTGTCATCCATAGAAATACTCCTTCAGAAATTTAGCCGATAGTCTGTTGAATGGATTCCACCAGCTTTTCCCTGTCAATCGGTTTTAACAGATATCCCTGGGGTTTTAACGCCAGTACCTGACGGATTTTTTTTGCGTCGTTGATTCCGGTTAAAAATATAACTGGTATATTTTGTGTGAACGGGTTGTTCCGCAGTTTTTCCAGTACGGCGGGACCGTTTTCTTCCGGCATCTCGTAATCCAGCAGAATAAGGTCTGTAGTCTTGTTTTCCAGGAATTTCATAGCTACTTTGCCGCTGATGGCAGTAGCAATATCATATGTCCCGTCCAGATACCGTTTGATCAGCTTGAGCATACGGAAATCATCGTCGATGACGAGAATATGCCGGCGTGCCTGTGCGTTGTCTGCAGCCGGAGCCGGTACTGGCGCGCCCGCTGCGCCAATCACTGCCGCAGGAGTAGGAAGTCCTGTGGAAAGTGGGTCCAGCGTATCATAAAGGGAACGGTGATCACTGGCGGAGGCGGGCAGTATGGAAGCGATGGGAGGTTCCGGTTCACTGATATCGGCCGGGCCAAAGTTATGTTCCATATACTGGATGATTTTCGCGCGGATCTGGGCGGTGGTTATCGGCCGGATCAGTTCCAGGTCTGCGGTATCCACGGACAGTCTGCGGAATTCATCACAGTCTTCCTGTGTTCCGATAATAATAAAAGGGCACCGTCTGTGGACTTTGTCTTTCTTTAATGTAACCATCTGGGTCATGGTATCACGGGTTTCGCTGGTCATGCAGTATATTAACACATTTGGCTGAAAATATTTTAAATGGCAGGCAATATCGTCAAAACGGTTTGAAGTATTCTGACACTCAAAATAGTCGTTTAACTGCAGAAAAAAATCGTTAATGATCGATTGGTTGTTTCCCATTAATAATGCTTTGTACTTCATACAGACAAACCTCCTATGATCTGGGAATACTCCCAGCTTATTGTATATATTATAAACATTCTGACTTAATTTTGCATTAACTTTTTATATAAAGAAAACGTTTTTGGCAGAAGGAACCAAAATAACAAAAGTGAAAATATATGACAGGACAGGCGTTTTATAGAAAGTACTGGAGATACAAAGAATGCGGACAAAATACTTTGTCCGCATTTTTAATAGCGAGAGGGGGACTTGAACCCTCGACACCACGGGTATGAACCGTGTGCTCTAG